>NZ_JAVGWM010000002.1:0-976276 GCF_032490435.1 Asticcacaulis aquihabitans
TTGCCTAGCGGAGTTAGATAAATATCCCAGCGACAGCGTCCGACCGTTCATATCCGTTGCGGAGTTGACGCGCCCCAAGCCGTCATAGGCATAGCTGACGCCCGAGCCGCTTGAAGAGACGAACCGCTTATAGACGATATGACCCAAGCCATCATAAGCGGTATAGAGGTCGTCTGCTGTGCCGCCAGGCATATCCTTGACGATTTCACGGTTCAGGTTGTCGTAGGTGTAGAGGATGGTGTTGCCATCGCGACGGCGATAGCTCGTCTTGTTACCGTTGTTGTCATAGCCATACTGCTCGTAATCGGTCGTACTATAGCCCCCCGCCGTCGATATGGCATTGGCGGAAGTCGACGGATTGAAGGCTGAAGGGCGAGTCGGTGATGGATAGCGATAATAGATCAGCCGATCGAAGCCATCATATTCCATGTGGGTACGGTTGCCGTTGGCATCCACCGTGTCGGTCACCTTGCCGTTCGGGGAATAGGCGAAGGAGGAATAGACCCGCTGGTCGGTCGTGCCATACGCCTGAACGAGCTGCGTCACCTGTCCGGCCAGGTCATAGACCGTCTTGGTTATCCGGTCAGACCCTTGTGTTCCTGCCGTCCCAAGCGTGCAGGCGCTCGCGGGGAGAGAGCCAAAGACCGCCGAATTCATGCGGGTGGTTACGCACTCTTTCCGGCCGACACCATCGTAACTGACTTGAGTGACACTTATGATTGTTTCAGCCAAAGCTGGTTGGCTGAGGCCAATGCCTAAAAGACCGGCCACGCATAGTAGGAACCTTTTCATGATATATCCCCTCATCACGGCTGCCCCACCTCAGTCTTGACAAGTAACCCGGACGTGGAGTCATAGCTCATGCGGGTGAAAGAGCTGACTACGAAGTCAGAGCCATCCGTTGCGTTGCCTGTTCCCACTTCAGTGCGATATTCACGGTCATCATCGTCATACCAATGCCTAACTACCTGGCGTGTCATCGGCCCCGATCCATCCGGATCCGCACCAATTTCAAAAATTTTGCGACGGCGGACATCGTAGGTGGTGTAGGTCCGGTCGTCGACATCGGTACGAGGCCCATCGACAGAAACCTGGTTGCCCACAAGATCATAAGTAAAGGATGAGCTCTGCCAAGAGTTTGTTTCCGAGTATGGTTGGGAAACATTCGCGTTCCCTGCCCGAACCGTTGTTTTGCTCAGCAGCAGGTTATTGGTGTTGTACTCATACTCAGTCACTGTCTCTTGCGCCGTGCCTACGCAAGAAGCCGGATCGGCCGAGGTCGCGGACCGGCACGTTGACACCTTCGTTAAGCGCCACGCTGGTGTCGAGTTGACCAGAGTCAGGCTGGAATTTAGTACCTTCGGATACAGCTGCGTATAGGTGTACCGTTTCTGAATGCGAACGCCGGAGGCATCCGCTGCCCCCGTTTCAGTCAGAACCTGACCATGCACCGTTGAGTAAGTCAGGGTGGTGACATTGCCCCGGGGATCCGTAATTTTCTTGACCTTGTTGCAGTAGATATAGGTCGCCGAGCTACAAGACGCTTCATATTCGTAAGAGGTCACCTGTGGCGTGCCGCCCCCCTTCGGATAGACAGAGACAGAAGTCACATTGCGGCGACCGTCATAACCATATTCCGTATAGCCACCCGTCAGCGTTGACCCAGAATATGTCGCCTCGGGCGAAATCACACGTTTCAAACTGCGGTTGTCAGCTTTGTCCGCTGTATTATCGGCGAAGTACTCATAGCGTGTGACAGCGCCTAGTTCATTGGTAAATGAAGAGGGTTGGTCAAGATAGAAGTATGTGAAGTCAGTGGCACTACCAAAGAACATGTAGTTGAATTTCTCTGAACGAATTGAATAACTTGCTCCGTCCGGCTTCGTTGCCGTGATGATATAGGGAGCGGAGCCTACCTGGCCATCCGGCCAGCTGTAACTGTAGGCAGTGTGCCGACCTTGAACATTAGCATCGGTGACCCGGTGGGTGTGCCATGCAACCGGGTAACTGTATGACACGCCGGAAGGAAGTGTATACGAATCTGGCGAAAACTGACCGATCGGATTGTTTGATCCATCCTTGAAGACCGTTCGGTTGCTGATATTCCAAGTTGGCCAACGCGTAGAATTGACGGACGTGCAAGTTGTTGCTGCGGGATCGCAATAATCGATGGCAGTATTGATCAGGTAAATTTTATTCGGCGCGTAAGCAATGTAGCTCCCTACGGTACCGGTTAGCGGTTCAGTTTGGGTCGTATATTCATACTTTGCCATCCATCCGTTACTGCTGATAACTGTCGACGGGTAATATAGATAAAGTGAATATACTGTGTACTGTTGATTATTGGTGCCGCCAGACACCGCAAAGGACTTGCTGGACGCGATCAGGTTTATTTTGATTGTTTCGCCGTCCGGTTTGTTGATTTGCACCAACACCCCGATTTTGACGGCGATACCGTCATAGCCGTCCGACTTTTTTGTCGTGTCGAATAGGTAGGCTACCCCATCCTTGTCCCAATAGGTGCAGATCGCGCCTGTGCAATTGCCAGCGAATATGTCTACGCCTAGCTGGAATCCCTTTCCACCGATAACAATTGGCAGATTTCCAGTCTGGCTCGGATTGGCCACATTATGATTGATATCTGCAATATAGCCTGCAAAGCTATCGTTATAGTCGGTAACCATGCCCTTCCAAGTGTGGCCTGTATTTCCCATCGTATCGGACAAACCGGCCGTCGATAAGCTCGGCTGGCGCGTCACCGGAGATCCGGAAATCAGGTTCACGTTGTTTGCATCAACAACCGCCGTAGGGGCTGGTGGAGGCGGTGCGTGGATCTCATCCGCTAAGGCTCCGCCACACACGCCAATTGCCGCCACAAATACCGCAAGGCTTTTAGCCGAGCCCAATTGCAGGCTACGTTGCCGCCTAGGCGTCACGCCGTTCAAATCAAATGCCGAGCGCTGAGTAGAATTCTGTTGCATGCGCTTTTAACCCTGAGTTCCGGTTATTGTTCTGTTATTTATCACTGGCAAACTTTCGCCGTCATTCGAATGCCATGGCCTGAGTTCCGGCCAAATATGCCCTGGTTCCAAAACAACCGAGCCACTGACGGGAGGAAGGTATAAACTTTCCAGGACTGATTGGTGTAGATGTATGGGCTGCCACTGCCGGAGACTTTTGTCTGCACCTTTGGCGACGCTTGATCGTCTACCACCGCAGAACTTCCGTTAACGCCACCGTCAAGGCTAGAAAGCTAATGGATAGTCCGGACGACGCGCGCATTCTCGTTCCCCTCAAGCCGCCATGCGGCGGTAAAATAATCATGGAAACTGGCGTCTGCCAACAAAATAATCTCGCCAGAGATGTGCCTCCGCCTGTGTTAAGCAGTACGCCTTGTTTTAATTGACATATTTTAGCCGCAATGTTTCTGGGACTGGGCGGGGAAATGCGGTGGAATTTTCACTTGCCAACCCCTTGTTTTGGCTTAGCTTCCGTGAAGCGAAGATAGTTGTTGGAGGGAATTTATGCGCAAAATCGATCGCCTTAAAGGTGTTGTGTCCGCCGCGGTTATAATTATTTCCACTCTGTCCGCATCCCCGAGCCTTGCCGGCGACACAACCTATAAGTACGACGCGCTGGGACGTGTGATTGAGGTCAATTATCCTGACGGCACGAAAATTACCTACAGCTATGATGCCGCCGGTAACCGCACTCAGGTCGTGCGCGTAGCCGGTACCACCCCGACAGCCACAAAGGTTGTTGTTTTGCCTTTGCTGGGCGGGGTCGTTATTCCTGTTCCATAAAATTTACGTTCAACACAAAGCAAATATCTGAATTGTATGCCCCTGCTTAAGCATGTGATTCCCGTCGTTCCCCTTCAAATGAGAAATGCTATGAAAAGACCAATCACGGCGACACTAGTTGCGCTTAGTGCTCTCTTTGCCTATGCGATTCCGCAGGCCTTCGCTACAGACGCTAGTTTCGGCTATATCAGTAATCTTTATGCCATGAATAATGGCGCAATACTGTTCTATACCTCCGGCACCCGGACGAACCCATTACCCGCTTGCTCCGGCCCCGGCCTACAACAGCGCTATGCTTTGGATGCCAGCACAACGGCCGGCCAGGCGTACGCCTCTGTTCTCCTGACTGCCTATACACTTCATAAACAAATTTCGGTTCACGGCACGGGAACATGTACGATCTGGAGCGATACGGAAACGGTGATGTTCTTCAACGTTGCGGACTAACTGCGCAATTAAATAGATTTGCGCGTAGATAAAATCACAACCGGTTCAGTAATAGAGAATTTTGTTCCACGTTTAAGGAAAACACCCGCACATTAGTTTTATTCGGGACGCGTCGCGGTAATGCCAGGTTAAAAGGTCTTCCAAAACGGTCGACAAATATCAAATAAAAAGGGTTTTTATGCAAAATATTCGCGAATCTAAAAGATTTAAAACCTTCGGCGCTGTGGCCACCATTTTTTCATTACTTCTGCACCCTGTATTGGCGAAGGCGTCTGACGCTACAGCGGGAAATATTACCGATGTCACCGTCAATGCGTCCGGCATTGTGTTCTTTCAAATGTCTGGGACAAGGACAGCTGCGCCAAGTTGGTAACCGCTGGGTGTTCAACGGCTCGACAGCTGCTGGCCAAGCCTTGCTTGCGGCACTGATGTCAGCCTATGGACTAAAAAAGCAGATCACAGTCAGTGGCACTGGTACGTGTTCGGTTTGGGGCGACACCGAGTCGGTTTGGTCATAGCCCCAACCCACTTTGTCATATCATATTGACGAGAATATAAGCCCCCTTCTATCACCCGGTATCGAATGGTCAAATACCCGCTAAAATTGAACTGACACTTAAAATGTGACATTATGCCGGTGGTCGAAACCCGCATCCCCGAGCCATTTTCAAATAAATCAGAACCCCAATGGCGGGATACCCGGATCGTTGCCACAGGGCATAATCGTGGCGACGGAGGCGCAATCGCTGAAATAACATATATCGTATACTGTAAACTGTTGGCCTTAAATTCGCCATGCATGTGTCAATTCCGTCACAACATAATACCGGTGATGGAAGGTATACGATGTCGCAAGTGCGCAACGACCGGGAATGTGAGACACCATTCCAATTTGATTCAGATCGGACATGTCTGTTCAAGTCATTGCTTTTAAGCGACTTTTATTCCGAATGGTGCACACTTTTCGGAAAGCGATATTGAAACGCGTTCAATAGCACCTGACACCCAATCTGTTTGCGAGGCGGAAATTATTCGACGCCGATCAGCAAATTCTGGGTAATTGTTCCCCCACCAGCATGTCTACGATCCGCGTTCCGCCAAAGGCTGTCTTCATCTCGACACGCGGCGTCTTGCCAGAGTGCGCATGGCCAATGATGACGCTATCGACACCTTCCGGCACGCTGCGCATGGCCGCTAGGGCGGCTTCGGCTTCCGATGGCGGGACGAAAAGGACCAGACGTCCTTCATTGGCAAGGTATAGAGGATCGAAACCCAGTATTTCACAAAAGCCACGAATGTCTGCCTTGAGAGGCAGGGCCTGTTCGTCAAGCTTTATGACCAAATTGGATGCATCAGCTATTTCATTGAGGGCGGAGGCGAGCCCGCCCCTTGTCGCGTCCCGGGCGCAGCGCAGGTTGGGTGCTGCCCTCATGGCCGTTTGCATCAGGGCATTAAGCGGCGCGCAGTCACTGCTTATGCCGCTTTCCAGCTGCATGTCCCCGCGCGCCTGCAAGATGGCCGCGCCATGGTGCCCGAGAAATCCGTTGACGATGGCGACGTCACCCGGCTGGACCTTGGTGGCCGCAAGCTCAACACCCGGGGCGATGACGCCGACCCCCGCTGTCGTAATGAAGACCTTGTCGGCAGCGCCGCGCGCGACGACCTTTGTATCGCCTGTGACAATGGCCACCCCCGCCCTATCGGCCGCATCGCGCATGGATTGAGCGATCGCGCGCAACTGTTCGACATCCATGCCCTCTTCGATAATGAAGGCGGCGGACAACCATTTGGGAACCGCGCCCCCGACCGCGAGGTCGTTGACCGTGCCCCACACCGCCAATTTACCGATATCGCCACCGGGGAACTGCAACGGATCGACAACGAAGCCGTCCGTCGTAAACGCCAGGCGCCCGCCCGCACGGATCAGGTCACCGGGGTCCAGTCGCGCCTGGTCTTCCATATCGCCGGTTTCGGGGTTGCGAAAGCGGCTGACAAAGACGTCCTCAATGAGGTCGCGCATGGCCTTGCCACCGCCGCCATGGGCCATGGTCACGGTCTTGGAGGTGATTTTATGGATATAGGGCTTATTCATGCGGCCGGCCGTTCGCCTCCGTACTGGAAATAGGCGGCGCAAGCGCCTTCCGAAGATACCATCAGCGCCCCAAGCGGATGTTCAGGCCGGCATTCGACGCCGTATTTAGGACAGGCCAGGGGTTTGATCTGGCCCTTGATGACGTCGCCGCAGCGACATCCCTCCGGTTCTCGACCTGACGCCTCACCCAGAGCATACCCAACGCCGAAGCGAACTTCGGCGTCGAAGTCACGAAAGGCGTCGCGAATTTTGACGCCTGAGTTGTCGATCTCGCCGAGGCCACGCCAATCAAAACTTGCCCGCACCTCAAATACGGTATCGATAGCTTTCAACGCAGCCGGGTTTCCGCCTTCGGGGACGATCCGCGCATATTGGTTTTCGATTTGCGCCCGCCCATCGACAATCTGCTGCAAAACCATGGCAACCGCCTGCAGGAGATCAAGCGGTTCGAACCCGGCAACGACAAGCGGTTTGCCAAAGACATCGGCAACGAAATTGTAAGGGGCATTGCCGATTACCATTGAGACATGCCCCGGTCCAACGAAGCCATCGATGCGCATGTCGGGGTCGGACAAAAGCGCACGGATCGGGGGTGGGACGAGGACATGATTGCAGAAAAGCGTAAAGTTTCGCACGCCTTCGGCATGGGCGTGCAGGAGAGTCAGGGCCGTCGCTGGCATCGTGGTCTCGAAACCGAGGCCGAAGAACACAACTTCGCGATCGGGATGGCGGCGCGCCAGGGCCAGGGCATCCAACGGCGAATAGACCATGCGGATATCGCAGCCCTCGGCGCGGGCCTGCATCAAGGATTTGCGCGTTCCGGGCACCCGCATGGCATCGCCGAAGGTGCAAAAGATCACACCGTCGCGTTCGGCGATATCGACGCAGTCATCAACCCGGCTCATGGGGAGAACGCATACGGGGCAACCCGGACCATGAATGAATTCAAGGCCTTCCGGCACCATGCGGTCCAAGCCATAGCGGAAGATGGCATGGGTATGCCCCCCGCAGATTTCCATGATGTAGAGCGGTTTTTCGCGGGTGCCCCCCGCTTCTGCCACAAGTCGGGAAATCCGGTCAAGGAGCGCCCCCGCCAGCTCCGGGTCGCGAAATTCGTCGAGATATTTCATTGGCTTGCCTCAAGGGATGCCTGGCTATCGCGCATCGCCGCCAGCTCGGCCTCGGCGTCACCCAGGGCGGCCAGAAGCTCCAGCGTTGTCCGCGCCTCGTCTTCATCGATGATACTCATGGCAAACCCGACATGAACAAGCACCCAGGCTCCCACGAGATCATCGAGATTGTCGCCCGCAACACAGGTGAGGTCCGCTTCGCGGCGCACCCCGGAGATATCGACCACGCCCATGCAATGGTCAGGATCTGAGATGGCTACCACTTGAGCCGGAATACCGAGGCACATGGTCAGACCTCCCGGCCAAGCTGGCGCGTGGGCAGGGCAACAACGCGATCGTCAACAGCGGAGACACGACCATCCGAGATGCCATAGCGGTCAAGTTTTGCCCGTAGTCCGACGCGCGATAATCCCAGTTCTTCGGCAGCCCGCGACTTGTTCCAGCGATGGCGGATAAGGGTTTCGCGCAAAATGCGCGCCTCCATGCGCTCGACCCGGTCCTTAAGATCGCCGCCCCCGCCCAACATGGCTTCGGCGACTTCATCCGGAACCGCTTCTGGACCTTCGGCATGAAGGATATGGGTGTCGATAAGCTCCGCGCCCAAGGTGGCCGTTCCACTTAGCATCAACATGCGCGCGATCTGATTTTCGAGCTCACGGATGTTGCCGGGCCAGCTATAGCGACGGAGTACGGCCAGCGCTTCACGCGTAAAACCTGCCACCGGCTTTCCGTAACGCAGCGTCGCCCGCTGAAGCAATTCCGTGGCAATGGCTGCTATATCTTCGCGGCGCTCGCGCAATGGCGGCAACAGGATGGGGCTGACGGCCAGGCGATAATAGAGGTCTTCACGAAACAGGCCTGCGGCAACGTCGGCCTTTAGATCTCGCCGCGTCGCCGCAAGGACACGCACATTGACAGTCCGCGCGATGTTCGAACCAAAAGGCCTAATTTCGCCCTCTTTCAGGAAGCGCATCAGCTTCATCTGAAATGTAGGGCTGATATCGGCGATGTCGTGCAAAAGCACCGTGCCACCGTGCGCCTGCTCAAACAAACCAACCCGGCTTTCCGTGGCGCCGGCGAAGGCACCTTTGCGGTGTCCGAACAATTCGCTTTCGAGCGCTTCGTCGCTGAGACCGGTACATGTCGCGGCAAAAAACGGAGCGGCTTGGCGCGGACTACCATAGTGAATGCCGCGGGCGATCAGGGACTTTCCGGTTCCGGTTTCCCCCTGGATAAGAACCGGAATATCGAAGCCTGCCACCTTTTCGGCCAGGGCGCACGCCGCATTCATAGACGAATGCGCCCCGCGGATCACCGTCTGAAAACTGAAGGCGTCCTCGGCTTGGGCCTGACGGGCTTTCAGACGGTCCTCCACCGCCGGCGCCACCATGCGCAGCTCAAGCATCAGGCGTTCGTTGTCGTGCTGCAAGCGATTAAGCGCCAAGCCGTTCCGCGCCGCCAGTATCAGTTCGTCCGGATGCCAGGGCTTGGCGATGAACTGGTAAATCCCCGACTCATTGACCGATTTGACGATGTCTTCGACATCGGTATAGCCGGTGATCAGGATGCGCACGACATCGGGCCAGCGTTCGCGCACCTGGGTCAGAAAATCGACCCCGGACATACCGGGCATGCGCTGGTCGGAGATGACAACGCCGATCCATTCGTTCTCGAGTAATTCGAGCGCCTGCGCGGCACTGGTTGCCGTTAGCACCCGAAATTCGTCCTCGAGATTAAGCTCTATGGCTTCTACGGAGCGGATTTCATCATCCACGACCAGAACGGCGGGTACAATATCCATGACGGGGCTTCCTAAACGTTGCTGCGCGCAGCGCGCAGGTCGGCAAGTCGCGCTTCGGCATCGGAAATCAGGCGTTCGAGTCCAACAACCTGTTGAGCGCGAATCCATTCCATCCACGCGTCCATCCCCTCACCCGTGCGGGCGGACAGACGTATGATGGCGATATCGGGATTGACACGGCGGGCATTGGCCTCACAGGCCTCGATATCAAAATCCAGATGAGGCAAAAGGTCAGTCTTGTTCAGGATCATCAGTTTTGCCGCAGCAAACATGTCCGGATATTTCAACGGCTTGTCTTCGCCTTCAGTGACGGACAAGATCGCCACCTTGGCGGCCTCGCCCAGATCAAAGGCAGCTGGACAGACGAGATTGCCGACGTTTTCGATGAAGAGTACAGACTGCGCGGTGGGTTGAAGATGCTCGATGGCATGGCCCACCATATGGGCATCGAGATGGCACCCTTTTCCCGTATTAATCTGAAGCGCACGCACGCCTGTGGCCCTTATCCGATCGGCATCATTGGCGGTTTGCTGATCCCCTTCGATAACGGCGACGGGAATCGTGCCGTCCAGTTTCCGGATCGTTTCGACCAAGAGCGTGGTCTTGCCGGAACCTGGGCTGGACACGAGATTGAGCGCCAGTATGGACGCGGCCTCAAGCCTTTGCCGGTTTTCCTGCGCATAGCCATCATTCTTGGCGAGGATATTGGTTTCGATCTCAATCATTCGAGCCTGCGACAGGCCCGGTGCGTGGGCATGGGCGGGACCCGAGCCGTAATCCAGATCGCCTGACGCGCCGTGGTGGTGATCGTGGTCGTGATGGTCGTGATGGTCGTGGTCGTGGTGATGCCCATGGTGGTGGCCATGATCGTGCGCCTTGTGGCCGTCTTCCATCTTAGCGCCCTCGCCAGAACACCCGCATACTGTACACATCAGATCACCTCCATATCTTTGATACGCAACTCGTCTCCACCGGTTACCCGGATACGGCCGCTGCCGCACACCGGACAATCGCTAACACGACTTTCGGTGTCGAACCCAGTGTCGCAACCGAAACACCAGGCCTTGCCGGGTAAACTGAGTATGTCCAGTTCCGCGCCTTCTGCACAGGTCCCGCGTGTCACTACGTCGAAACCAAACCTCAAGGCCTCAATCTCGATGCCTCCGAAGCAGCCGATTTCCAGGCGCAAACGCAACACTTTGGTAAAGTCATCGCTGCGGGCGTGGGATTCGATGCTCTGAACGATGCTTTCGCAGATCGACATCTCATGCACCGGCGCCTCCCTTTGTCGTGCCGGCTGATGCCGGTGAAATCTTGATTTCGACACACGGGTTGGCGCACGCCAAGGCGAGGTCGAAAACAGATTTTCGCACGCTTACCGGAGACCGCCAAGCCGAAACCAAAAGGCCTTTCAGTGAACCGTCCTGTATCATCCGCTCAGTTGGCGTATCGATGCCATAGGCTGTAATACGTCCATTGGAGACCACGGCACGATGTATAAGACGGCCGCGCGCCGCCAGTGCCCATCCTTCACCCGCCGCCTCACTGCCATACCCCCCGCCGCACTGGTCATGCCGCAAGCGGTCACAAAGTGACAGGGCATTGGCAAGAAAGCTCTGCATGCGCTCCACCAGGCTTTGATTGTCCCAATAGCCCCAGGCTTTCTCCCAGTTGGCAACGACCGATATCGCCCGATTTCCAAAGGCCTGAAGAGACTGCGCCAACTGCGAAAGCCGGTCGGGGGCAAGCAGGGACAGACCACGCAACGAGTCCGCGTCGGGCACCTCGCGCAGGGCAATGGGCCAGTCACGCAGAATAACCAGGGCTTGTTCACGCAGGTCATCACGCAACAGGTGCCTTGGCCAGTCCATCTCGATCGTCGCATCCATGGCCATGGCCGCAGCCAGCCGATGGGCAGACGGACACAGGTTGAAAAGAAGCGGTAGTAAGGCCATGGCCTGTACGGTCGTCTTGCCTATGACGGTCGCAGCTGGATTTGGCCGGGCCGGTACACGCAGGGACAATGGATCCCCGGGGTTGTCATCGTCGATAACTATACGCAACTCCGCCGACATCGGCTTAATCTCTCGCCGCTTCGACAGCCGAGGGGGAATCCAAATCGGACGGCACCGCGGACACTGCCCTTCGGTCGGACACTCCCCCAGTGAATAGTGCCCGTCGCGACGGCGTGACGGCCCATTTTGCGGTCGCGGCCCGGTTCGTATCGTCAGCCGCTGCGCTTTGTGCGACAGGGTCTACAACAGGCGCGGGCTCCATAGGATCTGGCGTGGTTATGACACTCAGCTCGAGTTCGCGCCGTGCCCGGATATCGTCAGCGTCATAGACCTCGTCGCGGTGCGCGGTATCGAACAGGGAGATAAGAACGGCGCGGGCCACGTCCGTCGCATGGAGCTGATTGGGAAACTCGGTCATGGGCGAAAAGAGCGAGCACGCCAGGTAAGGTCCGGTTGTGCTTCGGTCGTTGAAAACAAACTCGTAATCGCCCGAGGGAAAGGACAGGATGCGCTTATCCCCTATGTGCATTGCCCGCCAATCCTCGTCGGGCGCCGGCATGACGATGAGGTTCATACACCAGGGGGCAACCAAGACGCCCAGCACACGTTTGCCAAACGGCCGAAAGCCGACGGCTTCGACACTGAGCGAAGCGTTGGACATGGGCGTGTCGCGCATTTTGTTGAGGTAGACTTCACGAAAGGCCGCGGCTAGGACCTGGCCTCTGGCCGTCGCCTGACGCACTATGGTATCCGCCTCAGTCGATACGATTGTCTTTGAAGGGGCGTCGTCTTCCGACAAAACGACCATGAACTGGTCGCGCGCGCCATCGCACTGCGGACAACACCAGTCGCTGGGTAATCGTGTGAACGGGGTACCAGGTTCGATCTGACGGACGTCATCGCCCATGGCAGGATCGTAAGTATACCAGCAAATCTTGCATTCGAGTACCGCATCATCGGTCAGACGACTATCATCCCCCGCGAAAGAGCCTTCGAAACGATGGACCAGACTCATGTCAACGCCTCCGAAACGTTTTTCAGACGAGACGCTGCGTCACGGATGTCTTCCGGCGCCGCGCAGGCGACATCGGGAATATCGGTGATTTCGATCGTGTCGAGAATAAGTATGTCCTGAGAATTGTAGTAACGGACGCGCCAGATGTGCGGATGCGCACAGCGATCAATGCGACAATTGCCATACCCACGGGACAGAATGGTCACGCCCCCTCGGCCCAGAACCACATCGAGATAGTCAAGATCCTGAGGTGTATGCGGTAGCAGCGTGAGATTGATGACGTGACTGTCGCCTTGCGGGTTTTCCACCTGATCGAGAATTTCGGTTATAATGGCCGGCGCATTGACGACGCCCGGCCCGGGTTGCGGCAAATCCGACAGATGCACTTGCGGCGCCATGAGGACGGCATCGGGGATCGCCCCAATCTCGATATGCTCTCGCCCGTTGCGCATGATGCGCCAAACGCCGGTAAACACCGATTCCTGGACTTCCACACGCTTGGGGTATTCAATGACGATGGAGACCTCGCCCTCGCCCAAAACCTCCCGCAGCACGCCCTGATTGGTAGAATCGAGATGGTCATAGGTCGCCGCCTGGGCGCCGCCGCTCACCGTCCAGGCCGATGCCTTGTCAGCCAGTTCAGACAGGAAGGCGACCGCGCCCTGCGCCGCGGCCGGGTCTTCGAGATAGGGAATATGCGGGCTGAAAGTCTGCATGCCTGACGGCATGGCGAGGTAGTCCAGCTCCTCCCCGTCCTCCGCAGCCGGCTGGGTGCCGGGGCCAAAACCTTGAGGGGGAAACATGAAATTGGCCATGGGGGTCTCAGTGCGTCAAGGAGGGGGATGGGAGATCGAGCATGCGGCGCATCTCGACAAGGTATTCGTTCCAGTCGCGCACCTTCGGCAGGGCCGCGAGCATGCGTCCGCTTTCGACAAAGATCAGAGCCGGCGTCGCCCAAACGTCGAAGCGGTGCCGAACCTCCTTTTCCAGATCGCGATCGACCACGCCTGTCCGAAAGGCGCCCGGGAAGGTTTTCATGAGCTCGGGAACAATAACGGCAAGGTCATCGGATTCCAGATTGGTGGCGGGATCACCCGTCACAACCAAAGCGCCGACGCCCGGTGCCGAGATAAACGCGTCTAGACCCGCCGCATCGAGGCGCGCGCAGCCATGGCGCGTAATCAACTGTTCGATAAGCGGGCTGGACATGGTCGGTCTCCAAAACTTTAAACTGTGGTGCGTCCCGACAAACGGGCCGCTTCCATATGTGGGGGCAGGCTGGGTTCGCCGTTTGTTAGATCGGTGAAGAAGCGATCAAGGTTTGCGCCTTGGGTCGCGGCTTCGAGCGCCGCGAGGGCGTCGCAGATTTCTGCCGCCTTCTCATCGCTTAAAATCTGTCGAGACGCGCCGAGGAAAACGAGCACCCACTGATCGACTTGTACGTCGGGAGTAAGACTAATATCCACGTCGGTTCTAGTCCCGCGGTCTTCGCAGGCGGCCAGGTCAAAGCCGTTAGTGATGTAAACCTTCATCGGACGGCCAATGCACATCAGTCGCCCGCCTGAATATCAAGGAAGCGAGGATCGCCAATGCGACAGGCTTCGGCCGCCGAAGGCCGCTCCGTCTCATAGAGCGCACGGTCGAGAGCGTCCGGGCCGAGCGCTTCGACGGATGCGCGACGGCGCGTGACGGTCGCACCAAGCGCCTTGAGCTCTTCGACGGCCACAGCGATGGCGGGCTCGATAGCGGAGTCGACGATTGGGCGCAACGAACCGCCGTAATCGTCTATCTCGGCCGGCTGAACGCCGATCAGCACGCGTCGCCTGGGCTTCCACCCGAGAAGTTCGGCGGTGGCCAGAACTTCCTGAAACCCGGTCTGATGCAACGACATTTTCTTGGCGCCCATGAAGGCCGGGACCTCGTCGTCGCATATGACCTTGAGCGTCCCCGACGGCAGGCCATAATCGATCGCATCGAACAGTATCAAAGCATCGCAAGCCTCGACATGCGGCAATAGATACAGGCCCTGGGTACCCCCATCCACGACTGACACCGTCTCCGGACAATCATAAAGCGCGTTGAACGTCTCCACCGCCCTGACACCAAAGCCTTCATCGGCCCACAGCACGTTGCCAATGCCCATTACCAAGATGCTTACTGTATTTTGGGCGGTCATTCGGGATCATCATCCTTGAAGGTGCGCTCGCCCGAAATCATTGTTGAAACAAGGCTCTGGCGCGACATGATGTCTTCGCGGATAGCAACGTAGACATGGATGATGATGAAGGCGATGATGAACCACATGCCCAGGTGATGCAGGGTGTGGACGTCCTGACTTTGCCCCGCAAGCGGAATGGCCCAGCCGAAAACCCGGCTCGCCCAGCTTCCAGCTTGCGCCCCTTCGCCGTATAGAGCGAATCCGGTGAAAATCATCCAGATGGACCCCAAAACGATAAAGACGAACATGGCGATTTGGGCCAGCGGGTTATGCCCGACATATTTCTTTGGTCGCTTTTCGAGAAACAGATACCACCGCAGCTCGAACAGGACCTCTTTCCACCAGGCCCCGCTCTTTACCGGGACAATGAACATTTGGCGGGCATGGCTGTTGCCGACAAAGGCCCAATAGATGCGAAACAGGAAGCCAATGGCGAAAACGTAAGCGGCCGTGAAATGGGCGAAGCGGATATAGCCCATCAAAAAGCTTGAAGACGGGTCGCCGGGCTGGGACGGCAAGGGGGAGCCGATCAGGAAACCGGTGATGGCCAGGACAACAATTGCCGCAGCATTTGTCCAGTGCCATAAGCGCAGCGGCGCCTCGTAGACATAGACCGAGGTCACGTGTGAGGCCTGGACGCCGTGCGTCGGACCAAAACCCGACAGCGACTCACTCTTGCGATTGTCAGACATCCCCTTGCGCTCCTAGCTGGCGAGTAAAACGAGGCCGGCGACGGCCACCACGCCACCGACAAGCGGTGCTGCGTGACGTAGCCGGCCAGCCCACACGCCCATCAGCCCCCCTGCCAGGTGCAGCAGGCTTGTCGTCACCGCGAAACCGATGACAAACGGCAAGGCGCTGCCCCCGGCTTCACGCGCATGGGCATAACCATGGAAAAGGCCAGCCGCCGCGCAGACGGCGCCGGCTGCAATAATCGGCAATCTGTCCCGGAAGACCAGACCCGCGCCGATGGTGCATAGGCTGAGCGCAATGGCGGCCTCAAAGCCCGGTAGGTTGAGACCCGAGAACCCAAGCAGCGCGCCCACAAGCATACCCGTCACGAAACCCGCAGGTAACCAAAGGCCTTTGCGTTGGCTGTATTGAGCGGCCCAGAAGCCGACAGCGACCATGGCCAGCAAGTGATCGGCGCCGGTTAAAGGGTGGATCAGTCCGTCAAGGGCGGCCGCCACAGGGCCCTCCCCGTTCAAATGCCCAGGGTGTGCCAAGGCGGGCGTTGCGGCTAAGGCCGACAGCGCGGCGACCCAATATATAGGCTTCTTCATGTGCTATGCCTCTCAGCGAACGGTTACAGTGGTCAGATCCGCCCCGTCTTCGCTCATCACGTGCGTAGAACAGGCCAGACAAGGGTCAAAGGAATGCAGGGTGCGCAGGATTTCGACCGGTTCTTCCGGACGCGCCATGGGGGTTCCCAGAAGCGAGGCTTCGAATGCGCCGATATTCCCTTTGGGGTCGCGCGGTGAGCCGTTCCACGTGGTCGGCACGACGCACTGGTAGTTTTCGATCTTGCCGTCCTTGATGCGGATCCAGTGGCCAAGCGCGCCGCGCGGGGCGGCCACCGTGCCGTACCCCTTGGCTTCCTTCGGCCAGGTCTTGGGATCCCATTTCTCGATATTGGCGGTCGAGGAATCGCCATTCCTGATGTTGGCGATGAGGGCGTTGTAGTCGTCCAGAGCCATTTCTGCGGCGTACTGGCACTCCAGCGCCCGCGCCAGGGTGCGGCCGATGGTGGACGGCAGGGCCTGCTTGGGCGTCAGGTTGGTGCCCGCAAGCTTGTTGAAGGCAGCCAGCGACGTATCGACCTGATTTTTCACAAAATCCACGCCCTTGGCATAGGCGATGATGTAGCGCGCTAAAGGCCCGACTTCGACGGCATGGCCGCGCCAGCGGGGCGACTTTATCCAGGAATATTTAGCTTCTTCATCGAGCGCCTGAATATTGGTTTTCGTCCCGACGGCCTTGGCGCCGAGTTCATAATGTGGCTCGGTGACACCGTCCCAAGGATGAAGGCCCTTTGCCTCGTCAGGATACTTGTACCATGAGTGCTGTACGAATTCCTGGACCTGTTCCGGGTCGGCAGGATCGATCGGGAATACCTCATTCCAGTTGCCGTTGAGGATCACGCCACCCGGCAGCTTATCCGTTGACTTGTCACCCTTGACCTTGGCGTAGTCGCCATAGTCCATGACGTTCTTTGCGGACAGTCCACCGCCGTAGAGCCAGCCCTTGTAGAAGGAGGCGATGGCGATCACGTCGGGAATATAGACATTGACCGTAAAGGCCAGAGCTTCCTGGAGCCGCGCCTGCACGAAATTCAGGCGCTCCATGTTCAATGGGGCGCCGGCGGCCATGTCGCCGTCAATATTGATAGCGCAGGGCACACCGCCGACCATGTAGTTGGGATGCGGGTTCTTGCCGCCAAAGATCGTATGGACCTTGACGATATTCTTCTGGAAGTCGAGCGCTTCCAGATAATGGGTGACCGCCATCAGATCCGCTTCGGGCGAGAGCTGATACGCCGGGTTGCCCCAATATCCGTTTTTGAAAATCCCGAGCTGACCAGACTCGACAAACTGCTTCAAGCGAGTCTGGACGTCGCGGAAATAGCCGGGAGACGAATTCGGATGGCTGGGCGAGACCATCTGTTGCAAGGCTGATGTCGCCTTGGGATCCGCCTTGAGCGCGTTGACGGGATTGACCCAGTCGAGCGCGTGCAAGTGATAGAAGTGGACGATATGATCGTGAATTTGCAGCACCTTGGCCATGATCTCGCGGATCAGGTAGGCATTGTGCGGAATGTCGATGCCAAGCGCATTTTCGACAGCGCGCACAGAGGCCAAGGCATGGCAGCCTGTGCATACCCCGCAGATGCGTTCGACGAAGGCCCAGGCGTCACGCGGATCGCGGCCCTTTAGGATGACCTCCAGACCGCGCCACATGGTCCCGGTCGAGACCGCGTTACGGATAATATTATTACTGTCAACGTTGACTTCGCAACGCATGTGGCCTTCGATGCGCGTGACCGGATCGACGACGATGCGGCGACCGCCATTATCAAGCTGAAACCCGTTGGGCGTTTGATGCAGTGACATTTAGTGCGTATCCATTTTTTGGACAGACTTGCTGGCCGATTTCGTTTGAGCGCGCTTGAGCGCCGAGATGGCGGCGTGGACGGCAACCGTGGCGCCAATCGCGCCGGCAACGGTGCCGCCGATCTTGTCGGCATTGGCTTCAACGCCGAAGGCATGGATGTCGGTCAGACGGGCGTACCATGACCCCTTGTCCCAGAAGCCGTCTTCGGAACAGCCGATGCAGCCGTGGCCAGCCTTGATGGGGAAGCTCGTGCCTTCGTTCCACTGCACGGTCGAACAGGCATTGTAGGTCGTAGGCCCTTTGCACCCCATCTTATAGAGGCAATAGCCACGACGCGCGCCCTCGTCATCAAAGTGCTCGACGAACTGGCCGGCGTCGAAGTGCGGACGGCGGTAGCATTTATCGTGGATGCGCTGAGAATAGAACATTTTCGGTCGCCCGGTGCGGTCAAGCTCCGGCAGACGATCGAAGGTCAGCATATAGGTAATGACCCCGGTCATAACCTCAGCAATCGGAGGACAACCAGGCACTTTGATGATCGGCTTGTCCGTAATCACCTTGTGCACCGGAACGGCTCGAGTCGGATTGGGCCGTGCCGCCTGGACGCAACCATGACTGGCGCAGGAGCCCCAGGAGATGATGGCCTTTGCGTTTTGCGCGGCGTGCTTCAACTGCTCGACGAAGGGCTTGCCACCAATAATACAGAACATGCCGTCTTCGTTGAGCGGCGGATTGCCCTCGACCGCCAGGATATATTGCCCTTTGTATTTTTCGATGGTGTCTTCTAGCGCGGCCTCCGCTTGATGGCCGGCTGCGGCCATCAAGGTATCGTCGTAGTCGAGCGAAATCATCGACAGGACAACGTCCTTTACGAGCGGGTGGGCCGAACGAATAAAGGATTCGGAACAGCACGTGCATTCAAGCCCATGTAGCCAGATCACCGGCGTACGCGGCTTGGTCTCCATCGCTTGCGCAATGCGGGCGGTGTAGAGTGGGCCAAGCCCCAGAGCGGTGGCCGTCAACGAACAGAATTTCAAGAAGGACCGGCGGGAGATGCCCTGCCGGCGCATTACGTCATAAAAGGTTTCCAGTTGAGCCATGGATATTCCCCTGCCACTATTCGAGATAGTTAGCACGGTGATTTACCAGCCCTCAATCGCTAATTATTTTCCGAATAAAGTATTTTAAAGTTATAAAAAACAATATCTTATTATTTCGCTATCGCAGCAATTCGAATACAACTCTTCCGATTGACTGGCTATAAATGGAAGATTACTTTCCACTAATAACGCGAATTATTCGCAATAATGGCCGCCGCCACGGCCGCTTGCCCAAAAGCGAGTCCGCCGTCGTTGCTGGGCACCTGGCGATGAGTCAAAACGCTTAGCCCCCTACCCTCCAATGCCTCGATAAGCAGTGACAATAAAAGGCGGTTTTGCATGACGCCTCCCGACAAGGCGACGGTGCCGACCCCATGCTTTTGCGCCAAGGCCGCCGCAAGCGCCGCTGAAGACTGAGCAAGGCCAGCATGAAAGCGCCAGGATATCTCGCCCGCAGCAGCGCCCTGTACCACATCCGCCTGCAAGGCCAGCCACATAGGTGTCGGGTCGAGACAGAGCTCCCCCTTATGTTCACGGGTGGCAAACGGGTAGGCCGACGACCATTCCCCCGCAATGGCCAGGCTTTCCAGTTGCATGGCGGCTTGCCCCTCGAAGCTGACAGCGTCAAAGCTCAAGCGCAAAGCCGCGGCGACGGCGTCGAACAGGCGACCGGCTGAACTGGTCATGGGACTGTTCAGACCCGACCGAATCTGAGCGCTCACTGGTGCGACCGCCTTATCGCGAAGCGCGTCCGCTAACCCCAGTTGATTTAGACGTGCAAGCCCCTCTTCTTCACCAAAAGCCGAGACCATCTGGGCCAGAAGGTTGCGCCACGGCGCCCGTGCGGCAGCCTCTCCTCCCGGCAGTGCAACAGGCTTCAGGCAGGCTACGTGTTCGAAAGTGAGATAGTCGCAAACTAACCATTCGCCGCCCCAGACGGTGCCGTCACTGCCATATCCCGCGCCATCGAAGGCAAGGCCCAGTACTTTCTGGCCGTCCGCCGGCCAACCGTTCTCAGCCATACAGGACGCGATATGGGCATGGTGATGCTGAATGCGGATAAGAGGCACTCCCGCTATTGCCGCCAGCGCCTCGGCCTTTTCAGTAGACCTGTATTGGGGATGCAAGTCACAGGCGATGGCCTGGGGGACATGGTCGAACAACTCGGTATAGTCATCTATGGCTTTTTCGAATTCGTCATAAGTCAAGGCGTCTTCGAGATCGCCCAGATGGTGGGACAAGATGGCCTCGCCGCTCCCATCGCCAAAGGTGAGGCAGACGGCCGCCTTGAGTTCACCTCCCAAGGCAAGGATTGGCCCCGCGTCGCGCAATCCGTGGGGCATGTCGAGGGGCGCCGGCGCAAATCCCCGGGCCCTGCGGTGAACGCGCAGTTCGCCGGCATCTATAGAGGCAACCGAATCGTCCAGGCGCCGGGCTATCTCGCGATCGTGCATCAGAAAGGTGTCCGCAAATATGGACAGTTTTTCCAGAGCTTCCGTGTTATCGATGACCTGAGGTTCACCGCTGATATTGCCACTCGTCATGACCAGAGGCCGGTCAACGGCCCGACATATAAGGGCATGCAGCGGCGTGTAGGCCAGCATCCATCCCACGCGCTCAAGCGTCGGCGCAACAGACGGCGCAAGACCTCTTTTGCCGTCAATGAGCACAATCGGTGCAGCCTGGTCCGACAACAACAAGGCTTCAAACGCGGTTGGGCTGGAATGGGCACGTACGCTGTCGAGGTCGGCTACCATTACGGCGAAGGGTTTATGGGGTCTGTGTTTGCGCGTCCGCAAGGTTGCGACGGCCAGCTCATTTGTCGCGTCGCAGGCCAGATGAAATCCCCCCAGCCCTTTTATGGCGATGATTTTGCCGGCTTTAAGGGCACTCACCGCCTCTTCAAGCGAACGATCCAGGTGCGGCCCACAGTCAGGACAGGCGATCGGCTGAGCATGAAACCGGCGGTCGGCGGGATCGCTATATTCGGAAAGACACGCGGCACACATGGTGAAGGCCCGCATACGGGTTGCCGCACGATCATAGGGTATGGAATCAATGATTGAGAACCGCGGACCGCAGTGGGTGCAATTGGTGAACGGGTAGGCAAAACGCCGGGCGGCCGGATCGTTAATCTCATCGGCGCAGGCGCTGCACAGGGCCGCATCCGGTGTGATTCCTGTGCGCCGCGTCCCGCCTTGCGTTTCGACGATCGTAAATCCCGCCGACGAAAAGGGGGCAATGGGCGCACGTTCAATAGAGGCGATACGCGACAGCCTCGGTGCCTCGGCACTCAAGGCCGCGACGAAGCCCTCAAGATCAGCCCCCGTCGCCCGGATGATGACGCCTTCGCCATCGTTGCTGACATCGCCCCTTATGCCAAACCGGGCGGCCAACTGCCAGACGAAAGGCCTAAAGCCAACGCCTTGCACCGTTCCTCTGACCCGGATCCGTTCAGCGCACATCAATGGACTGTGCACACCATACACGGGTCGAAGGATCGCACGATATGCTGCACGCTAAGCGGGGTTTGTTCCCCATCGGTAACACGGGCGCCGACTAGGGCCATCTCCAGGGCGCCGGGGACGCCGTGGCCATCCCGAGGGGAAAAGTTCCATGTCGTGGGGGCCACGATCTGATAGCCGGCAATGCGGCCGTCGCGGATGGTCAGCCAATGGCCCAGCGACCCACGTGCCGCTTCACATAAACCCGTAACTTGAGCAAAATCAGGTATTTGTGCCGGTGATATAAAGTCCGACGTGACCTCGATATCCCTTATCCATCGTTCGCAGGCCACGACGCTCAACGCGAGCTCGAGGGCGCGACCGACGACTCGCGCCCGTACGTTGGCGCACCCGTTATGCAGTAACGCCGATGCCAGCGGGTGCCCATCAATGAGCTGACGAGCGAAGGCGCCGACCTCGACCGTCTGGCCGTCGTAACGTGGCGCCTTGCACCAGCTATAGGCCTCATTACGCATGGCTTCGTCAGGTATCGTGGACCCGTCAAACGGATGGCTAGTCTGGCCGAGCATCCAGCTATGCGACAGGTCCTCTACGATACGCCGGGTATCGAGTATGCCCTCTACACCGTCGACGTTCAGCCCGGCTTTGAACAGGTGTGTCCCGGCGATCTCGTACGCGCCGTAGGACATGAATCGAGGCGCGCCGGGGCCCAGGCGGCCCAGGTCCAGATCTTCGGAAATCCGCAAAAAGAGTCCGATGTGACCGGCGGTCCATGCCTCCAGAGCCTGTCGCGAATCCAAGGCGATAAAGGCCTCCAGGCTAGCCCCGAATAGATTCGCCTCCAGCCAATGACGGAATGCGCGCATGATGGCCAGGCATCGTACGCGATCGCGTGCATCCGGCGCCTTCGTGACACCGCCAGGCTGAATCGACAGAGTATGGGGCCATTTGCCGGCCAATAGGCCCATAATGGTCAGAAGCTGCGCCCTCGCATCAACCGCCTGCCGGACAGCAACCCCTGTTTTTGCTTGGAACAGGCGGCTGATCTCATCGTGCCACGCCCGGCCAGAATAGGCCTGACGGGCGAAGTCGGCCATAAAGAACAGATAGAAATGGGTCAGGTGATCCGCCATATTCTCAACGGCGTGCAGGAGCGATGTGACGCGCTCACCATTGATCGGAGGTGAAATCCCAGCTGCCGCCCCGAGCGCCCTCGCCGCCGCCACGGATTGGGAAACCGAGCAGATTCCGCAAATACGCGGGACGATTGTCAAGGCGTCGCGCGGGTCCTTGCCTTCAAGTATGCGCTCAAACCCGCGAAAAAGAGGTGAATTAACGTAG
Source organism: Asticcacaulis aquihabitans (assembly GCF_032490435.1). NCBI lineage: Bacteria > Pseudomonadati > Pseudomonadota > Alphaproteobacteria > Caulobacterales > Caulobacteraceae > Asticcacaulis > Asticcacaulis aquihabitans. Next base: position 22,539 of record NZ_JAVGWM010000002.1, read on the forward strand.
GCCGCACGGACGGCATCCCCGTCGATATCGAGCCGAATTTCCAGGTCGCCTTCAACACGGTTGAATGGCCCGGCGAGAATACGCCGCGGAGCAGTCTGTTCAGTCATTTGAGTTGGGAATCTTTGACGGAGGGCGCCTCGATCAGGCGGTGCGACGTCGCGTTGACGCGTAGACGCCGAGGTGTGGCCGCTTTGGACAGCGACGCCAGGGCTATGAACCAAGCCTTTGGCATGTCGGTTGGCAGCCCGATCGGAATATTGCCGATCTTCGGGGTTTGTGTGAAGACCCGGTTTGGCTCCTCGAATTCGGGCGCCGTGCAGTTTATACACGGATAGCCGCCGCGCGTGCACGAGCCCTCGCCGTTCCAGGCGCGGGTATTGCAATCCCCGTGCGCCTGGGTGCCGACGCACCCCAGGTTTTCCATCATGCATCCAAGCTCGGACAGGCGGGTCGCGCTGGCCTTGAATTCGTAATACTCATTGCGCGAACAGCCATGATGAACCAGGTGGTCCGCATAAAAACGCGGCCGGTTCAAGGGATCTAGGTCTTCAGCACGCAAACTTTCATCCGCCAGCATCATGAAGGTCTCCAGCACCCAATTGGGATGGGTGGGGCAACCGGCAATATTGATGACGGGGAGCCCCGCTCTGGCGCGGAAAGCGTCGCCGAGAGCGCCCCCCGGCTGATACCCCTCATATTGCAGGCCGCAGGCATCCGTGATGTTGGCGCCAGCAGACGTAATTCCGCCAAAGGCTGCACATGTGCCCACCGCCACGACATGCGCCGCCAATGGCGCCAGATCGCGCAACCAGTCGATCATCGGTCGCCCCGTTCCGGCCAGCATGTGGAAACGTCCCGTGTTATTGGGGCCGCGCATAACCGAGCCTTCGAAACACAAAATATCCACCTTGCGGCGGCCGGCGCAGATATCTTCCAGCAAACCGATGACCCCTTCGCTGCTTTCCTCGCTGAGCGAGGGATGCCAGAGCATTTCGAGCCCAAAGTCGTCCAGTACGCTGAACAGGTTCGGTGTCTGTGCGCACAGAAGCGACATCGTGCACCCGCCGCAGCCCCCCGATTGTAGCCAGAGAACCGTTTTCTTACCCATCGGTCCCCGCTCCTTCGATCGGCAAACTAAGTTCGAAAAGCGCGCCACCATCCTCGGCATTGCTTGCGCTCAATCGACCGCCATGGTCCGCAACGATCCGGTAGCTGATCGACATGCCCAGGCCTGTCCCCTTGCCGACCGGCTTCGTCGTGAAAAACGGTTCAAACAGCTTATCGCGAACATCATCGCTAAGCCCCGGGCCATTATCAGAAATCCGCAACACCGCTTGGGCGCCTTCGCTTGCCAATTGGATCGCGATGCGCGGGTTTTGTACGGCTTCGGTTGCATCTAGGGCATTTTGGATAATGTTCATCACGACCTGCTGAATGTGGCCGGACCGACCCGTCACGATAAGGGCGGTCGGCATGCTCCAATCAATCACCAGATCGGGCCTTTGTGTACGCGTAACCCATCCCACGGCGGTCTGAACCGTAGTGACGAGGTCGAAAGGCTCTGGCGGCGCGCGGCCCGTGCCTGAAAATCGCCGTAGCTGTTCCACGATATCGCGAACGCGCTCTGCGCCTTCCAACGCGCCAGATGCGGCGTCGCGGAGGCGCGCGACCGTTTTTCCGAGCTTCAAACTATGACGGAGCGTAACGAGCTCTTCGCGTGTCGCCCCTTGTTCGACGGCATTGAAATAGGTTTCCAATCGATCGACATATCGCTCCAGAGCATGGGTATTGCCATAGACGAAACTGATCGGATTATTCAGTTCGTGCGCCACGCCAGAGACCAGGCGACCAAGCGATGCCATTTTTTCAGAATTGACCAGTTGCGCCTGCGCATCTTTCAACTGATCGTGCGCTAAATTCAACGCGGAATAGGCTGTGCGAAGCTCGCCGACATGCCGGCCAATAAGGACAACTCCAAGCAGTCGCCCCCGCGCGTCGCGTCGGGGCGATGCCGAAACCTCAAACGGCGCCTCGCCATCTGTGGTGTGCAGAACGATTTCCTCGGACATGGCGGGCGCTGCCTGAGACGCGCGGCCGAGCATGGCGTTTAGCGCCTCATGACTGGAGACCGCGACAAGGTCGAAGATCGTACCGGTTGTCGTAGAGCCGTCAGAAAGGCCCGCCAGTCGCGCCGCCATCTTGTTCAACTGGATAATGAGGCCATTTCGATCGCACACGATCAGAATGTCAGTCATGGATTCAAGAACCGAATCCATGAACTGGCGCATGGCTTCCAGGTCGGCATTCTTCTTTTCGAGTTCGACCTGGTAGTCGATCAGTCCCGAATAGGTCTGATCCATCTGACGGATCACATCGAGCCAAGCGGCTTCCGACACCGGAATCGTGTCTGAACTGGCATCGGCGTGATGAGAATTTCGGGTCATTGGCGATAACCTAACGCAATCGACGTCAGGTCGCCAGTCCTGCTTCAAAACTCAGACCGCCAGCGCCAATACCGACATGTCGGGACGCCCCTCACAGACGAGGCGTCCCGGCAGCGAGACCGACTAGGTCGCGGGTGAAAACGCCTTTGCGAACAACCGCGACAGTCTGTCGGCAAAGGCGCGTGGGTTGGTGGGCTTGTCCCCCTCCAGAATGCGTGCCTCGTCCAGCAAGAGCCAGGCCGCATCTTCACGCGCGCTATCGCTCGTATTCTGAGCGATACTTTTCACGCGCTCATTGTGGGGATTGATCTCCAGAATGGGCTTCGAGACACTTTGCAGACGCCCGGCACCTTGAAGGATTTTTTCAAGCTGGCGGTCCGGCCCATGCTCGGGCGCGACCAGGCAGACCGCGCTCTCAGTCAATCGTGCAGAGAGACGGACATCGGCGACATCGCTTTTGAGGGCTTCGCGCGCGTAGTCGATAAAAGCCGCCACATCGCCGGAGGCTTCCGGCTTTGCCGAAGTGTCCGAATCATCGGCGGCGACAGCATCCAGGTCAGCCAGTCCCTGGGTCACCGACTTGAACGTCTTGCCGTCGAACGATTGATTGGCAGGTGCCCAGAAGCTGTCCACCACATCGGTCAGCAGCAGGACTTCTATGCCCTTGGCGCGGAAGCCTTCCAGTTGCGGCGACGCCGTAAGTTGCTCAAGATTGGTGCCGGCAATGTAGTAGATGGCCTCCTGGCCAGGTTTCATGTCCTTGACGTAATCAGCCAAACTGCGGCGACCATCCGTTGCTACCGTTGTCTTGAAGCGCGACAATTTCAGCAGTTGCTCCTTGCGCTCGAAATCGTCGTAGATGCCTTCCTTCAGGATGGCGCCAAACAGATCCCAGACCTTGTCAAAGGTCTCAGTCTCATTTTCGGCCAGGCCTTCCAGGGCCGTCAGGACCCGTCCGGTCACACCCTTGCGGATAGCCGTCAGAACGGGGCTGTCCTGGATCATCTCTCTGGAAATGTTGAGCGGCAGGTCCGACGTATCGACAACGCCGCGAACGAAGCGCAGATACCGCGGCAATAGCTCGGCGTCGTCGGTGATAAAGACGCGTTTGACATACAGTTTCATGCGACCGCTGCGATCGGCATCAAACAGGTCGAAGGGTTGCGTGCCGGGTACGAACGCCAATGTCGTGTATTCGTAACGGCCTTCCGCACGGAAATGGACGTTCATCAAAGGCTCGTCATATTGCCCGGAAACGCCACGGTAGAAATCGGTGTATTCAGCGGCGGAAATCTCCGCCTTGGGTTTGGTCCAAAGCGCTGCGCCGTCCGTCACCTCCGACGCCTCTGCGCCTTCCTTCTCGATCAGGTGGATCGGGACGGGCACATGGCCCGACTGCTCGCGGATGATCTTCTCGACCGTCCACTTCCCGGTGTAGGTTTTCGCCTCTTCCATCAGATGCAGAACGACCCGCGTGCCGCGCACCGGCGCTTGATCAATTGCGATGGGCGTCAGGTCATAGCTGCCCTTGCCGTCGGACGACCACATCCACGCTTCAGCCTGTCCAGCGCGGCGCGACACCACGTCGACACGGTCGGAAACCATGAAAGAGGAGTAGAAGCCGACCCCGAACTGTCCGATCAGTTCAGCCTTATCGCCCGCCTTCGCGGCTTCGAGTCGCTCCATAAACTGGCGCGTGCCGGAGCGCGCGATCGTTCCCAAGGCATCGATCATCTCCTCTCGGCTCATGCCAATGCCATTATCCTCGACAATCAGGGTTCGCTTGTCTTCATTTAATGAGACCAGTATACGCGGCGGCGCTCCATCGGCGTTAAGTTCGGGATTGGACACAGCTTCATAGCGCAGCTTTTCGCAGGCATCTGCTGCATTGGATATCAGTTCCCGCAGGAACACGTCCTTATCCGAATAGACGGAATGGACCATCATATGCAGAAGGCGGCTAACATCGGCTTCAAAGACATGTTGTTCCGGCTTTGGCGCATCCACTGTCGTTGTCATAGCTTTCCTCATTAGTCTGAAAAATCGAGCCTCACATATTTTCTGTCTGACAGAATTTCAAGGCGTTCAGCGCTGGATTATCGCATTCAGCGTTTTTGTGCCAAAATGCTTGTTGTAGCGGCGCGATAGCGCAACACGCTTACGGACAGGATCGAAAACGGTTGAGGCTACAGCCACATCTCGAAGGGGCCCAGCCGCTCCGGCGTAAGTGGCTGTCCCAAATATAACCGCATCAACTTGTCGCTCAGGCGGTCGGCAGGACCTGCCCCAAACCGGGGACCGCCGAACCGGCCGATATTGTCACGCAGGTGCCGCAAGGCGTCGGCATCCTGATCGATAACCCGAAACAGGAATAACCGGATCAGCGCTTCCTTGAGCCAGGCCGGCCCTTTGGATTTCGGCGTGGAAAACCGCGCGAACGGTCGGATCATGCCTTCGTTTTCCGGCACGAACCATATGGTGACGCACAGGGTCAAGCCCCTCGGCCCTTCCCAGCGTCCCTGAAACGCTACGGGCGGGAAGTAGCGGCCGCGACTGCGGGTCCGCGGACCTTCCAGAGTGCGCGACATCCATCCATGGTCCGTATCCTGCACATAGGTAGCTTCGAACCCGTCTTCGAATACGTCGATAGTCTGTTCGACGCGCTGGCGGCGATGTTTGACGCGAATATAGCCGTCATGAATGAAATTGGTGTGGAAAGGATCGAGGACGTTATCCAGCGCGTCGTAGACGCGGGCCGCTTCCGGCTTCATCGCCCACCAGAAATGATCATAGTCTGGGCCTTCTGGCATGGGGGGCACCACAAACGGCATGTTGCCCGTCAGGCAGACAAAAACGACACCAAAGGCTTCGCACACGCCGACCGTTTCGGCTTTCAGCCGTGTCGCCGCCCCGGCGCAACCCGGTATGTCCGCACAGGCACCATCGCCGCGAAATGCCCATCCGTGATAGGGGCAGACCAGACGCCCCGCCTCGACGCGGCCTTGCGATAGCGGATAGTTGCGGTGCGGACAGCGGTCGCGGAACGCGCTGAGCCCCTCAGCGCCGCGCCACAAAACGATCGGGATACCGGCGACTTCACGCTTTACCGGTTTTTTGCCAACCTGCCGGTCGAGGGCAACCGGCAGCCAGGTCGTGTCGATATGGGCAGGCAACTTCATGATGCGCTCCGCAGCAGTTCCGGCGCCATAAGGCGGAGCACCCGCCCGATGACCGCATAGGCCAATCGTCGCCAGGCGGGCAGATGCCCGTCGATAATCATGACATATTCCATATAAGGCTTGGCCCCCCTGTGCCGTTTGAAATGCGGTGCGCCGGCCGACAGATTGAGGCGCATTCCGCGTGTTTGCGCCGCCTGTGCCGCCAGCGTCATGGCCGACCGGTATAGGCCCTCGGATTGCGGGCGCGACTGATTGTAGCCGACCATAGGCACGGACATCGTATCGCCGCGGCTATGCAGGGCGCAGAAGGCTTCGATCCGGCCCTTGTCTTCCAAGGTCCGGATTTCCAAGTCACCCACCTCCATAAGACGACGCAGATAGCCGTAGTCATAGTCGGGGTTAAACGCCGAATAGCTGCCGAGGTATAGATTACGGTACAGTTCGAGGCACCGCGCCAGCTTGTCGGGGGGTATGGCGCCGTCATAGACGCAACTGCGCAGATTTGATGCCTCAAGCCGGGCGACGTCGCGACGGGAATCGCGGCGCGGCGCCCAATCGGCATCGAGGTCATCGATGATCCATACCACGCGAAACGGCCAGCACGCCTTGTCAATATAGGCGGCATGATCATGCGCATTCAGCGAGCGCAAAACGATCGCCTTGCCAGGATAGTGCCGCATCAGGCTTTCGCGGCACGCCACCAGATGCGCCAGCATGTCATGCGTGTACAGGGACGTGCTGAGCAAGCGATGCTCGACAAATACCGCCTCATCGATGCGCAGCCAGCGACCAAAGGTTTCAAAGATACGGCTTAGCACCTTGGCCACCAGGCTCTCCGGCAGGTCCATCTCGCGGTCGATTTCTTCTCGCGCCATGGGTCCGATGGCCGTCGCCAGCGATGTCAGCCAGCAGGCATTGGCCCGCCCCGGAATGGCGATCCTGACGGTGCGGCCACCAATATCCAGGTCCTCGAAAGACACCTTGGCATTGTGAAGACTCATGCCAGCCACCGATTGCATTCGATATCGGCGGTCAGATAGGCGGTCAGGCTCTGACCTGCGCAGGTCGCGCCGATCCTATGGCGCACGCTGTCACCGGCAGCCGCCCACGTCACCCCCGCCAACACGTCGCGGGCCCGGCGGCTGTCGGTCGCCCATTGTGCTAGGCGCCCGTGGGCCAGGGCCGTGGGCCAGCCCAACACAGACATAGCCAGGCCGATGCAGGCCGGTTCCGGTCCGGTCATCACGGGCGGGCCGTCATCCATCCTGCCAATAAAGGCCGCCGTCAGTCCGGCCGGATCATGGGTCAACAAATGCAGGCCACTTGTGGCGCGGGGATTGCATTCTACCAGCCACATCTCACCGTCGGCATCCTGACGCAGGTCGCAGGCCAGTTGCCCGGTCAGATTTAAGGCGCGCACCAGGCGTTCGGCAATCTCGACCAACCGCGGCTCATGAACCGGATCAAAATGATAGCTGGCCCCGCCGCGCGTGCGCCAAGCCGACCGATAGGCGCTGAAGGCGCGCAGCGTCCCTTGGCGCGCTATGGCGTAGAAGCAGACATCTTCTCCTGCGACGAAGGCTTGACGCACCCATGGGTTTTGTGGATCGTCGCTGGCCGGCCCTGCCTCTGGACGGATCAGAACCCGCGTGCCAAAGCGCGAAAACTCCGGCTTGAACACGCAGTCGCGCGCCCAGTCCCGAGTCCGTTCGGTGTGCGGCACCTTGAGGCCGAGATCGGCCGCTAGTCGGGAAAACGCGAACTTTGAATGGAGCCGCATCAGGGTTTGGCAATCCGGCGCAAACAGCGGCACGTCCAGTTGCGCCCAGTAGAAGATGTCTTCACACAAGGGGATGATCAGGTCCGGCGCGAGACGATCAACAAGTGACAGGGCATCCGATCGGAAGCCGGACGGGTCATATACTGGCGAGCGATAATGGGCGCTGTCGCCAAACGCAGCGCTGCGCAAGACATCGGCACCGAAAACCGTGTGGCCCTGGCGGCGCAACACCCGTGCCAAATCGACGGCAACCGGGGCACGAATACCGGTCAGCAGGAGTCGGCTCATACCAGCCACCTGACGTGCCGGCGCTTGGGAAAGTCCATGTCCGCTCTGTATTCGACATGTTCGACCGGCTGGCCAAAGACGGACAAGGCCTCTGCCAATCTGGAGGCATCGGCTTTGCGGCACGCCAGCCGGACGCCCTTCGGGTGCCCGGTGGCAACCCAGGGATGGTCGGCCGGTATCAACGGCGCCATACGGTTTTCGACATCACGTGGAAAAACCTGCTGGTCGGACCAGCGCCAGATGTCCTGTATCCGTCCTTCAACCGGGCGGACAGCCGCCCGAGCCGATCCGCACAGACAGGTCGTCGGCTCCAGAACGTCGTCCAGGCGCAGCCGCACGATCGCCTGTGTCCGACGCAGCAGGTCGGTGACAATTGGACGAAAGCGTCCGCCTGGCAGAGGATCACGCTCGATGATCAAGGCGTCTTCATTGAGGTGCAACGTTCCCAGCCGACAGGGTGCCCCTAGAAACCCTTCGGTCGCTTGATAGATCGGATCGGGTCGCACACCCAACCGGTCGCCGATAAAGGCGCGTTCGGTGTCATTCAGCGTCTCGGCGCCATAATAGAGGTGCTTCAAGTCAGGCAATTTATGCGCCGAAGCCAGGGCCAGTAGAACCTGAGACGGCGCGATAAGGAGGTCCGGGTTGAATTCGGCGATGGCGGCGGCGCTGTCCGGTCCGAGGGGAAAGAAGCGCATGTCCAGGCGTCCTGCGGACCGATATAGTTCATCCGACGCGCGCAGGCACAAGGCCACTTTTCGAACGCGCAGAAGCGCGCTTGGCTTGAGAAGTTTCGCCATGATCTGGCCCGTATAGAGGGCGCGTTCCGTAGGCGAGGTGATAAACACGCCCCGCGCTCCGCCGGACGTGCCCGTAGAGTGGCCAACGCTCAGCCCCACGGGTACAGATGACAGATCATTCAGCTGCTCAAGAGATAAATTCAATATGTTGTAATTTTGAAATTTTTCCCGATACGTCTCAACGCTTACAATGGGTAAGGCCTGCAAGTCACTGTGTCCATAATCGCGCAATGCAGAGTACCGATCGAAGTCCGAACGGAGTCTATGCCACAGCCGGTGTTGAAGACGCGCCAGCCCCACGCGGCTGCGGTTACGCCCCCGCCACAGGGCGGACATATAGGCCAGACTATTACTCATGCCCCACCCATTTCGCCGCCGTCACAGGGCAGTGCGACGGAATGATCTCAACCGCCGCGCTTTTGGACACGGCGTTGAGAGCCGTCAGGGTCTGACGGTAGGCGCGCGTCTCGCCTAGTAAGGCCGTCGTCACGGCCGGCGGCGGCACGTTGTCGGTGATTGCCGCCAGCGACCATGCCGCATCGCCAATGAAGAAGGCGGTCGGGCCTTCCGCCGGCCGGACAATAAGCCCCCAATGCCCCGGACAATGGCCGGGCAATTCGACGGCGATGAGGCTGCCGTCACCGAGAAGGTCCGCCCCTTCGGTGAATGGACAAAGGTCCAGAGATGTGACCGGCAAGGCCTCCAGATAGGTCGCGCGGGCGTCGATATCATCGGGCGTCAGGGCGCTCAGCAAGCCCTGCCTGACGCGGCCGAAACGGCTTCCCTGGCGCGTCCGATCAAGGCCTGCGCGGGCGCAGAATATACGAGCGGCGCCAAAATCTCTCAGACCCGCGACGTGGTCGCCGTGGAAATGAGAAACGAAAACGCCGCGGATATCGCCGACGGACAGGTTAAAACGCGCCAATTGCGCCTCGACGCTGTCGGCATCCGCGTATTGAACAGGCGTAGCGAGACGATAGAGACGCTCCGGAAACGGGTCGGTGGCGGTGAAGAACCGCCGATGATACCCCGTGTCGAACAGGATCGGGCCAAAATCGGCGTGCAGGATCAAGCCGACCAGGGCGGGAAAATCAACCGGGCATAGGTGCCCGCCGCGGCGCGCCATCATTTCCGGGTGACGACACGACCCAACCTGTAATAGGTGCCAGCGCGTCACCGTCATGAACGGCGCCCCAGCTCACACGCCGCTTTAACAGCGTCATATTGAGGCTTATAATCAATAAGTTCCCGCGCCAGGCTCATGTCGAACGTTTGCGAAAATGCGAGGGCCGACAGGGTATAGACTGTCAGGGCAGGCTCTGGCCGTCCGGGTAGTAGCCCGCAAACGGTTTCGTTTGAGGATGCGATTACCCGCAATGCGCCATAGGGCATAGGTAGGAACCGGACCTGACGCCCCATGGCATCGGCAAGCTCACCGATTAGGGCGCGGACGCTTACGGCCTGACCTCCGGAGATGTTGATGACCGCCCCACCAATCTCAGGCGCGCGCATATAGGCGGCGATGAGGGCGCGCACGACATCACGGACATCGGTCAGCTCGACGAGGGCACGGCCACCATGGACAAGCGGAAAGCGGCCTTTTTTTATCAATCGCAAAAAGCGCGGCAACAGCACGTCGTCGTCGGGACCGATAATGGCGCGCGGCCGAAGCGCCACGCAGGCCATGCCGGCGTCCGATGCTGCCCGCACGAGACCTTCTGCCTCGCCCTTTGTCCGCGCATAGGCATTGAGAGGGCGCTCGGCTATGGGGTCGCTTTCCCGGAGCTCAAGCTGGTCGCGCTCGCGGGCGTAAACCGATGGCGACGAGACAAAGATAAAACGGCGGCATCCCGCGCGCCGCGCCGCAGCCAACAGGTTGCGCGTCACATCAACATTGATCGCCTGAAAATCACGATCACGCCCCCATGGACTTGATAAAGCGGCGGCGTGAAAAACGCCGTCAATGCCGCTGACCAAAGGATTGAGCGCGGCTTCGGTTAGGTCTGCCTGGATATAGTCCGCGCCCATATCTCTCAGCGCCTGGCCATCACGCCGTCCGGTCGCACGCACCGCATAGCCAGCCGCGATCAGACCAGCGACCAGCGCCTTGCCCAACCCGCCGGTCGCGCCTGTGACCAGTACCTTCACAGGCGCAGCACCATGGCGCCCAGGCTGACGCCCGCCGACGTACCAACCAGAAGGGCGTGTGATCCTGGCTTCAATCGCCCCTCGCAATGGGCGACATATAGGGCGTTGGGTAGCGAGGCGGCGATCTGGTTACCGCAGGTTCGGAAGATGTCGACAACGCGCTCCGGCCGGATCTTGATCAGATGACGCATATATTCCAGCCCCGGCGCGCTGGCCTGATGGCAGATGAAGGTGTCAATGTCATCCATCGTCAGGTCGGCTTCGCCGACGGTCTCAGTCATGAGCTGCGGCAGATAACGGCCGGCCGCCTTAAAGATGCCGAAGGCGTCCATATGAAACCGGGCGGCCTGACTTAAAGAGTCAAAACCGTCGGCGATACGCACCCCGGTCCCACCCGCTCGTAGGTGCGCAAGATCCTTGCCTGCGCTCAAGGTCTTGAAGCGCGCGGCCAGGACGGCGGGCCCATCTTCGCAGGCCTCAACGCAGACGGCGGCCGCACCATCACCGAAAATGGCTGACATTTCGGGATGATCGTAGTCCAGCCCCGCCGACGCAATATCGCTGGAAAACACGAGGGCCCGGCGGTACCGCCCGGCCTTCATGGCCAGGCTGACCTGGTCGAGCGCCGCGACGAATGACAGGCATGTCATGTTGACATCGAGACAGGGGATGCCGCTTTTGGCCAGGCCGAGCGCATTGTGCACCAGGACGGATGTGCCGGGAATGGGTTGTTCCATGACACCGCAGGCGCCGACCAGAACATCGAACGCGCCCTCCTCCCATCCCGCTTCGGCCAGGGCTTCGCGGCAAGCATGGGAGGCCATGACGGAGCTGGTTTCCGCGCGACTGGCGATCGGCCGGGAGGTGATGCCAAAGCGCGTCTCGGTCCAGCCGGCGGGCTGGCCATACAGGCTGTCCAGATTTTGAGAGGAGTGTTGAGACGTGGGCAAATAACGGCCAAAACCGCGCAGGGCGAAACCGATAGGGTATGTCATAACCATTTCCAAAGACATTAAGTCCGCCGGGTTCGCCCTCCGGCGGCGTCTTCGCAAGCATATGGCCGACAAAAAGATAATTCAACCCAGATTAGCTGCACCGACAATCGACGCGCGCCCTGGCCCAACACATTCTCGATGAAAAGCAGTTTATTATCATTATGCGCACCAATGGTCAGGCGGGACCTATGACCTGGCACTCGGGCCAAAAAAATGGGCGGACAGAAAGTTTGGGAAAGTGTCTGTCCGCCCCAGAGTCTACGGTTGGAAGGCGCGTTTAGTACTTGTAACGCAGGCCGAGGTAGTACTGACGGCCTGATGTGCCGTAGTCGTACAGCAGGTTCTGGGCGGTGTTGCCCTGAGCCGTATTATAGGAGATGTATCGGTTATCCGGCTCGTTGCTCAGATTGATGCCTTCCAGAATGAAGGTCAGGTTCTTGTTGACCTTGTAGGTGATCTGGGCATCGACGTTCATGGTTTCATTCTTGCCCCAGAAATCGGCCGACGAACCGGGAGCGAGCTGCGACAGGTAGCCATCACGATAGGACACCGCGACACGACCGGACAGGGCCTTGCCTTCATAATAAAGCGTGGCGTTCCAGGCTTCCGGCGACAGGCCGAGCAGATCGGCTTGCGTCGTCGTCGTGGCGGTCGCCGATGTGTAATACTGGATCTTCGACTCGACGTGGGTGTAGTTGAAGATGCCGCCCGTCCGGCTCAGGAAGCCCGGCAGGAAGGTGAACGGCTTTTGAATATTAAACTCATAGCCTTTCAGGTTCCCGCCCGCCGTATTGACCGGCGTGGTGACCAGATAGGAAACGTCGCTGGTTTCGCCCAGATCCGATGGCGTGTAACCCAACTCGCTCAGTTTGAAGGACTGGGCGCGGGTTTGGATATAGCTATGCAGCTTTTTATTGAAGAGGCCCAGGGTCACAAGCGTATCCTTGTCGGGATACCATTCGACCGAGAAGTCCATTGTGTCAGCCCGGGTCGGTTCCAGATAGGGGTTGCCCGTGGTGATCGTCTTGGCCGTGGTATTGATAGACCCACCACCCGGCGTGAGGCTGAGAAGGGTCGGACGCGCCATGGTCTTGGCGGCGGCGAAGCGCAGGTAGAGGTTTTCCCGCGGCTCGATCATGACGTTCATCGCGGGCAGGGAATCCTTGTAGCGGCGCTTTACCGTGGTCAGGATTGAACTGGTGCTGCCACCGACATAGCCCGTCGCGGTCAAGTTGGTTTCAACCTCCCGCGTACCGATATTGCCGCGGTAAGGTATCGAACCGATGTCGCCCTTGAAATCCAGCTGAATGAAGGCCGCCTTATCGATCTCCTGGGCGATCCGGTTTCCGGTGCGTGACGAGGAGTTGGTGTTATTGACCGTGAAGGTGCCGTACGAATTGGTGCAGCGGCAGTCGTAATTGAAGGTATCGCGAATGACGTTCAGATTCGGGATCAGGTAGGTATTGCCGCCGACGGTGACCGATTGCGAGAAACCGGCGATGTTGCCATTGATCGTGCTGGCCAGAAGCGACGAGCCTGCCGTCGTGGCGTTTTCGTCACGCGTCAGTGGGGCCGAGGTATAACGGCCATATTCGGTCGAATTGAAATCATAGCTCTTGGAAGCGTAGCCACCCTTGAAGGTCAGGTTGTCGTTGACCTCATATTTCAGATCAATCTTGGCGGTCGAGAAGGCATTCGTCACGCTCTGCGGGCGAATGCGGATCAAGGACTGATCGCCATTTGCCGTGCTGGTCGAATAGGTCCAGTAGCACGCCTGGTCTGTCGTACAGCCGGACTTCGACTTGCCGTAATCGAACACGGGATGCGTCATGTCGGTATAGTCGTAGCTATAGCCGGCCACGTTGTAGGATTCGAACGTAAAGGTCGTCTGTTCTGGGTTGTCCTGACGTGATTTGGACGAGCCGATCAGCACCTTGGTGCTCAGGCGGTCGCTCCAGGTCTGATCCCAGGTCAGGTTGAGTTGGGTGAAAGTGGTGGTCAGTTCGTCGTAGCGATGTTCCGCACGGATATCGACGTCGTTGAAGCTACCCTTGACGAGTGTGCCTTCGCTATCGATGGTATAATTATACACATCTGTCTTCGGCAGGCCCTGCCCCGAGCGGCTGAACGAAATGGCCTCGATTTCCCATTCGTCCCGATTTGCGCCGAATTCGGCGAACATACCGTCAAGGGTAACCAGCGTATTTTCGTTCGGGCGCATCTGGAACGAGCCCGTCACACCCAGGCGTTTCTGCGCGGTTTCGAAGTGGTTGTAGCGCGGAATGCGCGGATGTTCGGCGCGAGCAAGCTTTTGTGCTTCTCCGGTCAGGGTCGGATTCTGCGCATTCACTTCGGTGGTGTTACAGACACCGCCGGCACCGGTGCATTGAGGAATGTTGATGAAGGTATTGCCGCCATCGGTGCTGTATCTCTCAAAGCGGCCCACATTCGATACGGCGTAGGCATTTTCCCACCGCGTCGTATTGGTTGAGTTCTCGATAACCGTGCGGGTGCCGTAGGCGACCGACAAAAGTGCTCCCAGACGACCATCTGCCCAGCGGTTTGAAATCATGAAGGTGCCTCGCGGTTCGGTCTTGCGAGCAGCGTCGTTGTAACCGGCCTGCAGCGAGCCGGCCATGGTGAAGCCCTTGTAATCGAACGGACGCGCCGTTTGCAGATCGACCGTCGCCCCTAGCGACCCTTCTTCGATTTCAGCCGACAGCGACTTGCGCACCGTCAGCGAATTGAACAGATCAGCAGCAAAAACGTTGAAATCAAAGCCCCGCCCACGATTAGTGCCGCCCGACGAATCCTTCGACCCGGTGGTCGCCAGAGCTTCCAGGCCATTGAGACGGGTGCGTGAGAATTCCGAATTCAGGCCGCGAACAGTAATTTGCTTACCTTCACCGCCGTCGCGATCAATCGACACGCCCGGAATGCGCTGCAGGCTTTCGGCGAGGTTTAGATCCGGAAATTGGCCGATGTCTTCCGACTTGATGACGTCGACCATGTCGGTCGAGCGCTTTTTCTCATTGATCGCTGTTTGGAGCGAGCCGCGAAACCCCGTGACAACCACAACGGTTTCCTGATCGCTGGCTGCCGGCATTGGCGCGGCAGCATCTTGCGCGAATACAACCGTACTCGCCAGCAACGCTGTCATCGCACCGAGGGAAATACCTTGGCACAGAATTTTAGACACAGCTATACTGTGCGGTTTATTGATTTTCATTTTTACGTCCCTGATTTACGGCTGTGGAATCAGCCTTGGTTCTGGTTTTTGGCAGGTTATCTTGATTTTGACACCGGTGTCATATCGGATTAGGTGTATAAATCTGATCGCCTTACCCGCATGTTAGCGATCTCGTTGCGAAATTCGCAATGACAAAAATGTCAAAAAGTCATTTTTTGTACCAAATTCGAAAATATGTGGCTTGTCTGCAACTATAATTTGCCAAGGAACTCAACACCTCTATCTATACTATAAAAGACCTTGGTACTTTATTTAAAAGGAATGACAGCGCTATCAAATGGCTCCACACCGTCGTCGTGAAAAATTACGACTAAAAATTTTATCAGAGAAAACGCATGCGCAGTCACCCTTGTGCGCGATAAATCCGGCGCAGGCTTGACTAGTTACGTATCTTGACCCGATACGAATTATGATCGAAAACACGCACAACTTATCACCAACAATCATGCGAGACTCCATGCTCAACCGCCGCTTCCTGATGACCGTCGGTGCGGCCGCAGCCGCCCTGCCCTCCGTGACCCTGGCGCAATCGTCGACGTCGACCATTACCGTGCACGACCTTTGGCCAGGCAATCCCCCCGGCGGGGAGGCGGTAACGGCGACAGAAGAAACCGTTTTGCGCAGTGCCGATCCCAACGACACGGCGTTTTTGCATGTCCGCAAACCGTGGCTGGCCATCCGTCGGCCCGCCAAACCGAATGGCGCAGCCATGCTGATCGTACCCGGCGGAGGCTATGTGCGTGTCGCCGTCAGCAAAGCCGGCGGCGACATCGATGCCTGGTTGGCCGACCAGGGTGTAACGACCTTTACCCTGTGCTATCGCCTGCCGGCCGATGGCTGGACAGCCGGTCCCGAGGTCGCGCTTCAGGATGCCCAGCGCGCCATGCGGTTGATTCGTTCACGCAGCGGCGAATTGGGGCTCGATCCCAACCGGGTCGGTGTCATCGGCTTTTCCGCCGGCGGCCACGTCACGGGCTTGCTGGCGACACGCGCCACAAAACAGACCTATGCGCCTGTTGACGCCGTGGATAGCTTCGATGCGCGACCGACGGTGGCGGCCATGATGTATCCGGTCGTCACGATGACGGAACCCTATGCGCACAAGGGATCGTTGAAGCAGGCCCTGGGAGAGGCGCCGACACAGGCGGCACGTGATGCCGCCTCGATTGAATTGCATGTCGCGACCGACACGCCGCCCACCTTTATCGGCGGGACAACGGACGATCCTGTCGTCCCGATGCAAAACGCCATCCTCATGTATCAGGCCTTAAAAGCCAGCAAGGTCGCCTCTGAACTGCACCTGTGGGAAGGAGCAACTCACGGCTTCCCGGTGCGCAAAGACGGCGTCGTCCTGCCCTGGGTGCCGACCGTTTTCGATTTTTTGCAACGCCACGGCCTGAAAGGCTAACTGCCTCGGCGCCTCAAGGCGCGAACAGCGCTGGATTGTCGCAATCGATCAACTTTGAACGCTTGTGCTAAAAATATCGCTCCCGGATCATTTATGCGATCGGCGAGACGGATATCGCGCGCCCTGACGTTCGCTCCTGTAGGTTCCTTTTCTCCGAGACATAGCTTTATGCC
Source organism: Asticcacaulis aquihabitans (assembly GCF_032490435.1). Taxonomy (NCBI): domain Bacteria; kingdom Pseudomonadati; phylum Pseudomonadota; class Alphaproteobacteria; order Caulobacterales; family Caulobacteraceae; genus Asticcacaulis; species Asticcacaulis aquihabitans. The sequence continues at coordinate 39,004 of NZ_JAVGWM010000002.1, forward strand.
GCTCCGTCGATCCGCGCTCCTCATGACTGCCGCCCTTCTCTGGACCAGCGCCGCTCATGCCCAACAGGCTACTCCGCAAACGACTGCCCCGGCAGCTGGCACCTCGACGCCCACCTCGCCCGCAACACCCACTGCTGGCAAGACCCCGGCCAAGACGACGACAAACCCCGACACCGCAACCGCCAGCGACGACACGACCGTTGTCACCATCACCGCTGAAAAGCCGATCATTCAACACAAGATTGACCGGGACATCTATGATGTGAAACAGGACCCCCAGTCAGCGACGGGATCTGCCGCCGACGTCCTGAACAACGTGCCGGCGGTGACCGTGGATAATGATGGCACAGTCTCTTTGCGCGGCAATTCCGGCGTACAGGTCTATGTGAACGGTAAAAAGTCAGCACAGATGCAGGGCGATAACCGCGCCTTTTCGCTTCAGAGCCTGGCGGCGGACGATATCGATACAATCGAGGTCATTCCCAACCCCGGCGCCGCCTACGGTTCGGACAGCGCCGGCGGCATCATCAATATTGTTATGAAGCGTGGCCGCGCCCTTCGCCCGCAGACCTCCGTGAACGCAAGCGTCGGCGACCAGGGGCGATCCAGTGTCGGCTTCCGGACCGGAAAGACCATCGGCAAGCTCAAGCTTAATGGTAGCCTCAACCTCAACCATGGCGGCGGGGGCAATGGCCGCGGCGGCGGTGGGCAAGGGTCCGGCGGGCAGGCGCCCAAGGTGAAAAGCCTGAGCGACCGCTATCGCCTGGACCCGGTGACCGGCGCTGTCACACGTGAAGATCTGACCAATACCGTCAGCAAGTCCTCAAACAATAACTTTTCCGCCAATATGACGGCAGAATACGATTTTACCGATCGCGACGACCTGACCGCCGACCTGAGCTACAGCCGACGCGACAGCCGCAGTGTCAGCGCCAGCGAGACCCTGTCCTATGACCGCAACCATGCCCTCATCAGCGACATCGCCCGGCTCAGCAATTCTATGGCGCCGAATGAAAATCTCGATTTTCGTCTGACCTACGACCATCGCGGCCAGGTTGGCTCGACCGAAGATTTCAAGATGCAGTTGTGGCACAGCAGCAGCCTCAATGATGGCGTCACCGTCACCCGAAGTGTCCGCAATCAGCCCGCAGCGGACGATAGCTATACGACCTACGCGTCGAAGACCAAAAATGTCGTCGACGGCTTTAGCGGCGACTGGTCTCATCCGCTTGGCAATTATGACGAGACGCAAAGGCAAATCCAGCTCGGCTGGGACATCGAACATACGGTCAGTGACTCTTATAATTACCGATCGCTGTCTTTGGCCGAACCGGTTGCATCACCGGCTTCCCCTTCGCCGTCCGGCGTACGCCAGTTCAACGACGATGAGGTCTTAAGCGCGGCCTATGCCACCTATCAGCAGCAGTTCGGCAAGTTGGGCTTTCAGGCGGGGCTGCGCGTCGAAGACCTTCATCAGACGCTTCTGTCTTCCAATCCCTTGTTGCCGACAACGGCGGTGACCGCGACACGCGATATGATGAACTACAGCCCCAGTGTGTTCTTCACTTACAAGGCGACCGACAAGGACAACCTGAAACTGGCCTATAGCCGCAAAATCCAGCGCCCGACCGGTCCGCAACTCGATCCGCTCGTCGTCATCAGCGCAGACGGCCTGACAGCGCGGTCGGGTAATTCGGACCTGAAACCGTCTCAGACCGACAAATACGACCTGTCCTACACGCATGACGGCAAGACGACGAACCTCAATCTTCAGGCCTTTTACAACGAGACGACGGGCAGTATCGAAACCGTCTCCAGCTTCCTGCCCGGCCAGCCCGACGTGCTCCTGACGAGCTATCAGAACAGCGGTTCAAGCCGCAATCAGGGCCTCACGGCGTCGCTATCGTCGCGCCTTTTCGATCGAAAGCTGAATATCAATCTGAACGGCACCTACACCTATACCGACACCCGATACACCGACGTCTTCACCCATCAGCCGGTCGAATCCAAGGGGCCGTTTTCAAATCTTAGCCTCAACACCAACTATCGCCCGGACCGTGTAAATACCTACAGTTTCCGCGTTCTTTACCGGGGCGAGACCAATACCGTCGAACGCCGTGTCACGCCGCAAACGACACTTGGCCTGTCCTGGCAGCACCAGATTGTCCCCAGCAAGCTGGTCCTGACGTTTAATGCATCCAATATCATCGTAGGCCCGGCCAGCAAGACCTACAGTTTCAACAGCATACAACGCAGCTACACCGAACGTTACGATCAGGCCGCGACCTTCATGGTCAATCTGCGCTATACCTTCGGAAAGGTCATCGACCGCCAACGCGGAGACGGACCACGCGAAGACGGGCCACGCGGACCGCGGCCGCAAGGCGATGACGGCGATCGTGGCGGCGGGCGCTGGCGTCAATAACTGACGTACTGGCCCGTACTGCCCTATCCGATCTTGTACACCAAACCAACATAAACCCGCCGCGCGACAAAATGGTTGTAGCCCCTCTGGGTGAAGGTTGAGGTATCGGTACTATAGCTTTGCTTAGATCCGTCGAGGATATCACTGGCGCTGAGGGTAAAGGTCAGGCGCGGCGTCAGGCGCCTTTTCCAAGTCGCATTGATCGTGTTGGTGGCAGACTCAGTGCCCTGGGGCGTAAGGCTTGGTCCCGTCACATGGGCGTCGAAGGCAAAATCGTTTGCCCCTGAGCTATAGTCCATGGCCAGGTTGGCGTAGTAGGAGAGCCCGGATTGATGCACCGGCACCGTCAGGTCAATCGTATCCAGTTCGAGGTAATAGACGCTGGCATCGGTACTTATGTGAAAGCCTTTGGGCAGGCGCCAATCAACAGACCCGGTAAGACCGGTCGACAGTCCCTTGCCGGCATTTTGCTTGCTGTTGAGGAGAATATTGTCGGCGGTAAAGGTGCGAACATCGACGACCGTATCTGTGCTTCTACGATAAAACACGCCGAAACTACGGCTCAAATCTTCACGGCTGCTTTCATAGGTCAGTTCCAATGACTTGACCGGTTGCGGCTTCAGATCGGGATTGCCGACGAAGAGGTTTTGGGCGTCCCAGTAGGTCGTATATGGACTGAGATCGCGTGGATCTGGCCTTTGCAGGCTTTGCCGGTAGCTGAGCGACAGGCTTTTGTCGCCGTCCAAGCTGTATTTCAGGTGCAGGCTGGGATTGAGGCTTTGGTAGGAGGCGCCCCGAATGGCAGTGCGGTGTTCGCCCTCCAGACGGGTCGTCACTGCTTCGAAACGCGCACCGATCAGGGCTTCCCACCGGCTCGCCCACGTTACCTGGGCGGTGACGTAGGCCGCTTTCTGGGTATCTACCACCTGGTAACGATGCGTAGCGTTAAAATCCACGGTTTCCGCATCGGTCAGCGGATCAACGCTGGCAAAATAATTGCCGATCCGGTTAGCGTCCCGGCGATATTCAATCCCGACGGTCACCTGACCTATGCCGGTCACCGGGCGGGCATAGTCAAATGTGGCCTGATCAAGATTATGGCCTGCCTTGTTCAATATGCGTTCGTAACCGGGCGGCGTCTGGGGGTAGACAAATAGGTTCCGAAACGACTTGTCGACCAGATTGACTGTGTCGCTGTGCTGTATTGCCGCCTTTACGATCGTATCGTCGTCCTGATGGTTGTAACCCAGAGTGAGGCTGCTGTCGGATTGCTGGTTAGGCCCCTTGGATATGCGGTGATAAGCGTCCGTTAGAGCGCCCCCCTCATAATCCTGGTGGAATTCATCGAAATAGGGCCGTGAGCGGCGAAAATTATAGGTGCCGGACGCGCTCACGCTGTCCGTTTCGCTCAGGTCGTAATCCAGACCCAGACTGGCATTTTGCACCCATCTGCGGACAAACACCTTTGAGGACTGCTGATTTTCTCCTGCCTTCCCGGTTAAAGGATCGCGCCAGTTCACATCGGATTGGCGGAATTTGAGATTTCCGTCACGACGCACGCCCAGACTGGCGTGCAAGGACAGCTTATTTTTTGTATAGTCGCCCGACAGGTTCACATTCCACAGGCCTTGATCGGTCGCGCTTGCGCGAACGGAGCCGTGGGCACCGGCCTTACGGTTCTTTTTAAGGACGATATTGATAATCGCACCCCCATTTGCAGCGTAGGCGGCGGACGGGTTTGTAATGACTTCGACGCTGGCGATGTCCGATCCGGACAGGGTCTGCAGCGCAACGGCACGGGTTTCCCCAGACATGACGGCGGATGGCTTGCCGTTGATCAGGACCGTGACATTGGGATTGCCCTTGACCGCGATACTCCCCTCCGCAGACACCGAGACCGTCGGCGTGGATTGCAGAACATCCTGCGCTGTTCCGTTTTCCGACTTTGGATTGTCGGCGGTGTTGTAGACGGTCTTGTCGATTTTCCGCGTGACCGCTTTCTTTCGTCCGGTCACGACCACTTGGGTTTGCGTATCATCTCCGGTCGCCTGGGCGGATGACGGGCCGGTCTCCTGAGCCGACACCCAGCCCGCCGAAGAGACAGCGACCGCGGTGGTCATCAGAAGTATTTTTAAAAACACGGCATATCCTCCGCTGTTCACCACATGACAACGATATTAACTTTTCATTAGGAATTGAGATCCGTCAGCCGATGGTCACGATTGGCGAGGACAGAGTGTGCTTTTGAAATAGCAGGCCTTTTTACCGAGCACAAACCATGATAATTGGGTTGAGGTATTAGAAAAATTTGGATCTAACGTGCCCCGGCCTCACTTGCCCCTCACCGCCCTGCGCGCGTTTGAAGCCTCCGCCCGGCACTTGAGCTTCACGCGCGCCGCCATAGAACTGCACGTGACCCAGGCGGCGGTCAGTCATCAGGTGAAACTGCTGGAAGACCAGCTAAGCGTCACCTTGTTCAAACGCCTGCCGCGAGGTCTGCGGGTCACGGCGGAAGGCGAAGCTCTGCTGCCGGTCCTGACCGAGTCCTTTGACCGCATGGCCGATCTGCTCGACCGGTTTAACGCCGGCTATGTGCGCGAAATCCTCACCCTGGGCGCAGTTGGCACGTTTACCGTCGGATGGCTTTTGCCACGGTTGACCGGTTTACGGGAACGGCACCCGCACATCGACCTGCGCCTATCCACCAATAATAATCGTGTCGATATCGCCTCCGAAGGCCTTGATTACGCGATCCGGTTCGGTAACGGCGCCTGGCACGACACGCACGCCGTTCGTCTATTCGACGCCCCCCTGTCGGTATTGTGTCCGCCCCAGATCGCCGCCGGCCTGCGCAACCCGAAGGATTTGTTCTCTCAGACCCTTTTACGCTCATACCGCCTTGATGAATGGTCGGGCTGGTTCGAAGCAGCCGGGCTAGGCAGCGGTCCTCCACTGACACGTGCCCTTATGTTCGACTCCTCCCTGGCCATGATGGAAGCGGCGGTTCAGGGCGTAGGCATCGCCCTGGCGCCTCCCCTTATGTTTGAGCGCCTATTGTCATCGGGCCAAATCGTCCAGCCCTTTGATATCTATGTTTCGCGCGGCAGCTACTGGTTGACCCGCCTTCAGTCAAAATCTGAAACCCCAGCCATGATTCAATTTCGCGACTGGCTAATGGACAACCTCCCAGCGGTCAGCGTGCGCTGATGCGGGTCACAATGTTGTCAGGTGCAACGATACGCGCGTCGGCGACCGCCGGTTGATGATCTCGTTCATATTAGGTTCATAATCGGACAGCTATCACGAACTGTAACGCAGTGTAACCGGGGAGCTTACATTTGCGGCGCGGGTGACGGTCAATTAACCGCCCTCTGCTTTCGGATGTTCCGTAGCGCGTCACAACCTCTCCCGAAATCACAAAATCCTGGGTAGCGACTATGTCGGCTGCCCGGGGCATGTGTTGCCAGACCATAAACCGCCTTGGCAAAAAGGAAACAAAATGAAAAAGCTCTCTCCCGCACATCTCGCGCTCGCGGCTGTACTGCTCGCGGCCATCGCCGGGTGTACGACGAAGCCTAAAACCGTCGCAGTGACGACTCCGCCGGCGACCACCGCGCCCGCCGAGACGCCCGCCTATGTTCCGCCGACGCCAACCGCTTCGCCGCAAGCCACCGGCGCCCGTCCGGGATCGGAACAGGATTTTGTTGTCAATGTTGGGGATCGCGTTTTCTTCGACACCGACCAGTCGAGCCTTCGGCCCGATGCCGCGGCCACAATCACGGCGCAGGCGGCCTGGCTGGTACGCTATCCGTCGGTGAAGGTGCGCATTGAAGGCAATGCCGACGAACGCGGCACACGTGAATACAATTTTGCTCTTGGCGCGCGTCGTGCACAGGCCGTCATTGATCTGCTTGTCAGCAAGGGCGTCGTCCCGGGCCGCATCACCAGCATCTCCTACGGCAAGGAAAGCCCGATCGATACGGGCGAAGGCGAAGACGCGTGGGCAAAGAACCGCAACGCCCACACCACGATCGTCTCCGGCGCGCTGTAGGCGTTACCAAAAAAACGCTTGGCTCCGGTATCCTCAGCGCTGCCGGAGCCAATGTTATTTGCGGCTGACGCCTCATTGCAGTCCCCTACGTCACGACTGAACGTTCAGATCGCAGACCATTCAGAAGAGTGCTAGGGTACGATTCGCTGAGAGGTTGACGAATGATCCAGGACGACAATGCGTGCCCCTCGTGTCAATCGCGAGATTTGACCTTAAAGTATAAATTGACCGACCCGGCTTACCACACGGCGCAGTGCAATGTTTGCAATTTTGTAGCCATGCACCCGTATCCGTCCGATCAGTTTCTGCACGATCACTATAAGAGCCGCGAACTGTATAATTCCGGTCACGACCCATCCAGTTATGAGCGTGCCGTGTCCGATCGCGCCGCGCTCATTGCCGGACTGCTCCGTCGCGCCGAGGTTGAACACACAACAGGCACATCCATCGACTTCGGCGCTGGGGTTGGCATTGCCGTCGCAGCGCAAAGATCGCTCGGCTTTGATGCCATGGGTATTGAAACCAATCCCGCCGCACAGAAGGTGGGCCACGAGGTTTTCGGTGTCGATATTCGCGACCTGACCCTGAGCGATATGCCAGGAGATTTGACACTTTTTACCGTGTTCGAAGTCCTCGAACACATCAAATATCCTCGCGAGTTCATGGCCGCCGTCCGCGCCAAGATGGCACCAAACGGCGTCATTGCCGGGTCTGTACCAAACTACAAAGGTTTGGCGCGATATCTGCGCGGTAAGGCGTCAATTGCCCTGTACTGGCCTGAACACGTCAACCAATTCACCCGCGAAACGCTCGCCGATACCCTGCGGGGCGCCGGCTTTGAGGTGGTATATATCGGGTTCCCGTCACCATACGGCATTGTCATGACGATCGGCCTGCGTACGTGGCTTCGGAAAAAGCTTCCCGCCGGGTCGTATCTTGAACGCCTGATCAAAGCAGTGACTTGGCTAAAGAAATACGTCGCCTATCCGTTACCCAATCTTTTCGCGGAAAAGACCGGCCTGCTAGGACACGGCCTTGTGTTCGTCGCCGTAAACCGAACACCCTGATTGTCCCGCGACAGAGCGATATCCTCACAAAAGCCGGTCTGACGACGCAGATGCGGACTGACGCAATATTGTTGCGCAAAATTGAGAAAAACGCGCAAAAGCGGCACCGGCTTCGCGTATTTCGTCGAAAAATCGACAGCACATCCCGTCTTGCCTATCATAGCCTGATCTTACCGCTCCCCCGGAACCTTGACCATGCTTGCCACCGCCAAATCACGCGCCCTCGCCTTGGGGATGGGCGGCGTTCTTACCATCGACCTGGCCGCCGTTGCGGCCAATTACCGACGCATTCAGGCGCAAGCGCCCACCGCACAGGTCTCCGCCGTGGTGAAGGCCGATGCCTATGGCCTCGGCGTCGAGCCGGTGAGCCACACCCTTTATGACGCCGGCTGCCGGCTGTTTTTCGTCGCTCACGCCAGCGAAGCCCTAATGCTGCGCCAAGAGCTTCCTGGCGACGCCGATCTTTGCGTTCTGAACGGTCTTCTGCCCGGGGCCGAAGCGGCCTGCGCCAATGCCGATATTATTCCGGTCCTGAACGCGCCGGACCAGATCGAACGGTGGGCGACGGAAGGTGTCGCCCGTGGCCGGAAACTACCCGCCATCCTGCAGTTCGATACCGGCATGTCCCGCCTGGGCCTTTCGCCCGCCGATTCTGCGCGTCTCAACCCGGACGCGCTTAAAGCGCGCTTCGACCTGCGTTTCCTGATGAGCCACCTAGCCTGTGCCGATGAACCCGCCAATTCGGCCAATGACCGGCAATTAGCGGTCATGCACGACATTGCCGCCCGCTTCGGGGATATCCCGGTCAGCTTCGCCAATTCCGGCGGAACCTTTCTGGGCCCGGCATACCAGCCGTCCATCATTCGCCCCGGCATTGCGCTTTATGGTGGCGCACCCCACGTCGGCGTGGCCAATCCCATGACCCCCGTCGTGCGGCTCGACGTCGCGGTCATCCAGACGCGCTCTGTGCCTGCGGGTACGCAAATCGGTTATGGCGGCACGTTCACCGCAACGCAGGAGATGCGCCTGGCGACCATTGCGGCGGGCTATGCCGACGGCCTGCCGCGCGGATTGAGCAATCGTGGCGCGGCCTGGCTGGATGGCGTCCGGCTGCCGATTGTTGGACGGGTGTCCATGGACAGCATCATCATCGACATCAGCGCCCTGCCGGCCGATGCCCTGGCGCCGGGCGATCTGGTCGAACTGATGGGGCCACACCAATCCATCGACGCCATCGCCGCCGATGCCGGAACCATATCCTATGAAATCCTGACGGCGCTCGGCCGCCGGTATTATCGCGACTATCTGAGGGCCACATGAATATCGTCATTCTCGGCGCCGGCGTCATCGGTGTCACCTCTGCCTGGTATCTTGCCAAGGCCGGTCATGACGTCACCATCATCGATCGTCAGTCGGGCGCAGCGCTGGAAACCAGTTTTGCCAACGCTGGAGAGATATCCCCCGGCTATTCGTCGCCATGGGCCGCGCCGGGCATTCCGCAAAAGGCGCTCAAGTGGCTGTTCATGGAACATGCGCCCCTGATCGTGCGGCCAACCCTCGATCCCGCCACGATAGGCTGGATGCTGGCCATGTTGCGCAACTGCACCCGCGAGCGCTATGCCCTGAACAAGGGCCGCATGGTTCGCATCGCGGAATATTCGCGCGACTGCCTTATGGACCTGCGCGCAGAGACCGGCATCCAGTACGACCAGCGCATGCAAGGCACGCTGGAAGTCTTCCGCACGCAAAAGCAGATCGACAATATCGGCAAGGATGTCGAGGTTCTAAGAGCCGGGGGCGTACCCTTCGAACTGCTCGATTCCGCCGCTTGCAAGGCCGTTGAGCCCGGCATTGATGCCTCCAAGATCGTGGGCGGCCTGCGGTTGCCCAATGACGAAACGGGCGACTGCCACAAATTCACGACGGAACTGGCCCGCCGTGCCGAAGCTCTGGGCGTCAAGTTTCTGTACAATGTCGACATCCGTTCCTTGCGCCATGATGGTGAGCGCATAGCGGCGGTTGAAACCGGAACCGGCGACATAACGGCTGATCTCTTCGTCGGCGCGCTCGGCAGCTATACGCCGAAACTGGTTCGCCCACTGGGCCTGGATCTGCCTGTCTATCCGGTCAAGGGCTATTCCATCACCCTACCTATCATCAATGAAGCGCGCGCGCCGGTGTCTACTGTAATGGACGAAACATATAAGGTCGCGACCACCCGACTAGGCGACCGCATCCGCGTCGGCGGTATGGCGGAAATTGCCCGTTTCAACCTCGACCTGCCCGCGGCCCGTCGCGCCACCTTGACCCACTCCGTCGAAGACCTGTTCGGCGGGGCCGGTGATCAAACACAAGCCCAATTCTGGTGCGGCCTGCGTCCCATGACACCCGACGGCACGCCAGTGATCGGACGGACGCGCTATCGCAACTTTTATCTCAATACCGGCCACGGAACGCTGGGCTGGACCATGTCCTGTGGTTCGGCACGAGTACTTTCAGACCTGATTTCAGGCGTTCGTCCCGCGATAGCGACGGACGATCTAGCGATCAGCCGATACAGCCCGGCATAAGTTATAACTTTCAGGAGACCTAAATGACCATTACCCGCATCGACCCCGGCGCCCGCATGAGCCAGGCCGTCATCCACAACGGCACCGTCTATCTGGCCGGTCAGGTCGGAGAACCCGGCACCTCCGTGGCGGAGCAAACGGCCTTTGCCCTGAAAGAGGTCGATGACCTGCTTGCCCAGGCGGGTACAGACAAAAGCCGGATATTGAGCGCCACCATATGGCTGGCCGATATGGCCGATTTCGGCACGATGAACGGTGTCTGGGAGGCCTGGATCGACCCGGCCAATCCACCCGCCCGCGCCACCGGCGAGGTCAAGCTAGCCTCGCCCGACTATCTGGTCGAAGTTATCGTGGTCGCCGCCCTGCCCTGAGTGCTCTTTACGCTTTCGCGGGTGCGGACACGCTTGAGCGATAAAGGGTTTCACCGCGATAATTACGGAAGGCAAAGGTCAAGGCGTCGTCAGACACGGTGACCATGGTGAAACCCGATTGCGCCGCGCAGAATTTCGTGCCTTCGACGGCCTTGACCGGACGGACTTCCGAACCCGCTCCGGAACAGATGATATCGACGCCGGCGCGACGGATGTGTTGCAGGTCGTGGTCATGACCATTGATGTACACTGGCACCTTGTGGGCCTGCAAAATGGGCAAAACCCTTTCGATCATTTCCGGCGTGTCACCATGTCCGCTGCCACCGGAATAGAGGGTGTGATGGCCAAAGACGATCTTCCATCGGGCGGTGGAGGCTCCCAATTCTTGATCCAGCCACGCCAGTTGCGCGGCGCTGTCCTGACTATTGACGTTTTCCCCGAGTTTGCCCGGCTTGTTGGCGTAGGCATGAACCAAAGGTGACGTATCGATCAAGAAGATATCGGCGGCGCCGAAACCGTGGTCCTGGCCGGACACCTTGTAATAACGCGACGGCATCTTCCACCGCGGGCTGGTAAGAGCATAATCCAGTTGCGCCTGCGGCACGCCGCGATAGTCGTGATTGCCAAGGGCAACATACCAGGGGGTTTGCAAATTGGCGCCGGTATAGATGTCTTCGAACGAGGTCTTCCATAGCGGGTCGTCAACCGACTGCACGCCGTCTTCGTAGAAATTGTCTCCGACGGAAACTGTGAAACGGCTGCCTGTTTCCCCTGCCGCGGCGTCCATCTGACGCGCAACATCGGCTTGGTGTTCCGTCCCGTTACGTCCCCAGTCACCGACGACCAGGAAAGACAGGTCATTGTTTTTTGCCAGAGCCCGACCCGACAGGGTCAAGCCAGCGGCGGCGGTCAAGCCAGCCAATACATCGCGGCGGTCGGTTTTCATCTCTGTCATCGGGAAGCTCCTTGATAGGTAAGGCATGACAGAGGAATATGACGGTTTAATATCGGGCGCTTCAGTTTCCCTTCAGGTCGCGCCCTTATCCCAAGACGCGGACCTGAGAAAGCGCATGCGCCACTCAACGCCATGCGCTATGACTCTACCAAGATGTCGCGGGAGTCGCGCCGGGATTTAACCGGAGTCTGGAATGAAAAATCTGATTCTGACCTGGCCCTTCTGGGCGCTTCTGTCAGCGGCTTTCGCTGCCCTGACCGCCATCTTTGCCAAGATTGGCGTGGAGGCGGTCAATCCGAACCTGGCGACCTTTATTCGCACAGCTATAATCGTCGTGGCGGCGGGTATCGCCGTCCTGGCCACCAACAGCTGGCAAGCGCCATCAGCGATATCCGGACGCAGCTGGCTATTTCTTGTCTTATCAGGGCTCGCAACCGGTGCATCTTGGTTCTGCTACTTTCGGGCGCTCAAGCTCGGAGATGCATCGCGCGTTGCCCCGATCGACAAGCTCAGCGTCGTCTTTGTCGCCATCTTCGCCGTCTTGTTCCTTGGCGAAAAGCTCAGTGTGCCGAACTGGCTGGGCGTCGCCATGATCGCCGGTGGCGCCATTATGGTCGCGTGGCGGACGGCCTAACAGATGCGTGTTCTGCTCGTCGAAGATGATGCGATGCTGGGCAAGGCCCTGTCTACGGGCCTCGTTCAGGCCGGTTATACGCCGGACTGGCTCACAGACGGCGAAAGTGCTGACGAAGCGATCAAAGCCAATAGCTACGCGGCGGTCATCCTCGATATAAACCTGCCGGGCATATCGGGGCTTGAGCTTCTCAAGGCGTTGCGCCGGACCTCCGACCTGCCAGTGATCATCATGACCGCCCGCGACGGGCTGGACGCCCGCATCGAAGGCCTGGACCTCGGCGCCGACGACTATATCGTAAAGCCCTTCGCCCTGTCCGAACTGCTGGCGCGGCTGCGCGCGGTACACCGGCGCAGTCAGGGACGATCCCAGTCCGTTATCGTTCTGGGCAATATCGAAATAGACACCGGCGCGCGCACGGTCCGCAAGGATGGCGAGTGGTTGAAACTGACCGCGCGCGAATTCCAGATTCTCGAGCTGTTGACGACGCGGACAGGGCGTATTCTCAGTAAAAGTGATATAGAGGCGCAAATTTATAGCTGGGACGGCGACTACGAAAGCAACACCATAGAGGCCGCCATCTACACCTTGCGCAAGAAGATCGGACGCGACCTGATCACCACGATCCGTGGCGTTGGCTATGTGGTCAATCCATGATGCCGAAGACGCGACGCCCCTCCCTCACTATCCAATTGCTGATCGGCATCGCCGCACCCTTTCTGATTGTCATCGGACTGATTGGGTTCATCGCCTATCTCAGCGCCCAGGATGAAATTTCGGAAGTGTACGACTCGCAACTGATCAGCGCCGCCCAGCAACTGGCGATCATTGCCCGAACTGACGGCTCCGCCGCCGACATGCGTGTCGGGCGCAATGATCCCCATCTGGCGACCGGCGACCAGGCCGCTTTGGACGATTATGCGCGCTGGCGCACCTACCGCGTCTGGCGCAAAGGGCAGTTGTTGCTGGCATCGGACGGCGGTCCTTCGGGATTGACGCCTCATCTGCCGACAGGGTTCAGTCAGTTGAAAACCGCAACCGGCGACTGGCGCGTCTTTACATTACGGGCGCCGGAAAACGATCTCACCGTTGTAGTGACAGAAAGCCTGGCGGCGCGACGCGAAGTCAGCGTCCGGGTCGTGTGGGGCCTTTGTCTGCCGTTGCTGCTTGTCCTGCCGGTCATTCTCCTGATGGTCTGGCTGGGCATTCGATTCGGGCTTAACGACCTGACACGCTTCGCCGCCGATGTGCGGCGCCGATCGCCAGACGATTTATCGCGGGTCGACCACGATACGCTTCCGGCTGAAATCGCGCCCGTCGCCGAGTCGGTCAACCTAGTGCTGGACAAGCTGGAACGCTCCTTGGCCCAGGAACGCCTGTTTACTGACAACGCCGCGCACGAATTGCGCACACCGCTGGCCGCCCTGGTCGTGCAGATGGACGTCCTGCGCAATGCCACCAACGACGCCGAACGGCAGCCGATGCTCGACGACCTGAGCCAGGGCGTGAACCGGGCAGCGCGCCTTCTTGATCAACTGTTGATTTTGGCCCGGGTGCGGCACACACCGATACAGCCTGTGCCCGTCAATCTGTATCAGGCCGCGAGTGATGTCATCCGGGACCATTACGCCAAAGCCAAGGCCAAAACGATCGAACTGTCATTGAACGGCGACGAAGAGGCAAGCCTGCTATCGAACCGGCCGCTACTGGCCCTGATGATCGGCAATCTGGTCGACAATGCCATAAAGTACGCGCCCAACGGTAGCAGCGTCGAACTGAGCGTAGCCGTCACCTCGGGCGGCGCATCGCTTGTCGTACGCGACCGCGGACCGGGCATACCCGAAGGTGAACGCGAACGCGTTTTCGCCCGCTTTTATCGGCTGAAGGGGCGCACGGAAAGCGGCAGTGGGCTGGGACTCGCCATCGTCAAGACGCTGGGTGACTTGCTGGGGGCGAACATAGTCCTGTTTACGCCTGCCGATGGCGTAGGACTCAGTGTAAAGCTTGAGTTTACGATATGACCGTTTCACCTCCCGGAAGGCATTTCAGTTTCGCTTCAGCTTAGCCCGGTAAAGCTTTTTGGCGTTTGAAAGGCCCCTGCATGTTCCCGACTGTTCGTTTCCAGCCGCTTGCTCTGGGTCTTTATCTGGCTATTTCAGGCTCGATCCTGACGGGATGCGCTTCGTATCAGCCGGCCCCGCTGAACATGGCAACGCTGGGTCAACCGCGCACGGGCCTCAGCGATTTCCCCCTCGATGCCGACCGCCCCACTCTTTTGCGCTTTGCCTTAAGCCATGATCCGACCCTCACCGCCGCACGCGCGGCTTTACATGCGGCGGAACAGGCTCAAAAATCGGCACGCAACCTGCCCTCCCTGTCGCTTACCCTCACCGCGGAATATTCGAGGGATGCAGATCCGAAAAAGCCCTGGCTCTACGGCGGGGCCCTCGGCATTCCGCTTGACTTAGGTGCCCGTCGACAGGCGCGCGTAACCGCCGCAGACCTGGCGGCCGTCAAGGCGCGCTATGCGCTTGCAGAAGCCGCGTGGCGCGTCCGGCAGCAGTTCCAAACGGCGGCCGTCGATGCGGATCTGGCGGGCCGTGAAGTCGGCATTGCGCAATCTTTACTCGACCGGCGTGCCGCCTATCTGGCTGTGCTTCAGGCGCGCGTCAATGCAGGCGAAGACGCTCGCGGTCTGGCCGCCCAGGCCGCACTGGATGTTTCGGGCGCGCGACAGGCCTTGGCGCAGGCCCAGGCCAATAAGACTCAGGCGATAGCCGCATTGGCACACCTTCTCGATACGGATCCGGCAACCGCCGAAAGCTTGCCAGCGATTGCGTTGGCACCGCTGGCTGAGGTCGACCCGTCCGAAGTGACGACGCGGATCGATGCCGCCTTATATGCCCGCGCCGACGTCCTGACCGCCGTCATCGACTACGACCTCGCCGAAAACGATCTGCGGCAGGCAATCGCCGCGCAATACCCCGACATCAACATCCAACCCGGATATACCTGGGAACGCGGACAGGTCAAATTGCCCCTGTCTCTCAGCTTGACCTTGCCACCGCTTGACGGAAATCGGGCAGTCATAAACGCCGCGCAGTCGACTCGGCTGGCGGCCGGAAAAACGTTGGAAGCCGTCGTCCGCAGCACGCGATCAACCGCAAGTCAGGCCGCCACGGCCTATGGTGCGGGCCTTGCCACGGCGCGTACGATCACGGACAGCGACCTTCCCGCCGCGCGCGACATGGCGGCGAGGACCGAACGGATGCGCACCGCCGGTGAATCCGACACGACCGAGGTGCAACTGGCGCAAATCAATGCCACGCAGGCGGCGTTGAGCGCCTTGCAGGCCGAACGTAACGCCCGCATGGATCGCCTGGCACTCGAAGACGCCCTGCATCAATCCCTAGACGCCACCGATACCCTTATATTGGCCGACGTCCTGGCCGAGACCGCGACGACCGAGGTACACAAGTGAAATTGCTGACCACCGCTGCCCTTACCCTGATGCTCGCCGCAAGCGCCGTCCAGGCGCAAGACACGCCCCTGCAATTGGACGGCAAGACCCAGACGCGGCTGCAAATCCGTGTCGCGCCCATTCAGCCGGCCCATAGTTCCGATGCGACCAGCGCCTTCGCGTCCGTTGCCGATCCAACCCCGCTTCTGACCCTCCTGAGTGATCTGGCAGCCGCGCAATCGGCCTATACGGCGTCGCAGGCGGAGGCGACCCGCAGTCAGACCCTAGCCCGCGATGCCAGCGTATCCGCGAAGGCGGCCGAAGCCGCCCAGGCCCAGGCGCGCGCCGACCAGGCAAAGGTGACCTTGCTCAGACAACGTGTCGGACTGGAATGGGGCGCCTATTTTGCGGGCCTGTCGGACACGGCCCTGCGGCAACTGGGCAGCGACCTGTCGAGCGGCAAGGCGGCGTTGGTGCGGATCGACACGCCTTCCGGACAAGGATTGAAAGGGGCCCGGTCGGCGATGCTTGATCTCGGCGCCATCGGGTCGGTAGAGGCCCGCGTGCTCGGCATTGCCCGGACCGCCGACGCGCGCTTGCAGTCGCCAGGCGTGATGACATTGGTCACCGGCGCAGACGCCGCGTATCTCGGCAAAGGCCTGACCATGAAGGCGTCATTATACGGCGGCGGCGGCACGACTGGCCTTTTGATACCGAACACGGCCCTGTTGCGCAGCGGCGGCAAGGTCTATGCCTATGTCAAGACTGGCCCGCAAACCTTTGTTCGGCGTATCGTCACGCCGGCGCGCGTCACACCCGAAGGCCTGATCGTCACCGCGGGCTTCAGCGCCAACGAATCCCTGGTCGTGCAAGGCGCTTCCGTCCTGCTCACCGCTGCCACCTCCCGCCCTGCAGACGAGTAGCCCCATGCTGAGTTCGCTTGTCCGGCTGAGCCTCGCCCATGCCCGCCTGGTTGCCCTGGCCGCCTGTTTGCTGCTTGTGGCTGGTGGTTTTACCCTCACCCGTGCCAATTACGATGTCTTCCCCGACTTTGTACCCGCCCAGGCCGAGGTGCAGACCGAAGCGCCCGGCTTGGCTGCCGATCAGGTCGAACAACTTGTCACCCGCCCGGTCGAGCAGGCAATCAATGGCGCCGCAGGCGTGCAGAGCGTCCGGTCGCAGTCCATCCAGGGGCTAAGTCTGGTCAATGTCACCTTCAAGGCGGGTGCAGACCCGTATCGCGCTCGCCAAATCGTTGCCGAGGCGTTGAACGAAGCCGCCGCGAACCTCCCCGCCGGGGCCAAGACGCCGAAGGTGGCGCCCCTGACCTCGTCTACCATGGACCTGCTCAAGGTCGGATTCGTCAGTGAAAAACTGGACCCACAGGCATTGCGCGATTTCGTGCAATGGCAATTGCGGCCACGCCTGATGGCCGTGCCGGGGGTGGCCCGCGCCACCGTCTATGGTGGCAGCGTGCGGCGCATTGAGGTACGCGTCAATCCGGAAGCCCTGTCTGCGCGTGGCCTCAGCCTGGACGACGTGTTCAAGGCCACGCAAACATCAACCGCGATGAGCGGTGGCGGTTTCATCGACACGTCCGAGCAGCGCATCCTGGTCGAGCCAAAGGCGCAGGCCGCCACCCTCGCCGATATTGCTGCCACGCCACTGCCCCCCGCTTTGGCCGCCGCAAACGGTCCGGCCGCCATCGTGCATATCGGTGACGTGGCCGAGGTCGTCGAAGCGCCGGCCCCGGACTTCGGTGATGCTGTCGTCATGGGACAACCGGGCGTGCTGATTTCCCTGTCGAGCCAGTACGGCGCCAACACCCTTAAAGTCACCCGCGATGTCGAGGCCGCCTTGGCGGACATGACGCCTGCCCTGAAATCGCAGGGCATCACCATGTCCGCCAATCTCCATCGCCCGGCCAACTTCATCGAAACGGCCCTGTCCGGCATTCTGGACGACCTGCTGATTGGCGCGGTGCTGATTGCTGTCATCCTGTTTGTCTTCATGCGTAACCTGAAGACCGTCCTGATTTCCTTCATCAGCATCCCCCTATCGCTTCTGGCAACCGTGATGGTGATGGACCGCATGGGGCTCAGCATCAATACCATGACCCTGGGCGGGTTAGCCGTGGCGCTGGGTGTCGTGGTCGATGACGCGGTGATCGACGTCGAAAACATTGTCCATCGTCTCCGGGAACGACCGGAAGACGCCAGCGTTACGGACACAATCCTGCGCGCGTCGCTGGAGGTGCGCTCACCGGTCATATACGCCACCCTCGTCGTCGCCCTGATCCTGGTACCAGTGTTGATGATGCACGGTTTGCAAGGCGCCTTTTTCGCGCCGCTTGCCCTGGCCTTCATCCTGTCGACCCTGATTTCCCTGGCCGTCGCCATTATCGTGACGCCCGCGCTCAGCCTGATTTTCCTGCAAAGGACTAAGCTTCCGGACGAGCCGCGCGCATTGGTCCAGCTGAAGGCCTGGCACGCCGGCGTTCTTTATCGGCTTTGTGACCGACCGCGCGTCCTGTTCGCGGCCGCTGGCCTGGTCAGCGCCGCCGCGATCGCGGGCCTTTTCTTTTTTTCCGGCGAATTATTGCCGTCCTTCAAGGAAGGCCATTTCGTACTGGGCGTATCGGCTCACCCCGGCACCTCATTGTCGGTTATGCGGCGCTACGGCGAATCCATTTCGCAGGATCTTTTGGCCATCGACGGCATCGCATCGGTGGAACAGCAGATCGGCCGTTCAGAAGGCGGCGAAGACACCTGGGGGCCGGAAAAGAGCGAGTTTCACGTCGAATTGAAACCGCGTCTGTCTGGCCGCAAGCAGGATGAGATCGAAGCCAGGATACACACCGTGCTTGACGGCTATCCCGGTCTGGAAACCGAAGTCCTCACCTTTCTGGGCGACCGTATCGGTGAATCCCTGACGGGCGAAACCGCAGCCCTGGCGGTCAATCTGTACGGCGGCGATGCTGACACGTTGGCGGCAACGGCCGCGCATGTATCCACTGAATTGTCCAAAATCAAGGCGGCCGGCGACGTCAAGGTCCAGACCCCGCCGTCAACACCCAGCGTGCATATCGATATCGACCGCGCTGCGGCGGCGCAACGCGGTCTGACTCCGGTGGATATCCTGGGGGCGGTGCAAATCGCCTATGAAGGCGCGACCGCCGCTCAGATTTACCGCAATGACCGGGTGCTCGATGTCGCCGTCACCCTGCCCAACGAATTGCGCCAGAGCCCGGAAGGCGTGGCCCAGTTGCTGGTGCGCGGGCCTGACGGATCGGTCGCGCGCCTCGGCGATATTGCCCAGGTCACGCTGGGCGAAAGCCGGACGATCATCTCACACAACGGCGGCCGGCTGGTTGAGACGGTTACGGCCAATCCGGCCCCGGCCGACGTCGCCACCGTTACCCAGGACGCGCAGCGCGCGATAGAGGCGCATGTCAAACTACCGCCAGGCGTCTATGTCGAATATGTCAGCGTCGCCGACGACGCAAATGCAGCCCGCAACGAATTGCTGTTGAATACCGCCATGGCGATCGTGGGGATCATCGCCCTTCTGACCCTGGCGTTCGGCAGCGCTCGCGCCGTGGCTCTTGTCGTCGCCTCGGCGCCATTCGCTCTGGTCGGTGGCGTGGCCGCCGTCGCCTTGACAGGCGCCAGCCTGTCGCTGGGTTCGCTCGTCGGATTCGTGACCCTCATCGGCGTGGCCGCCCGCAATGCCATCCTGCTCCTGGCCCATGTCCAGCAATTGGCTGAAGACGGTCACGACTGGTCGCTGCAAACCGTCGTTCGGGCGACCCAGGAACGGGTCACACCCATCTTGATGACCGCACTGGTTACGGCCTTGGGCCTGTTGCCCCTCGCCTTCGGCACCGGACAAGCGGGCCGGGAAATCCAAGGTCCTATGGCCATTGTGATCCTGGGCGGCCTGATTACCTCCACCCTTATGAGTCTTCTGGTCCTGCCGGCCATGATCTGGAAATTTCGTCAACCGCGCAGCGCCACGTCCACGCCGAACACGTAGCTGCGAGTTTACACCATTGCGCCAATCACAGCGTCGTGCCGAAGATATGACCGACCCCGGCCGTCACCGCCATGGCGATTGCGCCCCAGAAGACAACGCGCACCACGGCCTTTGTCACTTTGGAGCCACCAGTTGTCGCTCCCAGCGCCCCTAGTAGACCCAAGAAGACAAGCGCAGATGCCGTAACCGTCCATACCGCAAGCGGGCGCGGACTTAAAAGCAGGGCGACCAGCGGCAATATGGCACCAGAGGCGAAGGTTGCGGCCGATGTCAGCGCGGCCTGGACCGGGCGGGCTTGCATGTGTTCGGAAATGCCCAGTTCGTCCCGCGCGTGGGCCTCCAGCGCATTGCTGGCCATCAACTGGGTCGCAACGACTTCGGCCAGTTCCCGCGTCAATCCGCGCCCGACATAGATCTGGGTCAGCTCTTCCAATTCGGCAGCCGGGAAATCCACCAGTTCCTGACGCTCTCGCTCCAGATCCGCCCGTTCGGTATCGGCCTGAGAACTGACGGAGACATATTCTCCTGCCGCCATGGACAGAGCACCGGCGACCAATGCCGCCAGACCGGTCAGAACGACGGTGCCCTTATCCGACTGCGTTGCCGCGACACCGACAATCAAGCTGGCGACGGAAATAATGCCGTCGTTTGCACCCAGCACGGCGGCACGAAGCCAGCCAACCCTGGAAATGAAATGCCTTTCGTGAGCGGCATGCTTAGCGGCCATGATCACCTCCAAAGTGTGGAGATCAACTTAGAATGCCAATGACGGCCTGACAAGCCTCCCCAGCCCCAAAGGCATAAAAAATATCAATGTGATCAATAAGTTGAGAATGCCTCTGCGTTCAGTTCTCACAAGTGAGCCCATAGCCCTGTCATCGCCTCAGGACGAATATTCGGACGTATCCAGCAGGGCCAGACGTTTGTCGCTCAATCCGCTCACCGCGTTTGCGATCATGATCAGGCACAGGACAGCCGACAGGGCGGTGGCGACGCCAAAGCCGTACCACGGGCTGTGAAAGGCATCGCTGACCGCGCCCATGACAAAGGGGGCGACCGCCGCACTAAGGCAGGTGAAGAACAGGATTACACCACTGACGGCGCCGTGCTGCTGCTTGGGGAAACAGCTTATCCCCTTCGAGTTCAAGGTGGGATAGATCACCGACATGAACAGGCCCGACACCGGCAGACTGATAATGGCCACCGACGCGCCGCCGATGATCGCGGCGCAGAAACAGACGCAGATGGCGGCGGAGCATATAACTAAGACGCTGGTCCATCTGAGTTTGGCGAGCATGGCCGCCCCCAGGAAACGGCCTGCCGCCCGCAGGATAAAGAAGATCGACAAGGCATAGGTCGCCAGAAACAGCCACGATCCGCTATAGGCCTTAAGCAGGGTCGGCATCCAGACATAGATGGCCGCCTCCACGCCGACATAAAGCATGGCACCGACGCTGAATGCCAGGGCGAAGGGGTCGGCCAGCACCTTGAGAGTGACGCCCAGACTTGGCGGCGCATCCGCATGACGGACGCTGTGCGGATATTTCACAACCTGGGCCACGACGATGAGGAGCAAGCACAAGACGCCCGCGATCACATACAGCCACTTCCAAGACAAGCCGGCATGAAGCAGTTGCGTGACAAGGGCGGGTCCGATAATGGCGCCCACGCCAAAAAAGCCTTCGACCATGTTCATGGTCCGCGTGTGACTGGCCGTAGATGAGGATATATCGCCGATCAGGGCCAGGGCGCCGGTTTTGAAAATCCCGATCGCCGCCCCGGAAACAAAGAGGAGCACGAGGAAAAAGCCGAAGCGGTCGCCGACAGCGAACAGGAAGGCGTTCAGGGCAAACAAAACCAGGCCCAGCATGATGGTGCCCTTGCGCCCCAGCCGATCGGCCAGGAAGCCCAAGCCCAGTCCGGCCAAGGCTATACCGCCCATAGTGGCATACTGGAAGGCGCCACCCTCGGCCATGGTCAGGTTGAAAGCCTTGATCACTTCGGGAATGATGACGCCGACGCTATCAGTGGTCATGGCAAACATCATGAACATCAGATAGGTCAATATTCGGATGGCGCGCAAAGATGCCTGTTCCGGCCGAGCGTGAGAGGTGGACATGGTAATCGCCTTTATCTCTTTAGGTATGAAGCCGGATCATGACGGCGCTCTGGGCCGGGACGGTCACCCTGTACTGGCCGGTAAACGCACCCATTTCCTTATGCAGCCACAGATCGCGAACCTGCAAGCGCGCCTGCGACGGATAGCCGATATCGGTCCAGGCGGCAGTGATCGTCTGCGCCGTCTTGCTACGGTTCAAGAGCACGAGTGCCCGGCCGCCGTCGGACAGCGGCCTAGCCCAGACCTCCTGGTCGCCATTCCGGTACACTCGGCGCCCCTGGACGCCCAACACGTCCTGATCGACGGCGATGACATCGTGGTTGGTTAGGATATCAAGCGTCCCCGCGTCCATATGGGCCAGATCATTGCCGGCGATCAGCGGGGCAGCCAGAATGGCCCACAGACTAAAGTGTGCGCGATACTGGTCCGGCGTCATGCCGCCATTGCCAACTTCCAGCATGTCGGGATCGTTCCAGCCGCCGGGTCCGGCATGGCTGTACAGATTGGCCTGGCGGTCGAGAATGTCCAGCACGCCGAACCAGTCGCCATGGTTGCCTTCCCCTTCCCAGTTGTCCCAGATATCGCCTGTGGTGCGCCACATATTGCCACCGACCGCACGCCCCCATTCCCATGGGTCATGCTTGCCCCACTCGCATATGCTGAACAGGATCGGCCGACCGGACTTCGCCAAGGCATCGCCCATCAGCATATAGGACGACCGCGCATCCTGCGTCGCCGTATTGCACCAATCGTATTTAAGATAGTCGACACCCCATCCGGCATAGGTACGCGCATCCTGATATTCGTACCCCCGGCTGCCGGGCCGGCCCTGGCAGGTCGCAATTCCGGTATCCGAATAGATGCCGAACTTCAGACCCTTAGCATGAATATAGTCACCGAGAGCTTTGATTCCCGACGGAAATTTAACGACATCCGCAACAATATTTCCGTTGGCGTCACGCCCGGTTTGCCAACAATCATCGATAACCACATAGGTGTACCCCGCTGCCTTCATGCCCGAGGCCACAAGGGCATCGGCGACAGCTCGGATCTTATCTTCGTCGATGTCGCACCCGAACTTGTTCCAGGAATTCCATCCCATAGGCGGCGTGCGTGCCAGGCCGTTATCGGGGACATGGAGCTGGACGCCGTCTTCGGCGTAGGCGGGACTGACGACGCGAACGAAAAGGCACGCCGCAAACAGCACCTTCATCAAGAGTTTCAACATGAGAGTGCTTCCTGTTCAGCCTTGCAATAGCGGTCGATATAGGCCCTGTGAGTTGGCAACCCGGCGGCGGCCGCGGCCATGGCCTCGCGCAGCTTGTCGAGCCAGGGCGCGGCATCCAGCGTTCGATAGGCCATGAGCGGGTCGGCCTTTTGGGGCCTATTCAATTGTCCGACCTGCACGGCCAGCCATGACGCCGGTCCGAACAGTTCGAAATCACGCTGGATCAACCGGCCATATTGGCGGAAATGCTCGATTTTTTCCGTCAATGTGTCGGGGATGTCCATGGCGGCGCAATAGCGCCACAACGCGCTGTCCGTTCTGGTCGTCAGGCGATAGTGAAGAATGATGAAATCGCGAATGCGCTCGATCTCGTTGATCGACACACGGTTATACTCATCTCTCGTCATCGGATCGAAATCCAGATCCGGAAAGAAGGCCAGCAATTTGGCGATGCCGGCTTGTATGAGGTGCAGGCTGGTCGATTCCAGAGGCTCGATGAAACCGCTCGATAAACCGATAGCGATGACGTTACGATTCCAGAACAACCGGCGGCGACCGGTAACAAAACGCAGATAGCGAGGCGTCGCCAGGGTGTGGGCGTCCAGATTGGCCATGAGGTCGTCTGCCGCAGCCTGATCGCTGATGTGATCGGCGGCATAGACATAACCATTGCCGGTCCGGTGTTGGAGCGGGATGCGCCATTGCCAGCCGGCTTCGCGCGCAGTGGCGCGGGTATAGGGGATAGGTTCGGGCGTGGCGGCGCACGGTACGGCCACGGCGCGGTTGCAGGGCAGCCATTTCGTCCACCCACAATAACCGGTGTTCAACGCGCCTTCGATAAGCAGGCCGCGAAACCCTGAGCAATCGATAAACAACTCACCGTCAATGCGGCGACCGTCGTCCATTTGAACGGAGGTAACATGACCGGACATGGCGTCCAGTGCGACGTCCGATACCTTACCTTCCAAACGCTGAACCCCGCGAGCCTCGGCATATTCACGCAAGAAACGCGCATATAGCCCGGCATCGAAATGGTAGGCGTAATCGTAGGTTGACAAGACGTTGCGCTGATCGGCGGAGGGGGGCGCGAACCGTCCCCGTGACGCGGCGGCCCACGCCATGCAATAGTCATCCAGGCTGGAAGCCCTACCCGCCTCAAACGCCCGTTGCCAGAAGTGATGGGCGTTGACCGTATCGAACGGCCGGCCATAGGTGCCGAAGGGGTGAAAATAGCTATGGCCGCGGCGCCCCCAATCAACAAACTGTATGCCAAGTTTGAAGGTGCCCTGGGTCCGCTTGAGAAACGCATTCTCATCCAGCCCCAGGGTCTGATTGAACATCTTGATAGGAGGAATGGTGGCTTCGCCGACACCGACCGTGCCGATCTCTTCGGATTCGATCAGCGTAATTTGGCAGCCGGTCTGTAAGGCATTGCTGAGCGCCGCCGCCGTCATCCAGCCAGCGGAGCCACCGCCGACAATAACGATCTTGCGAATGCTGCGATCTGTCGCGGTCATGGGCGGACGCCTGAAGAAAAAGAGATGCCTGAAAAAGAGGAAAGAACGGACACTGCCTAAGCGGACAGTGTCCGTTCAGCCCGATCCCGGCGGGTGAGAACCGGGATCAGGGTCTGTTAGAACGTGTACCGTAGCGACGCCGTGACCGTACGCCCCAGCACGGCGGAATTCGAGAAAATTCCCGATGTCGCACTGGTTTGCAGGAGATTGCCGCTCCCGCGGTAACCAAGCGTATTGAAGAGGTTATTGGCGTTCAAAGCCAATTCCAGTCCGTCGGTCGGGCGGAACTTCAACACGCCATTGACGAAGGTCTGACCGTCGACGTGCTGACCGCTGGAGGCATAACTTTTGCCCTGGCCGTTAATGCTGACACCGACCGAGACCTTGCCGACCGTGTAGGATGGAGACAGCAGGAAGGTATAGTCCGGTAAGGCTCCTGGCGCGATGCCGGTGGATTTGACCTTGGCGTCGATGATCGTTCCGTCACCGTACAGGCTGAAGTGACCATAGCGCAGGTTTCCGGACAATTCGAAGCCATGGGCGGAATAGTGCTCGCTGATGACCGGGTCCAGGCCCAGGGTGATACGGGTAAAGTCGTAATTGTTGTCGGTCAGGTCGGCCGTGAAGTAGGTGGCTTCAAAGTCGTAGGCCACATCATGGAACCGCGCCTGACGCTTGACGCCGATTTCCTTTTGTTCGACGAAATTGACCGCAGTGGTCTCGCCCTGTGCGTTCAAACTGCCGTCAGCATTGAAATTGCCGCCCAGAATCCGCCGGTCGGCATTGAATCGGCCACCGCGACTGGCGCGGGCGAACAGGTTTGTGTTCGGCGTCAGTTTGTAGAGGGCGCCGATCGACCAGGAAGTATACTTCTTGGTATAATCAAGAACTTCGGGCGTTCCGCCTGCAATCAGGGAGGGTAGAACAGCGGTTCCGAGCGCATCGGTCACCGTCGTGTTCGGGCCGGTAACACCGCCTAAGGCGCTGCCGCTTGCCTTGATCGAGTCCTGACGGATGCTGGCGTCGATATCGAAAGGCCCGGTGACCAGGTCGAGCGACAGATACGGCGCGTCATCGACATAGGTCAGATCGTAGGCCCGCGAACAGCAGCTGCCCCAGTTGTCGTTAAATCCGGCCTGGCCCGCGGCGGTCAATTGTGTGCCCGTACCGTTCGGCCCTGTAAACAGATCGAGTTGGGCCGGATTGTCACCGCTCAGTTCGGCATAGGACCGGTTGACATGCCAGTCCTGTGCGATTGTCTGGCGCATATAGAACCAGCCCGCCTTGGCCGTGAGCGTACCAAAGCTCAATTCGTGCTTTCCGGTCAGGGTCAGGTCGTTCACGAAAGACCCCATATCGCTCATATTGGTGTCGATATTGGGATTGTTGTTCAGATAGGTGCCGGTATAGGCCTTGCCCTGATTGGGACCGTTGGCATACAGGATGGACCCGACAGTGCGGCCATTAACGGTGGAGCCGATGACACTGGCGGTGGTGGCTACGTTCAGGAACTGCGTGCGGAACGTGCCGCTTTGTTCGGTCCAGCGCAGAGCGTCGTGAACGGACAGATTTTCGCTGAAATCGTATTGATATTCGCCGCCGATAGCGGTTGACTTGACGTGAATACCTTCCATTGGCACGGTTTCGAGCTGACCTGAATTGTTCAGGACCTGGAAGGTTTGGTTATAGATGGATTGGTTACCGTCCGTGCGGGCGTCGAAATTCGGCATGGGCTTGAAGCCGGTGATGGTGTTGCCCGAAAGTGTCGCGATCGAGGGCATGGTGGTATAGGTCGGCTCCTTATCGTCCAGGCGCTTGAACGTCAGGCGGATATAGCCTTTTCCACCATCCAGCTCCTTGGTGATGTTCCCTTTGATCTGATATCCCTGCTCGGCGTTGTAGCCGATATGGGTGGGGCCGCTGCCGTTCTTGACGAACCCGCCGACATGGAAGCGCAGGGTATCGCTGATGTGGCCGCCGTAAGCAAAATCGATCTTGGTTTCATCGAAGCCCAGACCGCGCGACAAGGCAACCATGCCGCCGTCACGCGTACCGGTGTCGCTGATATAGTTGATAATGGCACCCGGCGCCTGAGAGGCGAAGGTGGACGCCCCGCCGCCGCGAACTGCTTCGACGCGCTGAACCGTCGCATCATAACGCGTCCAGTAGTCGTTATTGCCAAAATTCATGTCACCGAACAAAACGGTGGGCAGGCCATCTTCCTGCAACTGTACAAATTCCGACCCGCCGGTAACCACCGGCAAGCCACGTACGCCGATATTCGAATTGCCGCCCGGCCCCGCTGTGTCCTGAGCCTGGATGCCCGGGATCAGGCGAAAGACTTCGGCTTCCGACCGGGGCGTAAAGTCTTGAATCTGCTGGGCGGAAATTGCCGAGATGGACATAGAGGTCTGCATCTTGGTCTTATTATTGCGCCCGCCCGTGACGATCACGGTGGTGGCGGTGTCGTCGGCCGGCGCTGCTTTAGCGGGAGCCGCCTCATCCTGGGCCAAGGCATGACCACAGGCCAGGGCCGCGCCCAGCACGGCCAGAGAGACGCCCTTAACCAGACGTGCATGGGTATTTTTTGAACTGTTCATCCTGGTGCTTCCTATATGCAGAAACGGATTGCCTTCTATTGGGACATTTTCCGGCGCTGCGTGATGAGCCTGTTGATAACAGCGATAGGCCTTTGTACAATCGTTTGCAATAAAAATGCGGCCTCGTCCGTGCATTGGCCGCGGAAAGTGGCTAAAATGTCGCTAATTCTCCCCGCGTGGGTGCATTTATAGATCTGCACGCTGCAAATTCCACATAAATCTTGCAAACGTTTGTACGAATTGGTATAGCCGTCATGGACGATGAATTTCGCGTCATCGCCCTTCAAACAGCCTGTCTTCCCCGTCTCTTTCGCTCGCCTGGCGGCGTAGGAGACGGTCTTTTTCGGGCCTATTACACTCCAGGAGACTTTGATGGTTGCCGATACGGCCCACCTTTCTTCGGCACATATCGCCTCCGAAACAATGCGGGAACACGACCTGCTGAGCCTTGCCAGAACCTGCCTTCGCAATCTGTACGGCGAGCGCGCCGATTTCGAGGTCATTGTCGCCGAGATCGAATCCCGGGTGCGCAAGGCACAGGCCGTAAGGCCAGACGACCTGAAAGCGCTCGATTCGGCGCGTCTCAATACGCCAAAATGGTTCGCGCGCCCCGGCCGCCCCGCCTACTGCTGTTATATCGACCGCTTTTCGGACACGCTTACCGGCTGCATCGACACCATTCCCTACCTCAAGGCATTGGGCGTAGGCCTTTTTCACCCCCTGCCGCTGCTGAAGCCCCGCGCGGGCAACAGCGATGGGGGTTTCGCGGTCATGGACTATCATGAGGTCGATCCGAGACTGGGCACGTTCGACGATCTGGTCGTCCTGGCCGACACCCTGCGCGCCAATGACATTTCACTTGTCCTCGATGTCGTATGCAACCACACCGCCAAGGAACATGCCTGGGCCAAGGGCTGGGTAGCCGGCGACCCAGCCTATGCCGATTTTTACATCAAGGTGGAAACAGGCACAGAAATGCACGAATGGAATCGCCATCTGTCGGATGTGTTTCCCGATACCGCGCCGGGCAGCTTTAGCTGGGATGAGGATGTGCAGGCGTTCGTGTGGACCACCTTCTACCCTTTCCAGTGGGATCTAAACTACGCCAACCCGAAGGTCTTTCTGGCTATGCTGGATGTTCTGCTAGACCTGGCCAATTCGGGTGTGGAAGGCTTTCGCCTGGATTCGGCGGCCTATCTGTGGAAAATCAAAGGCACGATATGCCGCAACCTGCCACAGGCACATGATATCCTGAAGGCCTTCCGCAGCTACCTGTCGGTCGCTGCCCCCGGCGTTTTTCTACTGGCCGAAGCCATCGAAGGACTGGACGAAGTGCTCGGCTATTTCGGGACGGACGCCTCGCAAAGCGAATGCGATCTGGCATATGACAATACGCCGATGACGGCGCTTTGGGGCGCTCTGGCGGAAGGAAACGCCGGCGCCATGAGCGACGCTCTGCGCCTGACCCAACAAAAGCCGCCTCACGGTACCTGGCTCAACTATGTCCGATGCCACGACGATATAATATGGCAGGCGTTGAATGGATGGGTCAGCCAGGACCGGCTGTGGCACTGGTCTAATCTCTATGCTGGACAAGGCGACGGCTTTGCGGACGGTCTGGCCTTTCAGGCGCCAACCGGGCAGGCGCCATCGACATGTGGGATGGCTGCCAGCCTCTGTGGCGTCGGCAAGGATATCTTTGGCCTGGACCGCCTGAAGCTGGTCTATGGGGTGACCTATGCCCTGGATGGCGTCCCGATGATCTATATGGGCGACGAACTGGCAATGCGAAACGATGCGCATTTCCGCGACGATCCGCAAAAGGCGCAGGAACTGCGCTGGCTGCATCGCCCGCAAATGGATTGGGCGTTGGCGGAGACACGTCATGCGCCCGATACGGACGCAGGCGTCATGTTCACTTACCTCTTGAAGCTGAACCACATCGTCGCCAATATTGCGAACTGGTCGTCCAGCGCACCGGCGAAAAGCCACAGCGTCGGGGATGACCGGATTCTGTGCGTCGAGCGCGCCCTCCCTGAGGGCACATTTAGCTGCCTTGCCAATATGAGCGATAGGCCCCTTTTCATGCCCCCCAGCCTGCACGGACACGACCTGATCACCAACGCGACTGTTCAGACATTGCCCCCTTATGGCCTGGTCTGGATGATGATGCCATGAAGAGATTTATCGGCATAGAGATGGGCGGCACCAAGGTCGTATTGGCGCATGGCTCCGGCCCTGAAGACCTGAGCGTTCCCATACGCGTGCCGACGGGGCATCCGGATGAAACGCTCTCTGCCGTTATAGACAGCGTGCACGCACTGATGGCTCAGCACGGCCCCGTTGCCGGCATAGGCATAGCCAGCTTCGGCCCCATCCGTGTCAATAAAGCAGATGCGCGCTATGGCTCTTTCGGCCTGACACCGAAAGCCGGTTACAGCCACTACAATCTTCTGGCCCCAATTTCTGCCGCTTTTCCCGACCTGCCGATTGCCTTCGATACCGATGTGAACGGCGCCGCCCTTGGTGAAGGCGCCTTCGGTGGTGCGCAGGGGCTGGATAGCTTCGCCTATGTAACGGTTGGCACGGGCATAGGTCTGGGCTTGATCATGAATGGCCGACCGGCGCACGGCTTGCTCCATCCCGAAGCCGGCCACATCCTGGTCCGGCGCGATCCGGTACGAGATCCTTTTACCGGCTGCTGTCCGTTTCATGGAGACTGCCTCGAAGGTCTGGCGTCCGGACCGGCGGTCGAACAGCGTACCGGCAAACGCGGCGAACACCTGCCGGATACGGACCCGGTCTGGGGGCTTGTCGGCAACTACCTGGCCCAGCTATTCCATTCCGTCACCTTGGTTGCCTCCCCTCAGCGCGTCATCATCGGTGGAAGCGTTGGGCTCAAGCCCGCCGTTCTCGCCCAAGCGCGCACGACCCTTCATGCCAGCCTCGCCGGCTATATCGAAGCCTTGAGCACGATGGAATCGATTGACAGCTACGTCGTACCAGCCGCTTTGGGCGACCGTGCGGGCGTTCTCGGCGCCATCGCGCTGGCCGCCAGCGCCTAAAGCGCACCGCTGGAGCCGCGGACAACAAGGCTTGCGGGGATCTGCGCCGAAGACGTCATTTCGCCATTCATGCGCTTGAACAATAGGTCGACCATCAGGCTGGCTGCCAAAGGCAGGTCCTGACGGATGGTCGTCAAAGGCGGGTTGAGCGAACGCGCCATGGCAACGTCATCGAACCCGACAATCGCTATATCAGCCGGCACAGACAGACCGGCTTCGGCGATGGCGGTCATCGCACCATGGGCAATGACATCGGAGGCGGCGAACAGGGCGTCGAACCTGACGCGGCCACGCAGCAGTTTGCGGGTGGCTTCATAGGCTGAATCATAGGTAAATCGGGCCTCGATGAGGTCCGTCGCTCCGCGCAGAGGCGAGGCGTCCATCGCATCGAGATAACCGCGATAGCGACTATCGACCTCCGGGACTCGGGGTGGCCCCATGAACCGGATGGTCTTACGGCCCAGGCCTATCAAATGCTCCGTCGCCATGCGCCCCGCCGACACGTTGTCCACGCCTACGGAACAGTAAAGCTGATCTGGCAGCCGCTCCCCCCAGACCACCATCTCACGATAGCGCTGGGCCACGTCATTGATCGCGGCATGCTGGTCGCTTTGCCCGAGCATCAGCATGCCATCGAATCGATGGGACTGGATAAGGGCTCTCAACCATCCCTCTCCGGGGGCTTTTACGCGGGTCAAGTGGATATCATAGTCGCGCTTAATGACTTCCTCGGATAAGAAGCCAATGATTTCAAGCAAAAACGGATCGGTGAGTTGCTGGCCTGTCTCGTGGCCCATCGGCAGAACCAACCCGATCGTCTGGGTCCGCTGAAGGCGCAAATTACTGGCGGCACGGTTGACGACATAGCCTTGCGATTCGGCGATGGCTTCAATCTTCTTGCGCAGGGCGTCGGGCACTCTTGGGCTGCCGGCAAGCGCCCGCGATACCGTCGAAACGGACACGTCTGCCAGCCTGGCAATATCGGCCATTTTCAGTCGGGACATACTAAGCAAAGCTTTGAGTTCGCACGGTTTGACCGTACGCGTAGTCACGCGGCCGTGGCAAGTGGTTTTGACACAGGTATTAGCCGGCCGCGTCATGACGCGGCAGATCTAACGCCGCCCCTACGCCTGATACCCTCAATAACATTGGCTCATGAGACTGACACCGCGCCCCCGTCAGCGTCATAAACCGCCATTTTGACAACACCTTAATGTGACAACGGATATCCGGCTAATATATTGATATTTAAATGTATTGTTAAGTCTGCGAGCGCAGGATTTTTTCGTGGACCGTGCTCCAACGCATCCCGCCGGGACCAGACGAACGGCCCTGATTCAGCGTCGCTATTCCTTATCAGAAAGACAAGGTCATGACTTCTATCAGCGCGATAAGCGCCTATTCACCTGCGTCATCCGTACAAAGCGTACCCAAGGTATCCGATCCGGATCACGACGGTGACAATCATGCCGGTGGTTCCGGCGCAGCCCAAGCTTCGCAAGGCGGTCGTGGACCGGCTACACTCGTTACGCTGTCGGCAGCTGCCCAAGCGTCTATGAAGTCTTAGCTGCTTCACCCCGGCGAAAGGCCCCGCCTGCCTCACCTGGCCAGGACCTTTCGTCAGGCGTCTCCTTTAACGGCATTTGGCGCAAGGGTTTTGACCAGAGCCCCGGCATTCAGCACCTGAGGCAAAATGACAGGCGCGCGGCCCGGCGCATAATAGACATAGAGCGGCACCCCCGAGCGCCCGAATGTATGCAGGTAGGCCGTGATACCGGAATCCTGGCGCGTCCAGTCCCCCACCATGTAGACAGTCCCCGACGCTTTCAGCGCCGTTATGACTTTACCATCTGACAGGGCTGAGCGTTCGTTGACCTTGCAGGTGATGCACCAGGCCGCCGTCAGGTCGACGAGAACCGGTCGGCCTTGTGCCTGTAAGGTTGTCAGGCGCGACGCAGAAAAAGACTCATAGGGAATGGTGGCGAGCGTTGCCGATGCCGTTCCCGCGGCCGGCGCTTGCAGCGCGCCGAAAACTCCCGCCAGGACGCCCAATCCCATCCCCGCCCCTTTGATCCAGGGTGACGACCGGGAAAATATCAGTGTTGCGCCAATACTGACCAGCGCCAAGGCCAGCAACCAGACACCGGTCGGGCTGACCTGCTGTGCAAACACCCACACCATCCACGCCGCCGCAGTATACATGGGCACGGCCAGGGCGTGACGCAGGCGGCTCATCCAGTGCCCTGGCTTAGGCAGATATTTCGTCACGGCCGGGATACGGGTCAACAGGTGTGCCATGATTACAAACGGGGCCGCGAATCCCAGGCCAAGCGCCGTGAAAATGGCCAGCGACACACCTCCCCCTTGTGCCAGGGCCACACCAACAGCCGTCGCCATGAACGGAGCGGTGCAAGGGGCCGCTACGACGACGGCCAATACCCCAGTCAAAAACGCATTGGCGGAGGGTGACAGGCGCGCCATGCGACCGGCCGTATTGCCGGCAACGGATTGCAAGCCTTGTCCAATTTCAAACAGGCCCGACATATTCAGCGCGACCAGAAGCAGGATGAGGCTTAAGGCCGCCGTGACCGTCGGCGATTGCATCTGGAACCCCCAACCCAGCGAATGCCCAAGGAGGCGGGCGACTTCCAGCACGGCAGCCAATGAGAGAAAACTCAGCATGACGCCCACGCCATACAGAAGCGCTTCGGTTCGTGCGGCAGAGGTTTCGCGGCCAGTGCGCGTCAGCGCCAGAAGCTTCATCGACAGGATCGGAAAAACGCATGGCATAAGATTCAAGACGAGACCGCCCAAGAACGCCAGCCCAACGGCCAGGGCGAGCGCGGCCCATGACAGGCCCGCCGACCTCGGAGGCGCGGGCACTGCCGAAGCTTTGATGCGAAAACTCTGCCCGTCGCCGAGCGTCAAAATGCCGGCCATGGCGGGACCGGCTACGGTGGGCCGAGGCGCAGCCACTGTCACCCTGAAGCCCGTGGGCAAGGCGGTGATCGACTGCTTCGCAGCGGGCGCCATCACATCGGCTGATTCGTTGAAGAAATAGGCGCCGCGAACTTGGTCGTCGGACAGATGCAGTGATGGCTTGCCTTCGAGTGCCGTGAAATCAAAAACAGCACGTCCATCCCGCTGCGTCGCCGCTACGTTAAACGACAGTGGCTTTGGCAACCCAGCCATCGCTGCCGCCAGCCGGTCTCCCTTGGGTGCCGACTGCATAACGGGGACTATTATAGAAAGGTCGCGGCTAACGGGTTCGCATACGTCGCGGCAAACCAGTGTGTCGATGTGCGCCTTGATCGTCAGGTGCGTGCCCGCGGCAAGAGTATTGGCCGCGTGCAATCGCGTAATGAGCGTCGACGGCGCCTCATAGCCATAGGTCACCATGCCGCTGAACTCCAGCCGGCGCGGTGTCGGCCACTGGATCGGTTCAACCGTCACGCCCGCCGGCAATTGCCAGGTGACTTCCGCAGGCGCACCAGTCTCACCAGGATTGAGCCAATAGGTATGCCAGCCCGGCGCAGGGTTCTGGACCACACCAAGACCAAGCTCACCGCCCGGCGCGATACCATCATGCGCCGCCGTAAGGGTGATCGCGATAGCGTCATCGTCTGTCGCGGCTTGCGCCGCTATTGGAAGCACAAGACTCAATGCGAGGGCGTAAATCACCGCCTTCAGGACAGAACCCATGCTTTTACACCTTCAGATTTTAGGAAAGTCAACGCGTCCCGCCCATGCAGCATGGCAAGGGTGGACAAAATGCCCGCTTCAACGCAGGTCGGTGCGGCGACGGTCACCGACCGAGGCGCGTCGCGAACTGGCCAGCCGGTTCGCGGATCCAGGATATGACCGTAACGCACCCCCTCCTTGAAAAGATAACGGCGGGCGTCGCCGCTGGTCGTAATGGCGCCATCGGACAATTCGATAACCCCTTCCGTCCCGCTGTCATCTTCGACGGACTCAATGGCCACGCGCCACCGGCCGCCATTGGCGCGTGGACCGCTGACACGCAGGTCGCCACCAAAATTAACAAGGGCGGGTGTATCGCTGACCGTCCGCAATTGCTGAATAGCCAGGTCCACCGCATATTCTTTGGCCAGCCCCCCAAGGTCGATCTCCATGCCGGGCGGCAGTGAAATTTCAGGCGGATGCCATCCGACCTTAGACCAGCCCACACGATCACGTACGGCTTCCACCTCTTCCGGCGAAGGAATATTGGCAGAGCCGTCGAAACGCCAGACCCGACGCAAGACACCGGAGGTGATGTCGAACTGTCCCGCACTGAGGGTATAGCACTGGTCGGCGTAAGCGATCAGACCGGCCGTTTCGGCGTCCAAGGCGACAGCTTTGCCGCCGCTTTGATTGATCTGAGACACGCAACTGTCTTTGAGATAGCGACTATATTTCTGTTCGATGCGCAGGGCCTCAGCCTCGGCAATCTCGCCGAGGCTGAGCGCAAGACTTGCATCACGAGTCTCCATGCGAACTTCGCACGGAGAGCCCATGGCAGCGAACCGGTAGACGAAACCATTTTCCGCTGCGGCGAGCAGGCCCTGAGGCCGTAAGACTGCGGTGTAAGACACGCGTCCGCCTATTGGAAAGCGAAGGTGTAGCCGACGATGACGCTGGTGGCCTTTATACCCGAAAACAAGTTTTCGGTTTTCAGGTCGCCTATGGCCGTCGCCGGATGTGCCGCGCCCACCTGATTGTAGGAGTCGGCACGCACATAGAGTTCGCCGTTTGCCGTCACTTTCAAACCCACCTTAAGTCCCACGGTTGTTGCCGTGAACTTGCCAAGGCGGCTGTCCGAAGACGCGTAGTCCGGCAGCGTCTGACCGTCGACGAGATAATCCCGGAAGAAATTCGCCTTGGACTGGCTGTAGTACCGCAGGTGCGGTTCGACATATAAAGCGCTGGTGATGGCTACCCGCTCGGCGATTTCTGCCGTTACAGAGTTTATCCCCCAGCTATCGTGATACAACCGGCCCGAAATATCCGTGACCGTAGGCCCCCATGCTATCTTGTTGCCAACATATAGGCTCTGGCGGATACGGGACTTGGGGCGGCTTTCATAAAGGTATCTGACGGGTGCGCCGGCGGTACCATCAACGACCGAGATAAGACGGTAGGGATCGGTTTGATACCCGTTGGCGCTGCCTACGCTGTAATTCACCTGGGCCAGCCAGTTACGGTTCATCACCTGAGTCACCCCCAGTACGGCATTGATGACCGTTTTCGTCTGGTTAGCGCCCTTTTCAAGCGCGCTCATCTCGGTCAGCGGCTGGGGCGTACCGAAATACGGGTTCGATGTGTCATATTCCAGATTAACCGCCGCCGATACGGTCGTGTTCTTGTCGAACAGGTCGCGCGCCAGACCGAATGATCCCGACAGCGACTTGAAATCCCGCTCGGTCGACAACCCGCCGCCGAACGATAGACGCGTGACGGAGTCTATCGGCGTGGAATATCCGAGATCCACCGCATAACGCGTGTCTTTGAAACCATAATCCAGCGGCAAGACGTGCGGATCGGCCGTGTACTGGCTGGCGACGATATCGGTGCCGGGCAAGGTAACTGTCTGGCTGTGTCCCGACGCACTGGTCGTGGTCGTCTGCACGCCCTTGCTTTTGCTGGGGGAGATGAAGGTCTGGGTGGCTTTCCATGGCGCTGCACCGTTCGGCGTGGCACCGGTGAGCGAATCGGCGGTGAGCTTGACGCTCAGGATTTCGCCGTCCGAGCCGTTAAAGGTAACGGAGGTAACCGGTTCGGTGGCCTTAACCCGGCCGCCGGCTTCCTGATAAAACAAGATAGCCGTATCGACCCGTGTCAGGCCCAGATCGCTATTGGTATCGCTGCTCGGCGTGCGCGCGTCAGGCGATGGCCCATAGGCGCTGTGACTGGCCGCCGGCGACAGATCCTGGGCATGAAGGCCAGTTGCGGCGAACAGCGAAGCCGTGAGCAGCCCCAGTGTGCGTGTAAGAGCAGCGGGCGTCGATTGGATCAATTGCATCCGCAACCTCCCCCTTCAAAACCACGCCCGCCGGTCGAGCCTTCCTTGCTGAAATAGATGTGATCATCCGCAGCTGTGATATGGGGGTGAGTGTTCAAGGCCATGGCACGGGTGGCGAGCAAATCACGGTCCCAAGGCTTGACGCCAAGGGATGAACAGCCCGTCAGTCCATTCAAGCATAACAAGGTGAATACGGCACCGGCGGCAACGGCCCGGCGCATCGATTGACATCTATTTTTCACGAAGCAGGCTTTCAATTTGAGCGCGGTATTCGGCCGTCTGGGCCGGGAAGAAACCGTTGTGCACGTACCGGACCCGACCATCGCGCCCAATAAGCAATGAGGTGGGCATGTCTTTAACGCGATAGGTGCTGGCGAGCGATCCCTTGGGGTCGTAAACCACATTCAAGTCGCTATTGAGCGACTTTAGGAAGGCATCGGCCTTCTGGCGGGAATGGTCGAGATTCACGGCAATGATAACCAGGTCGTCGCCGGCGTGCGTCGCCTTCAGATTTTCCATATACGGAAAGGAGCTCTTGCAGGGACCACACCAGGACGCCCAGAAATCAAGATAAACCACCTTGCCCTTATAGGCACTGAGGTCGATAGGGCCGTCGGCGGCCCGCGCCGGGTTGAAGCCCAGCATCAGGCTGCCGGCAAACGCCAGGCAAGCCGCAGCAAGGCCACGCATCTGTTTCGCCGTCGGACGTGTTCGCGTCTTCGGTGCTAATGAAATATCTATCCGGGGCATTGTCCATCCTGTGCTGGCCACTTGCCGGATAGACACCATCCATGGAACGGACTCGTAATGGGCTGCGACGATTTTTGGCGGAGATCACGCCATGCCGCTAGCCGTAGTTTTGAAGCGCCACTTCGTAAAACTTCCTAGTCGCCTCGACCGGCGTTGGACGCCCGAACAGGTAGCCTTGAAGACTGTCACATTTTTCCGTCTTCAGAATTTGGAATTGGTCGTCGGTTTCAACCCCTTCGGCGACGGAGCATATACCCAGGCTGGTGCAGATACCCGATACAGCTCTTATGATGGCCAGGCTATCGTCGGAATGCCCCAGATCGCGAACAAAGGACTGATCGATCTTGATCTTGTCGAACGGGAAGGTGCGAATGTAGTTCAGGCTGGAATAGCCCGTACCAAAATCGTCGAGAGAAATCTTGACTCCGAGCGCCTTAAGCGCACGCAGGATTTGCAAGGCTTCCTGGGCATCCGCAATCATGATGCCTTCGGTAATTTCCAGTTCCAGGCGATGCGGCGCCAGGCCGGTCTCCCTCAGGATTGATTTTACGGTGTCTATAATGCCGCGCGAACGGAACTGCACCGGCGACAGGTTTACTGCGATGGAGAGGTGCTCGGGCATGGCCGCGGCATCGGCGCAGGCGCGGCGCAAGACCCAAGCGCCCAATTCATCGATCAGGCCCGTTTCCTCGCTCAGGCTGATAAACTCGAGCGGAGAAACGAGACCCCGGCGGGGCGACTGCCAGCGAACCAGGGCTTCAAAGCCGCTGATTATGCCCTGTTTTACGCAAAATTGCGGTTGGTACCAGACAACAAATTCGTTGCGTTTAAGCGCATGACGGAGTTCGAGCTCCAGTTGACGCCGCCGATCGACGGTCTCATGCATGTGATCTTTAAACACGCAAGCGCATCCCCGCCCCTCCGCCTTTGCCTGGCTCAAAGCCAGATCAGCATTGCGCAGATAGTCGTCCGCAGACAGGGTAGCATCGTCACTGAATTCTATGCCGATACTGACGCCGACCACAACCTGGTGCCCTTTGATATGATAGGGTGCACTTAAGCGGCTGATGATGCGATCGGCGAGTCTGTGCACATCTCCAGCGCGTTTGACATTGGTGACCAGCAAGCTGAACTCGTCACCGCTGAGCCGCGCGACCAGATCATCGACACGCAAAAGTGAGCGCAGCCGTTCGGCCGCCTGGATCAAAAGGGCGTCACCGACGGGGTAGCCAAGCGTGTCATTCACCACCTTGAAGCGGTCCAGATTCATGCACAGTAAAGCAAATCGCCTATTGCGACTCCGCCCACATCTATTGACGGCGGCCGCCAGCCGCTCGTGGAACAGGGTCCGGTTGGGCAGGTCCGTCAAGGTGTCATAGTGGGCCATGTGCGCGATGCGCGCCGAGGCAGAATGGCTCTCGGTTATATCGGCTGTCAGATCAATAAATCCGCCGTCATCCACAGGGTTACGTGAAATACGAATCACCTGACCCGACGGCCAGGTTTGTTCAATTTTGCCCGCGATGGACACGGGTATGCCAATGTGCGCCATCATGGCCAGTTGCCCCTGCAACCGCGTCGCCGCGTCCATCGTGCCGGCCCCATCGCCTAGAAGGCTGTGCGCCAGGATATCCGTCAGCCGCCGCCCCTCCGGCTTAAAGTCGGCCGGGAGCGCGTAGAGTTGCCTGAACATCTTGTTGCACACCACCAGACACTCACCAGAGTCGAACAAGCTCAAAGCCTGGGGCATGGCGTCGAGGGCGGCTTCAAACCGGATTTTATGGATATCGGATGTACGCAGGGCCGCACGCAGGCTGTCTGTCTGAAGCTCGATTTCTTCCGCCATCAGGCGGTTCGCGCGACTTGTCCGAACGCGTTGGCGATCCGTTTCGGCATAGGCCTCATTTATGGCCTGAAGAAACTGTTCCAGGTTTAGACTGCCAGACTCGCTGGCATCGCCGAGCTGTTGGGCAAGGAGACTGTGCAGAGGCTTGTCCATTACGCCACCTCTGCCAGCAAGGTTAGAGTCATGGTTTGATTGTGCAGTCCGCTCACGATGGAATTGGGATAGGGCGAGATTTCGCCATAGGAATAGAAGCCGATCTGGCCATCCTGCTCACCGAGCAAACGGGTTACGGCTCGCACCTCGTCACCGGCGCGTTGCCCCATAAGCAGTCGTCGCCCGACGCAGGAGATCAACACGCTTAAGGTCGGATGAATGCTGTCGTCGCCATTTTGCAGATCGCAAAGCGCCTGGGTGGCGGCGTCCTCGGCACCGGCCACCAGATGGCTGGGGTCTCCCTGCATAAGCCGTGCGTTCCATCCTTGTGGAATATCACCGGCGAAGGTCAGGCTTCTGGCCTCTTGGTCCACAGCCAATATCGTACGCACCAGCTTTTCGTCCGGACGCGCCGGATCACTGATTTCAAGGGGGTAGAAGAGGCCCGATGCCGGCAGGTCTGCAGCTTCGTCGCCCAGGTAGGTTTCATAGAGATCGAGGGCGGGCTTGCCGTCCAGTTCGTACAAAACTGTGCCCTCAGATCGGGTTATCTGCCGCCTCGGCCCAAAGACGTCCCAGCCACCGGCGGTGCCGTAGCCCAGACGGAGCGCCCCGCCGTAAAATCCCAAGGCCGTCACTGCGCCGGAACTGGGGACTCCCCCATCCAGCACCAGGGTTTGGGCAAACCGTGCGCCGTCTCCGGCCAAACCGCCGCTGATGCTGACCTGTGGTCCGACGACTTCGGTCAGGCCATGAACGACGGCGCTGCCATTGATATTCAAGCCGTTACCCAAAAGAAAGATCGCACGCAGGTCAGCATCGATCAGTATTTTGCCGAGTTCACGTCCGGCGGAGCGGCAATCTTCGGCGTCGTCAAAGCGCACGCTGGTCGAACGCAGACGCGTGTGGTCGAATCCCACGGCCATCGCGACCATCCCGTCGTCACACAACTGGTTGCCGACAATGGTCGTACCCGTGCTGCAACCCATGATGTGGGCATCCGGATACGCCGTTTTGAGGCTTCGTGATGCTGCTTGAGCGCTCAGGCCGTCTGTCTGGCCGAATACCAGCACCAGGTCGGGTGACCGGTTCAACTGCCTCTCGACCGGAAGATGACCTGCATCTCCCGTCAGGTCCAGTTTTTGGGTCCACATCTCGCACCTTACTTTCTCAACGTAAGACACGGCCCGATGATACACAGGTACACATGTTACGCGACACACCAACTTTTCATCGACCTTACAATCGATTGCATAACACTATTACGCGAATGATTTAAGGGCGCATGAACGGACATGCTTAATGGGTCGGTACGCTATGCGTCCGACTGCCTCAGGCAGGTAGTTTGTAAGGCGTTGGATTAAACCGGTTTGGCGGCGATAACCGCGCCATGGTAGGTGGCCGCTATAAAATCACGGACCTTCTGTGACGTCAGCGCATCTGCCAGGGCCTTGATGCGCGGGTCGTCCTTATTGTCCGGCCGGGCAACCAGATAGTTGAGATAGGGGCTATCTGGCCCTTCGATGATCAGGGCGTCCTTTTGCGGATCAAGCTTTGCATCCAGCGCGTAGTTTGTATTGATGAGCGCAAGGTCAACTTCGCCCAGGACGCGTGGCAAGGAGGGCGACTCCAGTTCCTTGAATACAAAGCCTTTCGGGTTGCCTACGACATCCTTCGGCGTGGCGGCGATATTGGCGGGGTCCTTCAGGGTAATCAGGCCATTCTTGTGCAAAAGGATCAACGCGCGACCGGTGTTGGTCGGATCGTTGGGCACAGCGATCACGGCTCCGGGTTTCAGATCGGCAATCGATTTGACCTTGCGCGAATAGGCGCCGAACGGCTCGACATGAACACCGACAACGGGCACGAGGTGTGTGCCATGTTCGGCGTTGAAGGCATTGAGGTACGGCAAGGTCTGGAAGTAATTGGCGTCGATCAGCTTCTGGTCGACCTGCAGATTGGGCTGAACATAGTCGTTGAACACCTTTATCTGTAGATCGATGCCTTTGGCCGCGAGGTCCGGCACGACCGCCTTCAGGATTTCGGCGTGTGGCACGGCCGTCGCGGCAACCGTCAGCACATTGGCCTTCGCCGCCGGTTTGGCGCAGGCGGTGACGGCCAGCGCCGACAGGACGAACAAACGACGAGAGATCATGACCGTATTCCTATCTTTTATGAAAACGCGAAACCAGCGCATCGCCGAGCATCTGCAGGCCCTGCACCAGCAAGACAATGAGCGCAACCGTGACCACCATGACATCGGTCTGGAACCGTTGATAGCCGTAGCGCACGGCCAGGTCGCCCAATCCGCCGGCGCCGACAACGCCCGCCATGGCGGTATAGGATACGAGCGCGATGGCAGTCATGGTCACCGCGGCGATCAGGCCCGGCATAGCTTCCGGCAGGAGGGTGTGGAGGATGATCTGGCGTTTGCTGGCGCCCAAGGCCCGTGTCGCTTCGACCACGCCGTGCTCGACCTCGCGCAGGGCGGTTTCAACGAGGCGCGCGAAAAACGGCGCGGCCCCCAGGACCAGCGGCGGGATCGCGCCCTTGACGCCAAGTGAGGTACCGACCAGGGCCAGGGTCACAGGAATGAGGAGGATGAAGAGGATAACGAACGGGATCGAGCGCATCACATTGACGACGAGGCTAAGCAGCCCGTAGCTGAACTTGTTCGGCGCCAGGCCGGTTGGCGACGTCACGGACAACCAGATGCCTACCGGCAGCCCAAGTATAACACTGAATATCAGCGCACCGGCCAGCATGGCCAGGGTTTGCCAGCTGGCCAGGGCGACTTCCATGCCGTCTATATGACTGAAAAACTGGCTAAGTTCGGTCATGACAGCGCCTCCACGCGAACGCCGCTGGCGGCGAGCCGCTCAATCACCCGCTCGCGGTCAGACCCGGAAATATCGACGATCAGGTGGCCGTAGGGCCCCGTCTTGAGTTCAGACACCTGCCCCGCCAGAATACTGAATCGCACATTGACGCCTTGTGTGGCTGCGCTCAGGGCGTCGCCGGTCACCACATCGCCGAAATAGGTCAGACGCAGACGCGTATCCGTCGCACCGGCCACGACCGGCGCATGTGGCAACAGATGGCGGCCCAAGGCCCTGGCAGCCTCGCTTTGCGGATCGAACAGGACCTGTGCTACCGATCCGACCTCAGCAATCCGGCCGGCGTCCAAAACCGCGACACGATCACAGATTTGCCGCACCACATCCATTTCATGCGTAACCACAACGATGGTCAGGCCCAGATCGCGGTTCAATTCCGCCAGCAAGGTCAACACGCCCTGCGTCGATTCAGGATCGAGCGCGCTCGTTGCTTCGTCGCACAGCAGGATATCGGGCGCATTGGCCAAAGCGCGAGCAATTGCGACACGCTGTTTCTGGCCGCCCGACAACTGGGCCGGATATTTATCGGCATGTTCGCTAAGCCCAACCCGCGCCAGCAGGTCATCGACCCGGCGCTGATCGTCGGCGGTGATGGTCTTTTTGGCCAGTTGCAGGGCGAATAAGACGTTCTGGCGCGCCGTCTTAGAAGACAGCAGGCCAAATGACTGAAAGATCATTCCGAGCTTGTGACGCAGTACCGACAATTGCGCCTGGCTCAGCTTGCCAATATCTGCGCCATCGATTTCGACGGTGCCGCGTGTCGGCGTCTCCAGACGGTTGATAAGCCGTATAAGGGTCGATTTGCCCGATCCCGACGGGCCGATAACGCCGAAAATTTCACCGCGCGCAATGCCGAGGCTGACACCTGCTAAGGCATCCTGGCTACGCCCCTTCAAGGCAAACCGCTTGGCCACATCGCTTAATTGTATCAGGGACACGATCTGATCCTAAGAAGACAAGGGCGGTTTGTAGCGGATGCAGGCGCGCAACGTAAAGGCTGTTCTTTAAATCTACACTCTTTTTGTCTTCATTAATGGAAAGGATATCAGCCTCAGTTGAGCCCCGCTTTCTTCCACGCTCGGCAAGCCGTCTCGCCGAGGCCTAAATTGTTATCGGAGCAAATCCGCCGGCTGCGCCTTATTCAGCACGCCCAGGGAAAAAAAGCCGGATACAGCCGCGATCATCAGCAGGCCCACGCCGACCGGAAGCGTGACATAGGGCGGAAAGGACATGGGGACATGGATCCACCCGGCCAGACACCAGACGAGCCCCGTAAACACACCCGCCAGCCCCAAGCCCAGAATGCCGACCCATAGGCTCAATTCCATCACAATGAGACGCAGGCTTGACATCGGCACGCCCAGTGCGCGCAGGCCGGCAAACTCCTTGATACTCGCCGTAATAGCGCCCTGGAGAATTTGCCAGGTAATCACCACGCCTATGAAGGTCGAAACAACGACGCTGAAGCCCAGAATTATGGAAATGCCCCCTTCCTTGAGCAGGGCGATCTGACTGCGCTCCGATAGGGTTTCGCGTGTCCACGCGCGGTATTCCCCGCCCCCCATGGCGTTGATTTCCGCCGCTACCTGCCGGGCAAGCTGCGGGTCCCTGATCTTGACCATAATGGCGCCGACGCGGTTGCTTTCACGAAAAATCTGCAGCAGCTCAGCCGTACGCCGCGACATATATATCGTGCAATTGAACAGCGCCGGATAGCCTTCGATAATTTCGCTGACCTGGACACGCCGTCCGTTAATCTTCGCCGCGTCTCCTTTCGCGACGCCGAGGCGGGCAAGGGCAGATTTATCGATCAGAACCGAATAGGGCGCCTTCAACGCGTCAACCGCCTGGGCGCTGAAGTCCGTCGGCAAGGTCACGGACCCTTCCACAGGGTCCACTATGGCAATCAGGACGCCTTCGCTTTTCGAGGGCTGCCCCGCCTTTGGGAAGTTGGCCCAGGATGCCCACCCCGTATCGAAGGATTGCGCTTCAAGCA
Source organism: Asticcacaulis aquihabitans (assembly GCF_032490435.1). Taxonomy (NCBI): domain Bacteria; kingdom Pseudomonadati; phylum Pseudomonadota; class Alphaproteobacteria; order Caulobacterales; family Caulobacteraceae; genus Asticcacaulis; species Asticcacaulis aquihabitans. The sequence goes on from NZ_JAVGWM010000002.1 coordinate 82,765, forward strand.
CCTGGGGGTGATTATACATCATCGGTATGAGCCGGCGGGGCTGACTGAAGCCATTATTGTAAAGACTTTCAGATTGCGGCGACAGGATCATCACCTCGGCGGGCGAATGGTCAACGGTCGCGGTATTGGATTTTCCCATGCCGACAAACATGCCGACCATCGACAGGACAAGCAGGCCGGAAACAGCCAGGGCAACAATGGCGGTGACGTAGCGCCGCCATTCATAGAGCAGGGTTAGAAAGGCAAGTGACATAGATGGTTTACGGCCTTCGAAAGAGAGAGGGCACGTGCGTCGACCACGGTTTGACCCTTGCGGCGCTGACCGACAGCGTGCTTAAAAAGACGGATAAACACAGGCGCCGCCATCCCGTTAATTGCGATGACGCAGACGGTTGCGGACAAGGGACGAACGGTTATGAAGATGGCATCGAGACTGTCCGGCGGGTGGCTGGCGGATACTCACGGGCTGCGTCTGACGCCATTGCTGATCATGGTTGGCGCTGTGACATCGGTTGTCGTCGCAACCAACATCACGTCGGAATGGATCGACGGCCTGTTGAGAACCGGGGATGTGTCCTTGTGGCCCGCCATGAACGGGGGCAGCAGCGCGGCCGCCATTCTTGTCCTGTGTCCTCTGATCTTCCGGTTCTATCGGCGCCTATCGCAGCGCGCCTTGCCAAGAAGCCGGCTGGTGATCCTACACGTTTTGGCGGCCTGCGTTTTCTGCATGCTGCACGTCGGGATCATGGTAGCCCTTCGCAAATTAATCTATTCGGTCGGCGGAACGCCCTACGATTTTTCGACCGGCAACCTGTCGCTGCAACTCATCTATGAGGCACGCAAGGATGCCCTGACCTACGCGGTGATCGTCGGTATGATCTGGATTTCCGATTGCTTAATCGCCACCCGCCGAAAGGACACGCCGTCAGACCCGACGGGACATATCAGCATCAAGATTGACAACCGTGTACACTACGTCGCGCAAAACCAGATTCTATGGATATCCGCCGCCGGCAATTACATTGAACTGTTCGTCAGTGGCCGCGAACGGCCCTGGCTCGTTCGCGACAGTCTCGGCGCCTTTCAGTCGCGATTGCCCGCCAGTACTTTTACACGCATCCATAGGTCCCATATGATCAACCGCCTGTTTCTAAGTGACGTCGCCCTGGCGCCATCGGGTGATTTCACCGTGACGCTCAAGACCGGTCACCAGATTCGGGGCAGCCGCCGGTTCAGGAAAAACCTGGACGTCTAGCGTTGACCACAGGCAGTCATACCAGCCCTGCCCTGCGTCAGACCTTTTTGAATCCCGGGGTCAATGCAGGGTGACGACGTTGTTTAGTTGCGTGATCTCCTTGCCGTCGGCCAGCCGTACCCGAACGCTGAGGCCTGCCACGGTCGTACGGTTCGCCAGCTTGAGTTCGACCCTGGCAGTGTGAGGCTTGAGGTCCGCACACCCTGGCAGGGGTGGCGTCTTCGCCTGCGCCAGCACTCGGCCACCTGCATCGATCACTTCGACCCAACCCGCCGGCGCAGCCTGAATGCCGAGGCTATGAACCGTAACGCTGATGCGTCCTCGCTTCACGTCGACGTCATCCACGCCTATGCCGAGGTCGGGCCGGCCTTCCACCGCGTCTGTGGGGGTCATGAGCTTGAACTCGTACACCGTGGTCTGGCCCGGGCGGAAGGATACGTCCACGCCAACTGTCTTTTCGAACGCGATCGTCGCCGTGTCCGTTACCCCGGTCAGGTTATCGTTGGCATCGCCGGACCCCGATGTCACCTGCCATTGGCCGGCGGTTACATTCCATCCCGTCAAAGTTGCCCGGACCGGGCGGTCACTGGTATTGTAAGCGATGACCTTGAACTGGTCGCGCGCTGCATTCGGCATCAGAATGGCAACCTTCACCGCGTCCTCCGGCTCAGCGAAGGCCCAGCTTACTGTGTTGCCGGGGTATATGTTGCCGCGCACCGTAGCGACGCCGCCCAGCCGCGAGCGTTGCAGATACTGGCTGTCGGCCTCGACGCGGTCGGTCCACCAATGCCCCTCGGTCTGTGTATACAGGGTAGTCCCCTGTTTTTTCAGTTCGGCGGCATACAGGTCTTCCAGGTAAGTCTTGTCGCCCGTCATTTCCCAGGCAACGAATTTTTCCAGGTTGCCGCCGCCAGCCTTTGCCTTGCGCACCGCCGCCGCGCCCCAACTATCCTGCATGTGGAGCACATTGACCAGATCTTCGTTCAGGCTGGCGATGGGGCGTATGTTGTCGGCTTCAGCCACGATGCGCGCACCGCCGACCGTGAAGGAGTCGGATTTATTGGCTTTTTCAACGGATGAAAAAATCGGTGCGAGATACGCCTTGTCACCGGTCCAGCGATAAGCAGTCCAGAATATCTGCATCGGTGCGGACCCGGCCGGTAAATCACCGCGCGTGGCATCCGTCCGCCAATTGATTTCATCTGGAAACGTCATGATGCCCTTCGCGTCCGGTTTGCCGTGGGCCAGGATACCGTCAGCTAAGCCCGTCACAACCGTCTTGCTGGTCGGATCACCGTTGAATTCGCCCATCAGAATGCCGGGATGAAGCACCAGATACGAATAGTATTTACCCCATTCCCACGGCCCTTCGCGGTAGCTATCCGTCCCGCTGTACCAATTGGTGTTGAAGTGCCGATGCCCGGCACTATTGACTGAAATGATACGGTCATAGGCAGCAACCGTGGTCATCAGGCGTTCGACCACCTTGGGGTTGCCATAGTTCAGATACATCGCGCCGCTATTGGTATTGATGCCTTCTTCATAGACGTGCAATTCGTCGGTCATGATGGTCGACAATCCATTTGTCATCATACCGTTACGGTATATGGCGTCAGCCACGCGCATCTGGGAGACGCGGATTTTTTCACTGTCGACGCCCATGAGCGCAAGGCCGGGCCATTGTCCGACCAGGTCGGAATCGTCGGACAATCCGCCACCGAAGTCGCCGAAATCGGATTGGCGGTTGTCGATCCACCAGTTGACGAATTGGCGCACGCCCTTCAAGTCTTCCAACTGCCGGAAGGCCCATAACGGTACGCCGGCGGGCGGTGTCGGCTGGGTAAATGGCAGGACACCTTGGCTACCGAAGGTGATATCGGCCCAATATTCCCTTGCCAGCAGATTATCGGGATCGACACGCAGCAAGTCGGTCGCATCGGCGACGACCCGTTCATAAAGGCGTTCACGCTTGCTGGCCGTATGTTCCTCAACGAGGAAGCCCCAGTTGTCCTTCACCTGGTTGAAGCGATCCGCAATGTGTTCGGTCAACGCCGCCTTCCGATCCTTAAAGACAAGACGTATCTTCGTGCCGTTAAGGGCAGCGGCGTCGAAGTCCTGATCGAAACCGGCAAAGGTCAGGTACAGGCTTTTGTTGGGCAGGATGCGGTCGCGCAGGTCGAACCACAGGGTACGCGCCTCGTTTGGCTTAACTGATACGGTGATATCCAACATATTGCGTTCCGGCCAAATCGGGTCCTTGACCTGGATATTGAGCGGATAAAGACCGTCCGGCCCAGGCTTGACGTTCAGCGCGGGTAGATCGATGGCGATTCCGTCCAGGCCGTCATGCATGTTCTCCCAACCATATCCCCACGAACGATAGAGCATCAAATTGGCGGGCGAGGCGCCGTATTCATAGGGAATGAGAACATGCACTAGCGGAAGCCGGCGCCCATCGGCCGCTGGTGCGGGTCTTGAAGGGGCCGCATCCGGCAAAGCGACCACGGTTGTGCGCGCATCCGGCGTATAGCGGCCCGCGATGAAGGTGTTCAGTTCCGTCAAATTGGGGGAATCGGGCAACGCGTTGCTTCTTACCGTATAGGTTTGTGTGACTGTACCCTTTGGCACCGCACCCGGCGTAATATTGTAGGCTGCTATCTCCTGAATCGGCGTTTCCTGGGCGATATTGGTAAAGCGCAGGACGCCACCGGTCATCGGTTCGGCAAATTGGTTGAAAGTCCGTTCCTGATCCTTGGCCCGCGTCGCGATCTGGCGGGGCCTACCCTCCGCGTCAGCGGCATAGGTCAGGCTGCCATAGGCCGCCCCTTGAATCTCAAGGTGGTTCCAAGGCTCCTTCGGTAAGGTCAGGGTTAGCGTCTTGCCGCCGTCGACATAGGTGTTCCAGTCGGGCAAAGGGAAATAATCATTGCGGCCGGGCAGCCGGGACCGATTGTAGACGCCGGGCCAGGTCGTTTCGCTGATGCCGTCCGTCGCCTTATACATAAAGGCCTTTATATCCTTGGTATCGGCGAATTCGACCTTGCGGATAGATGTCACCGGCGCGCTCAGGGCAACCGGCGTATCGCCGGGCCGGTTCCAGCCGTACCGCAGGTTCCACTCGGCCCGGGTAGCTGCATCGCTCAGACTGGCCGCGGGCTGGGCCGGCACGTCGGGCGCCTGATTGCGCGCCAGCGTCGCGATTTGCTGGTCATCGAGCCCATGATCGTAGATGCGCAGTTCATCATAGTCGCTGCCGCGCATGAAGTTATAGCGGCTCATGACCTGGTGCGGCGAAACCGCCCGCGCGGCCATGCCAAATTGGTCGAGGCCGCTGTCGAGTACGGCCACCTGGGACTTGGCGGCGACGGCATTGCCGTTGACATACAGTTTTACGCCGGTGTTTTCATCCCACGTGAAGGCCAGATGCGTCCAGGCATCCGGTGCGGGCAACTGATCGAGCTTGAACGACACGCGAATACGCGCCAGGTTATTGTCTGTCACAAACGCATCGTAGCCGTGGCCATTCCAGTCGATACGCAACCAAACCATGTCCCAACTGGTATGATCGGCATAACCAACGCGATAGATGACAAAGGGCCCACGGCCCACGGGTGTGCGCGAGCGCCAGAAGAAGGACGCCGTGCCGCGCTGGGCGTAGATATTGCCTGGCGCTTTCCAACTGAGGACATTATCGTCGTTCGTCTGAAGCGCGCCGCCGGAAATACCGTTCGGCACGATGGCCACCTTGTCAGCAAAGTTCGGCACGCCGTCACCACGGGCGAAATCGGCAATCAGGCTCTTGTCGGCGGACAGATGGAATAAGAGGCCGCTGCTGTCCGCTCCCGTTCCCGCTGCGTCCCCTTGCCCTGCCCACGCCAAGCTGAAAAGGCTCAATAAAGCCAATCCTATCCGGCGCTGAAACGCTCGCGCGCGCTGTTTCGATGTCATTGCGTTCCCATCCCTTACCTGCCGGTGACCCGGTTTTTTCTCAAGTCTGAGACGATGGGTAATCCTTATTGTATAAGGATGTCAACCGGTGTCATTTTTGTCGTTGGCTTCACCATTACGTGACTCATAACGCAAACAATGACATGTGATTGGGAACCTCTACGTCACAGAGCCAAAGCGAGTGGAAAAGTACTAGGACCGACAAATTGTTCCTTTGAAATTTCTCCTCACCCCTCTTTACGTCCCCATTGTTGCGCAATCTCTTCAAGACTGCGGCCCTTGGTTTCCGGGACAAACAGAAAAGCGAACAGCGCCTGAAGCAGGCAGGCGGCAGCCAGCAGGCCAAAAGTGATAGCCTGACCAAGACCGGCAAACAGGGAGGGGAAGATAAACACGACCACGCCATTGGCAAACCACTGCACAAGCACCGGCACGATCATGGCGCTGCTGCGGACCTGATTTGGGAAGATTTCCGGCACCAGGGTCCAAAAAACCGGGCCGATGCAGGACGCAAAGAACATCAGATAGGCGACCACAAGGATGAGCACGACCATGCCTGTGAAGTGCCCGGTCAAGACGGCGACCACCAGCGCGACAAGGGTCAGCCCCATGCCAATGGAGCCAAAAATATAGAGCGGCCGGCGACCGAGGCGGTCGATGACCCAAAAGGAAATGAGGGTAAAGACCAGGTTGGCGATCCCGACAACGAAGGTCGATAAAAGTGCCGCGTCGATATTAAAACCGGCCGACTTGAAGATAATCGGCGCGTAATCGATGACCGTATTGACGCCGGAAAAATGGATAAGGATCGCCAAGCAAAAACCGATGATGATAGGGATGCGAACACTCGGCTTCAGTATATCGGCCAGGCGTGGTTGCCCTTCCTGAAGGGAGGCCTCTATCTCCTGCGTCTCCGCAATGGCCGCGCGCTCCCCTATTGTGCGGACAAGTATATTTCTGGCCTTGTCGCTCTTGCCCTTACGAACAAGATATCGCGGCGTTTCCGGAGCCATAAGCATCAGCACCAGATAAATGGCGGCCGGGATGGCGCCCGTATAGAACATATGGCGCCATGCATCGGGCCCGCCGTTACGCAGGGCATAGTTGATGAAATAGGAAACCAGTATACCAATGACAATTGCGGTTTGATAGAGCGCGCCCATCCGCCCGCGCAAGGAGGCGGGTGCGACCTCAGCAACATACATCGGCGCCACCAGCGAAACGGCGCCCACGGCTATCCCGCCAAGAAAACGGGCAATATTGAAGTTCAGAAACGTATCGGCCATGCCGGTGGCCACGCTTGTGGCGGCAAAGACCAGCGCCACCGCGATCATCACTGCCCGCCGGCCGAATATATCCGCCAGAAAGCCGGCCAGAGCAGAGCCTATGACACAGCCGAACAGCAGGGAACTGAAAGCAACCCCCAATTCGACCGGATTGAGGTGGAACTGCTGTTCGATGAAAGGCCCGGCACCGGTGATGATGGCGATATCGAAGCCAAACATAAGCCCGCCCAACGCGCCGATGGCGGACAAAAGCAAAACAAACGGTCCGTTAATCTCGTCCAGGCCCGGACCATGCCTGCCACCGAATTCACTGGATTGCGACCCACCCGCCATACTGAACCTCCTGTAATTCAATTTTTATAAGTTGCACGATTTCGACGTCTGTCTGTAGCGAATTAAAAAGGTAATGTTACCGCAAGCCGGCGCTGCGCGCCGCCCGCATCCTTAAGGGTGATGGACTCTTCGTCTCGCTCGATTGCGACGATTTCGCGCCAATCCGGATCAACCGCGACGCACCCAAAGACGTAATCAATGACCAGAGCACCCTCGCTATTCAGGCTATGCGCGGTCGGAATCCCCTGATTGCTGAGGGCGTTCGCAGCAACCGACGCCGCATGACCCGCCGCAAGATTAGAGCATATTTCCTCTACCCCGAGGCAAGCACCATGCTTGCCCGCAAATGGGCCCGCACAAGGGAACGCGTCTAGGCCGTAATTGGATACCCACAGTAAGGTGGTCGGCAAGATACGCGGATCTTTCAAGGCGAAAAAGGCATAGGCTTCGGCGCAGTTGACCGCGGCTGACCACCCTATCGTCGCGTCGGGGGCCTCAAAGAGATAGATATGATCCTCGGTCTTTGCCGAATAGGGATGACGCGTCGCGTCAACTGTTTGGCCTGTGCGCAGGCGTAATTGGCTCAGGTCGGTAAATGTTTGCGGATATGCGAGGACGGATGCGCCTTTTTCCGTGTCTTCGGCCGCGCCGTGTTCGGGCGTCAGTCCAAATCGCTTGGGCGAAAACGAAAGCTTAAGTCCCGTATCGGTGCGCAACATCGTATGATGCGCAACGGGCAAGGCCCCTTCACCGCCATGAAAGATATGCCGCTCGTGAAGAATGGGCTGCCCGTTGACCAGTCTAAGCTGCTTCTCAACACGGGCGCCCATAACCGTACGTTCAAGCTCGAACCGATAGACAGCGTCCCCCTGCCCTGCCTGGGCAGCATCGATTGGATGCCAGGCCGCATTGGCCGTCCATCCATGCCACGGCGCAGGCTCCACGTCCGGTTGGCAAAAGGGGGCGCAGAAGAAGTCGCCCGAAAGCCGGCGCACGACCATGGGTTCGCTGTCTGGTAAATCGTCCACGGCCCATGGGGCGGCGTACAGTGGCTTGAGCCGCCGCCCTTGGTCCATAAAGGTAACGTCCATCAAATGCCCCGCCCTCAGATCGAGGCTGAGGGACAGACAATCGCCACCCATGAAAAAGGAGTTAGTCACGCGCTTGCCGTTTCAACCGTGACGGCTGCCGCCTCGGCAATGGCCGCGCATACAGCATCTTCTGTCAACCGCTCCTCCAGCCACCCAGAAACCAGTCCCCCCAGCCTGTCCTGAAAATGGATATAGCCCGGAATGCGCGGGCGCACATTTGCCATTTCCAGGCTCGATCGGATAGCGGAGAAATAGCCGTTATATACCGTATCCCAATGCGGATTGTTCCACGCAATCGCCAGAGCGGGTTGTCCGTGGTTAGCGGGAATAATCTCATTCTGCGCCAGATCGGATGCCATAAACCGGATAAAGTCCAAGGCCGCGTCCGGTTCGCGCGCCTGAGCGGACACGGCAATCCCCGTGCCGCCAATGGCAGTACCTGCCTCGTAAGGCGCTATCGGTCCGGCGAAAGGCGCAAAGCCCAGCCGGCGCCTTTGGTCCGCCTCACCATAGGTAGCATAGCCATAGGCGCAAGGCGCATAAACAATATCGTCGCGGGCCACCATGACTTCATGCAGATCTATGGCGTCCCATTGCAGCGCTTGCGGCGGACACAAAGCGGCCAGTTCGGCAAGCTGAAGCAGGGCCCGACGCAGGACAGTCTGGTCTATTTGCACCCTTTGCTGCGCCACGTTCCACCATGGCGCACCCTGATTGGCCATCAAGGCGGCAATGATCAATCCCCCATGCGGCTTGATAAAGGCTGACCCTAAATAAAGCCCCTCGGCACGAAGCCGCTTGCCCAGCGCCAGGACATCCGCCCAGCTCCGGGGAACAGCTTCGCCGAGCGTGCGCAGGAGGTCATGACGGACGAGCGCGTGTTGACTGGCTGCGTCAATCGGCAGCCCCCATTGGACACCTTTATATAGATAGAGTTCCAGATTGTTCGCCACAAAACGTGATGCCCGCGCAAGGTCGCCCAAGGCATCGCTCAATGGCAAAAACAACGCCTTTTGGGCGACATCACCGGAAAAGGGATGGTCATAGATAATCAGGTCATACTGTGCCGCGACATCTCCCAGATCATGATGCTCAAATCCGGCAAGCGTGCGATCCTCCCAAATCAAATCGACATTCGGATATTGCGCGGTAAATGCCTCTGTCAAGCGCCCAAGCGCGCCGGAGGCACGGCGGTGTCCCCACGAGAGCCCCCGCAATTTATGTCTTGTTTTCATGTGCTTAAACCTTCATATATCCTTGAAATCGCCATGGATGCTTGAGAGATGGTATTAGATCAAACCCAGGGCAGCGAAAGCGAGGCAAAGCCTGCCTCTTCTCCGAAAAGCCTCGTCGACCGGGCCCATGCCGACCTTCAGTTGCGCATCGCTTCCGGTGAAATGGCGGAGGGGGAGCGCCTGGTCATTGACCGGCTGGCCCGTGAATACGGCACCAGCCTGATCCCGATCCGGGAAGCTCTGGTGCGTCTGAGCGCCGAACGTTTTGTGACCTTTGAACGCAACAAGGGTTACCGGGTGGCACGCAAGCCCGATACCCTTGAAATGAAACAGCTTTTCCAGGCACGCCTGATCATGGAGGTCGGCGCGGTTGAAAGCGGCCTTGAAAACATTTCCGATGAGACCGTCACACGTCTTCAGAGCATTAATGACGCCCTGAAGGCCATTTCTCCGGCAGTGGAACCTGAAGCGGTGCGTCAATTTATACGCCTTAATCAAGAGTTTCACATCACATTGGTCGCCTTGTCGGACAACCCATTCATCATAGATGCCTATAACCGGCTGGGGTATCATGAGCGGGTCATCCGCACTCAGTACGGCACGGGCGTGCCAAACAGCGAACAGATCATCGAAGAGCATAACGGCATCATCGTCGCCTTGCAGTCGGGCAACCGCTACCTCATCGCCTCGGCCATGCGCGCCCATATTCTGGGCGGTATAGAGAACATGTCCACCGACTAAACTTCCGCTGCGGGCCTATCCTTGCGCGCGACAAAGGCGTCGATACCCTTGCGCTGATTGCCGAGCGCGAAGGCAAGGACCATCAGGTCATTTTCATATCGCGAGGCGCCATCCAGAGTGCCGTTGAGGGCGGCGCGGATACCTTCCTTGACAGTCTGGGTGGCAATCGGACTGAATTCGGCCATTCGCCGCGCATAATCACGCGCGACAATCAGTTCCTGTCCGTCATCAACGAGACGTTCAAAAACCCCCATATGATAAGCCTCTTCGGCATCGAAGGTGTCTCCGGTCAGGCAAATCATCATCGCCTTGCCATAGCCCACCAGGCGGGTCAGCATCTGGGTCGAACCGCCACCGCCCAGCCAGCCATGTTTGACTTCCGGCAGACTGATCCGGGTCGAACGCGCGGCAATGCGGATATCGCAGTTGAGGGCGATTTCCAGCCCACCGCCGACGGTCCACCCCTTGAGCGCGGCCACTGTCGGCTTGGTTATGCGACGAAGCTGGGTGGCATAGTCGATCCGGTTCCGCCAGGCCCAGTTGTCCGGGTAATCATCCAACGTTTTCAAATCCGTGCCCGCGCAAAAGGCGCGGTCACCGGCACCGTGAATGATGACGGCACGCACCTCATCGTCTTCGTTTATGTCGCGGCGCGCATCGCGCAGGGCCCTGAACATGTCCGGCGTCATCGCATTGAGTTTTTCCGGCCGATTGAGCAGAATTTCCGCCACGCCATCGGCCTTGGTGACAACAATATGGTCGCTCATATGACCACTCCCTGAGCCTGAAGACTGGCAATTTCATGCTTGGCAAAGCCGATCTCGCCCAGGATTTCGGCGCTGTGTTCCCCCAACGAAGGGGCGTGGCGCAGCGGCGCCGGCGGCGAAGTCGTGAAGTTGATAACCGGCGCCAGGGTATCGATACGTCCGGCAATCGGGTGATCGTAATGACTAAACAAGCCTTGCGATTGGGGATGCGCCATCAGGCCATTATAATCCAGCACCGGTCCGCACCAGATGCCTGCCGCCGTAAGCAAATCTATGGTCGGTTCCAGATCGCGGCCAATCAAAGCCCTTTGCACCTCATCATAAACCGCGTCCCTCCAGGCCACCATCTCAGGCTCAAGTTCGCCATCGGGCTTGTTATCGTTCAATTCAGCAATCTTGGGCACATCGAGCGTTTCCGAAAGAACCTTGAGGCTCGACTGGGCGATGGCTAGATAGCCATCCCTGACCTTGTAGATACCGTAGGGCGGCTCCATCCACACCGACGCCGAAGGCGATTGACCGCGCAAGGCGTATTTACCGGTAGTCAGGAAGGTGGTCAGTTCCTGAATCTGGATTTCGAGGACTGCCTGCAACAGCGTGACCTTAGCCTCAACCGCCTGACCATCACGATCGCGCTGGATCAGTCCAGCCAGCACCGCCTCGCAAGCATTATGCGACGCGGCCACATCAACCAGATAGATCGGTGACGGGTGCGGTCGTTCGTCTGTGCCGGCGTTAAAAGTGGTACCGGAAAAGCTCTGAACCAGCAGGTCCTGGCCTGGCCGGGCCACCATCGGTCCGCTGTCACCGTAGCCCGAAATCGATACGTAAACGATCTTGGGATTGACCGCCTTCAAGGCGTCAAAGCTAATCCCCAGTCGTTCGGCCACACCGGGGCGCATATTCTGGACAACCACATCCGCGCTGGCCACCAGACGATGCATCACGGCGATGCCGTCTGGTGATTTCAGATCGAGTGCGAGCGACTTTTTATTCCGATTGAGAGACAGGTAAGGGATGGTTTCCCCACCCAAGCGTACATCGAGGATCGCCGCATCACGCGTGAAGTCCGGTCGAGACGGCCCTTCAATCTTGATGACCTCCGCGCCCATATCCGCCAGTCTCTGGGTCGTGAGCGGTCCTGCCATGGCCAAGGTCAGGTCCAGCACGCGAATACCCTCCAGGGGCTGACGCCTTGTATATCCGCTGTCGTCAAGTTGGGGGTCGGCCTTTAGGCCGGTAAATTGATCAGCCAAGATCTTATCCTTCAAAATTCGGGCGGCGCAGACCTGTCACGCCCGGCGATAGTACAAAAACAGACCCGGAGTCCGGGTATTGGGCGATGTCGTCAGTGCTGAGATGCAGCCGTGAGGTGGTGACATAGAGGGAATCCAGATGGGGGCCACCGAAGGCGCAACAGGTCGGACGCGACGCCGGGATATCGATGACGCGGTCTATTCTTCCATCCGGCGCGAACCGGACAACACAGGCTGCGTCCCAGCGGGCGTTCCAAAGGTAACCTTCCGCATCGACACAGGCGCCGTCGGGATAGCCAAGGCCGGAGGGATTCGCGAAAACACGCTGGTTGGAAAGGGTTCCCTGTTCGAGGTCAAAATCCCAGGCGAATATGGTTTCGCGGGCGGTATCGGCGAAATAGAAGGTGCGGCTATCGGGGCTGAAGGCCGTCGCATTGGCAATCCCAACACCCTCCCACATTTTTGTGGCCGTAAGGTCCGTCTCAACCTTCCACAGCGCCCCGGTTGAGCGGCCGAGATCGTAATAGGTCGCATCGTCGGCAATGTTGTTGCACATGGTGCCGTACCAGAAACGGCCCTTCGCGTCCGGTGCGCCATCGTTGGACCGATTGTCCGGCTTGTCGGCTTCCGGCGCCAGGACACGCTTCAAGGTGCCCTTGCGTGGATCGAAGATATTCAGGCCATGGTGAGAGGCCACCAGCAAGGTGCCGTCACCGCGCCGGGCCATGGACATCACCATTTCGCTCATCGGCCATTTCCGGTGGTCGCCTGTCGCCGGTTCCAGGCGATGGATGTAGGACGGCATTGGCACGTCCACCCAATAAAGGGCCTGATCGTCCGGACTCCAGAAAATACCTTCGCCCAGCTTGTCGCGCGATGGACAGGCCACCGCGATATCAAGGGTTTCGCGTCTATAATCGACCACCACTTCGTCCTTAATCATGATAGATGAGTGAACGGCCGCCATCGACGACCAGGTTTGTACCGTTGACAAAACTGGCTTCACAGGACGCAAGGAACAGGGCGGCATTGGCGACCTCTTCCGGCTGGCCCACACGCCCCGGCGGATGCAATTGCGCCATGCGGGCGACAAAGCCGGCAAAATCTGGGTGGTCCGGCATCACCTCCTGGGTAATGGGTGTGTCGATATAGCCCGGTGACACCGCATTGCAGCGTATGCCTTCCGCTGCATATTCGATGGCAAGGGCGCGTGTCAGCCCCAGCACACCATGCTTGGCCACGCCGTACGGGAAGCTGCCCTTAAGCACCTGGGACGCATGGACCGAGGCGATATTGACGATAGCGCCTCGCTTAAGCGCCAACATTCCGGGCAACACTTCCCGCGTGCACAGCCAGACCGCTTCAAGATCTACGGACATGCACTTGTGCCAATTCGCCAGTGTCAAAGCTACCGGCGAGTCAAAAACAGCGATACCGGCATTGTTGATAAGGATACTTACTGTTCCGAAATGCGCGTCGACCCCGGCAAAGATCGCCCTTACGCCAGCCTCGTCCGCCAGATCGCCGGCAATAAACCGCGCATCACCGCCGTCTGCGACGATGCCATCGACAACCGCCTGCCCCTCTTCTCTTTTGCGGTCAACACAGATGACCTTGGCGCCTTCCTTGGCAAAACGGGCCGCCGTGGCCGCCCCTATGCCACGCGCGGCACCCGTAATCACGGCCACTTCGCCGGCCAGCCGCCTGTGTGATGCTTCGCTACTCATACCTTACCCTTCATACGCCTATGCCATCTATCGCTGTTTACGCCTGACTGACCTCGCACCATTCAAGCGGCACGCCCGCTGCCGAATGGGTATGCAAGGACAGGGTCAGACGGCCGTTGTTCAGGTTTTGCCGACTCACCCGCCGAGATCCGTCGGCATAGTGCTCGGTCATGGTCACTGTCCCGCGCCTCTGCGCTGGCACCAGGGTGAGGCGACCAGACTGGATCGGCACAATTCCCAATCGTCGTGACTGGGACAAACCAAGCTCGTCCTGTGCGACAATCACCACATCAATTTCAGTCTCGATTATGCCGCGCAGCTCTTTGGTGCCTGGCGATCCGAACCAGTCCGAGCAGCGCAGAGCCAGCCCTATGATCTTTCCCTCTTCACGCCGAATCCATGACGGGGAGTGCGCCCCCTTTATGACGCTGATGGGATCGGCGGTCGTTACGTCGAGCGTGAAGCGAGTCGTCGGCCGCGCAATGCGGGACAGACCGTTGAACCGAGCGACCATCTCCCGCGTCGGCGTCTGGCCACGCTCATCGCCGGACGGGTCTGCGATCCCGCCCATCGGACCGGCCAGTACCGTATCGAACCAGATTGACGGCATGGTCGCCCAATCATACCCACCCGATCCAAAGGTCGGCATACCGATTTCGCCAAGAATACTCGAAAAATAGACGCGGCGATTGATCTCGATATCGTAGTCACCGTAGGACGCCCACGGATCATCTTCGCCCAGAATATCCGTGTGGAGCGTCATCAGGGGCGTCAGCCCATAGTACATGATCACCACATCCGGATTGACCGAGCGCGCCGCGTCAGCGAGCAACTCCGCGGCCTTCAAGAAAAAGGCTTCGCCAGCCAATCGGCTGTCGGCCGGACAGGCCACATCTAGCGATGGATGGCCGTAGCCATAATCAAACTTGATGAATTCTGGCCGGTGCGCTTCCATCATGGCGACAATACGGCGCCGAACATTGGCCTGGACCTCCGGCTGACTGATATCCAGATAAGCGATCTGCCGATCCCACATGGGGTGGCGGACCACTTGCCCCGCCTTGTCACGGAGCATATGACGGTCTTCAAGACCTATGGTTTGCGGCGATTCACACAGAATCACGCCCACCCACAAGGCCAAGTTGAGGCCATCTTTACGCAGACGCGCCCCGAAGCCATCGAGATCGGGAAAGGTCGCGGGATTGACAATCAGGCTCCCCTCGGCCGTGTCCCAGGCCTCATCGACACCAAAGGCGCCATACCTGAAACCGGCCCGCTTCAACGCGTCATAGGTGGCTTCCGTATGCGATTGACTATTGCGGTGCCCCTGCATACCCTGGGCCAGTTGCGCGCCCCACTGGCTGAACAGGCTGGCCGTCATAGCCTTCTGCTTTTTCGCGCTGGGCTTACGCACCCCAGCTAGGCCCTTAGCCTCCATTAGCCGGTAATAGGCCTTGATCGCGTCCCGGTCAGACCGCCCAAAGGTCATAACCATGCCGGCGCCAAGGGTTAGCTTGCCCGGCAATCGGGCATTGCCCCATAGATCACTGCGATAACGGAAGATAACGCTGGATCGGCCCCCTTGGGTATGCATCAGATGATCGCCGCTGGGCGCCTCAACCAGCCCGAGACAGAAGGCGTCGGATATCCGGTCCGGATAGATCCCACGCGCCTTCGCATAGGGCGTGTCACTGACTATATCGACATTATAACCGCAGAAAAAGTGCGCAGGCAGGCCCCACTGCTGAAACATCTCGTTCGGCTCATAAACAGAGCCTCGACCCAGCCAGAAAGTCGCGTCAATACCCTCATTGCCGGCAATAATCGTACTTACGCCCGTACTCATGTTCAGCCCGGGCGCGACCAGAAAGCTATGCGATAGCGAGGGCTGCATATCGCCCTCATCCCCCGCACGGAACCAGCGGAGCTCAACCACATCACCTGCCCCACGCCCTTCGACCACGACCGGATCGAACCAGATCTGCGCCTCGTCGAAACGGAGCGTTAAAGAGACTGCACCGTCGATATCGGCGCGCCGATAGACAAACCGGGCCAGCCCGCCCTCAAGACGGGCCAATTCCAGATGGCCCGCCACTTCCGTCCGACGTCCGCCGATATTGAGGATCAGGCTCGGTTGAAGGGTCGCCGAGGCCACCTTACGTCCTAGCGCATCTCGGACAGTAAAACTGTCCGTTTCAGCCTGCCATTCGAAACCATAGACACGCGACTGAAAGTTGATCGAGGGTGCAATTTCCACCTGAGCCGCCGTCTCTCCATACACCTTCGCCGCTTCGGCACGCATACCGGTCAAACCAGAGGCCAAAGCCATACCCACGGCGGATTTCAGATAAAACCGGCGACCGTGGATTTGGCGAAACTGAGACGTAACAGGCATCGTGCCTCCCTGAAGGCTATTTTTGGCGGGCGATAGGAATATCATATATGATGATGACGGGTTGGCAAGATACTTTTCAATTAAATATCCCTCCACAACCGCTCATACGCGCACCGAGCGAAGCCGAGAGGCGCCTTCATATCGGCGCTGTCACAAAATGTATCAATTATGCACCACACGTAGAAATTTGAAGTCGGAAAGATACGTGTTCCGGCTATAAAATCATGAATTAGATTGATATTTCACCTGAAATAACTGGACTTACCAATTCCATAACAGTTTGGACAATTTCACAAAATCGTTGAAGAAATACTCAGGCGTTCGTCGCTCGACACCCTGTGATTTGCATACAAGGCCGCCCACGGCTCCACACGGTACACTCAGCCCAGTTACCTGTTGACCATCAAAATAATATATGATTATCGTCGAATAGGATGCAATTTCACACAATCTTTATTGCAACAGGCATGAACGGCCGTCAGGGAGCAAAACATGAAGAAAACATCGAAACTGAAACTATCACTTGGCGTCAGCCTGATTTCTCTGATGGCGGTGGGAGCCTTCGCACAAGACACCCAGCCGGCAGTGAACGGGACTCAGCAGCCGGTCGAGGTTGTCGTGACCGGAATCCGAGCCAGCCTGAAGTCATCCGAAGCCATAAAACGCAAAGCCGATCAGATCGTTGACGCCGTTACAGCGGAAGACGTCGGCAAGTTTCCCGACGCCAATATTGCCGAATCCCTGCAACGGATCACCGGCGTATCGATCAGCCGCAATGGCGGTGAAGGGCAGTTCATTACAGTTCGCGGCCTTGGACCTGAGTACAATACGGTCCTCGTTAACGGTCGCGTTATGGCAACAGACAACGACGGCCGCGAATTCTCTTTTGACACCCTGTCGTCAACCCTGATCCAACGCGCGACCGTTTACAAGACATCGACGGCCGACCTACAGGAAGGCGGCATCGGTGCCACCGTGGACATCACTACGGCCCGCCCGCTTGACCAGAAGAAGGGCTTCCACTTCGCGGGCACCTTCGGCGGCTTTAACGAATCTGAACGCTCGAAGGCCACGCCAGAAGGATCAGGCACTGTCTCCTGGCTTAATGATAACCGCACATTCGGTGTTGTTCTATCGGCGTCCTATTCAGATCGCAAAAGTGTGACCGATGCTGTCTCCTCCGAAGGGTGGGATGCGGAAAAAGGCACACTTTCCGGCACAGGTAACTCGACCGGCCTCACTCCAGCCGCCTTGGGCACCACGACGGCAGCGACGGCACGCTCTTTCGATTTTGCGCGCACCTACCAGGAGAACAAGCGTACCAATTTTGGCGGCGCGATCCAGTGGAAGCCGACCGAAAACATCGTCTGGACGATCGATGGGGTGTATTCAAAATACGATAATGACCAGGATACGGCCTGGTATAATGTCTATAACTATGGCGCCGTTCTCAATCTGCAAACGAACGGTAACAACACCGCCACAAGCTGGGTTCACCCTGGGACAGATTTCGTCGCCGCCAACCCGGCGCTTGGGTCCGCCATCAGGGGGCAAGAGACCGACAATGTGCTCAATCCCGATTATCGCCACACCCAGTCCTATCAGGTGGGGACAAACCTGAAGTGGACGGTGAACGACCAGTTGAAGCTGAACTTTGACCTGTCGACGACCCAGGCCAAGAAGAACGAGACCAGCTACTTCTTTGTCTCCTACGCCCAATCCTCTTCAAACGTCACCTACAATCTCAATCCCGGCGACGATGTACCGACCATAACCGGGATCGGTCCGCAGCGTAGCGATCCCAACGCACAGTATTTTGGCTACACGTCGAAAAGCCTCAACAAGGTGAACGATCAGGGCACGGAGCTGCATGCCGACGGCGAGTTCACGCCCGCCAACGATTCCTTCGTCAAATCGATCAAATTCGGCATCTATGGATCCCGCCGCGAAAAATCGAAGCTGGCTTATGACAATACAACGGCGGACGGCTATGAACGCGCCTGCGCCTATTGCAGTTCCAGCGTCGTTAAAGCGGACCCCAGCGTCTATTCGCAGCGCTCACTTGATAACTATCTCGACGGCGCGTCGGGTGCAAACTCTGTCCAGCCCTACATTTTGGCGGCCGACCTGAGCAAGCTCGAAGCCAATATGAATAACCGCCAAAATCTGATCAACGGCCTTATGGCCACAAATGGCTGGACCGCTGATACCGCCGGTACAGAGGCCGACAAGATTCTAGCCAGCGGCGGCATTTGGGGGATGGGTGAAAATATCGGCGCCGGCTTCAAGGTCCGCGAAGATGTGTGGGCCACCTATCTGACGACCAACTGGAGCTTTGAAAACATCAAGCTCAACTTCGGCGCCCGTATCGTCAACACCAATACAATCTCATCCGGACTTGATGCACCTCTCATCGGTGTTCACCTGTCCGGCGGCGGCACCGACGCCTTGGCTTTCGATCTGGGGCCTGCGACAATCGTTTCCGTCCGCAACCACTACACCGACATTCTGCCCTCGGCGAACCTGAGCTACAGACTGACCGATGACATGGACCTGCGCCTGGCCGTTTCAAAGACGGTGACGCGGCCAACCCTGACCTCGCTCGGCACCAACAACAGCTACGGCGGACGCGCGACCGATGCCTATTCGAGCGGCGGGAATCCCAACCTCAAACCGTACGAATCTACCAATTATGATGCTTCGTACGAATGGTATCTGAACCAGGTCAGCTATCTCAGCGCGGCAGTCTTCTACAAAAAGCTGACCAATTTCGCTGAAACCGACACTACAACGGTGACACGCTTTGGTTATGACTTCCAGGATACCCGCATCCGCAATGCGCTCAACGGCTCTCTGGTCGGGATTGAACTGGCCGCGCAATATAGCTTCGACAGGCTGCCTGGCATGTGGTCCGGCCTCGGTGTCTCCGCCAACCTGACCCATATCGAGGATCAGGCCGATTACATCAACAACACTGTTGGCTGCAAAGGCATCCCAGGCGATTCACCAAACAGCTACAATGCCACCCTGTTCTACGAAAAGTACGGTGTGTCGCTGCGCGGCTCCTATAACTGGCGTCAGAAATATCTGATTACCTGTTCGGGCCAAGATTCCAACCCGGAGTACCAGGACTCCTACGGTCAGGTCGATATCAGCGCATCCTATGACATCAACCCGACCTTCCAGCTTTTCTTCCAGGGCGTCAACCTGACCAACAACGTCCTGCGCAGCTACAATACCTATGAAGAACGCCTCATTAACGTCAGCACATCCGGCACGCGCTACATTTTCGGTGGCCGTGTAAAGTACTAGTTTCGAGGGTCCAGAACCCTACCTCAACCTGTTCATTCCCACAACAGGTCTGAACTGAGCCCGCCCTAGGTCTTCCGATGGGCGGGCATTTTTGATCACAAAAAAAAGAGACGTCCGTATGAACCGCAGAGAGCTTTTCAAGAGCGGCAGCGCCGCTGCCCTTGTGTCCGTGTTGCCCGCCAGCCTGGCCTCACAGGCAGTACGGGCTGAAATTTCTGACGCGGCCCCGACGTCCGAAGTGAGAGATGTACGCTCGCTCGACAAAGGCTGGCGCTTCTTCGAAGGCGACATCCCCTTCCCTACCCCTATTGGCAATGCGGAAACCTATGACTCGACGAAGACCGGTGCCGCCGGCGGCGCCGCGAATCTGAACTTCGACGACACAGAATGGCCAACAGTCCAGTTGCCACACGATTTCGTCAGCTTCCAGCCGATCGAAAAAAGCCGCAACGTCGCGCAAGGCTTCCGTAAGCGTGGCATCGGCTGGTATCGCAACCTGTTGCGCTTCGAAGACTCTGATCGCGGCAAACACATCGAGATTCAGCTCGACGGTATCGCCACCAACGCCACCATCTGGTTCAATGGCACAGTCGTACGGCACTCTTTCAGCGGCTACACTTCCTCCTATATCGATGTAACGGCATTCGCCACCTACGGCGATACGCCCAATTCACTCGACATACGGGTCGACGCGCAGTCGATGGAAGGCTGGTGGTACGAAGGCGGCGGCCTGTATCGTCACGCCTGGGTAGTCACGCGCAATCCGGTCCATATCATCACGGATGGCGTCTATGGTTTTCCAGTAAAAACCAACTCTGGCTGGCATATCCCGGTGGAAGTCACGCTTTACAATATCGACCACACAGACGCGCCGGTTGAGCTCATTAGCGAACTGAAGGACGGCTCCGGTGCCGTCCTCAAGAGCGCTCGGGCGACCGCCACTGTCCCATCCTTGCGACACGCGGTGGCGACCTTCGGCCTGGATTATGACGCGCCAAACCTGTGGTCCGTCGATCAGCCTAACCTCTACACTATCCATACGAAGGTGATGCAAAACGGCAAGCTGATCGATGAACATACCTACGAGACCGGCTTTCGCACCACACGCTGGGACGCCGACAAGGGGCTGTTCCTCAATAACCAGCCGATCAAGGTCCAGGGTGTTTGCGTCCACCAGGATCACGCCGGCGTCGGCGTGGCCGTACCGGATTCCTTGTGGGCATACCGCTTGAAGCGCCTAAAAGAACTAGGCGTCAACGCCATCCGTTCCGCTCACAATGCTCCCAATAAGCATGTGCTAAAGCTGGCCGACCGAATGGGTTTCCTCATCATGGATGAGAACCGCCTCTTCAACCCCTCCCCGACCTATATGGAACAGCTGCAATGGATGGTTCGACGGGATCGCAATCATCCGTGCGTTTACCTGTGGTCGGTCTTCAACGAGGAGCCGATGCAAGGTACGCCGCAGGGCTATGAAATGGTGCGGCGGATGCGCGAAGCGGTACGGGAACTCGATACCAACCGTCCGGTCACGGCAGCGATCAATGGTGGCATGTTCGAGCCGGTGAATGTAACCCAGGCCGTCGATGTCGTGGGCTTCAACTACCAACAAGACAAATATGACGCCTTCCATAAGGCCAACCCAACCATCCCGCTCTATTCCTCGGAAGACACCTCGGCCTTCATGACGCGCGGTGAATATGTCTCGGACCGCGAAGGCCGACATGTCATCGCCTCCTATGATGATGAGGCAGCCCCTTGGGGTGAAACGCACCTCGCCGCATGGAAAGCCATCGACGAACGGCCATGGATCGCCGGCGGCTTTGTCTGGACCGGCTTCGATTACCATGGCGAACCAACACCGTTGAGTTGGCCTGCCAATTCCTCTGTATTTGGGATTATGGACCTGTGCGGTTTCGAAAAGGCCGCCTTCTATATGCACCAGAGCCAATGGGTAAAGGATCGGCCGGTGCTGTGGCTGATTCCCCACTGGAATTGGAAGGCGGGCGAAACAGTCCGTGTCGTCGCCTGTACCAATTGTGAAGCGGTTGAATTGTTCGTCAATGGCAAGTCAGCAGGCAAGCAACCGCGCACCAAATACGAAATGAACACATGGTATGTGCCATTCGCACCCGGCCGCATCGAGGCGGTGGGTTATACTGACGGCAAGGCGGTTTCGCGTACCAAGGTCGAGACGACCTCCGATCCGGTACGGCTCAAGGTCACGCCGGAGCGCGAAACCATTCAGGGCGATGGCATCGACGTCATCACCTTCAGGATCGAATCCCAGGACGCCAAGGGCCGCTACAGCCAATTTTCGCAGGACCACTGCACGTTCGAGATTACCAACGGCGAAATCATCGGACTTGGCAATGGCGACTCGAACGCGTCAGAAGCCGAGAAAGGCAACCGACGCAAGCTGTTCAACGGCCTGGCACAGGTGATCGTCAGGTCAACCGAAGGCTCAACCGGTCAAATGTCCCTCACAGCGAAAGCCGATGGGCTTAAAGCCGCCGTGGCAACGGTTAAGATCAATGCCGCGAAACCGTGGCCCTATCAAACCGTCAGCGCGCCGGTACAGCCAATTCCCGTGCTGGCGATTGCCCCGGCGACCTCCACGCCTCCGGTTGAAATTCCGCGAAACCTCGACCCTTTAAAGATTGAACTGTGGGGCCGTATCTATCCAGGCTTTATCAATGAAGGGCCGAGCGAGGACAGCTATCAACTGGCTGTTGTGGATTGGACACCCTATACCCGCGTGCAGAAACAAGGTGGCAAGCTCATCTTCCCGAAGATAAAGGGCAAGGTCCAGGCATTTGTCGACGGCAAACTGATCGCTGAAAAGACGACCGAGGCCGAAAGCCCATTCGAAGCGAAACTGCCGCCGGGCATGGGGGAACGCAATCTCGGCCTGCTCTTTAAAGTGAAGGCGGGCGAAACCTTCGGTCTGGCGGAAAAAGCCTGGGTCGCCACTCTTTAGAACGCGTCGCGTGTGGCTGCCGCAGAGCGCATTAGTCTCCTAGGTCACATCGACATAGGCGGTGTGCCTTATGGCGCCCCAATCGAGCGTCCAGGCACCTTACAAAGTGCTTCACCCAGACCGGTCCCGGCGATCTTCCGGACGGCAAACACCACTTCATGATCCCAAGTTCGGCCATAGTTCGTTGCAATCACGGCATGCAATTCCATATGCTCGTCGCACGGTCCAGGCTCTTGAGCAGCTCGCTACGGTGGTTCAGCAAGCCGCGCTGCAAATTGATATCGGCCGGCGGCGGGCTTTTCCGGGCACCAAGGCATAAAAAGTAATTGTGCAAACCGTCCGACTTCATTCCATTGACAAAACATCATTCCATATATATAACGCCATGAAAATGTGATCCGGCGCAGTAAAACAAAGGTCGGACCTGTCGCGGAGGACGTCATGACTGCCCAAGCCGATAGCAAGGCGAACCTCTTACAGGCGCTGCGCGATATCGTGGGTGGCAACCATGTCTTGACCAGTAGTGCCGCTACACGCCGCTATCGAAACGGCTTCAGAACACCAGGCGGACCCGCCTTGGCTGTGATCCGTCCCGCCACGCTTGTTCAACAATGGCGTGTTCTCAAGGCCTGCGTAGAGGCCGATGTCATCGTCCTCCCGCAAGCGTCGAACACAAGTCTGACCGGAGGCTCCACACCTGCCTCCGGCTATGATCGTGACGTCGTCATCATCAGCACGGCACGATTGAACGGTATATTTCCGATCCAAGAAGGCCGTCAGGTGGTGTGCCTGCCCGGCGCCACACTGCATCAGCTCGAAAAAACGCTAAAACCTCTTGGACGCGAACCCCATTCCGTAATTGGCTCCTCTTGTTTCGGCGCATCAGTCATTGGTGGCCTTTGCAACAATTCTGGCGGTGCATTGGTTCGTCGCGGGCCCGCCTACACGGAAATGGCGGTCTTCGCTCATGTCGATGTTGATGGCCACCTGCATTTGATCAACCATTTGGGCTTTGAGCTGGGGGATGCACCTGAAGAGATTCTACTCCGCCTGGAACGCGGGGACTTCGGCATACAAACTCCAGCCACTCTGGCTAGGGCTGCGAGTGACAGCGAGTATGCGACCCATGTGCGCAATGTGGACGCCGATACACCCGCCCGTTTCAATGCCGACCCACGACGCCTGTTCGAAGCCGCAGGTAGTGCCGGTAAGCTGATGGTTTTTGCCGTTCGGCTCGATACCTTCGCGCTAGAGCACGAAAGCCAGACTTTTTACATTGGCAGCAACGATACCCGTGCCCTCGCAGATCTTCGCCGCCGCCTGCTGACCCAGATCGGCGCGGTTCCCATAGCCGCGGAATATTTGCATCGTGATGCCTTCGACTTGGCCGACTGCTACGGAAAGGATCAATTCTTGACCATCCGTTTTGTCGGTACAGATCGATTGCCGGAATTCTTCGCCCTGAAGAGTCATTTCGACGATCTCCTGCCTCGAAACCTGATCGACCGGCTGCTGTATGGGCTGAGCCGCCTTTTCCCCGATCACCTACCGCCACGTATGCGTCAATGGCGATCACGCTACGAGCACCACCTGCTCCTAAAGGTATCACATTCTGAAGCGGCGGAAACGCAGAGCCTGCTCGACGAATGGAGCGCCGGCGAAGCGGGTTACTTCACCTGTACGCCCGATGAGGCCGCCCGCGCCTTTCTACACCGCTTTGTCATCGCAGGCGCGGCTGTGCGCTACCAGGCTCTTCATCCACGAGCGGTCGAAGGCATTGTAGCGCTGGATATCGCCTTGCGTCGGAACGATCGCGACTGGTTCGAACACCTGCCTGCTGAATATGATTCTAAACTGCTGCATCGTATCTATTACGGCCATTTCTTGTGCCACGTGCTGCACCAGGATTATGTTGTCGCGCGCGGCCAGAACTGCGCTGCGATCAAGCACGACATGCTGTTGCGGCTGGACGAGCGCGGCGCGCGCTATCCGGCCGAGCACAACGTCGGAAACCACTATGTCGCCGAGGACGCGCTGGCGGAATTTTACCGTCAGCTCGATCCGCAGAACCGTTTTAATGCCGGCATCGGCGGCGCATCAAGACTGAAAAATTACGCGGAATGCCACACCGCAGGTTGTGAACATCACCACGAACCCGCAAATTGAAAAAGGGAATGATATGAAGCTTTGCCGTTATGGGCCGTCAGGGTCCGAAAAACCGGGTCTGCTCGACACGCAGGGGCGGGTTCGTGATTTGTCGGCTATCCTGACTGACCTGACGCCCGATGCCCTGACACTAGACAGCTTGAGCAGGCTCGAGGCGCTCAACCCGTCTGATCTGCCCTTGGTGGAAACGCCCGGCCGCTTCGGACCGCCGGTAACCGGTACGCGCCAATTCATCGCTGTGGGTCTAAATTACAGCGACCACGCGCGCGAAGCCAAAATGCCGATTCCGGCCGAACCGATCCTGTTCACCAAGGGGGTCAGTTGCATTCAGGGACCAAACGACCCGGTGGTCATTCCGCGCGGCTCGCAGAAGACCGATTGGGAGGTTGAACTCGGCGTCGTCATCGGTGTAAAAGCCTATGATGTGAGCGAAGCCGACGCGCTAAACCATGTCGCCGGCTATTGCGTCGTCAACGATGTGTCCGAACGCGAATACCAGCTCGAACGTGGCGGCACCTGGGACAAGGGGAAGGCCTGCCCTACCTTCGGCCCCGTCGGTCCATGGTTAGTCACTACCGAAGACGTGCCAGATCCGCAGGACTTGGCCATGTGGCTTGACGTCAACGGTCGCCGCGTCCAGACCGGCAATACGCGCACTATGATCTTTAGCGTCGCAAATCTGGTATCTTACATCTCAAAGTTCATGACCCTGTTACCGGGCGACATCATCACAACCGGCACGCCGCCCGGCGTCGGCATGGGCCAATCCCCCGCACCTTGGTTTCTCAAGCCCGGCGACCGCGTCGCCTTGGGCATCGAGAAACTGGGTGAGCAAACCCAGCAGGTGTGCGGCACCTGATCCCAAATTAAAGAACTCAGGCCTTAACCTATACACCTCTTTACGACTGCCGGACTCCACCGGCGGCGGCGGGGGACGCGCGCATGACGTTCAAAATAACATCACCGTCCCCCACACGTAGCGTATCCTGATGAGGCCAAATAATGCCAAAACAATCAAGGAGTTAACATGTCTTTACAAGTACTTTCGGTTGCAACCCGCACCGATCTGAAGGCCCTTAGCACAACGACAACTGCCGCAGCTGTTCTAACCGAAAGCGGACGAGAAGGCACCTTCATCCTGCAAACAGGCACACCACCTGTTTCCGACCCGCAGGAAGCCATCTTCGTAGTTAGCAGCACCTCGGGCTACTATTGGCGGCGCGACTTCACCGGCGGCGCCAATTTCCGTTGGTTTGGCGCAGACGCCGTCTACACCCCAACCACCAATAACTGGACTCAGTTTCAGAACGCACTGGCGCTGTGCGGTGCCCTGGGCGCCCCGCTTTATATCCCGGAGGGCCGCTACGGCTTCACCGCCGCACCGGAAATCAAGGTAGATGCTTTTCGCACCGAAGGCCTTTTGATCTATGGCGATGGCCAGCAACGCACCATCCTCGACCTGCGCAGCGTTACCACTTCGCCAAACCTGCAGGTCCATTGCACGGTCAGCCCACCCACGGCCAAGGATAACTACTACCTGACCCTGCGCGACCTAGGCGTCATCGGTCAAGTCGCCGGCACGGTACTCCAACTCGGCGCCGACGATTTCAGCGATCCAGTCAATATGCCGCGCTTTCAGAACGTCACGGTGCAGAACTTCAACAGCTCAGCAAGCTGCGTCGCCATCAAGATGAACTATGTGGTCGGCGGCTGGTTCGATATCCAGGCGAACGGTGGCGCCACGGGTGAAAATGGCGGACTGGGGACGGCCTTGGTGCTGCGCCAGTGCCAATTCAGTCACTTTTTCGGCTCGGTCGGTACCGCCGACACCGCCATTCGCATGCAGGACGGCGTTAACGCTTCAAACGTCTTCAACTGCCTGGACATGGAAAACGTCAATACCTGCGTGGTGGCGGCCAGCGGAAATATAAGCGCCAATACCTTCATCGGCGGCACCTGGTCGTATACGACCAACGGCATTCATGCCGTGGCAGGTGTTTCCACTTTCATCATCAATCCGACTCCGGCGCCGACGGCGGGCGGTACCTTGGCCAACTTCCTGAACGGAGTCACCGGCCTGGTGTTGCAGACGCGCAGCATTCTGTCGATCACCTCGCCAACCCTGCCAGCCTCTGGTACGGCCATCACCAACCCTTATGCCCAACCGATCAATGTCGCCATCTGGGGCGGCAGCGTCAGTTCGATCAGCATCAACGGCTTCGGTTATGGCATCGCCAGCGGCTTTGTTGTGTTAGAGCCAGGCGATACTATCGCGGTCAATTACAGCTCCGCCCCGTCTTGGGTGTGGCGCGCCTAAGACTGCAGAACAGAGGCGGTTTCGGCTGCCTCTGTTCTATCCGAGACGGCCGGTTATGGTCTTGGCGACGCCAAGCAGCATCTGGGTGGCCTGCTTCTGGGAAACCTCCACACCATAACGCTTCATGTACGGAATGGTGACGGCAGCCACGGCGACGCCCTGGTGCATCACGGGCGCCGAAACATCGGTAATGCCCGGCACGACCAAGCTGCTTATCGCGGCGTAACCCTTAGAGGCGATACCCGCCACCCGTTCCCTCAATCCTTCCCGCTCCTTGGTCGGCAAAACCTTGATATAGTCTGTCAGCCAACGCTCGCGGACCGACTCCAATTGGAAGGCGGTCAAGACCAGCCCCGATGTCGCCGACAGAATCGGGCGACGGTGACCTATGCGCACGACCAGGCCCAGATCCGCGGGTGGATCGATGCGCGCGATCACCACCATGAATTCCTCGGATGGCACCACCAAATGGCAAGATTGCTGGGTGTCGTCTGAAAGCTGGTGCATCAGCGGCATGGCGATGTCCAGTAAGCCCTTGAGCGGCGGCCGCTCCATCCCAAGCCGGAAAAGGCGATTGGTCAATCGGTAATGGTCACTGCCCGCCGGCCGTTCCAGATAACCTCGGCGTTCAAGAACATGCAGCATGCGAAATATTTCACTCTTGGAGCGCGCTACAGCCTGGGAGATTTCGGCCAGGCTCATCGGCTGGCTCACGCTAGAAAGCAGTTCGAGAATATCTAGCCCTTTTTCAAGGGCAGGGGCATTGTATGCCGTTGCTGTGGAGGCGCCGACTTTTTGCTTGGGCATCTGTATTGATCTTTCAGTCTGCTCTTGCGTGATGCTAAATCACGTATTCCGCGAACTCATACACATTTCGCTATCCGCCGCGCAAGTTCAACAGTGGCATGTTCCGTTGCCGTTTATGATGGCGTGGTTATCCCTTACCTAGTCTGTATACATCTTCAGCATTACGCCGGAAGAAACGATCGCGGTCTGCCTCACTCCAGTCCACACACAGCGATTGCGCCAGACGAAACCAAGCCATGTACCCGCCGGCCACCTCATTCACAGGCCAGTCACTGCCGAAAAGAATACGCGTATGCCCAAAGGCTTCGGCGGCGCTACGGGCATACCACAGCACGTCCTCAGCTTGCCAATGCATCCAGTCAGCTTCGGTCACTAGGCCTGAAATCTTGCAGACGACATTGGGCAGGGCAGCCAGCTCCCGTAGTCGCATATGCCAAGGTTCACGCAGACCCGCCGCGATGTCCGGTTTGGCGCAGTGATCGAGCACGAACTGTCCATCCGGACACCGGCGGACCAATTCGATTGTTTCTTCCAGTTGGTGGTGCTTAAGGCACAGCTCGAAATGCAGGCCCAGCCGATGCACGGAACGGACACCTTCCACGAAACGCGGCTGAAGGGCAAAGCCTGGCTTATTGTTCTGGATATTATCGCGGATACCGCGCACCAGCGGCATGGCCGTCAGGGCTTCCAGCGTCTCATCACTTTGCGGGCTCATGAATGATGTGCGCGCCACGATGCCCTGGATGCGCGGATCCTGTTCGGCCAGTCCAGCCACCCAACGCGCTTCGGTCAGTGAATGGCGGGCGTGGGCGTCACACTCCACAAAAACCATGCGGTGGACTGGCACCCCTGCCGAAGCTGCCTGGTAATTTGCCAGATGAAAGCTGCGATCAAACGATGATCCCTTTTCGATCCAGGGATAGTCGATCGTATCGACATCCCAGAAATGGGCATGCGTATCGATAATCTGCATCGGCGACCTCCTGATTACATATTATTGGCGACGACCTTTTTGGTCGCGGCGGCGCCGTCACGCAGGCCCCCATCAAGGTTACGGTGCATATCGTTGCCAACGATCATGTAGTTGTCGGAAGGGCCATCAGCAATCTGAACGCCATAGGATTGATAATTACCAAAACCGTCGGCGCCACCGATCATATTACCCAGTATCTGGAAGTCGCTGACGCCGGCTTCAACGGATATGCCGGGATACCTTTGTTTGGCCCGACGCGAGTTGCCGGCGATGGTTGAATCCTTAATGCTGACATTGCGCGCGCCCGCCTGAAGCAGCACCCCGATCTCGCCGTTGTTGTAGATACGCGAGTCGGTAATGCTCAGGCCGTCGACATCGCGAGCAATGATGCCGTGCACCGCCGCCGTGGCCGACCAGCTGTTGGTCAAGCGCATGGATAATGCCGAGTCGAAATTCCAGCCAACGCCGTTCAGCGTGTCGGCTAAGCAGTTGGTGAAAAAGCCGAAGTTCGGCGGCACTTTTTTCAACGTGTTCTCGAACAGGAAACCGGTGTGGCCGCCCGTTACATTGACGTTGGTCGCGTAGATGCCGCCCACGCCGGTATCGAAGACTACGCCGACCGAACGGGTGCTGGTGTCGACCTGATTGACCTCGACATTCGATAGGAAGACATCGCCAACCTCGGCGAAGTACATGCCCTGCACTGTGGCCGCCGTGACTACGCTGTCTTGGACGAATACCTGGTTGCCGCCGGTCACCCACAGAGCCGTGCCCAGGTTAGCGCCGCCGCCGGCGCGGCCGAAATTCATCTGGCGGAAATAGGTGCGCCAGCAGTTTTCGCACAGTACGGCGAAGCCGGTCGGAGACTTGGCCGAATAGTAGAGTTCGAGATTGCTCAAAGTGACCCGGTCGATGGGCGTGCCACCGTTGGCGATATGAAAGACCGGCTGGACGGCGTCGCTCTGGATGAGGGTCGTGTTGGTGCTGCTGGTGCCGTAAACGGTCGTGTCGTGGTTGGCGATCCTCAGCGCCACCGTAATGCGGTACTGGCCGGTGGGGATGTAGACCGCCTGCTGGCTGTGCGCCGCCCTGTCGATGCATGCCTGGATCTTCGCCGTGTCATCGGCCACGCCGTCGCCCTTCGCCTGGCAGTCGGTCTTTACGTTCAAATCGCGGTCCGCCGCAAAGGCAGGGGCAGTTGGAAGAATTGCCAAGGCCACGCCCAGCAGGATACGAATGATGAACTGGACAAGGCACATGGCGCTCTCCATTATGAAGTTGATATCAAAGCGACCAGCCGCCATCGACCATGACGCTTTGGCCGGTCATGAAGGCGGAATCGTCGGACGCAAGATACAGGGCCAGGGCAGCAATCTCACCGGGCTGGCCCAGGCGTCCCATCGGCTGGCGCGCCTTGAAAGCCGCAAGGGCCTGTTCAAAATCGCCGGTGGTTTCCAGGCGGGCGTGCAGCGACGGCGTCTCGATCGTGCCGGGGCAGATAGCATTGCAGCGTATACCGCGTTTCACGTAATCGGCCGCGACCGACTTGGTCAGGCCAATGACGGCGGCCTTCGACATGCCATAGGCGCAGCGGTCAGGGGCGCCTTTCGGCGCGCCGACCACGGACGCCATATTGATTATAGAGCCCCTTTCCCTTTCCAGCATGCCGGGCAGGACGGCTCGGATCAGCCGGAACATGGCCGTGACATTAACATCGAAGGACCTCTGCCAGTCCTCCTCCGAACAGTCCAGAACGGTCCCCGGCACCACGAGGCCCGCGCAGTTGAACAGGATATCTATTGGTCCAGCCTCGGCCTGTAGCTTGACGATAGCTGCGGCGTCGGTGACATCCAGCGCCAGCGCCCGGCAGCCTACCAGGCCTTCCAGCGCCGCCGAGTTGAGGTCGCAGGCCCAGACAGCGGCGCCCTCGGCGGCGAACAGTTCAGCGGCGTACCGGCCGATCCCCTGCCCCGCGCCGGTAACAATCGCAGTCCTGCCGGCAAGCCTGCCCGAACCCGCTGGGCGGGGCAGTGGATGTGTCATGTTGTTCGCAGGGCTATTCATAAGCGCCTCGGATGGCAGGCCGGACCGACGGCGTCGATGGACTTGTAGTTGAGAACGAATTCGCGGTGCCCGAGAGCCTCAGACTTAGAGCGGCGCCCGCGGGCAACATCGATCACGAGGTCGAACAATTCGTCGCCGATCTGGTCGAGCGTGGCTTCTCCCTGCATGACCCGGCCGGCGTCGACATCCATATCCTCGTGCATGCGAGCGAAGGTTTCCGGATTACCGGTGATCTTGATCACTGGCGATACCACCGATCCGACGACCGAGCCGCGCCCCGTGGTGAACAGGGTCATATGCGCGCCGCAGGCCATTAGCTCAACGATCTCCGCATTGTCGGATGTGTTGGGGAATCCGAAACGCGGCGCCTCATCCGGCACGACGTCAAGCAGATAGAGCCCTGGCCCGTCCGGCTGCTGCGCCGGGCGTATGACGCCGTTAATGGCGCGGCTGCCTGACTTTACATAGGCGCCCGCCGACTTCTCCTCCAGGGTGGAAAGCCCTCCCTCGGCATTACCCGGCGAAAAGCTGCCATAGCCCATGGCGCGATAAAAGGTTTCGGCGTTGTGGATTGAGACATTGATCGCCTCGGCCACGTCGGGCGACGCCGCACGGATGCTCATGGCGCCCTCGCAGCCGATCATTTCCCCCGTTTCCTCGAAAATGCAGGTGGCGCCGGCATCGATCAGGCGGTCGAACGCCCTGCCCACTACAGGATTGGCGGCGATGCCGCTCGTTCCGTCCGAACCGCCGCAGATCGTGCCAATCGATAGCTCGGAAATATCCATCGGCACGCGCGTGGCCTGCGCATTCATCTGCACTTTCACGCGCCGGACCGCATCAAGCGCCGCCTCAACACCCGAACGCGTGCCGCCGGCTTCCTGGATGACCACGGTCTCGACCGGGCGACCACTGGCGGCGATAAAGGCGGACAACCCTTCGCGGTCAAAGCCCTCGCAGCCCAGTGACACCAGGATCGCGCCCCCGACATTGGGATGCGTGGCCAACGCCTTGATCATGCGTAGCGCATAGTCGTTGGGATAACAGCCAGAGAAGCCGAGGAGATGAACGTCCTCGTCGTCGGCCCTGTCCACCACCCGCCGCGCCACATGATGCGCGCACTCCACGAGATAGATCACGGCTAGCACATCGCGGATGCCCTTGCGGCCATCCGAACGAAGATAACCATCGGTAATGATCATGAGCGTGCCTCCGTTTGGCGCGTATGGGTAGAGATGTAGTTGCTCCTGAGATTATGTAGGTGCACCCATTCGCCGGGCTGCACGTCGGCCGTCGCCGAGCCGATCGACATGCCGTATTTAAACACCTCCGCGCCCTGCGGGATGAAGCGGCGCGCCACCTTGTGCCCCAGGGCGACATCGGTGCAGGCGACCGCCTCCTCTCCTTCCATAAGCAGGATTTCCCCAGCATGCACATTACGTCGGCACACGGCGACATTGTCGGCCGGCGACAGGACAATCGCCGGCGGCTTATGGCCGGGTGTATTGTCCCTGACGGACGCTACAGACTCTTGAACAGTCATGGTCTCACTTTGTTTAGGATGGAATTCAGGCGGATCACGCCTTGCGTTTGCGGCCGGTACGGATGAGGCCGCGCAGTTCCTTCAGAACGGTGAAAGAATTCGGCCCGATTGTGCCATCCTGATAGATGCCGACACCGATGGTGACGGGGGCCTGGTCCTTCTGGCAGGTGCGGATATAGTCCGCCAGCACTTGGGCGGAATAACGCGGCGGCTCCATTTCCTTGTTTTCGGTTATATGGAACCACGGCGCGTCGAGGTAGATCGAGGCATGCGCCTGAAGGCCAGCGCCTGCGCCGCGTTTGATGTAGCGCGCACCAAACGGCTTGGCTGGCAAGTCGGTGATTTCACCGCACCAGTAGTCCTGCCATTGTACCTCCGTAGGGAAAGACCAGTGATTGACAGATACCAGGCGGTTCGGGTGTCCCGTCTTCATGGCGGTATAGAGGCGTTCGTTGGGCAGATTGGGGTAACTTTCAAGAGTCTGGAACCAAGAATCGAACCAGTAGCCCGCCAGCTTCTCACCGTAGCGCCGACCGAATTCCTCGAACACGCTGATCAACTGGCGGGAATATTCCGCCTCGCTATAGGTCGGAAGATCGACAGCGGTGCCCGGCATCTGAACCAGTTTGCCAACACCTGGGCAATTCATATACAGCATCAGCCGGATGCCATAGGTGCCTAACGCGTCGGCGAGTTCTGCAATCAGATCTCGCTCGGTCGTCCAGCCGGGGTGCAGCGCTTCCCAGCTCTTGATCGGCGCCGGGCAGGTCGGGTTGCCGTGGTTGACGGTAAAGATCAGATAGCTGGCGCCGCAGTCATCGACCATCTTGGCCAACTTCTTCACGTCCAATGCGTTCACCGCATCCTTGTACGGAATACGCGGGCCTTTCGGCGGCGTTGTCAGATCGAGGAAGTGAAACCACATGCCGTAACCCGCGTTGGCAAACCAATCGGTATTGGACCGGCTGGCTTTGGCACGGGCGTCGGCCGCAGCGACAGCATCGACCTGACTCACCGGAGTCAGTTCGAGCGAGCGCAAGCGGAAGATTTCCCTCCCCTTTTCGCCCTTTACGGCAAGCTTGACGATATTTACACCACGCACCAGACTGAGCTCACCCTGGATGGCAACGCGCTCAAACATATAATATTGGCGCAGCGTCCAGAAGGTATCCGAGTCCGGATCGCCCGGATTGGCCGACGGACCATTCGGATGCGGATAGAAGAAACCCTCGGTGACAGTCGCGGCGAAAGGCAGTTCGGCCTCGCCATTCGCCGACACAGTGATCGGGGTGCCGGCTTCGGTCGTCGAATAGCACAGGGCGACATTGTATTTGCCGGCTTCGGGCGCGTTCACAGTCCAAGCGATTTCCCCCGCACCGAGAAAAGGCAACATCATTTCCAGTTCGCCCGGTCCGAAACGGAATTCTCCCGTGCGTGATAGGGCCTTTGCCGGATAGAGCCGGATCACTGGGTTAAGCTGGGGGATCAATTCCGCGTCGCGGAGAGAAGCCACAGAGGTTCCGGCCGACGCGCTACCCGAAGCCATGAAGACCGGCTTTACAGTTTTCGCAGCCGCCGGAGCGCCGGCGACCGTGCCTAGAAACCCCATCGTCGACAGGCCACTGAGGAGGAAGGTCTTACGTGTCACATTTGCCATTTTTGATAAGTCCTTAATTGTTTATTGCGCCCAGCCGCCCTGGGCCATGATCCCGCCGTCGACCGTCACGCATTCGCCGGTCATGAATGAAGCCCCGTCGCTGGCCAGGAAGCTGACGACGCGCGCCAGTTCTTCCGGATTGCCGAATCGCTTCATCGGATAGGCTTTACGCAGCCGCTCCATGTAGGTCTTGTCGTCGATGCCCGCTGCTACATCACGCAGCAGCGGCGTATCAAAGGTGCCCGGTGCGATGGCCAGCACGCGGATATTGTCCTCGGCATATTCCAGGGCGAGTTGCCGCGTCAGCGACAGGATGCCGCCCTTGGATGCCGCGTAAGCCGCCGCGCCGCGCTGCGACTGGAGGCCCTGCACGCTGGCGGTATTGATGATTGCGCCCTTGCCGCGTGCTTTCATTTGCGGCACGCAGCGCTTTACCATCCAGAAGAAAGACTTCAGGTTGACGGTGAGGATGGCGTCCCACAACGCGTCATCCAGCTCGTGCGCCGGTACGTAACTGGCAGCCGGTTGAATACCCACATTGTTACACAGGATGTCCGTGCCGCCCAGTTCGGCAGCCTTTGCAGCCAACCGGTCGCAAGTTTCAGCCTCGCCCATGCTGCCAGCGACGAAGTGAATCCGTCCGGACAAGCCTTCGGCTTCGTGGGTCAGGCTGTCGCCGGCTGCTGGATCAATGTCGTTGCTGATGACTTGAGCCCCCAACCGGGCAAATTCCAGCGAGAAGGCCTTGCCAAGACCGCCGGCGCCGCCCGTGATTATAACAGTCTTACCTGTAAAATCCGGCCCTGTTTTATCACTACTCATTTCACCCTCTTCATATTTTGATTGCTCCAGAGTGACAGGATATCTTCCAGCGGCAGTCCCTTGGTTTCCGGCAACTTGCTCAGCACCACCCAGAACTGGATCGCCAGGAAGGCGGCACAGGCAAGGAACATGGCCGAAACGCCTAGGGTGTCACGGACTACCGGAAAGGCCTGGTTGATGGCCATATCGGTGAGCCACACGGCCACGGTTGCCACGCCCATGGCCGGAGCGCGCACGCGGGTCGGGAATATCTCGGAAATGACGATCCATTTGATCGGCCCGATAGAGAAGGCGAAAAAGGCGACAAACAGGCACAGCAGGGTAATGATCAGGGCGCCGTCACTGACGCCATAAGCAAAGCACAGGGCAGTCGCCGCCAGAGCGATGCAGGCGCCGGCCACACCCGTCAGCAGGACCGGTCGGCGGCCAAAGCGATCAACCACGAACAGGGAAATGACGGTAAAGCAAGCCAGCACAATACCGATCACCGCGTGGCCGCCCAGGGATGAACCCACCGAGATGCCTGCCTTTTCCAGTATGACAGGACCGTAGTACATCACCAGAGTTATGCCGCTGAGTTCCGAAAAAACAGCCAGGAAGATACCCAGGAACAACGGACGGCGAATGGCGGCACTCCACCAGGATATGGCTTCACCCTTCACCTTCGTACCCGAGCGCGCGATCTGCGTCAGTTCCGCATCGGCAATATCAGCGTTGCCCCGCAGGCGGAGAAGTACGGCGCGCGCCTTCTCTTGCTTGCCAGCAAGGCTCAGCCAGCGGGGACTTTCCGGCACGCATAGCGCCAGCAGAAAGAAAACGACGGAGGGCACAAGCTGGGTCAGAAACATGGCGCGCCAAGTTTCCTGGACGACCAACCAATGCCAGAGACCGGTCAGCGCGGCGCCGCCTGCGCCTTGCGCGAAATCCAGCACCCCGGCATTTGTGATCATCGCCGAAACGATTCCCAGGGTAATTGTCAGCTGGAACAAAGACACCAGGCGTCCGCGCACCTTGGGCGGCGCCAATTCAGAAATGTATAGCGGAGATACCACCGACGCGATCCCAACCCCAAGTCCGCCGATAATACGCCCGGCGATGAGCCATGTCGCCGTCGCTGCAACGCAACAAACGACCGCGCACAGCCCTAATAAAAACGCCGACAGCAACATGACCTTCTTGCGGCCGATAGCATCGCACAAGCGTCCTGCGAGCAATACACCCCCAGCGCAACCGAACAGGCCGGAGGTTACAAACCATCCTTCCATCACGGCCGAAAAATGGAACTCCGCCGTAACCAGCGACAGGGCGCCAGCAATCACAACCGTCTCATAGCCAAACAAAAACCCCCCGATCGCTGAAACCAGGCAGACTAGAGTGACGAAGACGAGATTGCCGCCGTCGCCCGCAATGGCTTCAGCAGGATCTCCCATGTCCGGTTCAATAATATTAGGCATTACACATCTCCATATGTGCCGGATCGACGGCCGCCCACCTTGTGGCGGCCGTCGACGGCGGGTACTCAGGATCAGAAGGTTATCCGGGCGCCGATCGAGTAACGGCGGCCGTCCAACGCATAGAGGCGTGTGACGCCATACTTGTTCGTTTGGCGCATGGCCGACTCCGTCGCGTTCACGACCCAGGCATTGAAGCTCAGACGCTCGTTCACCCGGTAGTTTGCGGCCAAGTCAAGCTGGCCATATCCTTCGGTGAATATGCCATCGCCGAAGAAGCTCAGCGGGTCTTGCACCCAGCGACCACGATAGTTGTAGCCAGCTTGCAAGCTGAACTTGCCGTCATCATAGTAGACGCCAAGATTGTAGGTATCCTTAGAAATACCGGTCAGCGGTAGCGGGTCGGAACCCTGGTTTAACACCACCTTGCCAAACCAGATATGCGTGAGGTTGGCGCGCACACCGGTGTGCTTCAATAGCCCCGGCAGATAGTCGAATGCCTGCTGATAACCGATTTCAATGCCCTTGATATTGGTCGATTCCGAATTGACCGGCTGAGCAACCGACAAGGTTATCTGCCGAATTTCGTTGCTGCCATTCATATGGACGTCGGCGGCTTGGGTACTGTAGTTCGTGAGAACGAGGTTCTGAACATCTTTGCTAAACAGCGCCGCGCCCAACATGCTCTGACGATTGAAATACCATTCAAATGACAAGTCGAATTGATCGGACAGGAACGGCTTCAGGTCTGGGTTGCCCTGAACCAGTGTGCCGCGCCAAGTATCCGTCGATGAAGGTGGCGGCCCAGAAGAGGCATTTGGGCTGCTGGCCGCAGCCAGCAGGTTCATATCCGGACGCTGCATGACGCGTGCTGCCGCAAACCGGATCAGAATGTCGTTGCCAAGCTGGTAACGAACGTTGAGTGAGGGAAGCACGTAGGTGTTGCTGGACTTCTGGGCTTGGACGGCCGCATCGCTATAGCTCAGCGAATTGGAACCGCCGAACAATCCATAGATCAGATAGGCGCCGGGCGAGGGCACATAGCCCGACGAGTATTCGTCGGTCTTGACCACTCGGACGCCCAGATTGGCGCGCAGCAGATCGGCGCTATCGGCAAAATCAAATCGCAGATAGGCCGCCTGCGACTTTTCTTGTACCTCAGTGGTCGTCGTAAGGGACTGGACGGGAGGATTCGACTTAGTCAGCTCCGCTAACGGGAAGTCGCTGAGGAACCGATCGAGATCTACCGTCAGGAAGCTGGTCGGGAAATTAGCGCCGCCGTTATAGCTCTTGAAATAATCCGGGTTGTTATAAACAAACAGATAGGAACTCATGTCCGACGGCAGGCCCGCTGACGAATTGGTCATATAGTTCGGTGTTGTGGCTAGAGTGCGATCCTGTAGATTGACACCAAACCGTACCGCCTTCAGATAGCCCTTATCGAGGTGTCGCGTGGCGTCGAACTTAGCATTGGCGATACGATCTGTCGTCGGCTGGCGGTAGGAGCCTTGAACACCGAAGAAGTAGTAATGCGACGGATCTTTCGGATCAAAACCGTTATTGAAGCCGAAGGTCAAAGGCCCCTTTGGATCGTCAGTCGTGTTATAATATATGTCTGCACCAGGTGAACGGGTTGCCCAGGAAATATAGGCTTGGGTCGTGCGCTCAATAGCGCGGCCATAGGAAAATTCGCCACGCAGGTCCCAGTCGCCGTACGTATAGCGGGCAGACAGAGCCGTAGATTGCATCTGTTGATCGAATTCGTAACGGTTGGCTTGCAGCCACGCAAAGACATTGGAGCCGGACCACGCCGTCTCTACGCCATTGCCATCGACCGTCACTGAATTGGTCGGCGAGAAGCCGAGCGCGCCGGCGCCGACATACCAGTTATTGCCCTGGAACATGTTGTAACGCTGTTTCAGATCTGAGAAGATCGAATCCAGTCGCAGTTCGAGGTTTTCCGTCGGCTTGTACTGGATCGTAGCGGTGGCGCTGCGACGCTTGTTCGTACCGATCAGATCGTTCTGGTGGATACCGTAAACGCGATAGGCCGTACCGGCCGTATAGCTTGAATCCTGCAGGACGCCGTCAGTGCTGAAATTCTGGCTGTCAAACGCGCGATCATTGCTGTCGATGGCAACGCTGACACCCAGCTTGCCACCCAGGAAGACATCGCTGTACAGGGCCGAAATGTGCGGATTGACCTTGCCTGAACGCTGCTCCTCGACACCAGCCTCTGCGCTAATCGAGAGACGGCGCTTACCGATGGTGAGGGGATCGATGGTCTGCATATTGACCGTGGCTGCCAGACCGCTTTCGATCAGGTCTGCGGTCGGGGATTTGTAGACGTCGACGCGGTTGGCGAAGTTCGACGACAATACCTGGAAGTCGAAGGCACGTGTGCCCGAAGCGCTGGGTAACTGACGACCATTGTACAAAGTGTTGGTGAACTTGGGGTCAAGACCGCGCACGCTGAGGAACTGCCCCTCACCCAACGATCGGGAAATCTGCACGCCCGTGACGCGCTGGAGGGATTCGGCGATATTCTGTTCGGGATATTTGCCGATATCCTCAGATGCAATACCGTCGCTGATGACGTCCGCGGCACGTTTGTTGCGCAGCGCTTTCTGCACGCTGGCGGCATAGCCGGTGACGACGACGACCGTCGTATCGTCGTCCTTCGCTTTTTCACTTTTGTTGTTCGTATCTGACGATTGCGCCATTGCCGGCGCCCCGCAGATCAACAGGCTACCGATCACTGTCGATAAGGCGGCCGAACTCACCAGCGCGGCACGGTGTCCGCGCGCATTCCCTTTTTTGAGCATTATTTCCTCCAGCAGGCTCTTTATGGCCTTGTCAACATTCGTATCATTGGTGATACGTCGTGTCAATTGTAAAACGCTAGGCGGTAAACTGGGGAAAGCGTTGGAGATATACCCGCCGTTTGCCGGCTATTTGGGAAAATAATTCGACCATCAACACATTGTATTAATTGATTTAATTTTATTTATTAGCATTAGCTCCGTTGAAAGCTGGTGGAGAACATGCCGGCCATATCCGCAAAAATTATCATGCCGCACCGGCGAGGGACGGCAAATGATAGGGGCAGCGCCAGCGTTATAAAAAATTCACGTGGCGGGGTCTGGGCCAGACTGCGTTTATCCGTTAGCGCCTTGTAATCACTGTGCCCAGAGTTCGAAGTCTGACTGAATGCCGGAACCGGAAAATATTATTCACCTGCCTGGCCGCCTCGCCGAGGGACACGCCAGTGCCGCGACCACGCGGGCTCTGGCAGCCGTAATTGAGGCCTATGACCGACGGCTTTGGCGGTACCTGGGCCGCCGCTTAGCGCAGGACGATATCGCCGATGCCCGGCAAGACGTCTATGGTCGCCTGACACGCATCCTCAGCGCCGATCCGACCGCGCAACTTTCGGCCGCTTACATCTTCAAAACCGCCGATTCCATTGTCCGCGACCACTTCCGCCGACGCCGCGTGCGCCATCACGATTCGCATATTGAACTGGAAGACCATGTCGCCGCCGAAACCCCTTCGGCTTTTGACACTTTGCACTGGCGGCAAAACCTGAACCGAGTCCGGCAGGCACTGGACAAACTTCCTCAGGTGCAACGCCGTGTCCTTCTGTTGCATCGCCTCGACGGCATGAGCCTGCCGGAGGTTGCCCAGGAACTGGGCGTGCCGCTGCGTACCGTCGAACGTCACCTTAGCCGCGCCCTCGTCGCGTGCCGCATTACCCTGGAGGAGGCCGGATGGCCGAAAAGAACATGAGGGATAAGGACCAGCGGAAGCGTTTGGACGCTGCGGCTATGCGCCTCCTCGCCTCTAAAGATATGACGGCTTCGACCAACGAAGACGAAGCGGCGATTGCCGAGACATGGGATGCGCTCGATATACTGCGGGCCGACCCCCACATCATGGCTGAGTTGCGCACCCCTTATCGCGCGCCCTTCTGGCAGCGCACCGACGGCATAAAAACCCTGGGTGCGGGCATGGCCGCCTGCGCGACGATCGCTGCGGTCGCTTTGGCCTTGGTCCTGTCACCTCAAACCTATGTCACTCGCGTTGGCGAACAACGCCTGGTGCCCTTGGCTGACGGCAGCCAGGTCACACTGAACACGGACAGCCGGATATCTGTCCACATAGATGGCGGACAGCGGCGCGTAACGCTGGAACGCGGGGAAGCCTATTTCGATGTCGCCAAGCTGGCAGGTGCCCCTTTCGTGGTGGTTAGTGGTGCGAGCGAAGTCCGCGTCACCGGCACGCATTTCAACGTTCGGCGCGACACGAATTCCGTTCGGGTCGATGTCGAAGAAGGCCGTGTCCTGGCCGGTGCTCATGCCGCCACTAACCCGGCCGGCGCGGCTATACTCACTGCCAACCAGGCCGTGACACTCGATGAGCACGGCCTGGTGCGCCAGCGCAGCGTGGCCGACATCGACCGGGTCAGCAACTGGCGGCGCGGACGTGTCTATTTCAATGAGACCCCCTTGCGTGACGCGGTCGCCGACATGAATCGTTATACCCGCACGCGCCTGGTCATCGCCACGCCGGGCATCGCTGACATGCCGGTCAGCGGCGTCTACCGCGTTGGCGCCTCAGACAGCTTTGCCAGGGCGCTCGGTCTCGCCTATCCGGTACAGGTCCAAACCCACGACAATGTCATAGAAATTTCGCAAAAAGGTCACGCTGCCTTCTAGCTTTGACAGCCTCTACCCCGTGTAGCGTGAAGAGTTTGTGACAACTGGCGGCCCCGTCATCAGACCGCGTTACAGAGGGCTTAGAGTGTTGTTACGAACACGGCACGGGCGGACTTAAGTGGCGCAAAGTGGGTTCAGGCGGAACAGGGTAAAGGGCGGACCGGGGACTATATCCCTGGCCTTGTGTCTGCTGTTTGCCGCTGCGATCTTGCCGGCCCAGACAGTACATGCCGAGGCTATCCAGCCGTTCAGTGTGCCGGCCCGTCCATTGGCGGCCGCTCTGTCGCAGCTTGCCGATCAGGCAGGCATCCAAATCATCTTCGTTGGCGCCGAGGTCAGAGGGCGCAACAGCCACCCGGTTTCCGGCGCAATGGCCGTGCAGGCGGCCCTCCAGCGCGCCGCGGGCAAGGATTTCGAAGTCGTTCAGGCCGGCGATACCTACGTGATCCGACGCCGGGTTAAGACCTTTTCACGACAATCATCCGCGCAACCCTCCGCTATCCAGAGCGACGAGGCGCCTCAAGAGGTCATCGTCACAGCCCGCGTGAGCGCACTGTCGCGTACACCGCTTGAGTCCAGCTATGCCGTCACACGCCTCACGGCCAATACTATCCAGATGTCAGGCGCCTTAAGCGCCGCCGACCTGCTGAAGGCTGTGCCCGGCTTATGGGTGGAATCCTCCGGCGGCGAGGCATCAAACAATATCCGCGCCCGCGGCATTCCCCGTGACGGCTTCTCGTCTCTTGCCGTCCAGGAGGACGGTCTTCCGGTTCAGCATGACCCCGGCCTGGGCTATCTCAATGCCGACCAGTCCTTTCGGATCGACGACACCCTCCAGGCGGTCGAGGTCGTGCGCGGCGGCCCGGCCTCCGTCTTCGCCTCAAATGCTTTGGGCGGCCTGATCAATCTCATTCCGCGCGAGGCGCCGATGCGGCCGGAAATGCGTCTGCGACTGCAAGCCGGCGACGGCAATTACCGGCGCGTCGATCTGTGGACCGGCGGGCCTCTGGGTGAGTGGCGCGTGGCCACCGGCGGTTTTTATCGTGCCGACAACGGCCTGCGACCGACGGGCTATACCGCCGACCAAGGCGGACAATGGCGGCTGAGGGCTCAACGCCAATGGGACCACGTCAAACTCTCCCTGGATTACAAACATCTCGACGACCGCGTTGCCTTCTACCTGCCCGTGCCGCTGCAAGTGACCGCCGACGGTGAGATCAAGCCCGTGCCCGGCTTTGAT
Source organism: Asticcacaulis aquihabitans (assembly GCF_032490435.1). Taxonomy (NCBI): domain Bacteria; kingdom Pseudomonadati; phylum Pseudomonadota; class Alphaproteobacteria; order Caulobacterales; family Caulobacteraceae; genus Asticcacaulis; species Asticcacaulis aquihabitans. The sequence goes on from NZ_JAVGWM010000002.1 coordinate 124,849, forward strand.
GCGCTCTATGGCACGCTGGCCGGCCCGGATACCGCCGCGGCGAAAATGCTTGATGCAAAAGGGCAGCCCTACCCGTTCGATCTGAGCCGCGGCACCCAGGTCCTGCTGGATCAATATACGGTCAAGCTTCGTTATGAACTGAGCAATTCCCTGACTCTGAATGAAAGCCTGCGCTGGCGCCGCTCATCGACCTGGCGCAACGGGCTCTTCCCTGGCTACCCCAATACGGCCAGCGAAAAACTGAAGACCTACCTACCGGCGGCGCAGGCCATCTACCCACAAGCCACGCAGCTCGGGCTGAGCTATGCCGACGGTACGGGTTTCGCCGGGGACGGACTGGCTATCGACGCCACCCTGTCCTCGGTGCGCATCCCGCTCAGCGAACTGATCAGTGACACGAAGCTTGAAGGTCAAGCAGGCGGGCATCATTTCACCGCCGGCCTTTATGTGGCCCAGATGAACATGTCGATGCAACGCCTGACCGCCACCACTCTACTGGAAGTGCGCAATCAGGCGCGGCGCCTGGATATCGTGGCCTACGATGCCGTCGGAAATGCCTTAGGCGCCATGACCCAGGATGGCTTTACCCGCTACGGCGCTCAGTTTGACAACTATTCCGGCACTGAGCGATCGATCGCAATATACGGCACCGACGAATGGACCTTCGGCAAATGGCGCGCCGACATCGGCATCCGGCTGGAACAACTGAAGCTGGCCGCCAATGTCGAACAAAGCCAAGCCTTTCAGGGACCGGATACCCTTCATATCGGTGACGATACGGTGCTGGGCGGCACCGGACAGTTCAGTCTTCTGTCACGTGAGTTCGACGGCCAGACACTGTCCCTTGGACTGACCCGGCCGATAGATGACCGAACCCAGATCTATGGTCGCCTTACGCGCACCCGGTACCTGCCCAACCTGACCGACCTGACCTCGCCCCCCGCCGGCGACATCCACACCGAACCCGTCACCCTATCCGAGTTCGGATTCAAGCATGCGACCCCGGGCAGCTACCTGCAAATTGTCGCCTTCTCGACCGCCTTTTCCGCCTATCGTGTCACCGATAACGTCTTTGACGCCAAGACCAACGCCTATTCGCAACGCGCCGCCTATGGCGATACTCTGACCGTTGGCCTGGAGGTCGAGGCACTGTGGCGCGCGCACCGCGACCGCAACGGCCCGGATCTGGCCCTGAGTGCGACCTGGCAAAAGCCACGCTTCGAGACCTTGCGCTATACCGAACTGGTCAATGGTGCGGCGATGGTCCGCGACTTCAGCGGCAACCGCTTGCTGCGTGTCCCCGAAATTATGGTTCGCCTGACGCCTGGTTATGGCTTCGCCAAGGGACGTGGCCGCATCGAAACCCCGATCGAATATTACGGTGATCGTTTCGCCGATGCCGCCAATACCGCGCGCCTACCCGCCTATGCCACACTCGGCGTCGCCTTGCGCTATGATCTGACGCCACGCCTGACCTTTATCCTCACCGGCGACAATCTCGGTCAGACCCTCGGCCTGACAGAAGGCAATCCGCGCGCCGGTCAGATCGTCAGCGGTGACACCGGCGAGACCTATTTTGCCGCCCGGCCGATATTCGGCCGCAGCTTCCGCGCGGCCCTGTCCTTTAGACTTTAATTGGAGAGCCATATGTCCCTGAAAATCCTGGGCCTCACCGCCCTCGCCGCCGTGTGCGCCCTAACATCCGCGAAGGCGGCCCTTGCGGCCCCCGATGTCGTTTTGAAAGGCCGACTGACCGGCGCCACGCACCAAACCTATATCGACCTGCCGTTCCTAGTTCCCGAAGGCGTCAACCGTATTAGCGTCAGGTTCCACTATACCGGCCGCGAACAGAAAAGCACCATCGACCTGGGCCTCAATGACCCGAACGGCTTCCGCGGCTGGAGCGGCGGCAACAAGTCAGAATTTACCCTGTCCGCCACTGATGCCACCCCCTCTTACCTACCCGGCCCGATTATCGCCGGCACCTGGAACCTGGTCATGGGCGTACCCAATATGCGGCCAGCTGCGACCTCAGAGTACGAGGCCGCAATCACCTTTGGCCATGTCAATGACAAGGCAGCTGTCTCGGCCTTCACCGACAAGCCATTGAACGACAAGGCCGGATGGTATCGCGGCGATTTTCATTCACATAGCGCCCATTCCGATGGCAATTGCTTGTCCCTCGGCGGCCGGACCGTACCGTGTCCAGTGTTTCTGACACTTCAGGCCGCCAAGGCGCGCGGTCTCGACTTCATTGCGCTCAGCGATCACAACTCGACTTCGCAATATGACGCTGAGCGCGAACTACAACCGTATTTCGATACCCTGCTGCTGATACCGGCGCGTGAAATCACCACCTTCCACGGCCACGCCAATATCTTTGGCACGACCGAATTCGTCCCCTTCCGCCTTGGTACGAAGGACCTGCCCGACGTCAAGACCTTGGCAGGGATCGTCCATACCAAGGGCGCGCTGATCTCAATCAACCACCCGATGGCACCAACCGGTGAAGCCTGTATGGGTTGCGGCTGGGACGCCCCAACCGATTACACCGATATCGACGCCGTGGAAGTGGTCAATGGCGGTTCGGTCTTCGCCCAGCACGATGTTGAAGGCCCGACCGACGGCATTCCCTTCTGGCAGGCCCGCCTGAACGAAGGCTATCATCTCACGGCCATCGGCGGCAGCGACAATCACGATGCTCCGGACACGCCTGACCATCGCAGCCCGGTTGGCCTGCCAACCACTGTCATCTACGCCGAAAACCTCTCCCAGGCCGACCTGCTCCACGGCCTGAAAAAAGGCCGCGTCTTTGTCGATATGGGGGTCGGTGCCGATCGCATTCTGGACCTCAAAGCCAGCGTTGAAGGCCGAGGTGAAAAAAAAATGGCGGTGATGGGCGAAACTTTGGCGGTCCGCGCTAAAAGCAACGTTTTAGTAGAAGTCGAAATTAAAGGCGAAGCAGGAAGTCACGCCGAACTCATTTTCAATGGTAAAGCCCTGCCGCAGGTTCTGTCTGTGGAATCCGAACAGGCCACTGTTAGTTTTCATGTCACCCCGAAGGGCCCCGGCGCCCAGTGGGTGCGCGTAAATATACACGACCAGGATGGAAATATTAAAATGATATCCAACCCGATATATTTCAACATATATAAAAAATAAATCTACAATCATAATACTGAAATATACTTAGTTTATCCTGCCCGCGCAGCCTTTGCACCAAGCAATAGCGAAGCTTTTACATAGCGCACAAGGGATAACCATGTCTTTTCAGTCCAAATTTACTCTACTCACATCTGTCGCAATGGTCGCGCTGACCTATGGCGGCGCGACCTTCGCCCAGGAGCTCAATACACAAGTCACTGCCGCAGCGCCCGACCCAGCCGTCGAAGTCATCGTTACCGGCCGCGCCGGCACCGGCAAGCGCACAAAGGCGGAAACCAGCTATTCCGTTACCAACATCAATGAAGAAGCCCTGCGCCTGCAGGCGCCGACCAGCGTCACTGAAGCGCTGAAATCGGTCCCCGGCTTCTGGGTGGAAGCCTCCGGCGGCGAGGCCTCGGGTAATGTCCGCGCCCGCGGCGTGCCGGTCGATGGCTACGGCTCCATCACCCTGCTGGAAGACGGCATTGCCGTTGCCCACGACCCGGCGCTCGGCTATCTCAATGTCGATCAGGTTTTCCGCGTCGATGAAACCATCGATCGTATCGAAGTGGTGCGTGGCGGCCCTTCGGCCGTCTTCTACTCGAACGCCCCCGCCGGCGCGGTCAACTTCATCCCACGCAAGGTCGGCGCCGAAGCGTCGGGCCTCGTCAAGGCCACGGTGGGTCAGGACGGCCTGTTCCGCACCGACTTTTGGTATGGCGCCCCGATTGGCGACTGGAAAGCCTCGATCGGCGGCTTTTATCGCAATGAAACCGGCGTCCGCGACCCGGGCTTCACCGGCAACAAGGGCGGCCAGCTCCGCGCCACGCTCAGCCGGGATTTCGACCGTGGCAGCCTTTCCTTCGATGTGAAGCGCCTGGACGACACCGTCGTGTTTTATACCGGCATTCCGATGCGCACCTATGCGAACGGTGACATCAAGGCCGTTCCTGGCTTTGACGGCAATTACGGCACCTTGACCGGCCCCGAAACCTCGATGGCCGACATGAAGATGGGCGATGGTTCTACCTACCACTACGACAACACAGTCGGCACCCAGGTGAAGCGCACGCAACTCACCGGCCATTTCGACTTCGAGGTCGCAGAGGGCTGGAAGCTGAAATCGACGCTGCGTTACAATGACACCACCACGCAGCGCAACGGGATGTACCCCAACACCCTGCTGAGCGCCGCTAAATTCCTGGACCAAAACAAAGCGCTTATAGCCACGGTACCGGGGGCGACGGCCCTGCAACTGCGCTACAACTCAACGCCGACCCAGACCTATGACACGCTGATGCAGAACGGCAACGGCCTTGTCACCGTCGCGGGTCTGCGCGGCATTACCATGCCGGTCAAGGAAGTCATGAGCGACAACCAGATCTCGCACCGCTTCGATCTCGGCTCGCAAACCCATGACGTGACCTTCGGCGCCTATTTCGCCCATATCGACGAAAGCTTCAGCCGTTACTCGTCGAGCTACGTCACCGACGTCCAAGACAATGCCCGACTGCTCAATCTGGTGGCAGTCGACGGCAGCGGCAACCTGATCAAGGCGCTTACCGAGAACGGTGTCTGGCGCTACGGCTATGAATGGGAAAACGCGTCCGGCGAACAAACCACCTATGCCGCCTATCTGGCGGACGAATGGCAGATCACACCTGACCTGCGCGTCGATGGCGGCCTGCGTTGGGAAACCATGACGGCGCGCGGCCGTGTCGAGCAGAAGAAGACGGTCAATCTCGGCACCCTTACCACCTCGCAGATCCTGATGGGTAACGGCACCTTCGCCACCTATGACCAGACCTTCGACCACACCACCTGGACCCTAGGCGCCAACTACCAGTTCGACACGCGCTCTGGCCTCTTCGCCCGTTATACGTCGGCGGCGCGCATGCCAAGCCTCGGCAACTACGTCACCAGTGCCACGGCCAAGCCGATAATCCAGACCATGGACCTTGGCGAAGCCGGCTACAAGTTTCGCAGCCGCACCATTGATCTCTACGCCACCCTGTTCTGGACGCAGTACCACAACGTCGCCTTCAGCAATTACAAGTTCGACGTAATCACTGGCGTCTCGACCTCGGAAGCGGCCTTTGCCAATACCGAGACCCTCGGCCTGGAACTGGAAGCCGCTTGGCGTCCACTCGCCTGGTTCGACGTAACCGCCACAGCGACTCTCGAAGACCCGCAGTACAAGGGCCTGACCTATACGGACAGTTCCAATCACCTGCAGGACTATGACGGCAACCAACTCATCCGCGTCCCGAAAACATCCTTGCGCGTCGTCCCCGGCTTCAACCTGCTGGATGATCATCTGCGCCTGCAGGCAGCCGTCGAGTATGAAGGCGAGCGCTTCGTCGACACAGCCAACTCGGTCAAGCTGCCCGACTATACCGCCATCAACCTGTCGGCCCGGTACAAGGTCACGGACGACATGTCGCTATATGCCTATATCGATAATGCGACCAACTCGCTGGGCCTGACCGAAGGCAACCCACGTGCCGGTGAACTGGCTTCGGCCGATGCCGGCGCCAATACCTTCATCGCACGCCCGCTCCTTGGTCGGAACTATCGCCTCGCGTTGATGTACAAGTTCTAACCTGATGGGAAACAGCTTCGCAGGCCATAAGACCTGCGAAGCTGTTTTTTCCACAATCTTTGCCGGATGTGCTGAGTTGTTCAACCGCCCAATGGCATAGGCGGTATATACAATCACATGGCCTGGGCGATGGCTGTTTCAGAGACCCATAGCGTGTCAAAACTGTGATGACTGGCCTCGGCTTGAGGCCGGCCAAAATAATAGCCCTGAAACTTGTCAACGCCAAGCTCATACAGGATCCGTGCCTGCTCAATGGTCTCAACGCCCTCGGCAATGACCTCAAAACCAAATCTTCGCGCGATCATGACAGCGCTTTCAACGATCACACGTCCATCAGCATCGATGTCATTTATGAAGTGCCGATCGACCTTGATCGCCGTCACCGGAAATCTGTGCAGACGCGACAATGACGAATACCCCGTACCGAAATCATCGATGTGGACCTCAACGCCAAGCTCACGGAGGTTTTTGACACAACGAAGAACCGGCTCCAAATATTCGTCATCGAACAGGGATTCCGTGACCTCAATCTCAAGCCGCGCTGGACTAAGGCCGGTTTGATTTAGAATTTGAATGACCTTCAAATCAAATTGACTATGAACGAGTTGCTTGATCGATGCATTGACCGCTATCTTGATCTGCGCTCCGCCCTTCCCCCAGCCTGTCGCGTCTTTACACGCCTGGTACAAAGCCCATTCGCCCAAAGCCACAATCTTATCGGTGTCCTCGGCGAGTTTTATGAATTCTTCAGGACTTATGGCGCCAAGAGAGGGATGGTTCCACCGAGCCAGGGCTTCATGAGCAACCACTCGACCGGTGGTGGCGCTAATGACGGGCTGATAAACCAAAGTTAATTCATCTGTCCCAATCGCCTGAGCGAGAGATCGACTGAGATCATATCGGCGACGCTGAACTTCCGCATAGGTTTCGCTGTAGGAAAGCGCACGCCCCCGTTCGGTCCGCTTTACCTCGGTTACGGCGAGATCCGCCGCATGAATAACATCTGTGAAAGATTTGTCGTCATCCGGATAAAACGCAAGACCGATGCTCACCCCCAATCGGATGGTTTCACCGTTGAGCACAAACGGATGATTCACGGCGCCAATAATCCTATCGCACAGATATTGTACAATATTCGGTTCAGCCGCAGCCAAGGGCATGGCTACAACAAACTCATCTCCGCCCCAGCGGGCCAGGATTGCCCCCGGCGGCAATTGCTTATTGATTTGCCCCGACACATTGACCAGAACACGATCACCAATATCATGCCCAAGCGCATCATTGATCTGCTTGAAGCGGTCAAGATCCAGAAACATCACCGCCACGGAGAGGTTGCTATGATCTTTCATCAGAGCCTTGGCCCACTCCATCAGACCGCGCCGGTTCGGTAGATTGGTCAGGACGTCGTTGTGCGCAATCTCTTTTAGGGCACGGGTCCGATCAAGAATCTTCGACTCCAGTGTCCCATTGAGATCTTTAAGGTCTGCGATAAGACTTATATTATCATGCTCAAGATCCAGACTTTGGCGCAGGACATTGTGGTTGTTGGAATGCGTCACCAGCATAACGACCAAGAAGATAAGACCGAGCGCTGCGATTATGACATCGACTGAGCTAAATATTGCCAGGGCTAACGAGGCTGGCAACAACAAGATGGTTATATAGAGACGTCCCTGAGATTTCATCGCGGCGGTAACGCCGGTAGCTCCCCCCGCCAGGGCGGAAATAATGATAACAAGGGTGTATCTAGCAACGCTCCCGGAATACGAGGCTTCTCTATCGATGACACCGCACGCTAAAACCGCCCACAGGATGGCCGATGCACACAATCCTACTCCGTAATTTTGCTGCCAATAGGCCAATTTTGAAGGACCGGTAGGCGACCTCGACTTGGTACTCGATCTGTAGCGCACCCAGTCGAATAGCCGGATAGCGCTCAAAGCACACATAAGACAAAGCCAAGCCCAGGCCCATACATGGCCCCCACTCGCAACCGTCCAGGCGGCACCAAAAGCCGCAGCGACATTGACGAATAACATGGGTAGGAGATTTTTGTAGGCGATATCAATCAATTTTGACTGAAATAGAGCATTTTCTTTAAACGTGTAATTCATGCTTTTCATCTTACTACCCTATCGCCGCTTAAATATTACGTCGCTTTTTACTGTCAAAAACAAGCATATTACCGACAAGGGAGTTCAGAGTGTTTAAAGACTGGCCTCACAAGCGGAGACATATATTACCGACTTCTATGTGAATTCCGCCGTTCATTGGCTGTGCCCAACTCTTGGCACAAATTCCCAAGATCAGCGCGCTTAAGGTATTTGCGACTGGAACCGTCAAGGGTGAGGCAGGAAAGTCAATTAGAATAACATTATTATATTTGAGGGCACTTAATTCAGCGTTTATCAATTGCCACAATGCGGTAATAATTTGAGAAAAGAATGGCAACCTACTGATTAATAATATTAAATTTTCCGCGGATTTGAGCGTTCTACCTTAAATATTTTGGGCTATGCGTCCGCTTGGGGCCAAAACGAGTGGAACACCGTCGCGCCCGAAGAGCAAGACCGGTTGCGGCGCCGAACGCCCACGTATTTTCGTTGTTGGATGGACGATTACCAACAGCCTAAACCCGCCACCATTGTGTTTAACTCACTTGAGTGAGTAGGCAGGTTGAATCATCGGCGGCTTGAGCCATCGGCAAGATACCGCTGGCCGAGGCTGAGGAAATGTATTTTCCCGCTCTCGACACCGAAGAGATGGTCGCGCAACTTTAATAAACTCGCCTCCGGCAAAATCCGGGGCGGTTCAACCCTAATGTGACGGACACCGTTTCTCGATGTCCGTCAAACCAATGTGCAGTTCCAGTCTTAGAAGTCAGAGCCAACGCGAATGCCCAAGGTGCGTGGCGCATCGTAGCTGGCGCGTAAATGACCTTGATCCAGGAACTGGAAGTTCTTGGTGGCGACATTGCCCAGGTTTTGGCCATAGAGCTCAACGAAGACCTTCTGGGTCGGCGGGGTGACGCGCAGGTTGACGTCCACCTTGCTATAGGCGGCCTGCGACTGCGCCAGATGCGCACCGTCATAGTTGCGCACATCCAGCCACATCTTGCTTTGCCAGTGGACCAGAACATAAGGCTGGATCAAATAGCCATTGTTCAGCCGGATATCGTGGCTGTAATTGACCGAGAACGAGAATTCCGGCGCGAACGGCAAACGGTTGCCCTTGATGCTTATCGGCTGGTCCGATGGGCCGCACTGCGCCTGGTTGAATATTTGGCGCTCGCCGCACGCATATTCGTCGATCAGCGTTCCCTTGACCACCGTCGCATCCAGCCATGAGACGTAGCCGTTCAAGTGACCATTTTTCCAGGGCTTGGATTCGAACTCGACTTCCACACCGTCGATGCGCGCCTTTGGCAGATTGTCTGTGGTCCAGGCGGTAACCGGGCGCCCAAAGAGTGGGCTGGACGGATCGGTGTTGGTGCCAATAACCTTGTCGCCGGTGTTCTGCATGTCATGATAGTCTTCGAAAAAGAAGGCCGTGGACAGTTGCAGCCGGTTATCGAACAGCTTGCCCTTATAGCCAATTTCGTAATTGGTCACGTGCTCGGGCCGATAGGTCAGAAGCTGAATACAGCCATTGTTGCAGAAGTCCGCCGTCTCGTACATCCCGCCCATCTTGTAACCGCTGGCGATCGCGCCATAGAACATATGGTTGGTCGATGGATTATATTGCAGACCCAGGCGATAGGTGCCGACATTCCATTTCATATCGGAATCGGTCACGTCGAACAGTGGGAGTGCCGTGCCAGGAACGGCCCCCGTTCCCATGGTCGGGGTCAGGTTGTTGGATTGGTGCGCCCGCGGGAAGCCTGACGTATATTGGCCATTGTACCAGGACGGATCCCCGCTGAAGAAGCCATATTCCAGGCCGCCGTGATCCCCCTTACGATCCCAGGAATAGCGCCCGCCGATGGTCGCGGTCAGTGTGTCGGTGATCTTGTAGTCAAACTGCCCAAACAGGGCTTTCGACTCGGTCGTTCGGTTGCGCTGGTCGTAATAGACGCCCCAGGGCAGACCGTCCGGCGTCCCGCTGGCGGCGTCATAGGTTTTGTTCTCGTAAGAGTTCTGCTCGTAATTGATCTGCTTGTGCTCGTAGAGATAGAAGGCGCCCAGCACATAGCTGAGACGGTGATCGCCGTTGGACTTCAACTGGATTTCGTGCGTCATCGATCGGTAGTTGCTGCTGGCGGTCAGGCTGTCGGTATCTTCGACGGGGTAGTATTCAGTTGCCTGCTGTTCGGGTGTGATAGCTTCGCCGATCGACGACCAGGCTGCAGGCGCATAGGCGCCACCGTCATTGTCGGTCAGCTGATGCCGGCGCTCGTCCTCGAAGCCGCCGCGATATTCCAGAACCATGTTGTCGTTGACGTTATAGGTCGCTTTGAACTGGTAGTCATCCAGCGTCATGCGTACATAACCCGGGACGTTGACCAGCAGATAGCGCAATTGATGATCACAGGCCGCCGCCGTACCCACCGCCGACTTACAGTCCACATAGTCGTGGTCGCCCGCCCCGTTATCAGCAAAACGCGACAAGGTCAGCGACAGCTCCAGTCGGTCATTGACCTGCCAGCGCGTGATAACCCGCGCCGCCCATTCGTTCTGGTTGTTGTAATAGTTCTTCGGCGAGACGGCGTGGTTATAGCCTTGATAAACGTCGGGAATACCGTCCTTGACGATGCCGTTGGCGGGTGACGCCAGGTCGGTGAAGTCTTCAACCTGCTGACCATAACCATCGCGCTTCGCCGCCATGTAGTTGACGCGGATGGCAAAATTGTCCGCCAGCCCGAAATTGTAGGTCAGGTGCAGGTCGCGACCGTTATACGAGCTCAAGGAGGCGTCGGCCTTGCCAAAGTAGCGGCCGAAGACCGGTTTGGCCGGAATGACGTTGATTACACCGCCGGGCGAATTCATGCCGAATAGCGTCCCCTGCGGTCCCCGCAATACTTCGACGCGCTCAACGTCATACATCAGCGCCAGGGCGCCTTGGGGGCGCGGCGAATAGAAGCCATCCTGGTGCATAGACACGGCGGCTTCCGCGACTTCTGTCGTATCGGTCGAAGATACGCCGCGCATAGTAATGGCCGTGCTGGAATCGCCGTTCGAACCCATCTGCAGGTTGGGGACCGACGTCGCCAATCCCTTGATGTCGACAATCCCCTGCTTGGTCAGCGCATCCTGCGTCAGGGCCGACACCGCCAGCGGCGTCTTCAGCAGCTTGGTACTGCGCTTGGATGCGGTGATGATCACTTCGGGAATGGCATCACCCGATTTGTCAGTGGCGGAGGCCGCGGCTGGTTGCGCCGTTTGCGCCCACGCGGCGGCAGGCACGGTGCCGGCAAAGGCGCCCCCCAGGCCCAAGGCCGTCGTAAGCATCAAAAGGGAATGCTTTTGGTGTGAAATCGCACGTCTCATGAATTGCTCCTACCAGCCCGACTTGGCTTCCGGGCAGAAGAGTTGCGGCAGGAAACGACCATGGTCAATATATACTTCTACTGGGTGTAATTAATCAGAAATGAGTGTGACAATTTGGCGTCAGTTTGATCGCGACACCGTAAAATCAAGCCGGTTCAGTTTAACCCGACGCGGCGGGCCTTTTTCTGCTGCACGACGTCGTCGCTATCCGGTCGCCCCTGGACAAGCACGTCCATGCGAGGGGTAAGCTTTTCGTAGATCGGCAACACCGCCGCGCCCAGAAGCGCGCTGTCACCGGCCTGGCGCGACAAGACCACGCGATCGCGATCGTGAATACTCAGGCCGCTGCGGACGGAGTGCAACCACGGCACAGCGACATCGATCAACATTTCCCAGAGCGCGGGAGGCGCCGATCCGCCCAGTACGATCACTTCGGGATCGAACATGTTCTCAATGGTGCAGATCGCCTGACGCAGATAAGGCGCGGCATCGCGACACCATTGCGTAATAGCCTCATCGCGATCCTGTAACCTTCGCGCGACCTGGTCAGCGGTGATTATCTCGTCGCAGCCAAGCGCCTCCGACAAGGCGTGAAGCGACAGATAGGTTTCCAGGCACCCCTGGTTGCCACAGGAACACAACCGGCCGCCACGTTCGACGGGAATATGGCCGACTTCGGTGGCGTTCCCGTTGGCACCCTGGTAGGCCGCGCGGTTCAGCATCAAGGCGCCGCCGAGCCCCGCCCCCATGTACAGATAAAAGAAGCGATTCGTGTCACGCGCGGCACCGAATAGTGATTCCCCCACAGCCCCAGCGACACTGTCGACATTATAGAAGACCGGGAGCCCCACAGCCTCTTCCAGGGCCGTGAAAATCTCCAGCCCACGCCACTTTTCAAAGACAGTTGGCCCTTTGAAGCTCAGGTCGGGAGCATCAAACGGCCCAGGCATGGCGACCCCTACCCCCCAGATACGGTCGGCACTTCCGGCCGCGTCACGCAAGGCGTTGACCTGCTTGATCATCGCTACCAGCGCCGTAGTCGGATCGCGCAAATCGATCTCCAGGTCGCGGCGGCCACGCATTTCACCAACCAGATTGACCCGCGCCGCCGACATCTGGTTCAAAGACAGGCTGATACCTATGGCGTCGCCGCCATCCGGATTTAGCTGGAAGGCCATCGGCGGCTGGCCACGCCCCTTCTCGCCCTTTAGGCGCTTGGAAACGATCAGATTCAGGTCTTCGAGATCCTGGGTAATATTGACGATCGTCTGAGGGCTGAGGCCAACGATGTCCATGATATCCTTGCGCGACGCCTCGCCCTGGCGGCGGATAATGTCCAGCACAATGCGTCGATTGAATGGCGCGCTGGATTGTTGTGTCGTGCCTCGGCTCACCATCGGCCTTGTCTGCTCCGGATCCATCAAAAAGGGGCCGAACGGATCGCGCCCGTTCGCATAACCGGTACATATACGCATCTAATCATAAGACGCAATTAAACACATCCAATAGATTTATTAATTGACATTCTTGGCCCGCTCACGCAGTTTCGATATGGGGCGGTCAGGGCGGACCGCGACCACGGGGCAACGCACCCCCCTCCTGGCCCGGGTCATAACTATGAATATCCCTTCCCCGTCGGCTTCTGCCGATCGCACCTTACCGGCCGTCACCGTCATTGGCGACATCAATATAGATATGGTTATGGGGCCGCTCGCCCAATGGCCGGCAGTCGGCACGGAAGCCATCCTGCCGCGCAGCGAAATGCGCCCGGGCGGCTCCGCCGGCAATGTCGCACTGGCGCTGAAGGCCCTCGGCGCCAGGGTCGACCTGTTCACCTCGGTGGGCAATGATTCGATGGGGCTGTGGCTGCGGGAACAGTTCGACGATTGCACCGCGACCATCGATCTATGCGAAGCGGCGACCTCAATAACGGTGGCTGTCCTGGATCCCTCCAGCGAACGCACCTTTCTGACAACCGTCGGCCATCTGGACCAGCAGGAGTGGGCACCTCTGGCCCGGGCTATTGCGCCGTCAGCCCGACCAGGTGCCATCGCGCTGCTCACCGGCGTTTTTCTGCTCCCAAGGCTGCGCCGCCGCTATATGGAAATCCTGCACTCCCTGCGCGGCCTCGGTTACGTCATCGCGCTGGACACCGGTTGGCCGCCGGAGGGTTGGACACCTAGCGTCGTGGCCGAGGTCCAGAGTTGGCTGGGCCTGGTCGACCATCTTCTGCTGAACGAAGTTGAAGTCACCAGCCTGGCGGGCACGAATAACCTCGATGATGCCATGCGTTTGTTGGCACAGCGCCTGCCACCGTCAGCGACACTGGTCACCAAACTGGGTCCCCGGGGTGCTGCGGGTATGGGGCCGGAAGGATCCGGCCACTACGTACCAGCGGCACGCTCCGACATTTTCGATACAGTCGGCGCAGGCGATGCCTTTAATGCCGGCTATCTGTCCGCACGCAATGGCGGTCTTGGCTTAATGGACGCGCTCAAGGCTGGCTGCGAGACGGCGACCGAAATCATCGCTCGGTTCCCACGAAATCTGGCGTCGGCAAGCCTTAAACAGGGCGTTTCAATAGGGGAAACAGCATGGCCAACCGGGGTCTGACAGTCGTCTACATTTTGTGCGTATGGTTCGTCATCTCTTTCGTGACGAACATCATTGGCCCGTTGATGCCAGTCTTGATCGGCGATTTTCACCTGAACCTTGCCTTAGCGGGATTCCTCCCCTTCTCTTTCTTTCTCGCCTATGGCCTGGTCTCGATACCAGCCGGCGCCCTGATCGAGACCCGTGGCCCATCTTTTTCGTTACTGACAGCCTTGTCGGTCAACTTGGCCGGTGCCCTGATCTTTGCCCTTCACCCCACATACCTGGCGGGTGTGGCGGCGCTGTTCATCATCGGCGCTGGCATGGCCATGCTGCAAGTCATCATCAATCCGTTGATGCGCATGGCCGGCGGTGAAACGCATTTTGCGTTTTACTCCGTACTGGGACAATTGGTGTTCGGCCTGGCATCCTACCTCAGTCCCGCAGTTTTTTCGGTGATTATGAACCACAACGCGACCTTACCAGGCGCGCTAACGGCCCTGACCACGATGTTTCATGCGCCACACTGGGCCTTGCTCTACTGGCTGTTCGCCGTGTTGTTCCTGCTGACGATCGGGCTGACATTCGCCATCAATCTTAAGTCCTTCAGCCTCAACGCCGACGAACGCGCAGAACCGGTCGGCGTCTATCTGAGCCTTATGCGCAACCCTACGGCTCTGCTCTATTTCTTCGGGATTGCCTGTTACGTCGCCATGGAGCAGTCCATCGCCAACTGGATGTCTGCCTTCCTTCAGACCTATGATGGGATCGATCCAACGACCGTCGGCGCGCAAGAGGTGGGCAATTTCTGGGGATTGATGTCCGTGGGCTGCCTGATCGGGCTGGGGCTGCTCAAGCTGTTTGATTCGAAGGTCGTGCTATGTGGCGCCGTCATTTGTGCCGCCCTATCGCTGGCGGCGGCGCTTTTCGGGACCGCGCAGGTCAGCCTGGTGGCATTTCCGCTGTGCGGGCTGTTCTTGTCTGTGATGTTCTCGATTGTTTTTTCGCTCGGCCTGAATTCAATTCCCAATAATCACGGCGCCTTGTCGGGTATCCTTTGCTCGGGCATTGTCGGTGGCGCGTTCGGCCCCCTGCTTGTTGGCGCCGTCGGCGAACATCTGGGCCTTAGACTGGCCTACTTGCTGGTCTTCGCATTTATGGCCTTTTTGTTCGTTATCGGCATTTACGCCAAACCCCTCGTCAAGAATCAGACGGTCTTTCAGACGTCGCAACACACCTGAGGAAAGCAGCCTTGATAACCGAAGCCGCTACGCCGCCGGCGCGACCGGTACGCCTTATCTCTCTCGACGTCTTGAGAGGCCTTGCCGTTATCGGCATGATCCTGGCCAATGCGACCGACGGCGTAAAGGAAGGCTTCCACGCCCAGGTCTTCTCCCAGCTTCTCCACGAGCGCTGGGAAGGCCTGCATCTCGCCGATACGGTCTTTCCGGCCTTTCTGATGATGGTCGGCGTTTCGGTGCCGTTGGCTCTGGGCAAGATCAAAGCCTCAGGGGCTGTCGATGCAGGTGTGCTGTCCAAGGTCATCTGGCGGGCTATCCGGCTCGTCGCCCTGGGCTTCATCCTGGTCAATATCGACTATTTCGCCAATTTTGCCACGAACACCTGGCGCCTGTTCGGCGTGCTGCAGCGTACAGGCCTGGTCTACGGTGCTTGCGGCCTTCTCTTCCTAACGTGCGGGCCGAAGACACGTCTGGGAATTGCTGCGGGCCTACTGATCTTCTATTGGCCGCTCGCCCTATTGCCGCAACTCGATGCCGGCCCGAGCGACATCTGGGTGCGCGGACATAATTTCATCGGCTCCGTCGACCGGGTGTGGTTGGGTGATGGCCATCACAACTATGTAAAGGGGCCCGAAGGCTATGACCCAGAAGGCCTGCTCGGCACCTTGCCCGCGATTGCCCACGGGCTCATCGGCGTGGCGGTTGGAGAATTCATCAGCCGCAACCGCGGACCATCCGCCGCCGGACGTCTGGCGATTGCCGGACTGGTTATGCTGTTGGTCGGTATCGGCTGGGGCTTCGTCTTCCCCGTCATCAAGGATATCTGGTCAAGCAGCTTCGTCCTGGTGACCTGCGGCCTGACAACCCTGGTGTTGGCAAGCCTGCACTTCGTCCTCGACCGCGGCAAAGCCCCCCATTGGGCGGCACTTTTCCCGATGGCATTCGGCATAAACGCCATCGTCGCCTATGTCCTGGATGAATTATGGTATCAGCTTCCGACCTGGTCTCTATTCGGACTGCCCTATTTTGGCTTACGCGGCTGGATTTATGAGCCGATCGCAGCCCTGATACCCGTGATTTTGTTTATCCTGTTCATATGGATGTGCGTCGAATATCTGCGCCGGCAGAACTGGATTGTAAAGATATAGATGTCCTTTGGTCGCCGGTCTTCATGCGCCACCGGCCGCTAAGACCTGTAGCCCAGTGACAGCGGCGCTGCCAATTTGCTGCTTCTGACCAGGCCGAGACCGCCAGAAACGCGAGGCTCTAAACATCCTGTCCGCCGGACGGCTGATCCGGTTTCGCTTTTGCGGCCCGTTTCGCTACCGGGATGGTCCAGGTTTTGGGTTCCAGAAAGCCCAGGATGTGGGCGGGACCAATGACGAACACACCCTTTTCGCGCTGCGCATCGATGATGGTATCCCGCAATGCCTTCATCCGCGTCCAGTGCTGCTTCGGCCGGAAATGATGTTCGGCGTGATAGCCGTTGTTCATGAAAACGAAGTTGTAGATAGGTGCGTATGTCGACACGCCCCATGCAATCGGTTCGTCGGGATTGCCGCCCAGATGCTCATAATAGCCGGACAGGTTGGACAAGCACTGCCCCAGATAGCTCGCCACAATACCGAGCAGGGCAAACGGCCAGGCGATAATCAGGAAGAGTATCCACACAATGACAGTCGACCAGAACTCACGCATGGCCTGATCGGCGTCGCGGGACCGTCGGCTACGTATCTTTTTCGCCAGCGTGAAGGGATCGTCATCGCGAAAATATTGAAGAAAGACGTAGGACAATAAAGGTTCCGCTTTGCGGTCCGCCCCAAACTGATAAATGGACAGCGGATCGAGGGTGTGCCCAGTATCGTCAGGATAATCGCCATTGCCGGCATGGTGCCACAGATGCACGTAGTGATACATGGTCTGCGGCGTGACAAGACTCCAGGAAATCAGGTAGGACACGACGCGGTTCGCGGTTTTTGACACGAAGAACGGGTTGTGGATAAAGTTGTGCGCAACGGAGTTCAGGTTCCAACCGACACTAAAGGCGTAGACGCATAAGCCCAATACCCGTTCCAGCCAGGTCATACGCCACCAACTGAGCGCAAAGGCGACAATCAGCAAGAATTGAACGACGACCAGTGCGGCGGGCACGGCATCCCAGGCGCTGGTCGCAAAAATACGGCGTGTGTTTGGTTTTTTGGTCATTTCGGTCAATCCGCGCGCGGCGCGCCAAAATGGCGCGTCATTCCCAAGCTGAAGATGAAAATGTTACGTGATTTAAGGATGGGGCTGCGCCATTCTTCCCCATAGATTCGATCAGCGCTGGCCTGGGCGAAAACAGACGTTCCGTCGTCCAATTTATGACCCAAGGTGAGTTCGGTGCCCGCACTGAAATAGTTGTTCTTTAGAACCCTGGGCAGGTCGAAATCGTGAGAGTGACGGCCCCTCAAACCGAAAAACTGTTCGGAAAAGTTGGAATCTGCCCAAGACCCCCGCACCTCGATACCCAAGGCAGTCTTTTGGCTCAATTTAATGCCGCCATCATAGGCGACATCGCCCGACCATCCCTGATAGCTGTTGATGGCGCGCCGTAACCGCATTTCAATATCACCAACGTCGCTATTATAGACGGCAAAGCCGCCTGCCTCAAATGCATCCGGCATCTTGTGCGCCCCGCGCGGCAGCTTGTCGGAGAAAGACTGCCGGTACTCCAGCACAGGCCCCAAGCTCCATTTTCCCCGCTTTATAGCCGT
The DNA here is from genome assembly GCF_032490435.1 of Asticcacaulis aquihabitans. Lineage (NCBI taxonomy): Bacteria > Pseudomonadati > Pseudomonadota > Alphaproteobacteria > Caulobacterales > Caulobacteraceae > Asticcacaulis > Asticcacaulis aquihabitans. The sequence continues at coordinate 142,667 of NZ_JAVGWM010000002.1, forward strand.
CCATTTGATGCCGTCATCCAGGCTGGCCTGCAGACGATCCCCGACCTTCAACTCAATGACGGGATAGAGCTCATCTGTTGCCCTGCTGTCCCCGATATGTTGCGGACGCCTGCGCAGAATTACACCTAGGTCGCCACTGATGCCGGAGGACACGAGGGTGTCGATATTGGCCCAGTTCAGCGCCGGCATGGCGATGCTGGCGGTTGCGGCGTCCGGCGGTTCTGCGGTCACGAGCGCGATCATGCCGCTTCCTTTTCTGTAGCCAGCAGCGCAATGCCGCCTAAGATAAGCACCGACCCGCCGATGGCTATGAGGTCGACCGCCTCATGGAATACGAAGACGCTAATGGCCATAACCAGACAGTAGCTTATGGCGGTAAGCGGAAAGGCCTTGCCCAGGTCAATGCGACTGAGAATCGACAACCAGAGTACCAGGTTGACAATTTCGATCGCGATCATGCCCCAGAACGCTGGTGCGGTAATCACCTGGTCCAATGCCGTCCATATTTCCGTTCCTGGCGGCGTCAATCGATCCCCGAGCGATTTGGCGAGGTATTGAAAAACAACCAGACACAGCGGCTGGGCCACCAGTAAGGCGCCAAGGCTCCATCGGCTGCGCGGTATCGCGGGGGGGATCATGCGGCTTCCTCGACGGGATCGGCTGCAAACAGAGGCGACAGGACCTTGAGTCCGGCCGAAATCGCCGGGTTACGATGCCTGAATGCCATGTCCGTACGCAATAGCTGCGCCCCCAGACGGAGTTTATTGGCGTAGGCCGCCTGCCCGACCTGAAACAGGGTCAGGCCCTGGTCCAGACAATAGGCGATGTTGTCGAACCAGGAGGTGAAATACAGGTTGTTCGCCCGCCCTTCCGCTCCCATGACGAAGAATTTGTCGATCAATGTCGTGTCGTCACGCAAAAGCAGGTTGGCCGCCAGTAGCCGATCGTCCTTTAGATAAAGCGCGCAGAACGCGCCTCCTGGCCTGCGCGCCAGAACGCCGTTGAAATAGTCGAGCGTCAGTTCCTCGAACGCCATTTCCGCCCGTGCCCGCGTATCGCGATAGAGCGCCATGATGGCCTCTTCATAGCCCTCTATCCGACTGACACGCTTAAGCCGCACCTCTGTGCGTGCCTTCAATTTGCGGCGCATGTCCTTGCGCGTCGCGTGGGACAGACGCGAGAGATATTCGTCGATCGTCGCAAAATCGATGGGCAACCGTGCTACCGGCAGGCCGGAGACGAGCCCGCACCCCTGCGCCTCTATCAGCGGCTGCCATAATGCGCGATCGTGCTCGGCTAAATCCTTTACGGCCAGGAGTGCGCCTCCCTTCGCCTTGGCGACGCGAAAGAAGGTATCAAGCATAAGACTGGCGATCTCGCGCGCACGGCCCTGGTCGCGAATGCCCAGCATCGCCACCTCTGTGCACGGCGAGCCCAGCGCGGCCAAGGAGACGCGCAGAAGTCCCGGTGCCCGCTTTTTCCAGCCGGCAATCATCTCGCGCAGGCGGGCGTTGTCTAAGGTCGTTTCCAGGTCGTAGGGCGTGGTAAAGGCGGGCGCCGCACCGATCAGGCGCTCACCGTCAAAAATGGTGACGTAGAAAAAACCAAAGCCCACGAGTCCGCTGGCTTCGATAGCCAGATGATAGGCGTGATCTTCCACAGGCCGTGTAAAGCATGCGTTCCAGTCTGACGCGTCAATCGAGGCAATATTGTCGAAGATACGGGCCTCAAGCATGACGCGCGACCTCTTCGCGATAACCTATCGCCTCAAGGGTTGCCGCCACCACCTTGCTTCGCTCCCGATCAACATGCACCATGTGATAGCTGTCCTCGAGAATGACCAGCCGGGCGTCTCCGCCTGCCCGCTTCATCAGCCGTTCGGCGTTGCCAACTGAGCAGATGTCATCTTCAAGCGCATGGACAAGCGTCAACGGCGTCCGGTTTGCGGGTGCGGCCTTGAGTACCGCCTGCCCCAGAAGATAGGTGTCGGCGAGGCATTTATACGGCATGCCATCCAGCGCCCCTTCGATTAGCGACTCCTGGGAGGCTGCAACCAAAGCCCGCAGGCGTTCATCCTTCAAACCGAAGGGATGGGCTTCGGGCACGATGTGGCTTCGCAAGCCCGGCAAATACATAAGCGGCAAAGCCAGCGGCAGAAGGCCGTAGTGGCGCTTCATGGCCCAGCCGTCAAAAGCGAAAAGCGGCGCGTAGACGGTACAACTGGCAAGGTTTCGGCACTGGGCCAACATGAAGCCGAGAAGCCCTCCCACACAGATGCCCGCCACATGCACACGCTGATAGTGCGGGGCGCGATCATCATATAGCGCCGTCAGGCTTGCCAGCCAGTTCCGCCAACCCGTGGCGATGAGTTCTGGATATCCTTGGCCGTGCCCGGCCAGCAAAGGGGTTGCGACATCGTAGCCTCTGTCCCGAAGCTTTTTGGCGACAAAGCGCATTTCATCGGGCGCGCCTGTCAGCCCGTGGACAAGAATGACCAATTCACGACCGGGGACAACCGGCCGTGCGGCCTGAAGAGATACCATATTCATGCCTGCCTTCCCGCGATCAGCGCCACGCCCATGGCAATCAGAGCCGAAGCCCACAGTTTGCGCGCCGACAGCCCCTCACGCAGAAGAAGGCGGCACGCCAGCGGAATGGTCAGGTAGGTCAAACACATGACCGGATAGGCCTGGCTAAGCGGGAGTGTGCGCAAGGCCAGAACCCAGGCGACGCTTTCAACCGCCCAAAGTGCGATGCCGAGCCAAGCCATAGGTTGGCGCAAAGCCGCCACAACCCCTCCACCGCCGGCGGACGCGCGATTGCTCGCCACCTTGTAGCAGAGTTCAAGGCAGGTCTCCGTCATGACACACACCAGAAGAAGCACCCAAGCCGTCACGAAATCCGGCTCCCGAGATGTGGCGCCAGGCACTGATGAAGGGCGCGGTTGGCCGTGGCGTTGATCCACATCGCCTCCGTATCCAGATCACCTTGGCGAGGCTGATCGAGACAGGATTCAATCCACTTCAGCGTGGTCGCCCACGGTCCCGGACCGTAAACCATATCACTGGCATCCCCGACGATATCTGCGCCGCGCAAGCGGCGGCCATCGATCAGATGATTGAGCCAGCGGATAAGCCGCGACAGACGCAATTCGCCCTGGTCCCAGTTGGTCGCCGCGTCGAGCGGAGACAAAACATCCTTATCGATGGTGACATACAGGTCGTCGGTCCCGATCAGTTGATCGAGTTGATCAAGGAAGAGTGCGTCGCCCAACGTCTCAATTGTGGGAATGCGACGGCCAGCGACGATGCACTCTTCCTTGGCTTGCGTACGCAAGGGGAATGGAACTAGAAGTCCCTCGCGTACAACACTGAGATCGGCGCCCTTGCGGGCGCTGTCATACATGTCCGGGCTGCACATGCCGATCGATATGATTTGGCGTACCCCGTTAAACCGGGCGACCCGCGCCGCCCAGCTTCCGCAATGCATGCCCGGTGAAAACTTGACCCAATCGGGATGATTGTCGACATGGAGGACCGTCATCGGACGCTCCGGTGCTTGGTCCACAGCGCGACGGATCAACAGGGCGGCCACATGGTGAAAGTCCCCCGAGCCTGCATAGACCAGGATTGGCCCCAGTCCTTTCGTCGCTTCGCGTGTGCGCAGATCCAGCGCATCGAGCGACGGTGGACGTGACCACAGCCGCAGCGCCGGCCCAAGATCGCGCGCGGGCACACGTGTGGCGTCAGCCACGATCTCTTCGAGCATGTGCGCCTGGGCGTCCAACGCCGCATCCAGGTCCAGGATCACGGTGGCCATGGTGTTTACCGGTTGACGCAGCGACGCAACAGGGCGTCGATCAGCTTGATGGCCAAGTCTATTTCGGACTCGGTGATCTCCAGGGATGGCGCGAGCGTGATGACATTCTTGTAGTAGCCACCGACATCGAGAATAAGGCCGTAGGTTTGCCCGTCGATCTCGATTCCGCCCTTCAGGCCCTCCGCCTCCATGTCGTCGAGCAACGCTTTGTTCGGCGTGAACCCGTCGTCCTGACAAATCTCACAGCGGAGCGCCAGGCCAAGACCATCGACATCGCCGATTTGCGGCCAGCGCTTCTGCAAGTCCTTGAGCCCTTCCAGGAAATAGGCCCCCTTGCGGGCGACCTTGGCACCGTAGTCTTCTTCCGACACCATGCGCAGGGTTTCCAGCGCGACCGCTGTGCCCATTGGATTGGCGTTGAATGTAGAGTGCGTCGATCCTGGTGGGAAAATTCCCGGATTGATGAGCGCCTCTTTTGCCCACAGGCCGGACAGCGGGTTCAGGCCATTGGTTATCGCCTTGCCGAATACCAGTATATCGGGGGTGACGCCGAAATGTTCGATGGCCCACAGTTTACCGGTACGGTAGACGCCCATCTGAATCTCATCGACAACCATAAGCACGCCGTGCTGATCCAGTACCGCTTTCAATTCACTAAAGAAATTCATGGGCGGAACGACATAGCCGCCCGTACCCTGGATGGGCTCGATATAAAAGGCGGCGTATTCGCACTGTCCGGTCTTGACGTCGAGGACACCGTTATATTCGGTTTCAAACAGGCGCTTGAATTTCTTCACACATTCATGGCCGTATTCTTCCTTGCTCATGCCCTTGGGGCCGCGGAAGTGGTACGGGAATTCGATAAACTGAGCGCGATCGCCGAAATGGCCGAAACGCCGGCGATAGCGATAGGATGAGGTAATTGCCGAGGCGCCAAGGGTACGGCCATGATACCCGCCCTCAAAGGCGAACATCAGACTCTTGCCGTTGCTGGCATTACGCACCAGTTTGAGAGAATCTTCTACGGCCTGGGCGCCGCCAACATTGAAATGAACACGCCCTTTCTCACCGAACTTCGCTTCCATATCGCGGGCGATCAGCGCAGCCAATTCGATTTTTTCGCGGTGCAGATACTGAGAAGCGACCTGAGGCAGGGTATCGAGCTGGCGATGCGCCGCTGCGTTCAGACGGGGGTTACGGTAGCCGAAATTGACCGCTGAGTACCACATTTGCAGATCGAGATAGGCCTGACCACCCGCGTCGTACATGTAGGAGCCTTCGCATCCCGTAAAGATGCGGGGCTTGTCCATGTAATGAACTGTATCGCCATGCGAACAATATTGCGCCTCTAGCGCCAAAAGGTCGGCTTCGGACAAGGTATGAGGATCGTACATAAATAAACTCCCTGAATTCAGGCTATTTGCCGCTGCGCATGGAGGCTGGCCAAGGCGAGGCGTATGTCGTCGAAGGTGTCGAACGGCGTGAAATATTGTTTGCGCTCCCGGGCGTAGCCAGCCAGCCGGTCGCGGGCGAAAAGAATGTCGGCACGCGCGCTGACGCAGAAGTCGGACCGCCCATCGCCGATAAAGACCATGGGGCCGTCCCCAGCCGCTTCACCCACTACGGCGCACTTGCAGACCCCAGAGCCTGCAGCACAGCCTGTCCGGGCAGAGGGTTGCTCCAGGCGATAGGCGGAGCCTTCCAGCGCGAGGCGGTTCGATATGACCGGCAAATGCGCCAGTCCATTGCGGGTGAGTATGCGTCTAATGAAGCGATCAACGCCGTCGCTGACAATGGTCAACGCGATCGCTTCGCTGTCGCACCAGTTGGCGAATTCAACAAAGCCCGGGCGCAGTTCGCAGGCATCAAGCACGGCATCCAGTGCCGCTTCGTCCGTGTCTATAAGCGCAATCTGGCGGCGCATGCACTCGGCCGCCGTGATTTCATCCCTCGACCATTGGGCTTCAATGTCCATCCACTGCGGCGCAGCACGCTGGCTCAGCACCTGATCAGTGGTATCCTGACACGTTATGGTGCCGTCAAAATCGCAATAAACGCGCATTCCCATTCATCCTCATTAGGCCGAAGCGGACGGCCTACGGTCTAGATGAGATGGCTGACGCGAAACTGATCGACGTGATCAAAATTTCAGTTTGGAAATCTTTGGGGTAAGATCAGAACCGCGACCAGGCCTGCAAGACCATCATCGCGATCGCGTAGACTGATCCGCCCGCCCAACGCCTGGGCCGCGTCGCGCGCGATCGCCAGCCCCAGGCCCGAGCCGTTCGATTTGTTGGTGGGCGCGCGCCAGAAACGATTAAAAGCTTGCGACCGGTCGGCAGGCGACATGCCTGGTCCGCGATCACGGACCTCTATGGTGCCGCTGTTGGTCGCGGCGTCAACGGCCAGATGGATGACAACCTCGGACCCCGCCTCAGTGTAGAACAACGCGTTTTCGATTAAGTTCGACAGCGCCAGGCGCAAGGCCGTTTCGGCGCCCTCAAAGGTAAAGTCTTCCCCTTCGAGCGCTACATCTATACGTCTTTGGGCGATCACGGGGGCGACTTCCGCCAGCAACTGTCCGATCAGCGCATGCATACAGATGTTGACATCCCTGTCTTCAACCGCCCCCAACCGGGCGAGCACCAGCAGTTGATCGGCCAGTTTGGCAATGCGCGTAGTCGCAGCGGTAAGCGCTATAAGTCGCGTTTTCAGCTCAGCCGGATCGTCGATACGCGCGCACAGCTGCGCCTCGAGGCTCAGCGCCGCCAGCGGGGTGCGCAATTGGTGCGCCGCCATCTCCGTGAAGGTGCGTTCGTGCTGCAAACTGTCTTCGATTCGGCGGAAGAGGCCATTGATGACGCTGGTCAATTGATCCAGCTCTGCTGGCCAATCCTCCGAGCGCACCGAGGTGAATGGCGGCCGGCCCCGCTGTTCGGCCAGTCGCGCGCTAAAACCATCGAGGTCGCGCAGGCCACTTCTGAGGCTAACCCAGATCAGGACAAGCAGGACGATGGCAATGCCGACAAAAGGCGCGGCCAGTTCCAGAGCAATATTACGCACCAGTTCATCACGGACACCCAGCCGCTCCCCGACCTGGACCATGACATTGCCACCGGTGGCCGCCAGCGTATATATCCGCCACGCCTGACCATCCTCTTTCACGACGTGGAAGGTCGACGCGTCTGCCGATTTTGGTACAGCCAGGCTTGGGCCGGTATCGGACTTTAAGCGCAACTCTCCTCGATACCATATCCGGAACATCCGCCAGTCGGCGTAGGCGTCGAACGCCTGCCGGTCCTCGTTCGACAAAACGGGCATGTCGTCAACTTCCATGACCGAACTGCTGCCGGCCTTGCGGATATCGCTCAGTTCCTCTCCCATAAGATTGACAAGGAGATTTGCGCCCAGCACCAGTTGCTGGTCGAATATCTGATCGACTTCGGCGCGAACGGCTGTGCTGGCGATTCCCAGGATCGCCAGCACAGCGAGGAACATGACCAGGGTCATGCGTGCGAATAGGCCGCGCGACAGGGATTTCGGTGTCAGAAGTAAACGCAGAATATTTGGAAAACGCCGGTTCAACGCACCACCATGTAGCCCAGACCGCGGGCGCTTACGATTGATTCCACGCCCAGTTTTTTCCTCAAGCCGTAGATTGCCGCTTCCACCGTATTACTCTCCACGCCGGTGTCGTCATCATAGATGCTGCCTTCGATATCCGACTTCGACACCCACCTGCCAGAGCGGGTCACTAGCACCGACAAAACCTTGAATTCGCGCGCCGTCAGGTGAACAGGTTTGCCTTCACATCGAACGACCCGGCCAGCCATATCCAGTTCGTATATGCCGAATCGCAAGGCGCCGTTGACCTCGCCCGTGCTTCGACGGATCACGGCTTTCACACGAGCCAACAATTCATCAAGATCATAGGGCTTGACGATATAATCGTCGGCGCCGCTATTGAGCGCCAGTAGCCGGGTTTCGCGCTGGCTTTTGGCCGTAATGACCAGAATAGGCAGGCCATTGCCGCGCTTGCGGACGGTGCGCAAGAAGTTCAGGCCGTCGCCATCCGGCAGCCCCAGATCAAGCAAGGCGACCGAAAACGTGGTATAGTCGAGAGCTTGCAGTGCATCTTCGAGCGTTACCGCCCACATGACACTGTATCCCAGGCGTTCCAGCGCTGCCTTCAGCCCGGCGCCAAGCCCCACATCATCTTCGACAAGCAGAAGGTGCATACAGTAACCCTACCCGATTCGAGACAGGATGAGGCTCGCATTGCTGCCGCCGAAGCCGAAGGCATTGCACAGGCTATGGCGAATGTCCAAGCCCTCGCGTGCCGTGTTCGGCACATAATCAATATCCAACTCCGGATCGGGCGTGCCGAAATTGACTGTCGGCGCCACGAAGCCCGTCCGCACTGCCAATAGACTGGCGAGCAGGCTGACGCCGCCGGCGGCACCCAGCAAATGACCGTGAAAACTCTTGGTCGCTGAAATAGGTAAAGCCGAGGCGTGACTGCCGAATATCGTCTTGATGGCCCGTGTCTCTGAAACGTCTCCGGCCAGGGTCGCTGTGCCGTGCGCACTGACGTGACCAATGTCCTGCGGCGTCAACTCGGCCCCGGCCACGGCCTGGCCAATGGTCTGCGCCTGCAGATCGGCGTTGGGGGCCGTCATGTGACTGGCATCGGAGCGGGCGCCATAGCCCGTCAATTCCGCAAGCGGTTCAGCACCACGCGCCAAAGCTGCCGCTTCACTTTCCAGGACGAAGAACACGCTTCCTTCGCCCAGCAAGAGGCCGCCGCGCTCAAAACAAAAGGGCCGCACCCGCGCGTCGGTCCCCGGCGCCAGCAACCGCATTGCAGCCCAGATCCGAAGCATCGTCAAGGTCAACGGCGCCTCTACTCCCCCGGCTATCACCCGCTCGCAGCGGCCCGACCGGATCAAGGTCATGGCTTCACCGACGGCATGGCTGGCAGAAGAACAGGCCATGGCATAGGTCAAGCTCGGCCCCTGACACCCGTAGGCTATGGAAATCTGGGCGCAAGGTGCATTGGTCATCGACCTGACCAGGGTCGGGCTCTTGACCTCATTCTTGATATGCAGATCAAGCACGCTATCTTCGATGGACGATAGCCCTCCGCCCCCGCACCCGACATAGACACCTGCTGTTTGCAAGGCCGGCCCCGGTTGAAGCCCCGCCATGGTGATGGCGTCGCCCGCCGCGGCGAGAGCCAGAACAGAACACAGGTCGCGCTGCTTGTCGCGTAACGCATCTAACGACGGATCATCGACCCGGCCGCCGGCCCAGGCAGACAGAGCCCCTTCCAGGGGCGCGGTTGCCGCCTGACCGCCCCGGTAAAGAGACACGAGGTCGGGCAAAGTGTTGGCGCCCGGAATTCTAAGCCCATATCCCGTGATAACCACGCGCGGCGGGCGCATCTCAACCCGCCTTCTTTGGCGACGTCTCGATGAGCGCCAGCAACTGGGGAAGGGATTTGACCTCGCGCAACTGACGATCGTCAATCGTGATCCCCAGCCGGTCTTCAAGCGTCATCACAATCTCGATCATTTCGAGAGAATCAATGTTGAGTTCTTCCAAGGTCTGGGCCTGGCGAACGGTCGCCTCCGGCGTGTTCATTTCCTTGGCCACCACCTCGTAGAGAACGTCTTCGGGGGCTTGCATGGGCGTCATGAGTTTGCTTCCGATCTAGACACGGGGCATTGCCGCCGCGTCCGCAGTCTTAAAAAGCTATCGCATTCCCACGTGGATGGTGTGGCGCAAACACGTGGCGGAAGCAAGGCGAATTGCCTAATTTTGTCCAAATTTATGGTGTCTGAAGGCAAAATGGGTCGTGATCGGAGGTCGGTATGTTGAGCCTGGTAATGCTTATGGCGGGGATCGGGGGCACATCACCCGTCGGCAACTGGATGAATGCGGACAAGGACGCGATTATTCACATCCAGCCCTGCCCCAACCATCCGGCGAACTTGTGCGGCCGGATTGCGACGATTCTCGATCCATCCGAAGCCCAGGCGCGTGACGATCACAATCCGAACCCTGCCTTGCGCGCCCGCGCCGTGCTTGGCCTTGAAATTCTCAATGGCTTTGCCCCGACGGCTGCTGGCTGGTCCAACGGCAGCATTTACGACCCTGAAGAGGGGCGGCTATATAGCGGGCTGAACCTGCGAATGGACGGCCGCAATCGCCTTGTCATCTCCAAACCGGCAAACCTTTTATTGTTCAATGGCGAAGTGGGCCGTCAAACCTGGACGCGCGCAGACCCATAAGGAATTTCGGCCAACTATATTGAATTTAAAGCCTAAATCTGCGTGTTGTTAAGGCCATGAATCCAGGAATTATATGTGAGCTTGCGTCTCACTCTGGTAATGGCTCGGCGGAACACCCAGCCAGCGTTTGAACATGGTGGCGAAGGCCGCCGGGCTGTCATAGCCAAGGTCAAGTGCTACCCCCGTCACCGTCTCGCCGCCAGCAAGCCGGGGCAAGGCTGTGAGGACACAGGCCTGCTGCCGCCAGGCCGCGAAGCTCATGCCTGTCTGACGCCTGAACAGGCGCGTAAAGGTCCGACGCTCAAGATTCAGATCGCGGCACCAGTCCTCAATCGTCACACGCGCGTCGGGTCTTGCCAAAAAGGCGTGACACTTGGCAGCGAGCCCCGGCAATTTGGGAAATGGCACGGCCAGAAGGATAGTTGGCGCCCGGTTCACTTCAGCCATCAGAAGGGCCATGACCAGCCCATCCCGCCCGTCGATGTCATATTCCGGCGGGCTCTCCGCCGCCTCGACCAGCAGACTGCGCAAAAGAGCGGACACCACGATCACTTCACATTGAGCCGCGCGCGCGGGACAACACGCGGGCTCAATCAGAACGCTGCGAGTTTTGACGGCCCCGACCATACGAACCGAATGCGGCACGCCGGCGGGGATCCAGACCGCCCGCTCCGGCGGCACAACCCACGCCCCGTGCTCCGTATCGACCGTGATGACACCTTCAGCGGCATATAGAAGTTGGGCGCGCCGATGACTGTGACGCGCCAGTTCAAATTGCGGCGGATAGTCATTGCCGATGGCCACGGCCGGTCGCGGCGTCGCCTCCACATCGTCCGGATTGACATTGCGCATAATTGTCCCATTCGCAAAACTGAATACCCCATACGCGAATGCAGGACAGGCGGCAATGGCGTATCAGGCCAATTGAAAGGATATTGCCATGACCAGTATCGCCGCCACGCCGAAGCCAGAGGCCCAGTCTCCCGATCCAGCCGGGACGATTTTTACCGTCATTCTGGCAATCAGCTTTTGCCACATGCTCAATGACATGATGCAGTCGCTTCTGCCCGCCATTTATCCCGACCTGAAAGCGAAATTCGGTCTAACCTTCGGACAAGTGGGCGTCATCACCCTGGCCTATCAGATTACGGCGTCATTGCTTCAGCCCCTGATCGGGCTCTATGCTGATAAACGGCCGACACCTCTGGCCCTGCCAGGCGGCACTCTGTTTACCCTGGCGGGCCTGATGGTCCTGTCTATTGCCCACGCCTATCCCCTTCTTCTGTTGGGCGCCTGCCTGCTCGGCGTAGGGTCGTCGGTGTTTCACCCGGAATCGTCGCGCGTTGCCCGTATGGCGGCCGGACCACGGCCCGGCCTGGCGCAATCTTTGTTTCAGGTAGGTGGCAACGCCGGTTCAGCGCTCGGCCCGCTGATTGCGGCGCTCGTCGTCATGCGCTGGGGCCAGGGTAGTCTGGCAGCACTCGCCCTGCTGGCTCTCGTATCCTGCGCCATTTTGTGGAACGTCAGCGTGTGGTATAAGCATCATGGCTTAAATCGCCTGATCACGGGCGCCCGCAAAATTTCCAAAAGTCAGTTACCGCCGCAAAAAGCGCTCACCGGGATCGTAATCCTGCTCGTCCTGATCTTTTCCAAGTACGTCTATCTGGCCAGCATTACCAACTACTTCACCTTCTACCTGATCGAGCATTTCGGTGTTTCGGTCCAACAGGCCCAGTTGCGCCTGTTCGTTTTCCTGGCCGCCGTCGCCGTTGGCACCATCGCCGGCGGGCCACTGGGCGACCGGTTCGGACGCAAGTACGTGATCTGGTTCTCCATTCTCGGTACGCTGCCGTTCACGCTTCTCCTGCCCCACGTCGATCTGTTTTGGACCGGCCCCCTGACGGTCATCATCGGCCTGACCCTGGCCTCGGCCTTCCCGGCGATTGTTGTGTTCGCCCAGGAATTGGTCCCCGGCAAGATCGGCATGATCTCAGGCCTGTTCTTCGGGTTTTCTTTTGGCATGGGTGGTCTCGGCGCGGCAGCGCTCGGATTTCTGGCTGATCGGACCAGTCTGGACACGGTTTACGGGCTATGCGCCTTTTTGCCCGCCATCGCCGTTGTCGCCGCGTTTCTACCCAAAACCATCGACTGAGGACACCTGGTGATAGCTTAGTGAGACTTAGGCGCGCGCCTTCACACCCGTATCCGGGAAGTCGGTGAATACGCCGTCTACGCCCATGGCGAAGAGTTGACGATACTCGGCCACAGGATCACCATGGTAGAACGGATCCAGGCGATCATTGCGCATTGTCCAGGTATGGACCTGAAGACCTAAGGCGTGCGCGTCTTCGATCAGCTTACGGTTCAAACGCGGCTTGCCGTCGGAAAAACTGATCAAATATCGTTTCCACGGCGCGACAATATCGGCGTAAGCGGCGATGTCGGCCAAGCCACGCGGCGTTAGCTGGTCCAGGTTATTGCCTGCCCGGCCGGCCACTACCCAGTCATAGGGTTTGTCGGACGGCGGCGTCAGAACCATGTCCCCCTTAGCGTCGGTATCGGACCCATCGACCAATTGCATCAGCCGCACCTGGGTTTTGGCTCGGAGATATTTCAGGTTGGCCGTTTCGAACGACTGGATGATGACCGGCGATGATTTGGCCTCCATGCCAGCATGTCTCAGCATATCCAGCAGCTTATCCTCTATTGGCAGGCCGAGCTCGCGATGAAATGTCGAATGCTTGACTTCCGGATAGATGCCGATGACGCGGCCGACTTCGCGCGTTTTCGCCTGGGCCAAGTCAATCACCTCCTGCAGGGTGACGATGCCATATTGCCCATTGTGGCTCTGATCGCGATCAGCAAAGGCCTGTTTGGCGCGCAAGGTTTTGATTTCCGCCAAGGTGAAATCGCAGGTGAAGAAATCTGTCGTCTGAATGCCGTCCAGCGTTCGGGTGCGTTTGCGGTCGGCGAATTCTGAACGCTCCGCGACGTCGGTCGTCACGGACAGAAGGGGTTCGTGGCGCACAATCAGATGGCCGTCCGAGGTCGAGACCACGTCCGGCTCGATAAAGTCGGCGCCCATCCTTATGGCCAGTTCATAGCCGGGTATCGTATGTTCAGGCAGATAGCCGGGCGCACCCCGATGACCCACGATCAGTGGCTTTCGAGGCGTGGCGGCGTAGGCAAGTGTGGCGGAAGCCATGGTGGCTGCTGCGGCTCCAATAAGGCGGCGGCGGGTCAGATGCATGGTAACGGCCTCAGAGAAAAAAGAAAGGCCAGCCGCATGTGCGGCTGGCCGAAAGCTATGCTCGAGAAATTAGAATGCCTTTTTGACGCTGACGAAGACTTGACGAGGCGCGCCAGGCAGGATGGTCTGGCTGGTGCCCGAAGCGTCGGAATTGACGAAACCGTTCGACCCGATGGTCGAGATGTAGCGTTCATCCGTCAAGTTGGTGACATTCAGTTGCAGCGTCGTACCAATCGTCTGGAAGCGATAGCCAACCGTCAGATCCGTCAAGGTGTTCGAAGGCACTTCACCGCCGACATTTTCATAGGTGTAGTAGCGCTTGTCGGTGTAGTTGACACCCAAGGTGCCAAACAGCGTGCCGTTATCGTAGCCAAGTTCGGTCTTCAGCAAGTTTTTCGGTGTGTTGACGACCGTCTTGCCCTTGGTGTGGGCAAGGATTGTCTTGTCGGCGGCCACAACATCGTCTTCATAGGTCGAGTCGTTGTAGCTGTAGGCGGCGTACAGGTGCCATTGCGGTGTGAACCGATAGGTCCCCGCCAATTCGAGACCGTTGGTCTTCACGCCACCGACGTTAGACAGAACGGGCGCATTGCCTAATATACCCGCGCCTTGGCTCACGGCCAGGATACGATTGTCGAATTTGACGCTGTAGATCGCCGCGACGCCCTGGAATTGCGGGAAGCGGAAGCGCAAGCCCCCTTCCAGCGTCTTGGAGGTTTCAGGCTTCAGGTTGTTCTTTACGTAATCAACATTGACCTGCGATTGCGAGGCGAACGGGCCCGCCGTCGCCGCGGAAACATATGCATCCATATTTTCGGCATACGAACCAAACAGTTCGTAGTGCGAATTCAGCTTATAGACGGCACCAACCTGCGGCAGGAACGTGTCCTTGGACTTGAGCGTTGCGACCAGCGTGCCACCGACAACCTGGTTTACCTTGTTGGTGACTTCAAGTGATTTGAAGCCGTAGTTGACCTTCAAAGCGTCGGTAGCCTGCCAAATGTCCTCGACGTAGAGCTGGGTCGTCTTGGTGTTGAATGCGTATTCCCACTTTGTGAAATATGGGTTCGACTGGAAGCCGAGCGGATCGCGCTTTGGCGCGGTCAGGTTTTCCGCATAATAGCGGCGCGCCTGGTGAAAGTTATTGTCTTCGGTCCAGACGCCGGCCGAAACCTGATGGGCGCCCAGGTCGAATGCAACACCCGCAATGACGCCCGTACGATTGATATTGTATTCAGTCGTGCGCACAGAGAGGGGGGCATTGTCGGTCGTAGCCCCCGCGATGCCGTAATTCGGCGAGGCATTATAGGGTGTGACCCACAGGCCTTGCCCCTTATTGTCGTGATGGTAAAGCGTGCCGTTGATCTTGATCTTGTCGGTTATGGCATTGTCGAACTTAACCGCCGATATCGTATCGTTACGTATACCCGCGCCATAATAATAAGCGTCATCAGGGGTGGCTACACCGTAGGTGGCATAAGGGTTGGTGCCCACACCCGCCCAGTAGCCACTGGCCGGATCAAGCTGACCGGAGAGGTAGTTGGCCGGGTTGTTGAGAACCGAGGCAACGCCAATAGCCTTGGCGTAGTTCGGCTGGAAATTATCCCAGTTGTAGCCGAGGCGCTTGATCATCTCGAACGACATGTCCTGATAATCCTGCTCGCGACGTTCCGAGTGGTTTACGAAAGCGCTTAAAGAGCCTGTGTCGCCAAGCGGCAGCACCCACTTTGTGTCGAACTGTTGCGCTTTCTGTTGGCCGCCGCCTTTCCACTTATCGGTTTTCTGGTCGACCGCTGAAATATAGCCGCGCAAACCGCCAAGGGCGTCGATACTGCCTGTTTCGAAACGGCCATAAACCCGATGCATCGAATCGGAGCCCACAGTCGCCGCCAATTCGCCGCCCATGGTTTTAGACGGATTGCGCGACGTGAATTTCAAGGTACCGCCCATGTTCGACGAGGTCGCCGAATCGAGCGAACCGGCGCCCTGAGCCATATCAACCTTGGCGATGTCTTCATTAATGATGGCGCGCGAGATATGCAGGCCGTTGTAATTGCCATAGCTCATGTCACCGAGCGTAACGCCGTCGAGCGTAAACCCCATCTGGTTTTGATTAAAACCGCGAACCGATATGCGGGCTGACCATTCATAGGCACCGAACGGGTCGGAGGATTGGAACGAGACGCCGGGCAACTTGTCGAGCACTTTCAAAGGACTGGTGCCGGGCGCGACCTTGGTGATGTCGTCGGCCTTGATGGCCTGGGTCTGGCGGCTCTGGCCCTGACCGTAAACCACCACTTCGGTGACTGTATCGGCCGACGGCGTGGCCGCAGACGAGGCGGCAACGTCTTGCGCGTGGACCAGACCTGCGCTCAGCAGCGAAACGGCCGCGACGGACGTAAACAGCGTGATTTTCATAATCTATCCCCTTGCGCACCTCGGCCCAGGGAGTGGCCGGCAGCCAGTGCGCGACATGACATGCGGCCGAAATGACCTCATGGTTAAGCGCACCTAGCGGGCTTGGGTGACAGTTTGAAAACCGTTTTTCGTCGTTTGCGTGTCGGCCAGGCGAAGCTTTTAAGACAAGCCGTAGATAACTGTTTATTATAACTTTTTTAGTGTTCACCTAGTGTGCTTTGGGAGCAACGCTTGGGCAGGAAGCGTGGAGCGCTCATATCTGCTGGGCGAATCTGTCGATCAGCCATTGGGCGGCCGGTCCTGGCGGCGTGTCGGTACGCCAGATGGCATGCATATCGTAGAGGTTGACATGCCAGTCCGGCAGATCAAGCGCCACCAGACGACCGGCTTCAATATCGCCGCGCACCATGAATTCCGGCATGGAGCCCCACCCCACCCCTGCCAACAATAGGGCATGTTTAGAGCCGAGATCCGCCAGACGCCACGTCTTGAGGCCTATCACCCCGAAATCCTGGCCCGCCGTGATCGGTGAGCGGTCGGTGAGGACGAGCTGAATATGATTACGAGCCTCCCCCGGCGATTTCCGGCCCTTTCGCCCCAAGGGATGAAACGGCGCGGCGACAGGTATTAATCGCACCGTCCCAATGTGCCGCCGGTCAAGGCCTTCGATCGACGTGTTCAACGGCCCGCTGATGCCTACGACCGCGCTTTTTGCAACAACCAGCTGGGCGATTGCGCCAAGTGCCTCGACGTGCAGGCGCAAAGGTATGATCGGAAATGAGGCCTGAAAGGCCTGCAAGGCATCGACCAGCCGGGCGGTCGGCAGCATGACATCTACCGCAATGGAGACTTCGGCCTCCTGGCCTTCACGCAGACTTTTGACTCGGGCGCGCAAGATATCGACCCCGTGGGTCACGGTCCGCGCTTCGGACAGCACAGCCTTGCCCGCCGCAGTCAGTTCTGGCTTGCGCGTGCCGATCCGATCAAACAAGGACACGCCGAGTTGTCCCTCAAGATTATCTATGGCGTAGGTAATGGCCGACGTCGCCCGATTCAGGCGCCGCGCCGCCGCTGCGAAGCTGCCCGCCTCGACAACGCAAAGCAGGACCTGGAGCTGATCGAAGGTCGGTGTACCGGGATTTGACATTTCAAATTATCCGAAAAGTTTCTTCGACATTATACGGATTTTCGGAACAATCTACTTCGATTATTGTCGCTTCATCGTCCAGGAGTTTCCGATGACAGCCGTGATCGCTGAAAAAACCGCTCTAACCCGCCGTGCCATCATCAGCCGGCACGCAGCGTTCCGGACCCTGGAAGGCGACAGGTTCGAGGTGCGCCGCGCCATTCCGTCGAAGGCTTACGAGGCCGTGGGGCCGTTCATCTTTCTCGACCATTTCGGCCCCATCGAATTTCTGCCCGGCGACGCCAAGGGCGCGTCCGCCCATCCGCACGCAGGTATAGAAACTCTGACGCTTCTGCTCGAAGGCCGTAGCGTACATAAGGACAGCCTGGGCAACACCAGTGTCATGCAGCCGGGCGAGGTCCAATGGATGCGCGCGGGGCGCGGCATCATTCATGATGAAGGTCCCGATGAAGATATTCAACGCACAGGCGGCCGCAATCACGGCATTCAACTGTGGCTGAACATGCCCAAGGGTCAGAAGCATGGCGACCCGCTTTATCGTCATTTCCTGGCCGCCGACATTACCGTGATTTATGGCGACAAGGCGTCGGCGCGGATCGTTGCCGGCACCGTCAACGCCGTGACCGGGCCGTTGAATAGCACCGGCGCACCGGTCGTGGTTCATGCTTCGGTGAAGGCCGGCGGGTCAATCACGCTTGGCATCGCCGCCCGTGAACTGGCCGTCTACACCATGACCGGCCTGGCTCTCATCGACGAACAAGGCATCGCGCCGGGTGAACTGGTCCGCCTGGGGCCCGGCGACACGCTAACCCTGACGAGCGATCAGGACAGTGAAATTCTATTGGTCGGTGGCGATCCGCTCGATGCGCCCATCGTTCGTCATGGCCCCTTCGTCATGAATACCATCGATGAACTGGAACAGACAGTCCGCGACTACTATGCGGGCCGGATGGGCCGGATCTGACAGACGTACCCTTTTTTCCTCCCCAACCCCAAACGCAACTAAGGATTATGCAAATGGCTAAGGTTCTCGTTCTCTACTATTCCTCCTACGGTCACATCGAAACCATGGCGAAGGCCGTCGCCGAAGGCGCGCGCGAAGCGGGCGCTCAGGTCGATATCAAGCGTGTTCCCGAAACCGCGCCGCTGGAGGTTGCTAAGGCGGCCCATTTCAAACTGGATCAAGAGGCGCCGATCGCCACCATCGCCGACCTGGAAAACTATGACGCCGTCGTGATCGGCGTCGGCACCCGCTTCGGCCGCCTGGCGTCGCAAATGGCGGCCTTCCTCGATCAGGCCGGCGGCTTGTGGGCACGCGGCGCGCTCCATGGCAAGGTGGGCGGCGCCTTTACCTCGACGGCCACCCAACACGGTGGCCAGGAAACGACGCTGTTTTCCATCATCACCTCCCTGTTGCACTTCGGCATGACGGTTGTCGGTCTCGATTACGGACATGCCGGCCAAATGACGCTGGACGAAGTGACCGGAGGCTCGCCCTATGGCGCCACCACCATTACGGGCGGCGATGGATCGCGTCAGCCGAGCGAGAACGAACTGATGGGCGCCCGCTACCAGGGCCGCAAGATAGCCGAAACGGCGATCAAGCTGCACGGCTAAGCCTGACGGGCCGCCTGCTCAGGCGGCCCGTTTTCTTATTTTCTGGGAGACTGACATGGCACGCGCCACTGCTCACATCGGCACCGAGACATATGCCACCACTCTTCACGTCGCCGGCCGCACCCTCGTCTCCGACGAGCCGGTCGCCAATGGCGGCCAGGATGCCGGCCTAGCGCCCTACGATTTTCTGTTGTCAGCCCTCGCCTCCTGCACAGCCATCACCTTGCGCATGTATGCCAATCACAAGGGCTGGCCCGTTACATCCGTTGACGTGGCCCTGCATTTTTATCGCGATGGCGAAAAGGAAATTATCGACCGGGTGGTGACCGTTGACGGCGATCTGACCGCTGACCAGCGTGAACGCCTGCTTCAGGTCACAGAACGCACGCCGGTGACAAAAACGCTTAAGCAAGGCCTCACTATCGCGACCTCATTGGAAGTCGCCACGCGATAAACAAGGCATCGCGGCAGGCGCATCATCGCAATGCAATAATTGTTAATCAATTTTAGCCACCATTTGAAACTATCTTTTCAGCACGCGGCGTCAGACCGCGATGGGGCTATAGATTCTTATGAGCGAACACGTCTTATTCGTCGACTTCAGCAGTGACAACAGCGTCCGAATAACCATGGCAAAGCCGGGCCGCCGCCCGCCGCCCGCCAATCTTTACCAATGCGCCTCCCTGGGCGAACTCGACACCGCGCTTCAAGATTTTCTAGCGCGCGCCGAAGAGCCGGACCTGATGGCCGCCGCGTTGTCGGTGTGCGGGTGGGAACGTGACGGCGCCTTTGAAATGCCCAACCACAGTTATCGCATCGAACGCAGTTGGCTCAAGGACAGGCTCAATATCAGTCGCCTACACCTGGTCAATGACTGTGTAGCGACGGCGCTGGCCATAGAACGCCTGGAAGGTCCGGAGCGTCATGTCATCTGTGGCGGCAAGGACGACCCGACCCAGATGAAAGCCATGATCGCCATCGGACGCGGTTTAGGCACGACCTGCATATTCACCGACGAAATGGGCAATCCGGTCGCCATGCCCTGTGCCGGCGGCCATAGCGACCTGCCCGCGACCACCGAACGGGAATTCGCCATCGTCAGCCGCATGGCCCAGACATACGGTCATGTGTCGCGCGTGCGCGCCGTCTCGACCGCAGGCCTGGTCGAGGTATACAATCTCCTGAACACCATCGACGGCCAGTCAAACTGGTCTTCGGATGCAGCAGGCATTGTCGAACTGGCGCGCAATGCCGACGCCCTGGCGCAGGAAGCCATCACTCTGGTGACGGGCTGGTTGGCTGCCACGGCGTCCGATACGGCGCTGTGTACCGGTGCGCGCGGTGGCGTATTCCTGGCAGGGTCCTTTTTCGACTTGCTGGGCGATATGTTCGATCCAGCCTACTTTGCCAGACGGTTCTGCGCCAAGGGCCGCCTGACGGCCTATCTCGAAGACATACCTGTCTATCTGGTACAGACCCAGGAGCCGGAGATGGTCGGCCTGAGCACCTTGTTCGCCTAAGCCAATCCAGCGCTTCCGATCAGACGTCCGTCTCGGCCAGGGACAACAGACCCGCATTGCCACCAGCCGAGGTCGTGTCGATACTGACGGTGCGTTCGGTTACGAAGCGCATCAGGAAGTGCGGACCGCCTGCCTTTGGCCCCGTCCCCGACAGCCCTTCGCCACCGAAGGGCTGAGACCCCACCACAGCGCCGATCATTGAGCGATTGACGTAGAGGTTGCCGACGCGAGCGGACGCCGCCACGATGTCAGCCGTTGCCTTTATGCGGCTGTGCAGGCCCATGGTGAGGCCGTAACCCTTGGCGTTGATGCGCGCGACGACGTCTTGCAGTTCGCCCGCTTTCCACGTCGCCACATGCAGAAGCGGCCCGAACCATTCCTGCCCCAGGTCATCCAGGCTGCGCAGCCGGATAAGGGTCGGCGCCACGAAGGTTCCGTCGCTCTCAGGCACATTCAGCGTGTGAACCCAATCCGCTCGAACCGACTGGCGATAGGCTTCCAACCGGTCACGTGCGGCCGTGTCGATTACGGGACCCACATCTGTACGGATGTCCGATGGGTCACCCACGACCAGCGCGTCCATGGCGCCGGCCAGCATGGTCAGGACGGTTTCGGCGATGTCTTCCTGAAGCAGCAGCAGACGAAGCGCCGAACACCGTTGGCCGGCACTGCGGAACGCAGAGGTCACGACGTCGGCGACAACCTGCTCCGGCAGGGCTGAAGAATCGACAATCATCGCGTTCAGGCCACCGGTTTCGGCGATCAGGGGCACGATGGGGCGATTGTCATCTTTGAGCAGGTTGCGCGCAATCGCCCGGGCCGTCGGCATGGACCCGGTAAAGGCCACGCCATTGACCTGAAGATTTGAAATGAGCGCGTCGCCGACCTCTACGCCCCCCGGCAGGAAGTGCAGGATGTCGGATGGAATGCCAACTTGATGCGCCAGTTCGACAGCCCGGAACGCGATCAGCGGTGTCTGCGGCGCTGGCTTGGCCACCACGGCGTTGCCGGCAACGAGGGCCGCCGTTACCTGGCCCAGGAAGATGGCCAGGGGGAAATTCCACGGCGAGATACAAGCAAAGACACCACGGCCTACCAGGCGCAGCTCATTACTTTCGCCTGTCGGGCCCGGCAGATATTCGGACCGAAGGGTGGCGCGTGCGTGCACGGCATAGTACCGGCAAAAATCGACCGCTTCGCGGACTTCAGCCACAGCGTCGCCGACGGTCTTGCCCGCTTCGAGTACGGCCAAGCGCATCAGCTCCAGCCGATGAGTTTCAAGCAAATCCGCCAGCCTGTCCAGGCAGTCAGCCCGCTCAGCCACTGGCCGGGCGTTCCACGCGGGGGCAGCCGCCGTAGCCGACGCAATCGCCCGGCGCACGTCATAGGACACGGCTTCGATTACGGAGCCCACGACAACAGTCGGATCGGCCGGACTGCGCACCGCAACCGCGTCACCGGTTACGCGCTGCCCGGAAACGATGGCCGCAGCCCGGACCGGCAGGCCGTCGGCCGAGCGCATCGCGTTCATGACGACGGACAGGGTTTCAGCATCGTTCAGGTCGAGACCCGACGAATTGCGCCGGCTGGGAAAAAGATCGGCAGGCGCCGAAATAGCGGGGTGGGGACGCCCCCCGACATTACGTATATGGGTGGCGGGATCGGCCAAGAGCGTATCCTCTGAAAGGCTGGTGTCGGCGAGTTGATGTACGAATGAGCTATTGGCGCCGTTTTCCAACAGGCGCCGCACGAGGTAGGCCAAAAGTTCGCGGTGGCCGCCGACCGGCGCATAGGTCCGACAGTGGAAACCCTCCTGACGGACCAGACGTTCATGCAGGCCTTCGCCCATGCCATGAAGGCGCTGGAATTCGAAATCGCGGCGCGGACCTACCCAATCGATCAGGGTGGCTACGGTCAGGGCATTGTGGCCGGCAAAGGCGGGGAAGATATGCGAGGCGTCGAGCATGTCGCGCGCGCAGGCCAGGTAAGATACGTCCGTCGCCGCCTTGCGCGTAAACACAGGATGACCGCTGAGGCCTTCGACCTGGGCGCGCTTGATTTCGCTGTCCCAGTAGGCTCCCTTGACCAGTCGGACCATAAGGCGGTTACCCGTGGCCGTCCCCAAGGCCTGAGCCCAGGAAATCACGGGCCGGGCCCGCTTGCCATACGCCTGGACGGCCATGCCGAACCCGTCCCATCCGGCCAGTTCCGGATCGCGGGCAACGCCTTCGATGATGTCTAGGGACATGACCAGCCGCTCGGTTTCTTCGGCATCGATGGTCAGCCCAACACCAAGCCCGGCCGCCTGGCGGGCCAGTTGGCGGACGATTTCGGTCAGTTCCGGCACGCAGGTCCTGGCATGCGCGACTTCATACCGCGGATGGAGCGCGGACAGCTTGACCGAAATATTGTGCCCCTTCCCGCCGTCGCCCTTGCCCACGGCAGCAATCGCATCGGCATAGGACTGATAATAGCGGTCAGCGTCGACGAAGGTGCGGGCCGATTCCCCGAGCATGTCGAAACTGGCGTTAAAGCCTTCGTTTTCCGGGCGGGCGGCGCGGGCAAGCGCCTCCTCTATGTTTCGCCCCATAACGAAAACGGAGCCCATCATGCGCATCGCGGTGGCCACCCCGGCACGAACAAAGGGTTCCCCTGCCCGCGCCAGCAGGCGTTTCAGGACGCCAGCGTCCACATCGGCCACCAGAGCCCGGGTGAGCACCAAGCCGAAGGTGGCGGCATTGACCAGCGTCGATGACGATTGACCCGAATGCGCGCGCCAGTCGGCGTCACCCAACTTGTCGCGGATCAACTGATCGGCGGTGCCACTGTCCGGCACGCGCAGATAGGCTTCGGCGAGGGACAGAAGCGCTATGCCCTCCTGGGTATTGAGGCGGTATTCATGCAGAAAGCGGTTGATCCAGCCCGTGTCCTGCGCCGCGCGCAAATCGTTCAGGATCAGGCGCGCCTGGGTCAGGATGCGGTCGCGCCCGTCGGTGTCAAGGGTTGCCGCTGGCAGCAGGCCGTCCAGGACCTCCGCCTCATCGGCCCGAAACAGTGCCGCCATCTGCGAGCAAGCGAAGGTGAGCGCGCCTTCCATCTTCATTGACAGTGTCTCCCATAGGTATTTATCCTGTATATGCGCAGATTGGCCAAATGTGCTTGGTATTTAGGGCGCATTATCCGAATAATATTCGCCACAAGGCGGTAAATTTTGAGGAATATTTTCATGCTGGATGATACGGACCGGCGTCTTTTGCGCCTGCTTCAGGCGGATGGACGCATTACCAATCAGGCCCTGGCGGACGCCTGCCATATCTCCGCAGCCGCCTGTTTCGACCGGGTAAAGCGCCTGAGACACAAAGGCTTTATCCTGGGGACCATGGCGGTTCTGGACCCGGTCAAGCTGGACCGGGCCCTGCTGATTTTTGTCGAGGTGTTACTCGACCGGACAACCGGCGACCTGTTCGAAGAGTTTGCCCGCGCGGTGAACCGACATCCGGAAATCATGGAGTGCCATATGGTCGCCGGCGGTTTCGACTATCTGATCAAGGCACGTGTCAAGGATATGGCGGCCTATCGCAACTTTCTGGGCGACACATTGGTCAGCCTGCCCGGCGTACGCGAGACGCGGACCTATGCCGTCCTAGAGGAGGTCAAGAATACCTTGTCCTTGCCGGTTTAGACTATTGCGGCACGGTTGGACGACGCTTGGCCCGAAAACGGCAGTGTTCGGCCTAATTGCCGGCTGTGCCTAGGGAACCGTCGCGCTAGAACGGGCCATGGACCCGAAACCCGCCAAATATGGCCCGAATTCCGAAGACGATGTCATTGACCTCGTCACCCGTTTTCCATTCGCCTGGATCGTGTCCAGCGAAGCCGCATTCAACGCCACTCCCCTGCCTATACGGCCGCACGTCGCCGACGGCCGCCTGGTCGCCCTCATCGGGCATTTTGGCCGCCACAACCCGCAGGTGGAACGGCTACGCGCACATCCTCGTGCACACCTGCTGTTCACAGGTGCGCACGGCTATATATCACCGTCCTGGCTGAGCGACCGCACACAGGCACCGACCTGGAACTATGCCAGCGTAACCTTCGCCTGTGACATTCACCTGATCGAGGACGCCTCCGGCATCGAAGCCCTGCTACGTGATCTTATCGATACACAGGAAGCCGGGCGCGAGCAGGCCTGGTCGCTAGACGATATGGGCGAGCGCGCGGCGCGGCTGGCGCGTGGCGTTATCGGTTTCCGGGCGGATATTGTCGATAGCCAGGCGTCGTTCAAGCTCGGACAGGACGAAGCCGACCGCGAATATCGCGAAATCCTGACCGCCCTGGATCGCGACAGCGCGACCGACCTTGCCGAGGCCATGCGGCGGCAAAATCCACATCGGTAAGACTCAAGTCGCGGTGGTTTTTGCCAGGTGGCTGAAATATTGGCTGGGCGGCGTGCCAAAAGCACGCTGGAACATGGTGCCGAAGGCGCTGGGGCTATTATAGCCCACTTCGTAGGCAACCGCAGTCACCGATTTACCTGACGCCAGCATGGATACGGCTTCGGCCAGTCGCACCTGCTGACGCCATTCCGAAAAGCTGATGCCCGTTTCCCGGCGGAAGGCGCGCGTGAAGGTGCGCCGCCCCATGCAGGCGACGTCCGCCCAATGGTCTAGATCGTCCTCACTGGCCGGATCGGCCATAATGGCGCGGCAAATCCGCACCAGACGCGGGTCCAGGGGCATGGGGATGTTGAGCGCCGATGCCGGATGCTCAACCGCCTCGGCGATCTCATCCAGAATCAAAGCCATAATGCGCGCTTCGCGACCATTGAGACTATATTCTATGGGCAGGTTGCCCGCTTCGATAATCAGCTCGCGCAGGAGCGGCGATATTTTCAGACTTTGACACTGCTTGGGCAAACGAGAGTCAGCGTCTGGTTCAACATAAAGCGTCCGCAACGAGACATGCCCCCGGCAATGGGCTTCGTGGCGCACACCCGCCGGCATCCACACGCCACGCTGCGGCGGGATGGTGAAGCTAACCTCGTCGGTTATGACTGACATCACGCCAGCTGTGGCGTACAGCAGTTGCGCCCGCTCGTGACTGTGCGGCGGATCGACGTAGTCCGGGGCATATTCGTCGATCAGCACCCCAATAGGGCGGTTGACCCGTTGATAGTCTTCACCATGCGTGCTGCGTGTCACCATGTGGCCCGTTATAGAGGATTTCGGCTCCATTCGCTGTAGCGCGCCAGTCACAGCGTCGATAAAATGATCGGACGTCCGGGAGCAAGGTTCCATCGAAGCCAGCGAGATTACGGTAAGAAGGTTGGGGGATGGACCCCGGAATGCCGGATGTCCCTGAATAAACGCTACTTGACCCAAAAAAGACAGACGCCCCCACAATATCATCGCACAGTGGATGACATGCAGATCAAGATCATTCACCGCTATATAAGCCTTATATTTGCCACCCTGTGGGCTTTTCAGGCCCTCACGGGATGTCTGATCGTGTTTCGCTGGGAGCTGGATGACGCCGGTGTCCCGGGTAAACACGTGACATTCGACCGCCACGCTATGGGCGCACGTCTCGACGCGCTGGTCTCGGAGCCGGATACACAGGTCTCATCCGTCTGGGCGGCGACGGGCCGGGGCGACCGCTTCGACATCTTTTATTCACGGGCGGGACAGGACCGGACGTTGCGCGTTGATGGCCATGGCAAGACCTTACGTGACCGAAACAACGCCACCTTGTCGGACGGCAATATCTACGACCGGCTGAGCGACCTGCATATGGCGCTTATGCTGGGCGATGCCGGCCGCGCCTTTCTGGGTTTCAGTGGACTATTGTTACTGAGTAATTTGGCGCTTGGCCTAAAACTGGCCTGGCCGCGCGCGGGCCAGTGGATGAAGGCGCTTCGCGCGCCAAAGGGCAAAACCGCCATGCCGCTGCTATATGGCTGGCACCGAACCCTGGGTCTGTGGCTATGTGTGCCGGCCATCCTTACGGTGACAGCGGGCGCTCTTCTGGCCTTCGATGACGGCCTGGCCAGCCTATTGAAAGCGGACATACCGCAACCGCAAACCCCACGGACCGTGTTCGAAGATAAAGTTGGACGGGTAATCGCGCCGTCACAGGCCTTGAATGCTGCCCTCGACACCTATCCCGGCGCTACGCTTTCGGGATTTTCCACGCCGAAAGACAAAGCGCCCTGGTACCGCGTGCGCTTACGGGCCGCTGGGGAAATGCCGCGCATATGGGGCATGACAACTGTCTATATAGACGCCGGGGATGGGCACGTTCTTAATACCTACGACGCCCGCCAGACCCACGGTCCAGCCAGAATGCTGCTCGACACCCTGTACCCCTTGCATACAGGCCAAATTGGCGGGGTTGCGGGCCGGATTGTGCAATTGCTCATTGGCCTGTGGCTCACCTCCATGATCGGTTTGGGTATCAGCCTGTGGTGGACGCGCAAACGCCTTATGAAACAACCCATCAAGCAATAATCATACATGCCAGAAATAAAATGTTGCGCCGCACAAAAACATTTTACATCCTGACCCGATTTGACACGGCTAAAGGGGTAAACTGCAGCACTTTGGCCACACGCGCATCGTCATCCACTTTACGCGGCCTGATCGCAATACAAACTGTCCTCCGCAAAACATCGGGCGGAAAAAAAAGAGAGTTACAGTTTCATTACGTTAACGCGACACTTTCTTTTCATGGGCAATTCAATAAGGAGCGGAATTGAAATGCTGACCCAACGGACTTCATTGAAGACAACTCTCACCCGGGCCATGCTACTGGCCAGCGCGGCCTCCTGCCTGGCGGGCATCGCCGTCGCCCAGGAGGACAGCGGCGTCCAGACGACCCGCGAAACCGTCGGCGGTTCCACGCTCGTCATCGTCAAATCCAAGCGCTTTGTGCCACAAGGTGCCATCTCGGCCAGCAAGACGGCTATTCCCCTGATCCAGACGCCGCAATCGGTGTCGGTCATTACCCGCGACCAAATCGATCTGCTGGGCTTCACGGACCTGCAGCAGGCGGTCAGGTACACATCGGGCGCGTTCGGTGAAAACTACGGCCCCGACCTGCGCTTCGACTTTGTCACGGTGCGTGGCTTTACACCCAAACAATATATAGACGGCCTGGCGGCGCCTGTTACGACAACTATTTCCAGCGTCGGCGTCGATCTTTACGCCTTTGAGTCCGCCGATATTCTCAAGGGGCCCTCTTCGGTTCTGTACGGCAACACGCCGCCGGGCGGCCTTTATAATGAAACCAGCCGTCGCGCTTCCAGCACTTTTGGCGGCGAAATTCAGGCCAAGCTTGGCTCGTATGACTACAAGTCGCTGGCGGGCACGGTAACGGGCGCGCTCAGCGATTCCGTTTCGGGTCGCCTGACGGCCCTCTATCTGGATCGCGGCGCCGAACGCAACGGCGTCTCGGCCAAGCGGACGCTTCTGGCACCGACCGCGACCTGGAAGATCAGCAGCGACACCCGCCTGACCGGCCTGGCCTATTATCAATATGACGAGGTGCTGGGCGACACCAACGGCTTCCTTCCGGTCAAGGGCACGCTGGAAAGCAACCCTTACGGCGAAGTGCCGGAAAACGCCAATCTGGGCGAACCCGGATACAACAGCTACAAGCGTCGCCAGTTCGGCGTCGGCTACGACTATTCTCACAAGATCGCGGACGGATTGACCTTCTCGTCCAACGCCAAGGTTAGCGATTATTACGAACACAGCCTGGTCATCTACGGCGGCTGGCTTGATGGGGATAACCGCACGGTTCATCGCTATAACTTCCCATATGAAGAAAAGGTGGAAAGCCTGGCCATCGATAACCGGCTGGAATGGAACGCCAATACCGGCGCCGTTACACACAAGGTCTTGGCCGGCATCGACTATCGCAACGTCAAGAATTTCGCCCAATACGGCTTCGCCTCGGCCAGCGATATCGACCTGTTCGCGCCGGTCTACAGCACTAACCCTTCGGCCATCGTAACCCCGGCCTGGGTGCCCTACGCCAATCAGCGCCTGAAGCAGACCGGGCTTTACGTCCAGGATCATATCGGCTTCGGCAAACTGTTCCTTACAGCGGCCGGGCGCTACGATACCGATGAGATCGAACAACTCTCGGGCGGTAGCAAGACCAAGGACGATGCCTTCACCTATCGTCTCGGCGCCAACTATGTAATGGAGTCGGGCTTTGCGCCCTACGTGTCCTATTCGACATCGTTCGAGCCCGTCGTCGGTACCGACACCTCAACCGGAAACGCCTTCAAACCCTCCGAAGGCAAGCAGTGGGAAGGCGGCGTGAAATACGACGGCCGCACCCTGGACAACGGCGTGAAGATCTTCGCCACGGCGGCGGTCTACGATATCAAGCAGACCAATATCGTCTCCACGGTCTATTCGCCTGCTTTTGCCAGCACCCAGGTCGGCGAAGCCGAGGTAAAGGGTTTCGAAGCTGAGTTCGTGGCCCGGATCAATGAACAGCTGTCGATCAACGGGTCCTATACCTACACCGACAGCAAGGTCCTCAAGAGCAACAGCCCAGCGGAAGTGGGCGGTCCCTTGCCGACCACCCCCAAGGACAAGGCGTCGATCTTCGCCGACTACACGCTGAAATCCGGCAGCCTGGGCGGTCTGGGCTTCGGCCTGGGCGTCCGCTATACCTCCAAGAGCGCCGGCTCTTTCGGCGGCGGCTATTATGGCCAGCAATCCCTCTTGGTGGATACAGCCGTGCACTACGACACACCAGACTGGCGCCTGGCCTTGAATGGCAGCAATATAACCGACGTCAAATATGTCGCCCGCTGCTCCGGCGCGGTTGGCTGCACCTACGGCGCAGGCCAGAGCTGGACGGCTACGCTGACGCGTAAATTCTAACCCCTCGCCGGCACTTCCCTCTCGGAGGTGCCGGCACCTTCAAATGCAGGACCGGCGAATGAAGACCCTTCAAATCGTGGCATGCGGCCTCTTACTCGCAACCTGTATGTTGCCGCCCACAGTGATCGCCCAACCGCACGCTG
This sequence comes from Asticcacaulis aquihabitans, assembly GCF_032490435.1. Lineage (NCBI taxonomy): Bacteria > Pseudomonadati > Pseudomonadota > Alphaproteobacteria > Caulobacterales > Caulobacteraceae > Asticcacaulis > Asticcacaulis aquihabitans. The sequence goes on from NZ_JAVGWM010000002.1 coordinate 171,774, forward strand.
CCGGCCGTCACGATCCGCCGGGCCGCAAGCCTGGCCCCGTGGCAAACACGGCTCCCGCCATGCCGAACGACGGGCCGCCACCTACCGTTTCCTTCACGGCGGACCGCGATCCCAGTACATATAAACCTTTGCCGCGACAGGACTTTCTGATTGCCCACGCCACAGTTCTGGATGGCGCCGGACATCGCTTCGATGATGCCGACGTTCTGGTCCGGGACGGTAAGATTGTCGCGGTCGGATCCGGACTTGACGGGGGCGGCGCCCGCGTCATCGACGCCCGAAACCGCTGGGTGACGCCCGGCATAGTCGATCCGCATAGTCATAACGGTACCTATTCGATGCCTCTCACATCGATCGACAACGAGTCATCGGACGTCTCTGAATTGAGCAGCCCGATCGCTGCCGATACCTGGATCGAACACGCCATAAACAGCCAGGATGCGAGTTTCCTATATGCCTTGAAAGGCGGCGTAACCACCCTTCAGGTCCTGCCCGGTTCGACACCCCAGATCGGCGGCCGCGCCGTGACGCTACATACCATTCCCGCCCCGACCGTCGCCGCCATGAAATTTCCCGGTGCACCACAGGGGCTAAAAATGGCCTGCGGCGAGAACGCCAAAGGCTATTTCGGCGGCAAGGGCCAAAAGCCGACCAGCCGCCAAGGCGAAATGTCCAACCTGCGAGACATATTCTATCAGGCCGACGCCTACCGCCAACGCTGGCGTCACTATCAACGCGATCCAAAGGGGCCGCCGCCCGCCCGTGACCTCAAGCTCGACACCCTGGCGGCGGTTCTGGACGGCGACCTGCTCGTCAACATTCACTGCTACCGCGCCGACGACATGGCTGAGATGCAGGCGCTGGCATCCGAGTTCAAATTCAAGATTACCGCCTTTCACCATGCCGTCGAGGGGTACAAGGCCCCGGACCTGTTCCGCAAAACGGGAACCTGCGCTGTCGTCTGGCCCGACTGGTGGGGGTTCAAGATGGAAGCCAATGACGGCATCCGTGAAAATGCCGCCATCCTGGATGCGGCCGGGGTGTGCGTCACCCTGCACTCGGACTCGCCGGTCATCGGCCAGCACCTCAATATCGAAGCCGCCAAAGCGGCAGGGGCTGGTCGCCACATGGGGTTAGCGGAGCCGCCCGAGCATGTGATTACCTGGATCACCAGCAATCCGGCCCGGGTATTGGGCCTGCAGGACCGCATCGGCACCCTGGCGCCCGGTTACAATGCCGATATCGTCATCTGGTCGGGCAATCCGTTCAGCGTCTACGCGCAGGCCGATCTGGTCACCATCGACGGGGCTGTCGCCTATGATCGTGCCGACCCCGCCTACCAGCCCGTAAGCGACTTCCAGTTAGGCCGCAAGGCCGGGGGGATCGGCCAATGATACGCGCGTTCATATTCTGCCTGTGCCTTCTACCCGTCACCGCATCCGCTCAGGACTTCGCCATCCAACATGCCGACGCCTGGCCAATGACCGGCGTAGGCAAGGTCGCCGACGCCACCATCGTGGTAAAGGATGGACGTATCGTTTCGCTGATGGCCGGCGGTCCTGTCCCCCCGGGCCTGGCCGTTATCGACGCGCAGGGCCGAACCGTGACGCCGGGGCTTATGAACGCCGCCACCCAACTCGGCCTGGTCGAAACCGGCGCGGCGTCGGAAACCAACGACCAATCCGTCAGCAACAGTTCCCTGGGGGCTTCGTTCGATATTCAATATGCCCTCAACCGCAACAGCGTCCTGTTGCCGGTGGCGCGCGCCGACGGCCTGACGCGTGCGGTCAGCTATCCGGGCTCCGCTGGTGCCGCCCCCTTCATGGGCCAGGCGGCCTTGATCCATCTAAAGGAAAACGACGACATCCTGGAACGCGCGGGTGCCGCACTCTATGTTCAGATCGGCAGCGCTTCCTTGGCGGCGGCAGGTGGTTCGCGCAGCGCCCAGTGGCAATTGCTGCGCAACGCACTGACCGATGCAAAACTCTATCGTCCCGGCAAGGCGGATCAGCCCCTGAACCGGGGCGACGCCGAAGCCTTGCAGAAAGTATTGAACGGGCAGCGGCTGGTCATTCTCACCCAGAGGGAATCCGATATTCGTCAGGCGATCGTCCTGGCCAAGGACTTCCATCTCCGTATCGCGATAATGGGCGGGGACGAGGCTTGGCGCTGCGCGCCGGAACTGGCCGCCGCGCGAATTCCCGTGATCCTTGACCCCATGGACAACCTGCCCGTCAGCTTCGATCAGGTCGGCGCGCGCCTCGACAATGCCGCGATCCTGGCCGGCGCCGGCGTGGAAATCGCGATCTATGCGTCAGGCAATACCATCTATCTGAGCTATGACGCGGGCGAGGCTATGCGGCAGGCGGCAGGCATGGCGGTCGGTAACGGCCTGCCCTACGAAGCCGCTCTGCGGGCGATTACAGCCGGTCCTGCGCGCATATTTGGCATAGATGACCACTACGGCACGCTGAGCGCCACCCAGGACGCCGACATCGTGATCTGGGATGGCGATCCGCTCGAACCGGCGACCTATCCCTGGAAGGTCTTCGTCCAAGGCCGCGAAGCATCGCTCGAGACACGCCAGACCTTGTTGCGTGACCGCTATGCCAAACCGTCGCCACTGCCGAAGGTCTACACCAAATGAAGACCTTGCCGCTTTTAGCCCTTATGGCGCTGTGCCTGGCCCCGGCCGCCCGTGCCCACGACGACGATCTGCCCCTACCAATGGGCAATGCGGTGGGCTGGATCGCCGACGGCAAAGGCGCGGTCGACACGGTTCGTCCCCGGCAGGCACCGGGCCAGACGCTGCCAATGAAGGCGGCGCGCCAAATCGCCTTCACGACTGACGAAGGCACATGGATGTCGCTGGCGGTTGCCCCAGACGGCCGCCATCTGGTTTTCGACATGCTGGGCGACATCTACCAACTCGACACCTCGGGCGGGACGGCCAAGCCCCTGCGCACCGGTCTGCCGTTCGAGTCGCAGCCGGTGTATTCGCCGGATGGCCAGACGATCGCCTTTATTAGCGACGCTTCGGGTGCCGACAATCTATGGGTCATGAAGGCCGACGGCACCGCCGCCCGTCAGGTGAGCCTGGGTGAAGACGACACCGTATTGCTGTCGCCGGAGTGGTCTAACGACGGGCAAAGTCTATATCTGGAGCGCTACCGGCCGAGCTACAATGCCTACGAACTGTGGCAGTACGGGCTGGATGGCAAGGAAACGCTGATCATTCCGGTCAAGGCAAGCGCCGATCAAAGCCGTGACGCCTGGCTCAGTACGCTGGGTGCGGTGCCATCGCCGGACGGCAAATATCTCTATCTGGCGCGTCACGTCGGCAGCACCGATCCCGACCAGCGCGATGAATGGACCATTGTCAAACGCGAGATCGCAACGGGGGCGGAAACAACACTGATCGCGGAGCCCGGGGGATCCGGCCATGCGCGCAATCCAGGCGCCTACTTCCGTCCCGTGATTTCTCCGGACGGCCGATATCTGGCCTATGCGACACGGTACGACAATCAGACGGGCCTGCGCCTGCGCGACCTGCGCACCGATGCGGACCGATGGCTGGCGTTTCCGGTCACCCACGACCAGATCCAGGCCAATAGCTGGTTTGACCTTCTGCCGCGCTACGCATTTGCGCCGGACAGCCAATCGATCTTTATTACTGTCGGCGGTAAGATCCAGCGGATTGCGCTTGACGGCACGGCCACGGCCACTCCCATTCCCTTCACCGCCCACGTGCAACTGGCCCTGGGCGCCTTAAGCCGACAGGTTATTACCGAAGACGTCGGCCCAGTCCGCGCCCATATCCTCCAGGCGCCGGCTGTATCACCTGACGGGTCGCGCCTCGTGTTTTCGGCGCTTGGCAAGATCTACGTCATGCCGATGTCGGGCGGCACACCGCGTGCCTTGACCGAAGGTTGGCAACCGTCTTGGTCTCCGGACGGTAAGACGCTGACCTTCGTAACCTGGTCGGCGCGCACGGGCGGTGACGTCTGGACCATTCCTGCCGCCGGAGGCGCCGCAACGAAAATCAGCCCGACAACGGACTACTATACCTATCCGGTGTTCACGCCAGACGGCACGCGCATCCTTGCCCAAAGGTCGCCACAACGCGACCGGCTGCGTCTTTACATGGAATATGGCACGCTCCGGGCCGCCACCTTGGTGAGCTTCGCCGCCACGGGCGGGGACGGCCACGATATCGCCAGTATGGCCATGGGCCAGCGAGCGACGTTTACGTCAGAAGCTGGCGTCGCCTATCTGCAAACCGGCGGGGGCGTGTCCCGCATCGATCTGGCCACCGGCGCACAAACCGATATATTATCGGTCACCGGTCCTGGCTGGTATTTCCAAGACGGCCCCGTCCCGGTCGATGTCGTGCGCCTGAGCCCAGATGGCAAATGGGTTGCCGCCCTTGTAGCGCAACAGTTGCACATCGCCGCCGTGCCGACGGATGGTCGCAAGCTTATAGACCTGTCCGACCCGGGAGTAAAACATCGCCGCATCACCGATGTCGGCGCTGATTTCGTCGAATGGTCGGCTGACGGCCAGTCCGTCTTTTACGCCCTGGGCAGCACGGTCTATCAACGCCGCCTGAAGGATATCGCCTTTACTGACGCCGCCGACGGGTCCGCTGATCCCGGACATCCGGCAGCGGTGACGGCGGTCGTAACGGTTCCACGCGACGTACCCACAGGTCGGCTCCTGCTGCGTGGCGGGCTGGCCTTGCCCATCGACGCGCCCGCGATCCCCAATTCGGATATTCTCATTGCCGGCAATCGGATCGCCCGGATCGGACCGAGCGGCAGCTTCGACGTGCCCGCCGGAACGACGATCCGTGACGTGACCGGCAAGACGGTCATGCCGGGTTTCATCGACACCCACGACCATATCGGCACGGTGCGGCGCGAGGTTTTGGACCAAGAGGACTGGGCATTGCGCGAACGCCTGGCCTATGGCGTCACCACCAGTTTCGATCCATCGACCCTGACCATAGATGAAATCGCCTACAAGGACATGCTTGATGCCGGCCTGATGATGGGACCACGCCTGCCATCAACCGGAACGGCCATTTTCTCCTTCAACCGCTTTGCCTCCCTGGCCGAGACGCGCAAGGTACTGAGCCGCTATCGCGACGCCTACGGCTTGCATAACATCAAATCCTATCGTGCCGGCGACCGTAAGGTCCGCCAATGGATCAATATGGCGGCCATCGATCTGGGCCTCCAGCCGACCACCGAAGGCGCCCTGTCGTTCAAGCTGGATATGACCCAGGTCATGGACGGCTATTCCGGACACGAACATGCCCTGGTCACCCTGCCCGTCTACAACGATGTCATTCAGCTGATGGCGAGAAGTGGGACAAGCTATACCTCGACGCTTCAGATAACCAATGGCGGCGCGACCGGGCAAAACTACTTCATCGCGCGGGACAACCCGGCCGCTGACGCCAAGTATCGCCACTTCACGCCGCATTTCGCCCTGGTGCAGATGACCACGCGGCTGGATCAATGGTTGCCCCTGTCCGAATACGCTTTCCCCATCGTTGCCAGCGGATCAGCCGCGATTCAGCGCGCGGGCGGGCTTATCGGCATTGGCGCCCATGGCAATACACCCGGCGTTGGCTTCCACTGGGAACTGGAGGCCCATGTCATGGGCGGCATGACACCCGAAGAAGCGCTTCACGCCGGCACCCTGGGATCTGCGGAAACCATCGGACGCCGCGGAGAGCTGGGTAGCCTGACTCCTGGCAAGTTCGCCGATCTGCTGATCCTCAACGCCGACCCGCGCACCGATATCACCCACGCACTGGACATCGACCAGGTGATGAAGAACGGCCATCTCTACGATGCGGCGGACTTGAGCCAGACCTGGCCGAACGCCGAAAAGGCCGCCACACCCTGGTTCAACGACGATATTCCACCCACGGGAGACACCAAATGAAAGCCATCCTGATCGCCGCAGGCCTGCTTATGGCCGCCACCTCGGTTATGGCGGCACCAAAGCCCGTCTCCGCACCCGCCCCGGTAAGCTCACCCGCACCCGTGCCCCGTACCCAGGTGGAAATATACCGCATCGCGCCCGGGCAGCATCAGGCATTTCTGGAATTCATCGCCAAGTGCGACAAGGCGAACGAGATGGCCGGGTTGCCCCCACGCCAGCTCTATGTCCACAGCGACGGTGCGGATTGGGATTTCATGCTGATCCAGCCGGCCAATGTGCCGGAAGACAAGGCCGCCGCGCTCGACAAGGCCTGGGACGAACTCGGCCTGCCTTCTGGCTCCAACTTCTTCTTTGAAATCCGAAAATATATTACCCAACACACCGACACGGTGACGAAGGGACCGACGACGGCGGCTGCCTATCTGGCCACGGCGGCGAAGTAGACGGATGTTTTGGCCCGTTCAAGACACTATTCGATCCGCATGTCGTAGTCCGGTACGTGGCCTTGCCGCTAAAACCCAGCCTGAAGCGGGACGCATTAGAGACACCGCCGTTTCGTTCAAACTTTTTGATTTGCATCAGGGTCTTCCGGGAAGCGCTCCGCTTTTCGCCAGGACGCTCCAGATCGTGTGACAGGATAGCCATCTGTGCTTAACTCCTCTTCGATACCCGCCGGCGCAGAGCTCGATCCAGGTGTGCGCGACTTTATCCGCATCACCGGCGAAGCCTATCTCACGCACGGCAGCGGGCTTGAGCGCACCACGATAAACGCGCGCCAGATCGCCGAAAAAGTGCGGGCACCCTGGATCACCGGCGGGCCGGTCATGCATGCCGTAACCGAACACACGGTATCGACGCCGCATGGCGGTGTCCGTATCCGGGTATATGATCCGGACGGCGCCGGCGCCAAACCCGCCTTGATCTATATCCATGGCGGCGGCTGGGTCATGTTCAGCCTGGATACCCACGACCGTATCATGCGGGAATATGCAAGCCGCGCCGGCGTCTGCGTCGTAGGCGTCGACTATGCCCTGTCTCCGGAAGCCCGCTTTCCGGTTGCCCTGGAACAAATCATGGCGGTCGTTCAACACCTGCGGACTCACGCCGCCGACTTGAACATTAATTCCGAACGATTGGCGATCGGGGGCGATTCCGCCGGGGCGAACCTATCGCTCAGTACCGCGATTGCCTTGCGCGATGCCGGCCAAGGGAGCGTGCTGAGTGGCCTGATCCTGAATTACGGCGCCTTTGGAATCGATCTGTCGGCGGACGATGTTCGCCGTTACGGTGGTCCTGACTACATGCTGACAGCGGACGAAATGGCCTATTTCTGGTCGCAGTATCTGGCCCGGCCCGAAGACCAGTCCGACCCCCGGGCGGTGCCCCTACTGGCCGATCTACACGATCTGCCGCCTGTTTTCCTGTGCGTGCCCCAATGCGATGTTTTGACCGGACAAAGTATGGCTCTGGACGCGCGCCTGCACGCTGCTGGCGTCGAGACACGCGCCATCGTCTACGCCGGGGCTTCGCACAGCTTCCTCGAAGCCGTATCTATCTCCCGGATTGCTGAAACGGCGTTCAACGATGCGGCAAGCTGGATGCGCGACCGGCTGTCGGCGCGATAGGGTCCCGCCCTCTTGCTTTCCACCCGCCCTGCCCCATCTTCCATCCAGATCCAAGAACTGCGGCGGATGGGAGATACACGAAATGGCCGTATTCATCGATGACATGTATCGGCACGCCATCGGCCATTTCCGCGGCATGCAGATGTCTCACCTTATCGCCGACACGGAAGGCGAACTCCATGCCTTGGCGCAAGCAATAGGCATGAAGCGGGAATGGCATCAGGGCGATCACTACGACATTCCCCTTCACAAGCGCGACCTGGCTATTGAGGCTGGCGCCATTGCAATCACCTACCGTCAATGCGGCATGATGCGACGACGCCATCGTATCGAAGGCCGTTGCGGTCATCCCGAGGAGGCGCTCGACTGGTACCGCGCCTGGCGCAGACACAGTCGCGCCTTATAGCTCTAAAAATCCCGGCTGACGGTCAACCACGCGGTGCGCGGCCGCAGCGGGGTCACCTGATTACCCGCTGCAATCTTGAAGGGATTCCCGTACGCAAAGCTGTTACCGCGCGCCGCCGTCAGGTTGGTGACGCGCAGCCCATACGTCATTGCTCCCACGTGATAGGCTGCGTCGACATCCATTTGGCCATAGCCGCCCATCCTGACGGTCTGCAAAGATCCAAAATTCAAATGCGATTCTCCCCGGTAGGCAAAAGTCGTCATGATATCAAGCGGATGGGCACAGAGCTGTGCGTGCCAATTCGCCGATACACTGTAGATTTGCCGGGGAATGTACGGCATGCCTCGATCGTCATCTATGCTGTATAACGGATTTGCGTGTTTGAGTTCCGGCGCGGCGAACAAGGCCGCGGCATGCAGGTCGAGGATGTCAAACGGGCGCCAGTCCGCTTCAAACTCCAGACCATGGACAAGGCCGTCACCGATATTGACCGTTACCGGCAGACCTGTGGCCTGCAACTGATCGCTTTGAAGCTTATTCCACCTAATGGCATACCCGTCGACGGTCAGCCTGAGCCTGTGGTCCGGCAAGGTCAGTTTGGCGCCGAGTTCATAGCTGTCCAGACGGTCCCCGTCGTAGCGCGCGACAGGCGCCGGCCCTTCGGAGAGCGCCGTCGTGTTGAATCCACCGCTGCGGTATCCGTTCGAGGCCTGGAGATAAAACAGCAATCTCGAGTCCGGCACATAGGTCAAGACCAACTTGTGCGATACGTGCATGTCGTGTTTTCGGCCGCTGAATGACGAGAGGCTATCTTGCGGATTACCCGTTTCACGGCTGTCACTGGCAACCCTATGCTCACTCTGAGCCAGTCGCAGACCGGCGGTCAACATCCATTTCGCCGACAGGTCAAAAGACAGTTCGCCAAATGCAGCCAGGTTGGTGATGTGATCCTTGCGGGTTTCCCGAAAGATTGCCCCATCCGTCTTGTAATCAATTAGGCGAGGATTGAATTTTTCGGTACCATCAGAGGCAAAAACACCTGCAAGCCAGCGCAGAGGCCGCTCGGTGGGCGAGGTCACAAGGCCTTCTATCGTGGTCAATTCAACATTTTGAATCTCGTCGTAGACAAGCTGTCCGGAATTGGGTGCTGCAACCACGGCGCTCAACGGATCGGCGTCGTACCGGCTCGAGATATCATGATGCAGGTGATTGAGCGTTAGCTTCACAGCGCCGACCGCGGTTTCCCCGGTGAGACGTGCAGCGGTTTCGCTGAAATCATTGTCGTGGGGCTCAGCTATGCCGGGCGCGCGAATGTAGTCCTTTCGCCCGCCATATATGTACTGGCTGTCCTTGGTCTCGATATCCTGTTGCGCCAGACTGCCTGTCAGGGTCCAATTATCATTGATTTTCCAGGACACGGCAGCCCGCACGCCGTCGCGCACTGTGCCATTGCCCTTGTATTCCGGGTCGTTGGCGTAATGGAGGTAACCGCCACTCTTGTCGCGATAGGCGACGAGGCGCACACCGACCCGCTCGGCTAACAACGGCAGGTTTACCACTGCCGAGACACGCGAAGACGACTCCCCGCCCTCGGTGAGGCCAAGTCCGCCTGTTACATTGCCCTGGGTGTGCGACAGGTCGGGCGGGTTGGTGATCAGATGCACGACGCCTGAAATCGACCCTTCGCCGTACAGCGCCCCTTGCGGCCCTTTGAGCACCTCCACACGCGCCATATCCACGAGAAGCAAATCGGGGTCGGGGGCATTATAGGTGATCGGCGCATCGTCCAGATATAGACCGACCGTTGACTGCGTACGGCCGGTAAATACACCGTCCGATACACCGCGTAGCAAAATCTTGTCCCGTCCCGGCCCAAGATTGGTCATCATCATGCCGGGTACACCAGCCGCCACGTCCATTAGACTGCCATCGCTCGCCCCCAGCCTGGCCGCCGAAATTACGCTGACGGATGTTGGCGCCCGGCCAAGTAACTGGGGGCGCCGGTTCGCCGTAACAACGACCTCCATGGGCGCCGAGGCATCGGCAACGGGCCAAGAGAAGCCGCGCGGCGAGATACGGCGGACCTGAAGACGGTAACTCGCCGTATCGACGCGTACGGCTTCGCATGCACTCGCCTTGAGAAGCGCCTTCAGTCCGGCATCGACCGTATAAACACCGTGAAGCGCTCGCGCCCGAACGCCGCAAGACTTGGGATTTACACCGCCAAGCGATATATTGGTGATCACCGCGAACTGTATAAGCGCGTTGCCCATCGGCTGGGCCGGTATATCGACCGCATAGTGGCTTTCCGCCGCTGTGGCCGCGCCTGCAGCAAGACTAAGGACGGCGGTGCAGATAGACAGCCGTAGCCGTCGTGGTGGCTTGCACGGGAAGAAATTCTTCCAGCCGTTTAACAACCGAAGCCTCCGAATCAACAACAATGACCGCCGTCACCCTCAGTTGCCCTGTCGCGGCATCCGTCACAAGGGGTGTCCTCATATAACGGTTGAGGTCCTTTATGACAAACGCCAAGGTTTGGTCCTGGTAAATGACGCGGCCTTGCTGCCAGGCGAACGCTACGGAAGGGTCGGCCTTGACAACCCTGACCTGCGGACTGCCCTCGACCTGCACGGCTTCGTCGCCCGATTTGAGCACGGCCCTCACGTCAGCGGGACGGCCAGTGGGGGCAACCGCTACCTCGCCTTCCCGCACATTGATCCGGATAACCCCATCCAGCCGTGCGACATTGAATTCGGTTCCGACATCGCTGACCGTCTGGTCACCCATCTGGATGGAAAAAGGCCTTGACGCGTCATGGACGACTGTCACCGCCAGTTCACCCTTGTCGAGCTGAATCTGGCGAGCGTTTCGGGTCAGGCGGACGGACAGGTGCGTATCGGTGTTCAAATGCAGCCGGGTCCCGTCTTCGAGGACAACCTCTTTCGTTTCGGCCTTACGTGTTTCGTAGATGACCGGCTTGGCGGCTTGGACCATGACAACCGCCGAAACAATTGCCGCCGCCAGACCCGCGGCGATGCCCGTAGCGACACCCCAGGTCCATACAGACCCGGCAGGGCGACGCGATTTGCGCGCATAAAACGGGATGACGACCTGTTCAACCTGCGGATTTTCCGTCGCTGGCTGAGGCGAGGTCCTCTCGGCCACAGGCAGGTCATAAGGCGCAGCTTCGTGAGTGAACTGTTCGAACCACGACCGTTCCGCCTCGTCGAATGCCGAAAGATGCTGTTCTGACTGGTTTAGCCAGTCCGTCAGTCCCTCAATGTCCGCATCGGTAACATCAGGCGCGTGGACGCGCACAAGCCAGTCTCTGGCTTGCTGCGCGATCATCGCTATATCCTGATTTCCAGTCGGCATCTCGTGCATTTGTCCTTTTGATAGGGTGACACCACCCGGGTGTCAGAGTCGCAAATCTTGTTTTCTTTGTGTTTGGGTGTCTGGCTTCACGGCCCCCCCGCCCCTTTCAGTCGATCTGACAGATGCCGCAGTGCGGTGTATTGATGCTTTTCAACGGAGCTCTTGGAGATATGAAGATGCGCGGCCACCTGGGCCTGGGTCATCCCCTCAAACTTGCCAAGCCGGAAAATTTCCTGCGTCTTTTCCGGAAGCTCTTGCAGGGCCGCCGTGATGAGCGCCAACTGCTCACGCGCCATGACTTCGTTTTCAGCGGAGGGGACGTCGGCAATCATCTCGCCGGCCAGGTCCATGTGGTTGGCTGACAGCCATTGACCATCGCGGCTTCGTTGGCGCCCTTGCCCCCGCATTCGATTCAGCCAGATATGGCTGCCGGTCGTAAACAGGAAGGCGGTCGGATTTTCAACGCTATAGTGGGCTCCCAAAGCCGCAATCTTGAGATAGATTTCCTGCACGACGTCTTCCGCCGTCGCGGCGTCGCGCGCACGCGCTGTAAAATAGCGTACGAGCATCGCGCGCTTTTCCAGATAGGCTTGCAGCAAGGCGTCTGGCACGGTCGGGGACAAGCTGGGATAGGTGTGATTGGGGTGACATCCGTGCCGCCAAAAAAAGTTCAAATTGAGGCAGTGTCTATCCACTGGAATGACTATGAATAAAGGGCTTGCGAGTTTATATCGCTGGCGGTGTCATTATGTTGAGCGTCGTGTACGCGCCACGAACTGTTTAACCCGACAAGTGATATGCCACCCCATTCAATGCGCGTTTTGAACATAATGCTGGCCAAGGCCAGGGGTGGCGTCGAATCAATGGCTGCCTACTATCACGAGGCTCTCTCGGCCGAAGGCGTCGAGGTCTTAAGTCTCGGCCATCCGCGCGGCGTCCTGGCGCGTGAGGTGCCCGCCAAGGGCTTTGCACCCCTGGCAGCACGAATTGATTTCGATCCCATCGCCGCCATCCAGTTGCAGATGTATTGCCGCCGTTTTCGTCCAGACCTTATTCTCGCCCACGGCAACAGGGCCGCACGACTGTGCACGTTGCCTTACATGGGCCTGCGCGACAAAACGGTTCAAGTGATGCACAACGCCTTTTCAAAGCCGCATCTGACGCACGTGCGTGCGGCCCTGTGTGTTAGCGAGAGCGTGTTGTCGCACGTCCGGAGCGCCTATCCCGAAACGCTCGCGCTCGAGATCGGCAATTTTGCGCCGCTTGAGGTTTACCCCGTCAAGACGTCGCGCGGCACTATTCCGGTCATAGGCGCACTGGGTCGCCTGCATGACCAGAAAGGATTCGACATTCTGCTGGAGGCCGCCAGCCAGTTGCGTGATGCAGGCGTAGCGTTTCACCTGCGTATCGCGGGGGATGGCCCCGAAGCGGTTTCCCTTGCCAATCAGGTCCGCCAACTCAACCTGCATTCCCAAGTGACATTTTGTGGTTGGCAGGCACCGGCCGCCCGTTTCCTGAAGGAGCTTGATCTGTTCGTCGTGCCGTCCCGCTACGAACCGTTCGGACTGGTGGTTATAGAGGCCATGGCAGCAGGGGTGCCCGTACTGACTGCCGATTTGGAAGGACCGCGTCAGATTTTGGCCCAGGGCCGATTTGGTCGCCTGTTCGAGCCACAAAACCCTGCAGCCCTCGCCGAAGCCTTGCGACAGGCTCTCGACGAACCCGGCGCCTTGCAACGAACGGCGGACGTGGCGCAGGAGCATGCTATCGATACCTATGGTTTCGCTGCGGGTCGCGCCCGCTTGGTGCAAGCCTTGCAGACGATCATCTAGACAGCTAGGTCGCGCCCGCAACGCGCCACATCTTGATCAGGCGACTAAATCGCGACTCGGCAGCAAGATGAGAACTGACGATACCATCCCAGCCACCTGTAAAATGTCTCCGCGCCAGATAGTAGCGTACGAAGACAAATATGTATTCGAATGGCAGCCGGACAGCTATGACCCATCGCCGCTTGCGAAGCGTGCGCGATTGCAGATCCGTATAGGCAGCCAGTTTTTGCCGGATATGTTCATAGGACCGGGCCGAAAAATGAAGGACCTGGCCTGTGAGCTGCCCCACCGGATAGGGACCGGTATCTACCGTGTCATGGACGGGACTCTCTGCAAACCTGACGCGGCGCCGGTCATACAGGCGAACATAGTTGTTAAAGTCCGCCCACAATCGCGGCCACTCCTTGCCTGGGTAGATGGTCATTATCCTGACGCGGTAGGCCGGAAGCGAGGGATCCGACTGCATCAGCGCCCTGATTTCATCGCGCAGGCCTGGAGTGAGAACTTCATCAGCATCGAGATTCAAAATCCAGTCATAACGCGCCTGGTCCTCGCTAAAGCGCTTTTGCGGGCCGTATCCGGACCACGGATTGAAAAAAACGCGCGCCCCCCAGGCCTCAGCCTTCTGCACCGTGCCGTCCGTCGAGCCACTGTCCACCACGACCACGTCGTCAGACAGTCCTGAGACGGCATCCAGGCAGGCAACGATACGGTCCACCTCATTCTTGCAAATAATGCAAATACTTAAATTTGTACGTTCCGTCATGGGTATGTCAGTCGCATATGGCGAATTGCCAGTATTTAGCCATGACACCTCCAACGCATCATGATCGCACAGCCACCCGAGCTTTTTTTTCACAAATGCGCACTTTTTTGGTTGGAGAGGTACGACTTCGCCCCGCGCGTGGTGTCTCGCATTTGGGATTTTGCGGAAAGCGGGAAGATCTATGTGCGGCATAGCAGGCATCATGATGCGTGACAATCAAGCCGTCGACCCGGCGGTGCTTGCAAAACTGGCCCGTGCACTGAACCATCGCGGACCCGATGAAACGGGCATCGAGATCAGGCGGTCCGTCGGCCTTGTCAATACCCGCCTGGCCATAGTGGACATCGAAGGCGGGCAGCAGCCCTTTCGAGCTCTGGACGGCAGCCTTCTCGTCGGCAATGGCGAGATCTATAATGACCTAGACCTGCGTAACACCCTGACACACATCGATTTTCAGTCCGATTCCGACTGCGAAACCCCACTACATATGTATGGCCGCCACGGACTTAGGTTCACACACCATTTGCGTGGCATGTACGGGCTGGCGATCTACGATGCGTCGGGCGAGTGCCTGATTCTGAGCCGCGATCCGTACGGTATCAAACAACTCTATTATATCATCACCCCGGCCTATTTCGCCTTTGCCTCCGAAGCACAGGCGCTTATCGCCGCGGGACTTGCTAACAATACAGTAACGCCACGCGTGCGCGCAGAAATGCTCCAATTGCAATTCACGACTGGCGCAGATACCATTTTCAGCGACATCAAGCGCATACTGCCCGGGCAAACCCTGGTGGTCAAAAACGCTGAGATTGTCGAAAGCGCGCGTCAACGACCCCATGATACCCTGCGCGTGCGCGCCCCCGTCGCGAACTACGAAGCCGCTTCGCGTGAGCTGGCCAGGCGTTTACGCGATAGTGTCGAAGCCCATTTGCGCTCAGACGCGCCGACCGGCCTGTTCCTGTCTGGCGGCATCGATTCATCTGCCCTGCTAACCCTCATGGCCGAGCGTTCGACACAGCCGGTTGTCGCGCTCACAGCGGCCTTTCCGGGCGCAGCCAAGGATGAAAGCGACAAGGCAAGAGCCGTCGCCCGTGCAGCGCACGCCGATCATCAGCTTGTAGATATCACCGCGCCAGACTTTTTCCGCTGCGCCCCGAAGCTGGCCGCCGCGCTGGACGATCCGTCGGCTGACTGCTCAGCCCTGCCATTATTCATGCTGGCCGAAGCCGCCAAAGCCCGTGGCCTCAAGGTGGTAATGAGCGGTGAAGGCGCAGACGAGTTGTTCGGTGGCTACAAACGATATCGGCGCGCCGCCTGGTTCTTCGGTCTCTGGCGTCAGAAGACCCGTACACGGGGTGTCTTCTCTTCGCTGCTTCCCCCCACGGCTTTGCAGGCATGGCGAGATGGACTGGCGCGGACGGAGCAACTGGAATCCGTCGCGCAGATTTCTGCCATGCAGACGCTCCAGGCGATAGATTGCGCCGAATGGCTGCCGAATAATCTCCTGCTAAAATTGGATCGCTGCCTGATGGCGCATGGCGTTGAAGGGCGCACGCCCTTCCTGGACCCCGTCCTGTCGCCGTTCGCCTATGACCTTCCAGAGGCCTTTAAGGTCCGAAACGGGTTAGGCAAATGGCTTTTGCGCGACTGGGTATCGCGTAACACGCCGGGCGTCGACGCCTGGTCGAAAAAGCAGGGTTTCGTGCCACCGATCGGGCAATGGATCGAACCTTACAAACTTCGCATAAAGCCGCTTCTGCTGGCGCATCCGGCCATGCGTGAACTCTCGCTGCAGCCTACGATAGAGCGCGTGTATGAGGACCCGGCGCGGCACCCACAGGCCGCCTGGAGCCTCCTGTTCTATGCGCTTTGGCATACGCGCCACGTCTTAGGGCTCGACGCCGAAGGTCAGGTGGATGACGTACTGGACCTCGGCCGCCGAGCCGCCTGATCTCCGGTTATGCCTCACCTAGCAGGCTGCGACGCAAGGCGGGCTGAGTGGTTTTCGGGCTCAGGCAGATGGCGAAGAAGTTGGCGCTGAAGGCCGGTTCGGCAATCTGGCCGATGAACCGGTTGCGGTGGTAAAACGCCGTAGCCCCGGTCGATGTGCGGACTAAGGTACTGGTATCGCCCGTCTTGATGTCCGGTAAGATCGCCATCAACTCGTGTTGCCAAGCGGCGAGCCGCGCCTCGTCGTGAAAGCCCAGAGCGCGTATTTCGCTAATTATGCGCCGCGATGTCCCCTGGCTGTCGAGATGGCGCAGGTGTTCTATATGCAGGGCAAACGGCCGCTCATCCGACCAGGTGCCGCCCGGCCCGTAAAGAGTTAGGTCCAGAACCGGCACCATAAGCACGGACAACCGGCCGGTCCCCACCTTGCCAACATTGGGCACCAGTCGCGGCAAATCCTGCGGCTCAGCCTTGGCGACACAGGGACTCAAGGCTATGGCAAGGCTGGACAGCAAAATATGTCGGCGCAGCATGATCAGTCTCCCCGGATCGCGAGCTTGTGAAGAGGGCTGTCCCGCTTGGCTGTCTGCGGGAGTCTCATCTAAGACACCGCACGCCGGTCATTGTCGCATGATCTGGGGCGCCGGCTAGGAGGAATTAACCATAGCCAGCGCCCCCCTTTTTCAGGTTCGACGACGGATCACTTTGCTCTTACTGCCCTAAGGATGACCTGCATGATCGCAGGCAGGACCAGAAGGGTCAGGCAAGTCGCCCCGACCAACCCGCCTATGACCACGACAGCAAGCGGCTTTTGGACCTCCGCCCCCGTTCCGTGCGCCAGGGCCATGGGAATGAAGCCGATGGCCGGGACCAGTCCGGTCATGATGACCGGGCGAATCCGCATCAGGGTTCCCTCGACAATCGCCTTCGACACGGCCATGCCAGCATCCAGGCGCTCGCGGATGCTTGTCATCAGGACCAGACCGTTCAGAACGGCAACACCGGACAGGCAAATGAAGCCGACGGCCGCGGACACCGAAAAGGCGATGCCGGTCATCCATAGCGTGAAGACGCCCCCTGCGACACCCAGCGGAATAGCGGCGAAAACCGCCAGTGCCCGGCGAAAGCCGCCGAGCGCCAGATAAAGCAGGGCAAAAATGGCGGCGAAGCAAATAGGAACGACGATCGCCAGCCGGTCAGACGCCGCCTTCAGGTTCTGAAACTGGCCGCCCCACTGAAGGTGCGCACCGGCCGGCAAGGGTACGTCGTCTATTTTCGGCAAGGCCTCGCGAACGAAGGAACCGACGTCGCGGCCGCGCACATTGGCCTGGATGACCACGCGACGGCTGCCGTTTTCCCGGCTGATTTGGTTCAGCCCCTCACCGAACCGGAAAGAGGCGACCTGCGACAGGGGGACTGACCGGCGAGTATGTCCGCTCTCTTCGGGCAGCATGACGGGCAAGGCGCCAAGGGCATCCAGGTCTTCACGTGCGCCGGCCGCGGTACGAACCATGATCGGGAAACGCCGGTCGCCATCGAACACCAGACCGGCTTCCCGCCCGCCCATGGCGACGGCGACAGTATCGGCCACCTCTTCGACGGTCAGGCCGTAACGCGCGATAGCCAGGCGATCGAACTGGATATCGAGCGTGGGCGAGCCATCGGTCTGTTCGGCCTTGACATCGGCCGCCCCGGGGATGGCCTGTAAAACGCTGACCATTCGCGCCGCCGTCGCACCGAGCGTATCGAGATCGTCGCCATAAAGCTTGATCGCGACATCGCCGCGCACGCCGGCGATCAGTTCGTTGAACCTCAGCTCGATCGGCTGGCTGAGTTCGTAGGCCTGGCCCAGTTCCTTTGCGGACACGGCTTCTACACGCCGGACAACATCGGCTTTCTTCGTAACCCCTTTCGGCCAGTCTGACGTGTCCTTCAAGATGATAAAGCCATCCGAAATGCTGGGCGGCATCGGGTCGGTCGCCACCTCGGCCGTACCTGTCTTGGAGTACATAAAGGCGACTTCCGGCAAGGCGGACACCGCCTTTTCGACGCCTCTCTGCATGATCAAGGACTGTTCAAGCGATACCGACGGGACACGTGATGAGGCCATGGCTAGGTTTTTTTCGTCAAGCTGCGGGATGAACTCCTGCCCGAGCAAGCTGAATACCAGTCCGGACAGGGCGACAATACCCACACCGGCGGCGATGAACGGCCACGGCCGCGCCACCAGACGGTGGAGCACCGGTTCATAGGCGGTGCGAATTCGGGCGATGAGCCAGACCTCCTTTTCCACCACCTTTCCCCGGACCAGGAGCGCGACCATGGCGGGTACGAAGGTCAAGGACAGCACGAAGGCTGCCGCCAGCGCCAGCATAAGGGTCGTTGCCATCGGTGCGAATGTCTTGCCTTCGACGCCGCTGAAGGTGAACAAGGGCACGAAGACCAGGAAGATGATCGCCTGACCGAATACGGTTGGCTTGATCATTTCCCGTGCCGCCAGCCCCGTTTCGGCCAGACGTTCCGACAGGGTCAGAAGCCGCCCCTCGGCTTGTTGACGATGGCCCAGCCGCCGCAGACTGTTCTCTATGATGATGACGCTGCCATCGACAACAAGGCCGAAGTCGAGCGCGCCCAGGCTCATCAGATTTCCTGGCACCTTTAGGCCATTCATGCCGATCGCCATCATGAGAAACGAGACGGGAATGACCAGGACGGCAATGATCGCCGCGCGGACATTACCCAAAAGCAGAAACAGCGTCGCGGCAACCAAAAGTGCACCCTCGGCGAGATTGCGTTCAACGGTCGCAACCGTGGCATTGACCAGTTGCGAGCGATCCAGCAACGGGGTCACGACAATACCAGGCGGCAGAGATTTGCGTATCGCTTCCAGCCGCGTGCCGGTGGCTTTGGCGACCGTGCGGCTGTTTTCGCCTATGAGCATGAGGGCCGTACCGATAACGACCTCATGACCGTTTAGGCTGGCAGCGCCGGTGCGCAGGTCGCCACCGACACGGACCTGCGCCAGGTCACGGACCGAAACGCCAATCCCGCCCCGTGTGGTAACCACGGTTTCGCCAATCTCTCCGATACCGCGTATGCGTGCATCCGCGCGTATCAGAAAGGCTTCGCCGCCCCGGTTGAGGTAGTTGGCGCCGGCCGACAGATTGGCTTTTTCCAGTGCCTGCGCCAATTCGGCGTAAGATACACCATAAGCGGCCATGCGCGCCGGATCGGGCTCGACGACATACTGTTTCTGGTAGCCACCGATGGAATCGACACCGGCGACACCTTTGACCGGCAGCAGTTGTGGTTTGATCATCCAGTCCTGCACCGTGCGCAGATAAGCGGCGCGGGCGACGTCGGTATCGAGCCAGTCACCATCTGGCGTCCGGTAGCTGCCATCGGATTGCCAGCCGGGCTGGCCCGCCGCGACCGGCCGTTTGGGGCCATAATCGACCGCGTACATGTAGACCTCACCCAGTCCTGTGGTGACGGGGCCGATCTGCGGCTGTACGCCTTCCGGCAAGGCATCGCGGGTCTGGGCGATGCGTTCATTGACTTGCTGGCGTGCGAAATAGAGGTCCGTCTTTTCGGAAAAGATCGCGGTGACTTGTGAAAAGCCATTACGTGACAGTGACCGCGTCGTCTCCAGCCCGGGTATTCCCGACAGAGCCGTTTCGAGTGGGAAGGTGACGCGCTTTTCCATTTCCAGCGGCGACAGGCCCGGATCGACCGTATTGATTTGCACCTGATTATTGGTGATGTCCGGCACAGCGTCGATGGGCAGCCGCGTAAATTGCCACAAGCCAACGGCCGAGATGAGCACAACCAGTGTAACGACGATCCAGCGCAGCCGGATCGATTGCGTGATAAGATGGGCGATCATCAATGCTCTCCGTGTTCGCTCTTGGCCATTTCGGCCTTGAGAAGGAAGGCATTGTGAACGGCCACGATGTCACCAACCTTGAGCCCCGAGACGATTTCAACCCGTCCGGCGCTGCGTTGTCCCAAGGTGACAACTGCGGGCGTAAAGCCCGACGGCGTTTTGACAAACACGACCGCCTTGCCCGCCAAAGTCTGCACCGCCTGATCCGCCACGACGATGGCGGTGGATGACGATGTGACTTCGGGGAACAGTCTGACCCGGACGGATTGCCCGGGTTGCAAGCCGCCGCCCGCGAGGTCCAGTATTGCCGTCGCCGACCGGGTTTCCCCGTCCAGGGCCGGCGTAATCGAGCGGACACGCCCCTCAATCGTGCGACCGTCACTCGCCAGTATGGTGGCGCGATCTCCGGCCTTCACGCGGCCGCTATCGACGGCACCGACCGCTACCTCGGCTTGGAGACGATCTGAATTGGTCACGCGGAATACTTCGCTTTCCGGTGTGACGAAGGCCCCCAGACTCGCCGTTGCGGCGCTGATGCGACCCGTAATGGGGCTAGTGACGATAACGCTGCGCCCGTCACCGCTGACCTGGGTGTTGGAGGCAACCGTGCGCGATCGCCGGGCTTCGGCTTCCGCTGCGGCCGCTTCGGTTTCAGCCCGTTCATAATCGACGCGGGGAGAAATGCCCTGGTCGAACAGACGGCGTTCGCGTTGAACGGTCTTTCGCGCCAGATCAGCGCGCGCCTCGGCCGACTGACGGTCGGCCAGAATCTGCGCCGCTTCCCGGCTCTCGACCAAGGCTACGGTTTCTCCAGCTTTAACCGGATCCCCCAAACGCTTGTAGAGACGCGTCACCGTACCGTCGGCACGCGCCGTGAGCACGGCCTGCCCTTCCGGACCGGCGGTTATGGTGCCTTGGGCCAGGATTTCACCGGCCAGGCCGCCGGACTGAACGGTTTCCAGATCGATACCTGTCTTTTGGGCATCGGCATCGCTCAGGGCTATTGTTTCGGGAGCGTGATCGTCGTCCGGCTGGGCCACCGGTGACACGGTCGATTTGGGCGCTGTCCATTTGGCGACGCCATAACCCAGGCCGCCAGCTATCAAAACAGCGGCGGAGATATAGAGTATAGTGCGGTTCATGATTATTCTCCGTGGGCCTTGTGAGTGAAAGGCACCGCACCGGTGAGGCGGGCGATGAGCGCTTCGGCCATCAGGCGGTCAATACGGGCATCCAGGCTCTGACGCCGGGCTTCGATGAGGTCGCGACGGGCACTGACCACTTCGGACAAGGGCAGTTTTCCGCCTTCGTAGCCCAACCGGGTCAGTCTGTAGGTCTCCTCGGCCGTTCGTTCGGTGTCACGCGCCGCCAGCAGGCGACTTGATGCCGCCCGCGCCTGATATACGGCGGCCATGGACTGCGCCTCCGCATCGCGACGCGCGGCCGTCAAACGCGCCTGTGAGGCCGTCAAATCGGCCTCGGCGGCAGAAATGTTGCCGCGATTTTTGTCGAATAAAGGCAAGGACAGCGACACGCCACCCACGAAGGCCGTGCGATCGTCGCCGTTCAACCGGCGTACGCCCAGGGACAGCGCGACATCTGGCGCGGCACGGGTGCGTTCAACACGCACCCGCTTTGCCAGCGTTTCCCGCTCCGCCTCGGCACTCAGATAGGCCGGGCTTTGCAGGGGATCCGGCGCGATGACCGCTTCGCCCAGGTCCGCATGCGGCAGCAGGTCGGCGGGCATGGCCGTATAGGGCGTTTCCTCCCCGACAAGGGCGCTGAGAGTGGTCAAGGCGGTGATGCGGGCGGCGCGCGCCTCATCAAGCCCGGCGCGGGCGGCCTGCACGCCGCTTTGCGCCTGAAGGCGGCGCAGGTCGGCCTCCTTGCCGGCGTCAACCAACGCCTTGGCAACACGTTCATCGTCCAGAGCCAGGCTCAAGGCTTCCTCGGCCAGCCGCAACCTGCGGTCAGCCACTTCGGCATCGACATAGGCACGGGCAAGATCGAAGGTGAAGTCGCCACGGGTTTGTGTCGCACGCACCGTGCTGGATTGCAGGGCGGCGTCGCCGGCCGCGATGCGTGCCTGACGCTTACCGCCCAGTTCAAGCGGTTGTTCGACGCTAAGCGTTGTTTCCGCCGCGCCAAAGCCGTTGAACGGCGCGCGGCCACCGAAATTCTCGCTTTCGAGGGAGACGGTGGGATTGGACCAGGCGCGCGATTGCGTCGCGAGGCCGCGCGCCTGATCAACGCGGGCGCGGGCTTCGGCCAATCGCGGGGCCTGGGTTTGCGCCCGGACCAACACGGTGGCGAAAGGCGGGGCCAGGTTTTCGTGCTCGGTTGAGACGAGCTGAGCGGATGCGGGCACGGCGCCAAGGCACAGCGCCGCTATGAGCGCCGATATTGCGGACGCGGAAGATCGTATATGTAAATGGGGCATGAGCCATCCATGATGACATGAGGATAGACATGGCCGGACAAGCCATGTGCTCATGCATCACGGACGCCGGGCCGTTAAACGGTACGGATGTCTATGAACGGTTTGGGGGGCTGGTCGGGCGATGCGCCGGGGTCGTCGCGGCGACGGGCGTCGGTTAGGGCAAAGCGCGTGGCCGTTAGCGTCAAGAGGGGCGTCGCGGCCGGGACGCCGTCCGGTGATGCCGTCGCGGAACTATGCGCATGACAGGCACAATTGTGCAGGACGTGATAAATATCGAGAAGACTGCCGCCGTCACGGTCATTGTCGACGCGCGCGGTGTCATCATGACTATAGGCCCCGCCGTCCTGGCTTTGGAGCTCGTGCGTGCAGAACCCGGCCGACTGGCTGCTCAATACGCCGACGACAAGAAGCGTACAGAGCAATATACGCCCCCCCGCCGCCAGCCGTTCGAAAAGCATCGCCATCAGAGTCATAGGCGCCTTATATCGGTTTCGTTCGACAAAAACAAACACCGACTTGCGCCTGGCCCCAACCCATCAATGCCGCTTCAGGTTATGCCGTCTGAATAGACCGTGCCGGTCGACGTGAACGCCGCCGTTAGGGTCTGCATACGCAGGCGCGGGTCAAACGAGATGTGGACCCAGGTCCCTTCATATATCAGCTGATCGTACCGGATATCGCTGGCGATGATTTTCTTGCAGATGTCGCGCGGTGTACCGAAGGCGGGCGAAACAAAATCCACCGCATAACCCAGGCAGTGCGCACTATTTGGTGCCCCGCCGATCGCCTTGTTCAGCGCCGGTGACCGATAACCGCTGTTCACCCGTATCGGCTTGCCCAGCCATATACGCACGCGATCCATCTGAGCGGCCGTCTGTTTGAGCACGGCAACAACCTCGGATGGCGGTGTATTGTCGATGGTCCGGTTGTCGGTATGGGTTAGTTCGTCCAACGTGAAGTACTGGCTGAAGCCATCCGTGGATGTGGCTGCGGGCGCTGGCGGCAACGGCGGGAAGGTCGTCTTGGCGCGATCAAGCCACGCTTGACGGTCCGCCAATCCTATGGTGCCGCCATTGACCAGTCGCGTCACCCCTTCGATGTCGTCGAGATCAGCCTTGGCGTTGATGTTGTTGACCCTCCAGAAGGCCGCCGCGGCCTGGGCGGCGTAGACCGGGTTTTCCAGCAATTCGGGTTGTTCTATCAGGGGCTGGCCAATCATGGCGGCATATCGTTCGTAGTTGGCTCGCCCGGTAATCATCATAAAGCCACGGCCAATATATTTATAACCGTCGCCCGGATTGACGTTCCCAAGGCTCGGCCGGTAGCCATAGACGAAATTGGCGATCGCTTCCTTACCCGCAGCCACCAGTTCCTTGGCCTTATCCAGCGTCTGGACACGGCTGCGGAAGACCGTCAGCAGGCCTTGGGCGCTGTAGTTCAGGTTTTCAACCAGCGCCCTGAACCCACCGCTTTCATGCCCCATCTGCGCCATAAAATGAACCAGCCGCAGCCGGGTCGTAATATCACCCAAAGGCAAGGCGGCTTCGAGCGCGGGCGCATAGGCGGTGGCGCGGTCGTCCCGGATGGTGGGCGCCAAGGTCTTCAGTCGCTCTGGAGTAATGATTGCCACGACCGCCCCCGTCCGTCGTCAGTTGTCGCGCGGACGCATGGTCGGGTCCAAACCGGCCAGAAAGGCCATGTCGGCATCATCATGAGGCGTGGCAGCCGGAGCCGAAGAGGCCACCAGGCTGGGTTGATAGGTCAGCTGCGCTGTCGTCTCCGTCACCTGAGGGGCGGAGAAGGCCGCGGTGATCGCGCTCAGACCGTCGAAACCGCTGACACCGCCGCCACCATCCTTGGGCTTGAGCGTGGATCGCACGGTCATCAGTTTGGACAGAACATCGAACCAGAAGGGGGCGCCCAGCGTGACGGCGAATGCCGTCATCAACCAGCCCATAATCAGCGAGATGAGCGGCAGTATGTTAAACAGGGTGTGGTCTCCCAGCGACGGATTACCCTGGTAAAGATGGGTGGCATGCTCAGAGATGTTTTTTACGCTTTGACCCAGATATGCCATCCATTGGTCCGGGCGGGCGTGAGACCAATCCGGCATAGGCGTCCCGACGGGGGTAACAGGCGGACACTTCTTGGTGTTCTTTTCCCCGCAAAACTGGAAGAGGTGGTTCATCGTATTAAGGGTGGTGTCATTCCATCCGAGAGGTAGGTCTAGCGCCGCCAGCGGATTGGTGCCGTTCGCCGGCATTAAGTTCGACGGATCGGCGTTGACGTGCTGGCTGTAATATTCCTGCGACGACGCCTCGACGGCCTTGCGCAAGGACGGGCTGAGGTACAGGCTTTGCGCGATGACGACGGTATTGACGTTCAAGATGACGCAGATAACCAAGGACAACCAGAAAATGATGGTCTGGGTTTCGCGACGGTACCAGCCGGACACTCGATCCATCGTGGCATTATACCAATTTTCCATGAACGACCGCGCTTTGTCGAGGTCGCCGCCGGAGTTATTGATGGCGAAGGAAACCATCTTGGCCAGACGGGTATTGGGCAAGCCCTTGGTCGCCGCCAAAATGGCATTGGAATCCAGGCGTCCGTCTTCCGCCTGGCCACCGCGTTCAGCCAGCATATCGAGCACGACGAAGGCGAAGTGACTGCTTGGGATATAGGACGGAAGGTTGCCAGCGCCCAGGAATCCCCGCTTATCTGGCGTCTGATAGCGGCCGCGGTAGAGCGTCATGGTCAAGGGATGATCGTAAAATGTCTTCAGCATGTCGTAGGCGGAGGCCTTCGACGAGCCCTTGGCACCGGTATTGGCGGGGTGTTCTGGCGGATGATCACACAGAAGTTCGATCAAACCCTTTTCCAGGTTCGTGGCGCGACTTTTACAAAAGCCTTCGATGGCCTCGCGCACAACTGTCGTGAGCAGACTCATCAGCAGATATACGAAGACAATCCCCGCCGCCACATCGACTGAGTCAGGTAACAGCGAGCCCAAGATCTACCCCCGTAGAAGCGAACGACCGGTTTGGCGTTCGACCGCTTAGAGTTAACAAATATTAACCAAAGCGCAACGCCAAATCCATCTAGCCCGTGGCGGGAATAACGTCGGTACGTATTTTTGCCACAGGTCCCTTTGCACACACCGAGTTCCGAGGAAACGTACGAGGGTCAAAAAGAATATTGCCTCGCGTCCACCGCACAATGGCGACCTCGACCAGCCCCAACTAAACGGGGCCCGTCGTCGCAAAAAGACAGGCGACTAGTAGCCGCTGGGTCGCCCGCTAGGGCCACCGGGTCCGCCGGGTGCCCCCTGGCCAGGCATGCGCGACTGCCCCTGTTGGGCGCTGGGCGCACCACCAAAATTATATGTCAGACCCAGATAGATAACCTGGCCTTGCTGACCCCGTGTCGACACCGAATGAACCAGGTCCGTATCCGTCACCATCTTGACCTTGCTCGACCGGAACGGATCGTTCAGCACGAAGACTGAGGCGAGCTTTGGCGTGAAATTGTGCTTCCAAGAGAAGTTGCCCATAGAGAAAGGCGTCACATAGCCCTGCCCCGTCAGTTGCTTACCCGACGTAAAATAAGTGAACTGCATCCCGTCCTTCGGTGTCGCCTTGTACATCAACATGACGCGACCGCTTAAGGTGGTTGCCGATTGCGTGCCGCCAAGGGTCGAAGTGTCCAGCTCTTTATAGGCCAAATTGCCATTGGCGCTCAGGATCAGCTTTTTACTCAGCGGTCCCTGATAATTGAACTCCAGTCCCCCCGCCTTGCCGCTGCCGAAATTACGTTTGGTCGTCAGAATAACGGCCTGACCACCGGGCGTGCTGACGGGCAAGAAGGTGCTATAGCTTGTAATGGTGTGGGCATCTTGTTGGTAATATCCACGCAGAACATAGCTGATGTACCCGGCGGTGACCTCATATCCTAGGTCCATCTTGTCGGTTTCCTGCGGCTTCAGGTTCGGATTACCCGCAATCACATTCTGAGCATCCTGATATGTCACGAACGGATTCAGGTCGCTCGGCTGAGGCCGCTGCAGCCGATGCGAATAGCTGAAACGCAGTTTGGACTTTGCATCTATGGCGTAGGTTGCAAAGAAGCTGGGCGACAGCTTGGTATAATCAAGCTGACCAACGGTCCCCGAGCTGATCAAGTCCGTGCTAAGGTTGAGGTATTCGGCTCGCAACCCGCCTAAAACAGTCCACTTTTCGCCAATCTGGTGCTGGAGCGTGGCATAGGCCGCGCTGATGGTTTGGACATAGGCAAAATTGGACGTCAGTTGCGGGTTGACGACGCCATTGACGATAGAGTTGTTTATCGTCTGACTATCATCACGGGTGATTTGCAGGCCGGTTGATAACTGGTCGCTGCCCAATTGGCGGTTATAGTCGACACTTAGGACCTGATTGTGCAAATCGGTGCTTTTACGCTGGACGTCGGTGAGCGTCAGCGCTGCGGGAAAGCTATAGGTGGTCGTATTTTCAGTCGCGCCCGTGCCGGTAGAGCGGCTGATGCGATAGTCGACCTTCAGAGTTTCACCGGTTGTATCGCCCGTATGGCTCCAGGTGAACGCGCCTGAGGTGTTTTCATTCGGCTGCTGAACATAGGTGTGACGGCCATACAATGCCGTTGGCGCATTGGCGGCGTTGTAAGCCGCATTGTTAGAGTCGCCGCGGATGTTGAACTGGCGGTTGGAATAGGCGAGGCTTGCACTCAGGCTATCACTCGTGGTCGCATTGTAATCAACCGAGACATTGCTGGATAGATTGCGAACCGTGCCAATGCCGATACCGTCCGTATCTGTGGTGCTTGTGACGTTACCATTACTGTCCAGACGTTGCAGGCGCGTGCCGACGCTGCCGCCCCGGATGTCGTTACGATAGCTGAAGCCGCCGTTTAAGGTCAGCTTGTCCTTATGATAGGAGCCCGATAGGTTCGTGTTGTACCGACCGTCCGTTCCAACCGACGCGGTGATCGACCCGTACCCTCCGGGTTTCCGGTTCTTGTTCATGACAAGATTTATGATACCGCCGCTGCCTTCCGAGCTGTACTGAGCTCCAGGGTTGGTCATAACCTCCACCGACGAAATATCGCCAGACGACATGGCCTGAAGGGCGGCCGCGCGGTTGTCGGCGCTCATCATTGTCGATGGCTTACCATCGACATAGATTTGCACGTTCGAATTGCCGCGCAACGTAACATTGCCCTGGGGATCGACGTTGACCGACGGCACCTTGTTCAGGGCATCCGCAGCATTGCCTGTCGTGGCATCTATATTTTTCGTGTTGTCGTAGGTTTGACGGTCGATGCGATTGACCGGCTTCTGGCCGGTGACGGTGACCGTTGTTGTTTGGCCGTCCTTCGCATCACTTGACTGTGCAGGCGCCTGACTGGTCTCCGCTTGAGTGGTTGGCGCCGTAGCCGACTGCCCGTGAGCGGCACCAGCGACGGCGCCCAACAGGACCAGACTAGAAAGGCCGGTCATAAGCCGGTTGTTCGTAGTGCGCATGGTATACCCCCATCAAATTATTGCGCCGCAACACATCGATACAGATATGCCACCATACTTTATTGTGTAAAGTACTTTTAGGTTAAATATATTTAATTTGAACCCGCATTTCCCGAAGCGCCACGAGGTGGCGAAGCTCGCAACCAAGCAGGCGCGATCTGATATATTACCCTTTAAAGTCGTGCGCAATGCTCGCTGCTCGCGGGTCATGATCGGCAGTCGCCCTCACTTTTGCCGATACCAGATCATCCAACGTTTCGACTGTCGGCCTGTCAACCGCCGACTCGTGGCGGCATCACACGCAAGCAGGTATTTTGGTATATACCAATCTGCGCCGTTTACTCAAAGGCCCATTCGAAGACGACGTTATATATGTGCAAAAAATGGCAAAAGGGTCGCTGGTTATCCGCCCTGAAATTTTAGTTACGTGCTTGAAATAACTTGCGATATTAATCACACGAGGTCACTGTCATTACCTCGAAATATGCAAATTGATCTAGCCGCTCTCGCCGGCGCGGCGCTATAAGACAATTTGAAATAATTATTATTCCGCAACTGAGCATCCCGTCACAATCGCCGGCCTCCCCGCCGGCGCCAGGTACCCTGTTGCTTCAGCGAATAAGATTAGATCGCACCTTATAAACACAGCCCGGCCCGTTACCGGACTATAAACAAGACTGGGAGAGAAGATGAGTACCCCGCGCCGCAAGGCCCCCTCACACCTGAAATCCGCCGCTTCCCTGATCGTTCTGGCCACCCTCACATCCAGCATTGCCGGCCATGTTCTGGCGCAAGACACCACAAGCAATAGCGCGAAGCCCGATGCATCGTCATCCGACACCAAGGAAGTCGTCGTCGTTGGCGTGCGCAAGTCGCTAAAAACCGCCCAACAGATCAAACGCGACGCCGATACGATCGTCGATTCCATCACGGCCACGGATATCGGCGCCTTCCCGGACAAATCTGTAGCCGAAGCGCTGCAACGCGTTGCGGGCATCACGGTGTCCCGTTTCGCCGCCACGGGTGACACCGCGCACTTTTCCGCCGAACCGTCCGGAGTCCTTGTCCGCGGCCTCCAGCAGGTCCGCTCGGAATTCAACGGCCGCGACACATTTACGGCCAACTCATCGCGTGGCCTGTCATGGGGCGACGTATCGCCTGAACTGATGTCGGGCGTGGACAGCTACAAGAATCAGACCGCCGACATGATCGAAGGCGGCATCGCCGGCTCAATCAATCTGCGGACCCGCCTGCCGTTCGACAGCAAGGGGCAGCTCATCGCCCTGTCGGCCGATGTCTCCTACGGCGACGTCGCCAACAAGACGACGCCGGACATTTCCGGCATCTATTCAAACCGGTGGGACACGTCAATCGGTGAGTTCGGCGTCATGGCCAACTACGCCTATTCGCATGTCATTACTGAAACCAATGGCATCCAGCTCGGCCGGATGGGAACCTTCTGCAACAACATCTCGGCGACCAACCCGAGCGTATGTAACGGCTCACAGTTTGGAACCGACAGCTGGGCCTTCATCCCCTCCACAGCAACGGATTCCAGCAACTCCTATGATCGGGAACGGAGCGGCATGGCCTTGGCCGCGCAGTGGCAAAACCATGACCATACCATGCTGGCCACCCTGCAATACAACGACACGCGCTATAACAACCAGTTCCACGAACGAACCGTCAGCATGTCTGCCTTCAGCGAGTACGGCAAGTCGGTCTACGATCCCAATTCAAGCAGCACGACCGTGGAAGCGGCCGACGGCACGGAATTGTCGTTCGGCAATAACGGCCTGCTCGCCAGCGGCACCCTGGTGTCGCCCATCGGCTGGTGGGGCAGTGATAATGCGGCTTCGGCCTTGGTGGCCGCAAACGCCAGCGGCGAAGCGATGGTCAATGCCTGCTATGGCTGGAACGGATGTACGCCCGCTCAGCAGGCGGCGGCACTAACCACCACGACACGCTATTCGAAAAATGAAGAATATACGCAAGACCTGTCATTCAACTTCAAATGGGACGTAACCGACCGCCTGCGTACCAACTTCGATATCCAGTACGTCAAGTCGCACGTCAAGAACTACGACATATCGGTGAGCCTGGCTTCCTACGCCAATATGGGTCTTGACCTAAGCGGCGAGTATCCGGTGATGACCCTTGAGACGCCGACCAACGTCAATCAGTCGGCCGGCGGCCTGAGCAATGCGAACAACTACTCCTACTACGATGTCATGGACCACATCGAAAATAGCGACGGCCACGAACTGGCAACACGCTTCGATGCGGAATACAGTTTCGATGACGGCGGCTGGCTGGACAGCCTGAAGGTAGGCGCGCGTTATTCCGACCGCGAGCAGACCGTGCGGTGGTCCGCCTATAACTGGGCCAATATCGCCAACACCTGGAGCAATAACGCCTCTTATTACAATATCGACAGCAGCGCCTATACCAGCGGCCTCTATGAGACGAATTCGCTTGGCAACAGCTTCTTTGGCGGCAGCACCAACGTCATCAACCGAAATGAATTCGTCTTCATGAAGATGAGCGTCCTGGAAGACCAGAATGCCCTGGCCGCTGCCTTGGGCGCGCCAACCACAGGCATCGGGTCATGGACACCGGTCTGCGAACGCAGCGACGTGGTGGACGGCTGCTTCCGCCAGGCTGAAATTATGGGCATCAGCGAAAAGACCCTGGCGGGCTACGCCATGCTGAAATTCGGCGGCGCTGACAAGACCATATTCAACGGCATCACCGTGAAAGGGAACGCAGGCCTGCGCTGGGTTCAGACAGTCGATGAAACCTCGGGCGGGATTTCTTACCCCACCTCGAACTGGTATCAATCCTACCTGACCCAAAGCTGCAATGCGCCGCTTATCGCGCCGGCCGTTACCAATATCAGTTGCTGGATCGGATCGGACGTCACGAATTTCAGTGACGGCGCCCAGGCTCTCAGCGATACGCATAAGGCACATATCAACTGGCTACCCAGCTTCAACGTCAAATTTGGCCTGAACGACCAATGGAGCCTGCGGTTCGCCGCCTCGCGCGCCATGTCGCGGCCGGATATCGGGCTGCTCAAAAACTATGTCTCGATTTCTTCGCCGTCGATCGATGTGTCCAATACCTCGAATTACGTAACGTACGACTCATCGGGCAAGGTCAACGGCTATAACTTCCAGTACACGGCCCAGGCCGGCAATCCATATCTAAAGCCGACGACGGCTGATCAGTTCGATATATCCATCGAAAACTATTTCTCTTCGGTCGGATCCTTCACCTTCGATCTGTTCTACAAAAAATTCTATGACTATATCCAGAGCGGCACCTACTACCGCACCTTCACCAATAACGGCGTGACCCAGCAGGTGAAGGTTACCGGTCCTATCAATGCCGACGGCGCGTCGATCAAGGGCTTCGAAGTCGCCTATCAGCGTTTCTTCGACTTCTTGCCGGGTGCCTGGAGCGGCCTTGGAGTACAGGCGAACTACACCCATGTCGTCAATAGCGGGATCAGCAACTCGAACCTGACGACGAACTCAGGTGACGGCAGCGCCGGCACGTCCGGCAATGGCCAGACTGACGCCATCAATCCCCACGCGCTCGAAGGCCTATCCAAGGATTCCTATACCCTGATCGGCATGTATGAAAAGGGCCCATGGGCGGCTCGCCTCGCCTATGGCTGGCGCTCGACCTATCTGGTTACGGCGATTGATTGCTGTGTCGGCTTACCCATCTGGCAGAAGGCGATGGGGCAGTTGGACGGCAGCCTACGCTACCGTGTGAACGATCATGTCGAAATCAACGTCTCAGGCAGCAATCTGACCGGCGCGGATACCGTCCTGCGTCAGCAGGTCTTCGGTGATTCGCCAAGCACCCCCGGTGCGACACCCGTCTATTTGCCCTATGCCTGGTATAAAAACGACCGGCGCTACCAAGTTGGTATCCGCTTGAAATACTAGGGGTAAAAACGATGGGCGGGCGTGTGTCGATTGCAGAAATATTAAATAAAATCAATATGTTGAATTGACATTATTCAAAAGCTGGAGCAAGATTTCAGCGTAGAATAATCTTCTCCCGAGATTGTCCCTACATCGAGTGAAGACGCCGCGCCCGAGAAACGCGGCGTCTTTTCTGCGCCCGCTTGTATCCTGGGCGTACACAGCATTTCGGCAGAGCTGCCGGCATCCGTCGGCCCGCCACAAAATATACGACAGTCGGCATTGACATAGCCGGTCCATTTATTTAGTTTTCTAACTAATTAAATGGACCCTGCCCCATGCTGTCGCCGCACACGCTAAATCAACGCACCCTTACGGCCTTGTTGCCGCCGTTGACACGCGCCTATCGCAAACAGATCGACCGGGCCTTCCTCAGTCTCGGCGTGTCGCATACGCTCGGCCTGCCCGTCATGCTGCTCGGCCGGCTGGGCGACGGCGTACGCCAGGGTGGGCTTGTTGAGGCATTGGGTATTGAGCCACCCTCTCTGGTTCCGCTGCTGGACCAGCTTGAACGTGCCGGCCTGGTCGAACGCCACGCCTGTGCCGAAGACAAACGTGCGAAGACCCTGCATTTGACCCCCGCGGGCCGCGAACTGGCGGCGCGTGCCGAAGCCGCCGCGGAACGGGTGCGCTCAGCCCTTCTCGACGGCATCAGTGTAGAAGACCTGGACATCGCCGTGCGCGTGCTCGGCCGGTTTCGGGACAATATGGAAAGCACGAGTTAGGCCCATGATGCGCCTGCGAGAATGGTTGTTCTCCGCCAACAGCTTCTTGGCGGCGATGCTGGCCCTCTATATCTCCCTGGTCATCGGTCTTGAGCGGCCGTTCTGGGCCATGGCGACTGTCTACATCGTCAGCCAACCGATTACCGGCACGGTCCGCTCCAAGGCGGCCTATCGCTTCGGCGGTACGCTTATCGGTGCGGCGGCTTCGGTCTGGCTGGTGCCGTCACTATCCAATGCGCCTGTTCTGTTGTCGATCGCGCTGGCGCTCTGGGTATGCGCCTGCCAATTCCTGTCCTTGCTCGACCGCACGCCACGCAGCTACCTCTTCATGCTGGCCGGGTACACCGCCGCCCTAATCGGCTTTCCCAGCGTCGATCATCCGGACCAGATTTTTTCCGTAGCCCTGCTGCGCGCGCAGGAAATAGGCGTCGGCGTGTTGTGCGCGTCCTTGGTCCATACCGTCTTCTTTCCACGCAGCGTCGCCACCGTGCTGACGGCCAAGCTTGAGGCCATATCCGCCGATGCCCAGGCCTGGATCATCAACGCGCTGTCAGGTCATGTCCTGCCAATGACCGCGCCGCAACGCCGCACCATTGCGGCCGATATAACCGAATTGCACATGCTGGCCACCCATGTGCCCTACGATACGGACGCCCAACGCCCGACGCGGGCCGCGCTCGCCGCGTTGCAGGATCGCCTCATGCTGCTGGTGCCCCTGATTTCAGCGCTGGAGGACCGAATACAAAGCCTGAAGCAGGTACAAGGCCTGACACCGGCGCTGACCGCCCTGCTGGAGGGTCTGCGCGCCTGGGTGGCCGCTGACAAGCGTGAGGATCCGGTGGCGTTGCGCACCGAAATCGACCAGTTGAGCGCACAAACCCCGCCGCAGGGCTGGTCGAACCTGCTGACCCACAATTTGCTCGCCCGGTTGACCGAACTGATTGACCTGTTGCGACTGTCGCGTGAACTGAGCGACGCATTAAGCAAGCCAGCCGCCGCGCTTAGCCCCGAAGCCCAGACGCTTGTGGGCCAGCGCATCGCTCGGCCGCTGCACGTCGATTACGGCATGGCCCTGCTATCGACCTTGGCGACCTTCGCGGCCACTGTCGGTTGCTGCCTGTTCTGGATCATGACCGGTTGGCCCGAAGGGGCCATAGCTCCGATGATCGCTGCCGTCATGTGCTGTTTTTTTGCCACTATGGACGATCCGACAATCGCCCAGCGTGGTTTCCTGACCTGGACGGTCGCCTCCCTGCCGCTGATCGCCCTCTATCAGTTCGCGCTGCTGCCTGCAGTGCACGGTTTTATCATGCTGAGCGTCGTGCTGGCGCCGCCTTTGCTGATCATGGGCGCCTTGCTGCCCTCGCCCAAATGGTACATGCGCATGATGCCGATGGTCATGGGCTTCACCACGGGCCTGGCACTGACGAACACGTTCTCGGCAGATTTCGCCGCCTTTCTTAACGCCAATTTCGCTCAGATTACAGGTGTGGCCGCGGCCATATTCGCCACACGATTACTGCGGGTGGTCGGGCCTCACACGGTGGCCCGACGCGTCTTGCGGGCGGGTTGGCGCGAACTGGCGGCCATCGCCGCCGCTCGCTATCGGATCAGCGCCGGGGAGTGGACCGGCCTGATGCTGGATCGCATACAGCTTCTGGCGCCCCGCCTGTCCGGCGCCTCGACACATGACCGGCTGGCAGCGTCGGACGCGCTACGCGATCTTCGGATCGGATTGAACCTATTGATCCTCAAGGATCTGGATGGGCCTCAAGACAATCATATCGACGCGGTTCTGGCCGATGTTTCCCATCATTTTGCCGCCCTGGAGCGCGACGAAGGCGTGAAACCGGACAGCGACCTGCGCCTTCGGATCGACCAGGCGCTGAGCGAGCCGCGTCCTTTGCCCACCCTCGTAGCTTTGACAGGCCTTCGCCGCAATCTGTTTCCCGACGCTGCACCGCCCCTGCCTGAGATGACCGCATGACCGAAGAACTGAATATCGCCGGTGTCTATATTCATCCTCTGCTTGCCGCCGCCATCATGGCCTTTATCGCGGCCCGACTGCTGGAATGGGGCCTGCAAGTGCTGGGCGTCTACCGCTGGGTCTGGCACCGCGGCCTGTTCGATATTGCCCTGACCATCATTCTGTGGGGCGGTTTTGCCTACCTTTTGACCTTGACCTGATGTGTGTGTGCTATGCCAAACGTCGATAAATCCCTGCTGATCCGCCTGGTTCCGACCGTCATCGCGGTCGTCGCCGCCTGCTTTGTGGCGCGCGCCCTGTGGCATCATTTCGAAGACGAACCCTGGACACGCGATGGCCGTGTTCGTGCTGATATCGTGCGTATCGCACCGGATGTCTCCGGCCTGGTCACAGCCATCGCGGTGCGCGATAATCAGCCTGTGAAGACGGGCGACCTGCTGTTCACCATCGACCGTCCGCGCTATCAGCTGGCCGTAGATCAGGCCCAGGCCGCCCTGACCGCCCAGATGCCGGCGATTGCCGAAGCCCGGCTTGAGTCTGCCCGCAACCATGCACTGGGCGATCTGGTCGCTACCGAAACCACTCAGGCGGGGGACGCCAAGGTCGCCCAGTTGACGGCGGCCTTGGCGCAATCGCGTGTGGCGCTGGAGACGGCACGTCTAAACCTGGCCCGGACGGAAGTCCGCGCGCCCATAGACGGTACCGTTACCAATCTGACCCTACGTCCCGGCAACTACGTCACGGCGGGCCACCCCGAATTCGCCGTCATAGACAGCCGGTCACTCTATGTCGTCGGTTACTTTGAAGAAACCAAGCTAAAACACATCGCGCTTGGCGACCCGGTGCGCGTGCGGCTAATGG
The DNA here is from genome assembly GCF_032490435.1 of Asticcacaulis aquihabitans. Lineage (NCBI taxonomy): Bacteria > Pseudomonadati > Pseudomonadota > Alphaproteobacteria > Caulobacterales > Caulobacteraceae > Asticcacaulis > Asticcacaulis aquihabitans. The sequence goes on from NZ_JAVGWM010000002.1 coordinate 207,119, forward strand.
GCGATGATGCCGTCATCCGCGGCCATGTCGACAGTATTGCCGGCGGCATCGACGAACGGGACGGCGGCACGGGACAAACCCTGCTGGCCAACGTCAATCCGACCTTTTCATGGGTAAGGCTGGCCCAGCGGATTCCGGTCCGGGTGCATATAGATACCTTGCCCGCCGCTGTCACCCTCGTCGCCGGTCGCACGGCCACGGTAGAGGTTCTGCGCAAGGGAAGCCGCTGATGCGCCGCCTTGCTCTCGGCCTGTTGAGCCTGATGTTAGCCGGTTGCGCCAGCGCGCCAGTATATAGGCGCGCGGATGAAGCCGCCATCAACCGGCCGACCGCCAGCACCGCCTTCATCAACGGCGAAAATCCGGCCTTCGCCGCCCACGCCGTTCCAGGTGAATGGTGGAAGCTGTATGACGACGCCCGCCTGAACGGCCTTATCCAGGACGCGCTCAAGGCAAATACCGACCTGCGCGCCGCCAGTACACATATAGCGCGTGCCCGCATCGGCCTCGATGTCGCCAAGGATGACGCCGGTGTGAAGACCGAGCTGTCGGCCGGCCTTGAATACGGTCAGCCGGCGGCGCAGGAGTATCTGCTGTTGGGCGAACATTTGCCGAGCGATTTTCTGTACACGGCCTCCGCTGGCGTATCCTATCAGGTCGATCTGGCCGGACAGGTCAAATCGGCGATAGATGCGGCGCGGTCCGACGTCTCCGCAGCCCAGGCCACCTATGACGCCGTGCAAATCAGCGTCGTCGCCGACACGACGCGCGCCTGGTTGGATGCCTGCGCCACCGGCCACCAGATCGACATCGCTCATCAAGCCCTGGCTTTGCAGCAGGAGAGCAGCGAACTGGCTCGCCGTCTGGTGGCGGCCGGGCGCGGTGGCGCCAGCGATGTTACCCGATCCAGCGGCCAGGAGGCGCAGGTGCGTGCCGCCCTGCCCGTGCTTTTGGCGGCGCATCAGGCGGCCCTTTATAGATTGGCCGCCCTGACGGGCCGGACTCCGGCGGAGTTGCCCACCGATATCGGCACCTGCAACACCCTGCCTCATCTGTCCCAACCCATACCTGTTGGCGACGGCGCCGCCTTGCTTCAGCGCCGTCCCGATGTCCGAGCCCGGGAAGCCGAATTGAGAGCGGCGACCTCGCGCGCAGGTGTCGCCAACGCGGCGCTGTACCCGCATATTGCGCTGGGCGCTTCGGTGGGATCGGTGGGGCTAGCCAGCGATTTTTTGCGGTATGACACGATGAAATACGGCCTGGGCCCGCTGATTAGTTGGGAGTTCCCCAATCGGAAGCGGGCCAAGGCCGCCGTTGCCACGGCGCAAACCTATATCGACGAGACGTCTGCTCGCTTTGACGGCACGGTGCTCGGGGCCTTGCGTGAAACCGAAACTGCGCTCAATACCTATGCCCGCGACCTCGACCAGCGCGCCGAACTACAGGCAGCACACGACCACGCGGTGGAAAGCCTGAGCGAAACGCAACGCCTGCAAAAGGCCGGTCGCGTCAGTGTGGTGCCCGTCCTCGACGCGCGCCGGGCGGTGGTCCAGGCCGATCAGACCCTGGCCGGCGCCGATGCCCGATTGGCCGCCGATCAGGTCCAGCTCTTTTTGGCCCTGGGCGGTGGCTGGCAACACTAGAGACGGCTCAGCTGTCCCCGTAAAGCAGGGCATAGAGATCGACATGGCCGCTTAGAAGATCGGCGCAGGGAACCTGCTCATGACCGACGCCGACGCTCACGGACTGGGTCCAGGCATCGACCAGATCATCGCGCAGGTCGGATGCACCACGCGCCAGTAGGCCGGTCAGAAAGGCCGGACCGCGCGGGTCCGCGCCCTTGAAGCCGCCTGCCTTTTCGAGCCGGTACAGTGGCTCCAACTGCGCGAAATTACGCATCAGGCGCCGGGCAATACAGGTTGCCTGCGTGGTGTCGCACGCAGTATAGGCCGACATCTTCGACTGAACGGCCTCTGCCGTCACATGATCGCGGGTATATACACCTTCGATCGGCCAATGGATCGCCGCGGTCGTGAAGCCGGCCGGGTTGGGGTAGTCACCCCACCCGTTGCTGTGAAGCGACAGATGCATCGGCTGGGTGGCGTCGCCGACATAATGCGACAGGAGGCCGATATCGCGCAGCATCAGGTTTTCCCGGCGCAGACGCATGGCCGCCAGCCAGGCCCTTCGCGCCGGATCGGTTTCCCGGCTTTCGGCCAGGGAAATAACGCGCCAATAGGCCATGTCTTTGGCGATCTGCTGCCAGGCATCAAGCGTGCTGTAGGGCAAGTAACCCGCCTTGGCCGGAACAATGCCACGGGCGCGCAGGGCCGCTTCATAATCCGACCGCGTCGCCGGTAAATTTTCGAGCGTAACGCCCGCCAGGGTCAGGCCGTCATCTGCCAGCGTGATGAAATGGGCCGGATCGCGTTCGGCGTCATGGACGACACCGGACCCGCGCCACAGATCCGGTTCACGCGAATATTCACCGACATCCAAAATAGCCGCCGGTGAGCGCAAAAATGCCGGCATGCTGGCTGGCAAGGCGCGCAGGGCCGCTTCACCGACCATCCGGTGACCGCCGTCGCCCCAGGCGAAGACCGAGGCAGGCGTGCCGATCAACACGAGGACCGCGAGTCCGGCAGCGGTAAGGGTTTTATGCATCGACATCGGATCATCTTTTTTAAAAAATGCCGCCGCAGTGAACCCCGCGGCGGCCAGTTGGGCGCAGGCAACGCTATCGCCTGCTGCCGACGGTCTAGAACTCGTAGGTCGCCCCCAGGGTGAAGGTGCGGCCGCTTTTGGTGTAGGATGTCGAACGCTGCGAATACCGATCGGTGTACTGGTCAATCGGTTCGTTGGTGAGGTTCAGCCCTTCGACGACGATCTTCAGCGCCGAGGTGACATTGTAATGGGCGGCGAAATCGACATTGTTGGTGGCCTGGAAGCCGGAACCGATATTGCCGTTTCCGCCGATGCCGTCGAGGTAGCCGCTGCGGTAGGCGCTGGAAATACGTGCGCCCCATGTCGCCGTTTCATAATAAATCGTGGCGTTCGACGACCATTTCGACAGGTTGGACAGGTCGAAGGTATAGGTCACGCCATCGACCTTCGCGTCGGTCTCACCCGTGGCATAGGTGACATTGCCGGTGAAGCCCAGCTTGTCAAATGGCGCGGGCAGGAAGTCGAAATCGCGCTGGACGGCCAGTTCTGCGCCCTGGATGGTCGCGCCCGCACCATTTACCGGCCGCGAGAAGCTATAGATGGTGTTGGCATCCTGGCCTGGACCGACCAGCGAGAGCGGATAGCCGGTAGAGCCGTAGGGTACAGACGCGGTTTCCGACGTGATGAAGGAATCCATCTTCTTGTGGAAGACGCCCAGTGAGACATAGCCCTTGCGGCCCATGTAGTATTCCCAGGAGGCTTCGATCGAATCTGCCAGGAAAGGGTGCAGGTTGGGATTGCCGGCGCTGACCGAACCGCCGAACGGGGTGAAGCTGACCGAACCCGCGGCCTTCAGGTCGCCCAAGGACGGACGGCTTATGTTGCGATTGGCCCCCAGACGTACGATCATGTCGGGTGTGAGGTTGAGCGCAATATTCAGCGCCGGCAAGATGCCGTCATAATGGCTTTTGATGACAGCGGGCACCAGGCCGTTATTGGTCGCCAGCGTGCCGGCCGATGTCAGGTCCGTTGAATAGTAACGAACACCCGCATTGGCGCGCAGCGCCATGCCGGACACAGTGGTGTCCAGATCATACTGGACATAGGCCGATGTCGTCTTTTCGCTGAGCTGGAAGTTTGTGCCGGCCTGATCGTTGGCGCCGGTCAGGTCGCGCAATTGACCGGTGGCGGCAAAGGTGGCATCCACATCGGCAACAACGTAAGGGGCCAGGGTTTTGTAATCAAATACCTTGGTTACCGCCTTCGGCACGACCGGCTTGTTATACCAGTCGACGCGTTGGTACCGCTGCCAGCCTTCGTTGCCGAAGTCCTTGTACTCAATACCGAACTTCACGGTATGGGCAGGACTGAAATCATAGCGGCCGTCGATCTTGGCGGTCTTATACTCGCTCATGATGTAGTCTTCGCGGGCGTCGGCACGCATCAAGCCCCAATTGGCGGCGTTGGTGATGTCGAAGTCATAGGTATTCTTGCCCGGATTGCCGCTGCGGAAATCGTAGGACACGCCACGATTGACCGATTGCAGGAACACCTTGTCAAAGATGGGCTCGACGAACTCGGACTTGGAATAGCCCAGCAAGCCCTTGAAACTCAGCGCATCCGTCACCTGATAACTGGCCGTATAGACCGCCTGGGTGAAGGTGGTTTCATCGTAGGAATGCTTGGCTTCCGACCGCGTATCGACGCCGGTCCATTTCGCGTAGACCAGGGTGTCGCCCTGGATCACGGCTTCCTGCAGCTTCTGGGTACCCTTGACATCGCCGGTCAGGGCGTTGACGCCGGCATTGGTCATCGAATATTCGTTACGATCGTTGCTGAGCTTGCCATACAGGAGGTCAAGGCTCATTTCGACGCGGTCGTTGGGGCGATATTGCAAGGCGCCGGTGATGCCCAGGCGCTTGCGGTGGTCATACCAGGTCGAATAGGTGGCCGCCTGCGGGGCGGAAATGCGGTCCATGCCAGTGGCGGTGGACAGGCGCAGGGCGTCCGCTGCGGAAACGCCCGAACCGATATTGGCGGCGTTGACGTTGATCTTCGTCCAGTTCCAGTTGCGATAACCGTATTCGTTGACGTCGTTTTCCGAACTGGCGACCGACAACAGCGCGCCGAATTCCCCTGCCGAAGTGGACCAGCGGTTGGAAATCAGCCCGACGATACGCGGCGTGACGGTGTCGGTATTCGAATTGGATTGGGCCTTGGCGCTGACAACGGCCTTGAAGCCCCGGTAGTCGAAGGGACGTGCGGTGCGCAGGCCGATGGTGCCACCGATGCCGCCCTCGTCCTGCTCGGCAGCATAGGACTTCTCGACAGTCACGCGATTGAACAGTTCAGAGGCGAACAGACTATAGTCGAAGCTGCGGGTCCGGCTGACGGAGCCGCGGTTGTCAAAGCCGGAAGACGTATTGCCCAGCACTTCCATGCCGTTCAGTTGGGTGCGCGTAAAGTCCGGTCCCAGACCACGCAAGGAAATCTGGCGGCCTTCGCCGGCATCGCGGGTAATGGCGACGCCCGCCACGCGTTGCAGAGACTCGGCCAGGTTCAGGTCGGGAAAGGCCGCTATATCGTCAGCAACAATGCTGTCTTGCGTACCGACGGCGCGGCGCTTGATATCTTGTGCGCGCCCCAACGAGGATCGGAACCCGGTGACCACGACTTCCGTCGCCACGTCATCGACGAGTTCAGTTGCCGGCACGGATGCAGGCGCCACCTTGGCAGGTGCGGGAGTTACCTCGCCGACCTTCAGGACGACGGTATGACCGTCATCGGACGCCACGACCAGGCGGGTCCCCTTCAGGAGTTGTTTCAGGGCCTGCTGGCGCTCCAGACTCCCTTTCAAGGCCGGCGTGCGGATACCCGCCAGGGCGTCCGCCGGAGCCATGATCTGGATGCCGGCCTGCTGAGCAAATTGCGGAATGGACTTCACGGCCGATTGGGCCGGCAGATCGAAGGTCCGGTTTTGCGCGAAGGCTGGCACGGCGAGGCCAAGGCCCGCGACGGCAACACCGCACATGAGTAGACGTCGTAAAAGCTTGGTGGTCATCATAATATCCCCATATGATCTCTAAGCGAAAGTCTTTCGGCCGCGACAAGAACATCGCTGCCTACCTGTGTTAGAGAAAAAAGGAATACCGGCTCCGCCACGTGTCAAAAAAATTTCATATAAACTGAAGGCATAAGATCAAATTTTCTAAATTCTTTATTTGTACAGAATAAATACGTCACCTTGCATCTTTATACTGGCGCCGAGACTGACCGCGGCAGCGCGGGCAAAGCCTTCGACATCCTTGGCCGCAAATAGTCCGGAAATGCGCTCGCGTTCCAAGGCCTTGTCTTGAATGACGATCCGCCGGGGTGAATACCGGGCGAATTCAGCAACGGCGTCCGCCAGGCGGTCACCTGCAAATGACAATTGACCTTCCCGCCACAGCAGAGCCTGTTGAATGGCCTCCGACGGCAGGGTGGAGATATTGATCAGTACCTGGCCACTATCGCCTTTTGCGTCCGCCAGCCGGATGATCGCCTCCTGGTCGGGATCGACGAACACGCCGCTTTTCTCGCTGGACCAAGAGCCGGACGCGCCAAAACCGCCCCAGGCATCGGTCAAGGCCGTGAGTGACTGCGCCAGCCGGGACGGCGGGCTTTCGAGCGCGACCCGCCCCGAGGTGACGCGAACCTTCATTTCGGTGGCATCGACCAAACGAACGGTATAGGCTGTGCCGACGGTTCGCACCTGCGCCATTGGACCCGTGACGACGAAAGGCCGATCCGGCGCCTTGGCGACTTCGAAATAGGCCTCACCCCGCAGCAGATGAATACGTCGGGCCGTCTTGCCGTAGTCAACCGTCAAGGCGGTGTCGGTGTTGAGCGTGATGCGTGACCCGTCTTCAAGGGGGATTACGCGGACCTCGCCAAGAACGGATTCGTATAGTCGTGCTGGCGCGTGTTTGGCGCGCGGCCACAAAAAGAACAGCCCCCCGATCACACTTGCGGCCATGGCGGCCATCACCCTTCGCCGGGTCAGTTCGCCTGCCTGTGGCAGGCGCCGCGCTTGCAGGGCGTCGCTGACCTGCGGGCTAAGATAGATGGCGCGCGCACGGGCATAGGCGCCGAAACAGCGCGGGTCGCTGGCCAGCCAGGCGTGGAATGCGTCCGTATCTTCCGGATTGGCATCCAGCCGCGCCACCCATTCGGCCGCCTGGTCATCAATGGCGTTAGCGATGGGGTGTAGTGGCGTCACGCGCATCCGGTTCCTTGTCCTGCCTGGGGGTGCCGCTGATGGACACTGTCTTTCGGGCGGCGTTCTGGAGCTGTCCGCCCCGCCCAAACTGCGCGAGCAAGAGCTTGATGCCCCGCGAGATATGTTTTTCGACCGTATGTTCGGACAGCTTCATCCGGCGAGCAATGTCCTGCTGCGACAGCCCCTCGACGCGACGCAGGATAAAGGCCTGACGGGTCTGGCGCGGCAAGGCGTCTATGGCGGTGCGGATCATCGCCAGTTCGTCACGCGCCAGCACCGTATCTTCAGGTGACGGATCGTCATGCGCGGCTTCCAACATGCCGACATCGGCGACGGCGGTTATGGGAACAACTCGCGACTGGCGTAATTGCTGAAGAACGACCGAATAGGCCACCTGGAAACTATAGGTCTTGGGATTCCGTACGGCGTCCACGCTGTCCTTTGCCGCAAGGATCGCATAGGTTTCCTGTACGATATCGTCGATATCGACGCCCACGGATTTACCCCTCAGCCAAGACCGCAGGGCCGGCTCATGCGGCACCACATGGCGCGCCAGCCACAAGGCACGTCCGTCGCTGAGCGGCTGCATGGGATTACACTTCGCAATGACTTCAAAATTTGGCATCTAAAGGTTAGATGCGACGCGCGCGTGACACCCCCATCTGTCATAAAAATTTGATATAACCCGATCCCAGAACTGAGGCGTAGGGCTGCGCGCATCAATCCGCAGACTTTGTTCTCAGCGCCTGCCTTTAGGCGTCAGATTATCGAGATTGGACCATTTAATCCGACTCACGTAAGTTCATGCAGATCGCGCCGCCCGGCGTGCTGAACCATAGGATATTTTCATGAACACTACCGATCTCGTTGAAAAGCTCGCCGCCGCACACAGCCTCACCAAGGCAAACGCGAAAACTATCGTTGACGACGTTTTGAAGGCCATCACCGACGCCGCCGTCGCGGGTGAAGAAGTCAACTTCCCCGGCTTCGGCAAATTCAAGACAAAGGACGTGCCGGCGCGCGAAGCCCGTAACCCGGCGACCGGCGCCACCATTCAGGTCGCCGCCTCGAAGAAGGTGAGCTTCCAGGCTGCCAAGGCGTTGAAAGACAAGCTGAACGGTTAATTTCGCGCATCCCTACGGATGCCGACTCCAGGCTTTTAAAACAGCCGGCACCGATGGTGTCGGCTGTTTTTTTCATATATCACGGACGGCGACAAAGATCAGGTCAGCGTCAGGCAGGCGTCAGGGCTTGAATAAATGTCACCAACTGCCGGGCTTGGGTAGCGACGGCACTTCGCAAACTGGCGTCCAGGATCTGCCCCTCATTATCGAAGATGGAACTGCTGGTCGCGGCGACGCCCATCGGTGTCGGCCAGCCCCGCAGGGCATGGACGATGTCACGCATGGCGGACAAGGTAGCCCCCGCCCCTTGCCAGCCGCCTGCGGCGACCACAATTCCCACGGGGCGGCCATCGAGAAAGACACGGGTGTCCGATTGAAGGTCGGCTGTCAGATCAATGGCATTCTTCACAAGACCCGACACACCGCCATGATAGGCGGGTGTGCCGATTACGATTCCGTCCGCGATCCTCACGGCCTCGACGAACGCCTGTTGCGCCGGCGTGCGCACAGGATTTTCCGGTGCGTAGTGCGGCAGGCTCACCAGCAGGTCGGCCCCGAACAGGCGAGTTCTCGCGCCGGCCCGCTCCGCTTCCGTCAAGACGGCGCCAACCAATCGTTCGGAGGTCGAATGGGCGCGGGTTGTGCCGCCGAAGCCCACGATAAAGGGCGAACTGGTCGTCACGCGGTCCTCGCCAGTTCGGAAAACGAAATCTGTTCCGCCTTGGCCGCCAGCAGCGGACCGAAATCGATCCAGTCGTGGACGTCCACCCGGGCGTCGATCAGATTATGACGGTACAGAAAGTCTGCCTGGCTTTGCAAGGCATCAACCCGCGCCGCATTCAAATTGACGTCAAAACTGTTCGACAGACGCGGACCGTAGCCACGGCGGACACTTTCGGGTGTGGTACTGGTCTCAACCGCGATCACGTCCGCGACCGCCGGTGCATGACGCACCGCCCAGTCGGTGGCCGCATTCAGAACCTGAAGGTGCGCCTTGACCAGATCGGGATGGTCGTCAAGCAAGTGGCGATGAACGGTAATAGGTCGCGGCGTACCGTTATTCACGCGCAGGGTCGGATCGTCGATGCTGTTGATATCCAGCACGACATCAAGTCCATGCGCCTGCTGAAACAAAATGGCGTTCGATCCCTTGGCGTAGATAATATCGACCTCACCGGCGAGCAGCGCCCTTTCGGTGACCTGCGAACCTGTACCACCGATGCGGCTCTGGTTCTGCCAATTCAGCGGTGGCGCGACGACGTCCGTCAAGGTCACGTCATCCAAGGTCAGGCCCTCCCGTGCGAGGGCCGTATCGAAGGCGCGCAGCGCCATCGCTCGCCAGACATCTATTTCCCCGGCCGCTTTGGACAGGCCCAACCGCTTGCCTTGCAGGCTCTCCCCCTCTCCCGGACGGGCCAGCAGAACCTGAACCTCATCCAGCCATGTCAAACCAACGACCACTGTATGGTCCCTGCCGTCACGTTTCAGATTGTCGGCGCGCGTCCATAAGGGATGCACATTCCCGCCTTCTCGGATCAGCGTCTTGATACCGTGATAGAAATGCTGCGACCTCAGTGCCGGCTGGCGACTATCCTGCAAGGTGCTGACCTTATAGCCGTACGGCGCGAACGCTGCCTCAAACCAGCCCTGTTTCAGGCCGATGGCGGTGCCCGTCGGAAAGGGGCCGCGGGTCAACCAGACGGTGTCGGATGGTACAAGCGGAATAACAGGCTGGTTCATGGCTGACTCTCAAAACGGCAGCCTTTATTCCTATTAATTCAGTATGATTTCAATCGAGAAAATTTCGTCCTTGCCGGCACAAAATCTAAAGCACGCCGAGTGTGGGCTGTTGAACGGCATCGAAAAGTGTCGTGCGATCGAGTATGTCCGAGGCTTCGCGACGCACGCGCGACATGACCCGCCGCAATTCGCAGGCCTTCTCGTCCTTGCAATCGTCGCAACGCTTGTAGAAGTTTTGGCTAACGCAGGCCAATAGGGCCAGCGGCCCGTCAATGTGGCGCATGATGTCGCCAAATGTGATCAATTCGGCGGGGCGAGACAAGCGATATCCCCCGCTTTTGCCGCGTGCGCTTTCGACCAAGCCATGCTGGCGCAATTCCGACATGATGCCTTCGAGAAACTTACGCGGAATGTTTTCCTCGCTAGCCAGAACACTCACCTGTTTTGGGATGCCGGACGAGTCACGTGCGAGATTGAGCATGGCCTTCAGCGCATAGCGGCAGCGTTGGGAAATCATTGAGGCATCGGCACCTTGTGAGACTCAACTGTCTATAGGCTTCTGGCACCAAACTGCCAACCGCTGTTATGCGGACGCGTGTGCCACCGGCCGGGTTGCATCCGCGCTCCAGGCGGACCAGGACCCGATAAACAAGGCCGCCGGAATGTCTATAATGGCCAAGGCCGCGATATCATGGGCTGCCGAGACACCGCTCCCGCAAGAGACGCCGATATGCGCCCCATCGCGGAACGCGTATCGTGCCCGCAGCGCGTTATCGGGTAAAAAGCGGTCGTTTTCATCAAGATTGCCACTCGCCGGCAGGTTACGCGATCCGGAAATATGCCCACCGCCAAAGGCTTTTTCATTTCGGGCATCGACAAGGATATGATGGCGCGCATAGGCATCGGCGCCATCGGCGTCGATTTGTGCCATGTGTCCGGCGCTGAGTGTGGCGGAGCCCGTCGCGTTTCGCGGCTGAAGTGGCGCGAACGGCAACTCTGCCTCCTCCCATGCCGCCTGGCCGCCATCGAGGAGTCGGACGTTTGCGAGGCCCGCCCATTTCAATGTCCACCAGCCCCGCGCCGCCGACAGGTTGCCATTGGCGTCATATAGAACAACCGGCGTATCGTCATTGATACCCCACGAGCGCACGTTAGACTGCAAATCTTCTATGGACGGCAGAGGACGCGCCCCCTGCAATCCGCCACCGGCACCCGCAAAGGCGGAAGGCTCTACCGCGACGGCGCCCGGAATACCCTCGCTGACAATACCGACGGCGAGGATCACAACCGAATCCAGTTGCGCATTGAGGTCCGTGGCCGAGATCAAAACATCCTGACGAGACATGGCCATTTTACTCCGCGGCGACAGACGGACGGGCCAGTGTATTTTCGGGGCGCTTGAGGCCAAGATGATGGCGGAAGGTCGGGCCGCTATACTCCTTGCGGTACAAGCCCCGTTCCTGAAGAATCGGGACGACCAAATCAGCAAAAGCCGTTACTGTATCGGGATTGTACGCCGGAAAAATATTGAAGCCATCGCATGCCTTGGCTTCGAACCAGTGCTGAATATGATCGGCGACCTCGACCGGATTGCCGACCACACCCCCAATCTGGCCAGAGGCGGCCAGGATAAGGTCTCGATAGGTGATACGGGCACTGCCGGTAACGGTGCGGCGGGTCAGTCGCGTAATCGCCTCAAACAGGCGCTGGCCATCCTCATTGGCGTCGGCCCGCACCTGGGGATCGACCAGATCATCCGGCGCATGGTCCCGCACATCAACGCCGATCGTACGCGACACATTGGACAGATTACGTTTGCCCCTGCCACCGAGTGCACCATAGCGCTTATGTTCCTCCGGCGTATCCTCGGAATCGAGAATGACAAAGCTGTTGAGTTGATCGTAGATCGCCACAGCCTCTTCCGTGGTCGGCGCAACGATGACCTGCAAGCCCGGCAGAATGGCGATGTCGTTCTCGCTGCGGCCATACTTTTTCGCGCGGGTTTTGATATCGCCGTAATAGGCTTTCGCGACGGCGATATTGGGTCCGGCCGCAAAGATGACGTCGGCATCACGTGCGCCCAGTTCGCGGGAGCGGTCGGACGTCCCCGCGTGCAGGATGACGATGTGCCCCTGGGGCGGACGCTCGACATCCAGCGCGCCGTCGATTGAAAAATAGCGACCGCGGTGGGCGACGTCGCGCACATCGCCGCCGTCCCGGCTGTCCCAGAGTTTCTTCGCGACCTCGACAAATTCGTCGGCCCAGTCGTAACGTTTTTCGGTGTCCCAGTGCTCGTCTCGACTGAAATTGGCGGCGGCGATCTCATCAGCTCCGGTGACGAGGTTCCATGAGGCGCGACCGCCGCTCAGATGATCGAGGGAAGCGGTCAGGTGAGCAATGTTGTACGGATCATAATAGGTTGGATTGGCCGTGACCACGATGCCGATATGGCTGGTAGCCGCCGCCAGAGACGACGCTGAAATGAAGGGCTCCAAACGCGACATCTGAGACGGATTGGTCGTCTGCAAAGCCGGATCGGAGGCCAGGCGGTCGCCGAGAAACAGGAAGTCAAACTTCGCGCCCTCGGCGATCTGCGTCACCTTCTGCAGGAATTCGATATCGAAGGGTGCGGTTTCGTGCGCGGTCGGCATACGCCAGCCGGACGGATGGGTGCCATTGGCCCAGAACATCAGGCCGAAGTGGAGTTCGCGTGTATCGGACATGAAGAGCCTCCTAAGCTGCGTAACGGTTTGCGGGCTCTGCAAAGCCCAAATGATCGCGCAAGGTGACGCCGGTATAGTCCCGAGCCAGCAATCCGCGCGCCTGCAATTCGGGGACGACGCCACCGACATAAGCCGCCAAGGCGCCGGGCGCCCCAAAATGCAGGTTAATGCCATCGAGTTTCACCGTTTCCGCCAGAGCTTCGATGCGATCGGCGATAATTCCGGGCTCGCCATCACCGGGCGCCAGGTCTGCAAATACCCGTGCGGTACGGCCCGCGCTATTCAGACGGGTGCGGATTTGATCGGCCTGACTGCGCAGGTCCACCGCGGGCCTGGCATCGAGGAAAATAAGGTCGGCTTCGCGCACCGCCAGATCTGTGGAAATATCGTCGCGCGCGGTCAGGGCCACAACGGCGTGACCTTGCGGCGACCGCGCCACGTTCAGAGGCCCCTTTATGCGGAACAGATCGCCATTGTGATGGATGGCGTGAATTTTCGCGCCATCGACATACTCGCCCGTCGTCTTGTTGCGGACAAAGGCGCCCGCTTCCCAGCTATCCCATAGCTTGCGCAATATCTCGACCACCTCTTCGGCCCGTGCATAATGGGCCTCTGCACTACGCTGAGCTTGGCTGAAATGGCTATGGGCGGGGCGCTCGGCGCCCGTCACCAACTCCCACCCTGCTCGGCCATGCGTGACATGATCAAGAGAGGCGATTAGCCGCGCCAGATTGAAAGGCTCATAATAGCTCGTGGATGCCTGAGCGATCAGGCCGATACGACGCGTTCTGGTGGCCAGAAAGGAGGCCGTAGTGAAGGGTTCTGTCCGCGCATCGCTATTGACGCCCGACAGAGCGCGTTCCTGAAAACGGATAAAATCAAAAACCCCGGCTTCGGCCAATTGTGCCTGCGCGGTCAACTGATCGGGATCGAACGCATTGCTAACGTCCCTAGGCGAAAAAACATAACCGAATTTGAGCGGGTTACCGGCGCGACCGGACGACAATGACATGGCTGGGCCTCTGAATTTCAGGGAGGAATAGGGATCACCTGCGTCAGTACGCTGGGCGTCATTATCATTGGCATAAATCCAATATCATACTAGGTCAATATGAATTAAATCGTCAAACAAATTAGACTTTCTAACGTGACAGGGGGCATTTTTAAATACATATGAGTATGAATTGACTCACTGCAATCAAGGATATCGACATGCCTCAGATCGGCACATTCACCGTCACCCGACAAGGCTTTGGCGCCATGGGCCTCTCCCACAACTATGGCCACGCCGACGAAGCTGAATCGCTGGCCACACTTAACCGCGTCCTAGAGCTAGGCATCACCTTTATCGATACCGCCAATGTCTACGGCAACGGCCACAACGAAGAGCTGGTCGGCCGGGCCATAAAGGACCGACGCGACGGCCTGGTCATTGCATCCAAGTTCGGCATTGTCGGGGGCGGCGTTTCGGCCGAGGGCGCCAACGGCAAGCGCGTTGCCGGCGATCCCGCCTATGCCCGCGCCCAACTGGACGGCAGCCTGAAACGCCTGGGCGTTGAACAGATAGACATCTACTACGTTCACCGCATCGATACGACGGTACCCATAGAAGAGACCATCGGCGAACTGGCACGCCTGAAAGCCGAAGGCAAGATCGGTGGCATCGGCCTGTCCGAAGCCACGGCCGACACTATTCGGCGCGCCCACGCGGAACACCCGATCACCGCCCTGCAAAGCGAATATTCGTTATGGACACGCGATGTCGAAGCGGAAATCCTGCCGACCGTCCGCGAATTGGGTATCGGCTTCGTCCCATTCAGTCCGCTTGGCCGTGGCTTCCTGGCGGGCGCGACCGCACCCGAAGATGATAAGGATGTCCGTCATCGCCATCCGCGCTTCCAGGGCGACGCCGCACAGATCAATGCTGCCCGCCGCGCCATTGTCGACGACATCGCACAACGCCTTGGCGCTACCACGGCTCAGGTTTCCCTGGCCTGGGTGCTGTCCAAGGACGTGGTGCCTATCCCCGGGACGCGCCATGTCCGGCACCTGGAATCGAACTGGGCAGCAAACGATCTGGTCCTCGATGCCGACATCATCGCTGAACTGGAAGACGCGTTCCCGGTGGGTGCCACGGTCGGCGCCCGGTTCCCCGAAACCGCTCCGGCCCAAGGCCCGTCTTAAAACGGGTGGACCTGGCGGGCTATAAAATTACTTCCAAAGCTTCACTGCCACAGAGGCGACGAGGCCACCGATCTCCGCATTATCGAGGACCAAGACAGCGCCACTTCGCTCTGCCAACATACGGGCGATCGTCAAACCGAGCCCCGCGCCTTCCGTGCCGCTGTCTACGGATCGATCCAGCCTGACAAACGGGCGCATCGCCGTCTCCCTGTCGGCTTCGGGTATCCCGGGCCCGTTATCTGTCACCTGAATGTAAATGACATCGCCTTGTGCCAGAGCTGACACCTCGGCCGAGCCACCATATTTGAGTGCATTATCGATAAGATTGGACAGGCAACGCTTTAATGCGGCCGGATGGGTTGCCACTGTGCCATCAACTACGGGCCCAAGAGTGACTGGTTGACCCGCGTCACGCGCGTCCTGGCACAGGCTTTCCAGTAGGGAGCCTATATCCAGGGGCTGCAAAGCTTCCGTCGCGGCGCCGATCCGTGCCAGCTCCAAGCCATCTCGAATCAATTCCTGCATCGCAAAATAGTCTTGCAGAAGTTCCTCCCGCAAAACGCTGTCCTGCACCTTTTCAAGGCGGAGACGCTGACGTGTCAGCGGTGTTTGAAGATCGTGTGTGATGGCAGCCAGCATGAGTGTGCGCTCCTCGGTCTGAGTCTTAAGCCGCATCTGCATCAGGTTGAACGCCTTTGCGGCCTGTTGCACTTCTGTCGGCCCCTCAATGATCAACGGCGCTCTGTCGATATTGACGCCTAGCCCCGCAGCGGCTTCTGCCATACGGCGTATCGGATAGGTGGCTTTGCGCGACACCCAATAGGCCAGCCCGAGGGCCGCAAGGACTATCAACGGCAATATAAGTGGATCGAAGGCGCGGCGGTCATTGGGCGGTACCGGAGGCGTGGGGACAGGCACAAGGACCGGCGGTCCGGCATGATATTGCAAGGCAGCCACTCGGCAGCCCGGTCCTAAAGGTCTCGGGGGTGCGGCGGGTAGTCCCATCGCCGGTGTCTTTTCCCCCGTCCGCCTTGGCGGAACGGGAGCAGGCGTGCAAACGTCCGGGGCTGCGTAAACGGTCACGGTTGGCGCGTCGGACGCCAGGCGCGCCCTGACTCGTTTCGTGACGCGCTCGTCGATGGGCCATTGATCCACGGAACCAGGCCCATTCCCTTCTAAGGAAGGGATACCCGCCATCTGATCCGCCGACGAACGGTCAAGCCGTGCAATCACGTCGAGGACTCTGTCGGCGACCCGCTCCTCGTATTCGCGCCTTGCGCTATCGCGCCGGTCATAATCTGCCAAAAAAAAAGCCAGAATGGCAGCGACCGACATCCCGATCGCCAGCAAGGCAAAGACCTGCACGCCCATGGATTTAAAGGCAAACCCGCCCTTCATAGCTCGTGTTCGACAGGGCACGCCAAAACGTAACCTTCGCTCCTCACGGTTTTGATGAGGCTGGGTGTGCGGGCATCGTCACCCAGCTTGGCACGCAGACGGCTGATTTGGAGGTCCACGGCACGGTCAATGAACTCGCCCGGCTTGGCCCCCCCGGCCCTCGCCAGTTGCTCCCGGCTTAGAACGATGTTGGCATTGTCCGTTAAGGCTCTGAGGTACCGGAAATCTGCGCCTGACAGCATAATGACGCGACCGGCACTATCGATGAGATGGCGACGCTCCAGATCCAGGGTCCAGCCCTGAAAATGGGCACGACGAGCCTGAACCTGTTCGAGTTGTGACTGGCTTCTCTGCTGCCTGCGCAACACATTGCGTATCCTTGCGGTCAGTTCGCGGGGCTCAAAAGGTTTGGTCAGGTAATCGTCCGCACCCATCTCCAGACCCACGATACGGTCAATCGGATCGCCTCGCGCCGTCAGCATGATTACTGGCAATTCGGATTTGGCCCTGAGGTTTCGGCACAAGGTAAGGCCATCCTCACCTGGCAAATTCAAATCCAGAACGACCAGATCATAGGTGTCACGTTCAAGCGCCTTGATCATGGCGCGGCCATCCTCCGCTATGCGGCAGGTGAATCCGTTCCCTTCAAGATGGTCGCGCAGAAGCGTTCGAATATCGTGGTCGTCATCAACCACAAGCACTGAAATTTGACTGTCCATCGCATTAATATAAACCGGCCCCAACGAGCATGGTGTAAATTTATTGTACCAAACTGTATGCCTACCCCGCCTCGGTACAGTTCGGTACAAAACGGCGCGACGGCTTACATTTCGTTACGCCCTTCGCCTTTCGAGTGCCACCAGACACAACGACGATGAGCCTTAGACGCTGTTCATAGCGTCTTCCTAGAGGAGCCATCCATGACACACCTTTCTATTAAACACGCCGGACGGGTCGCACTCACGCTTACCCTGGCGGTGATCACGACGGCCGTCGCCGTCGCCCCGGGGTTTGCCCAACCCGTTCCCCCAGCCGCGACGACCGCACCCCCACCGCCCGCTGAAGACGGCGCTCCGCCACCGCCGCCGCCCGTTGGTGACGCTGAGGCTCCACCGCCCCCCCCGGTGACAGCCGGTCGGCCGGATAAAGCCCCTCCGCCTCCGCCACCTCCGGCACAGGGCCCTGCACGCGGCGAGCGGCACAGGGCGCACAAGGGAAAAGCCGATCGCCCACCCCCGCCGCCCCCACCGTTGGCACAGCCCGAGGCCAGGCCGCCGGCGCCGCCCAGCAACCAATAATATCCCCCGGATATCTGGCGGCGCCGCTGATGCCTGTGGCGCCGCCGAACCATTGTTTTTCATACCCATCGCCGCGCAAAAACGGTAAGAGGCCGATCCACTCGAGTTTTGAACGGAAAAAATTGGCATGGCGACACGTGTATATGGCTGGCTGCAAGGCGTCTTGCCTGTGTTGGTGCGCGACAAATTGCTTCTGGCCTTGCTGGTTGTCCTCGGCGTTTTGCTGTGCTTGCTCCCGTCAGGTTTGCCGCAGATTCCGTCTCTCATCGACTGGCCAACGATGGCGGCCCTTTGCGGTCTGCTCATGCTCACCAAGGCATTGGATATGTCGGGCGCACTGCACTGGCTTGCGGAAATCGTCGCCACGCGGATGCCTGATCAGAGACGGCTGGCTCTGGCCCTTGTCGTCATGGCAGGTCTTCTGTCGATGGTGCTGACAAATGACGTGGCCCTGTTTGTCGTTGTTCCCGTGACCCTGGCGCTGGCCCGGTCAACCGGAACGCCCGCGACACGTCTGATTGTGTTCGAAGCCCTGGCCGTCAACGCGGGCTCGGCACTAACTCCGATCGGCAATCCGCAAAACCTCTACCTGTGGCAAATCTCCAAAGTCTCCTTCGCGGACTTCATGGTACATATGCTGCCGCTCGTTCTGGTCTTGGGTATCGTTTTGCTGGGTCTGACCGCACTGACGTTCTCAAGCCAAGCAGTCACAATCAAAACGTCACCGGACGCACCATCGGCAGGCATTGACCGCCCATTGTGCATTTTGGCGCTGGCTCTGTTTCTGCCCTTCCTGGTGGCCACCAACTTCGGCGAAGCCTTGTGGGCCGTGGCAATAATGGCCGCTCTGTTCCTGTGGTTTCGACGATCCGTACTTATCCATTTGGATTGGGGCCTGCTGGTGACATTCCTGTTGATGTTCGTCGATCTCGGCCTAGTATCAAAGCTTCCCGCTGTGGAGAGCCTTTTGCGAGCCTGGCACCTGGAGGTGGCAACTCATCTGTATTGGGCTGGGATAGGCGCTTCACAAGTCATCAGCAATGTGCCGGCAACCATTGCGCTTATGGGCTACGCCAAGGACTGGCGCGCGCTGGCCTACGGCGTCAATATTGGCGGCTTCGGTATATTAATCGGGTCGCTGGCAAACCTGATCGCGCTCCGGATGGCGAACGATCGAAAGGCTTACGCGATCTTTCACCTTTATAGCCTGCCCTTTTTAGCTGTGGGGGCAGGCGTTGGATATCTGATCCTGTTTGGATGGGGCGCGTAAGAAGGGCGCTTTGGCGCAGCCGCGTAGAAAAAAATGATAGATGTATATTCCACCTCCACCTAAGGTGGGCCAAGCCAATAGACGTCACGCGGAGAGACGGAATGTCGACAGAAAAGGTCAAGGGACCTGCATCCTATTTTCCTTCCATTGAGCAGAAATATGGCAAGCCGATCAGTGAGTGGCTCGAGGTTCTGGCCGGCCTGAAAGATTTGAAGCATGGCGAAATGGTCACCTTCCTGAAAGAGGCGCATGCCATGGGGCACGGGCACGCCAACGCACTGGTGGCCTATTATCGCGCCAGTATAGGACAAGGCTGACAAGGTTTCAGACCTCATCAAAGACCGGGCGAACGCGTGAGTTGCTACCGTTTGAACGCCACTCTGGCTTGGGCCACGAGCTCGCGAATAATGCACCCGTCGGCATGATCATTGATAAGGCCCATCGCCTGCATGAAGGCGTAAACCGTCGTCGGACCAACGAAGGACCAGCCCCGCTTTTTCAGGTCTTTCGACAGCGCAATCGACGCAGCAGAGATCGACGCGGTCTGCGGTTCGGCCAAGTCATTCGTTTTTGGCTCGAAACGCCAGACATAGGCGGCAAGCGATCCCTCTTGTTTCACCAAATCCTGCGCTCGCCGCGCATTGTTGATGACGGCAGCGATCTTACCGCGATGACGAACAATGCCCTTGTCCGTCAGCAGTCGTTCGACATCCGTATCAGTAAATGCAGCGATCCGATCGAAATCGAAGTCATGAAACGCGGCGCGGAAGTTTTCCCGCTTGGCCAGGATTGTCCGCCAACTCAGCCCCGACTGAAAGCCTTCGAGACAGAGCTTCTCAAA
Organism: Asticcacaulis aquihabitans; assembly: GCF_032490435.1. Taxonomy (NCBI): domain Bacteria; kingdom Pseudomonadati; phylum Pseudomonadota; class Alphaproteobacteria; order Caulobacterales; family Caulobacteraceae; genus Asticcacaulis; species Asticcacaulis aquihabitans. The sequence continues at coordinate 226,618 of NZ_JAVGWM010000002.1, forward strand.
CAGGCGATGATCGTCATCGACCGGAAACCCCCATTCGGTGTCGTGATAGAGGAGGAACTCCGGCGCCGCCGCGCACCAGCGGCACCGGAGACGCCCGTCAGGGCCAGGCAATGTCGCATTCATGGTTCAGACCTTGAGGAAGGCGAAGCGCTCGTCTGTGCGCCCGGGGGTTATGGTCAGGATTTCCGCATTAACAACGCCTTCGGCAACAAACGGATCGGCCTGAACGCGTGCTTCGATATCGGCGAGCGCCGCATTGTGGGCCAAAATCGCCCCTCCCGCATTCGGCTGGAGGCTGCCAGCCAACAAGAACACCCCGTCGTCGAAGCCCTTCTTGATCCAGGCATTGTGGCCCTCCATCCATTGCGGGGCCTTTGTCCTGTCGGCAAACCGAAGGGTAATAACGAACATAACGGCGCCTCAGGCAGGTTGGTTGTGATCTAGGCTGGAGGCGGCAGGGGACTGCGTGAACAACCACGCCTCCATATCCGCCACCTCGCGCTGGATGAAATCTTCGTCGCGAAAAGCGGTGGCAAGTGTCGCTACGCCCTGGCTGCGCATCAGTATGTGCAGGGCCAGCGCATCGGCATCAGCCGCGCGGCCAAGGGCGACGAATTGTCGTGCCAACCATCGGCGAAACAAGACGAACAGGCCGGCGGCATCAGTCTGGGCGGCATGGTCGAGCTTCGCCAATTCGTTACAGAGCGTACCCACGGGGCAGCCATGCGCCATGATCTTTGACTGGTTTGCTATGAGGATATGGATAAAGCGGCGGATCAGTTCCGCAGGCGACGGCCCGTCCGTCTCCCAAGATTCAAGCATCGCCCCGGTATCCGTCACGCGCTGCGCGATGACAGCGTCCAGGATCTCATCCTTGGTTCTGAAGTGATAGTAGAAATTGCCGCGCGAGAGACCGACATCTTTCGCGATATCGGCAAAGGACGTAGCCTCGAAACCGCGCTCATAAAAAAGCCGGTTGGCGACGTTGACAATCTGCTGTCGGGTTTCACCCGCACTCATCTCTGGTCTCCAAGATCATGACCTAACGGCAACGACCTGCATACTTGGCCATAGGACAATTGTCCTAATTCGTCAACAGCTACGAACACCAACCATAAATTCAGGCGGTTGCTGACATATCCGAAATGCTGACGCGGTCATTTGCGATCACGCACCTCCAAATCCACATTGCGAATGCGCAGGCTGTTGCCGATAACGGACACGGAGCTGAACGCCATGGCGGCAGAGGCCAGTATCGGAGACAGAAGCAGACCGAACGCCGGATAAAGGACGCCCGCCGCGATTGGTACACCGATAAGGTTATAGGCGAAGGCAAAGATGAGGTTCTGTTTGATATTGCGCATGACGGCGCGGCTCAAGACACGCGCTCGGACGATGCCGCCAAGATCGCCCTTGACGAGGGTAATGCCGGCACTCTCCATGGCGATGTCGGTTCCGTTGCCCATGGCGATGCCCACCGTAGCGGCAGCAAGGGCCGGCGCGTCATTCACGCCGTCTCCGGCCATTGCCACCTTGCGGCCGGCCTTAATCAGGCGCTCGATGACGTCGGCCTTGCCCTCTGGCAAAACATCCGCCTCTACCTCATCAATGCCCAAGTCTTTCGCGACCGCTTTCGCGGTAACGCCATTGTCTCCGGTCAGCATGACCAAACGCAGGTGCTCGCCCTTCAACGCTGTCAGGGCGGCCACGGTCGATGCCTTTACAGGGTCGGCCACGACGATGATACCGACGGGCTTGCCATCGACCGACGCATAGATGGCGGTTTGCCCCTTATCGCGATAGGGCTGGGCAAGTGCAGACAGCCGACCGTCTTCATTTATGAGCGCGGCATTGCCAAGGGCGATGTCGACACCGTCGACGTGTCCGGTTACACCCTTGCCCGACGGGGCCTTGAAGTCAGAAACCGAAAAAAGGCTAGCCGCCTTATCCTTGGCGCCCTTGACGATGGCATCGGCGATCGGATGCTCGCTGACGGCTTCGAGGGACCCCGCCAAGGACAGAAGCCTAATGGCATCGAAACCGTCGATAGTCTTGACGTCTATCAGCTTTGGCCGCCCCTCCGTCAGCGTGCCAGTCTTGTCGAAGACGAGCGTATCAATACTTTCAAAGGCTTCCAGAACAGCCGCATCACGGACAAGAATGCCAGCCTTCGCGGCGCGACCGGTGCCAGCCATGATGGACATGGGAGTAGCGAGCCCGAGCGCACAGGGACACGCAATTATCAAGACGGCTATGGCGTTCAGAATAGCGTAGCCAAGTTTAGGTTCCGGCCCCCAAACCATCCAAGCAACAAATGTCACCGCGGACACGGCGACGACGGCCGGCACAAAATAGCCGGATACGACATCGGCGACGCGCTGGATGGGGGCGCGCGAGCGTTGAGCCTGACCTACGCGGGCGACGATCTGCGCCAGCAAGGTATCGCTGCCGACCCGCGTGGCCTTCATGATGAACCCGCCCGATTGGTTGAGCGTGGCGCCCGTAACCTTATCGCCGGGACCTTTGCTCGCCGGCATGGCTTCACCAGTAAGCATGGATTCATCAACGTGACTTGTCCCTTCGGTCACCTCACCATCCGTCGGGATTTTTTCACCCGGGCGCACGCGCAGGAGATCGCCGACCGCCACCTGGTCAAGGTCGACGGTCTCTTCGTCTTCGCCGGTCAGGCGATGCGCCGTGGCGGGCGCGAGCTTGAGCAAGGCCCGTATCGCATTACCGGTTTGAGCGCGCGCCTTTAACTCTAGCACCTGACCGACGAGAACCAGCGTGGTGATAACTGCTGCGGCTTCAAAATAAACCTCGGGTCCCATGCCCATGGGATGAGGGAAGACGCCCGGCACCAGAACCGCCACGACCGAGTACACCCATGCGACCAACACGCCCAAGGCGATGAGGGTAAACATGTTGAAATGCCGCGTCTTCAGCGACTCCCATCCACGAACCAGAAACGGCCAGCCGCAGCCGATGGCCACCGGCGTCGCCAGGATCATCTGGATCCACACCGATATCCCGTCGGGAATGTATTTCGACAAGCCAAAGTGCGCGCCCATGGCAAGGACCGCGACCGGTACGCTCAAGGCTGTCGCGATCCATAACCGCCGCGACATATCCTTCAGTTCGTGATTTTCCGGCGCTTCGAGCGTAATGCGTTCTGGCTCCAACGCCATGCCGCAGATAGGACAGGAACCAGGACTGTCTTGGCGGACCTGCGGATGCATGGGACAGGTGTAGATGACGGCTTCGCCCGCCTGCGGCATGGGTGAGGGATTGGAAGGCTTATGATGGGCGCAGTGGTCCTGATCGTTACTGTGAACCCTCTTGGCGGCGGAATGGCAACAGGATGCGGCAGCAACAGCTTCCGTCACGCCTCCATCCTTCGTTTTACCCTCCGCCGGCACAAGGGTCATGTGACAGATCGGGCATGAGCCCGGACCGTCTTGACTTATCTGCGCGTGCATAAGGCAGGTGTAAAGGCCGGTGCCTGGCTTCGCATCGTCGTTCCTGGAGTCTGGCGCCGCTTCCGGGGTGCCGCCGTGACAACAGGACACCTTCGGGGTATCAGACTCTGAACCGGTCGAGTGTTCGTGCGACATTGTCGCCTCCTATTCGTACTTCTTAAGAAGCCCCAGTATCTCGGCAAGCTGCTTGTCGCGGGTCGCGTCGTCGCCGCATTGGCAGGATTTGGCGAGGCAGGATTTCATGTGGGTTTCCAGAACGCTCAACTCGATCGTCTTGATAGCGCTGCGCACTGCACGAAGCTGGGTGAGGATATCGACGCAGTACTGCCCCTCACCCACCATGCGCTTGATGCCCTCAATCTGACCCGCCGCGCGATTTAAGCGCGGTATTTGTTCAAGGTGGGAAGGATGCTGCGACATGATGACACCAATGGATACAGAATCTGATCCATATACCCCCATGGGGTATATGGCAAGTTACAAAACTAGGATTTCCATCCGACACTGCCTGACAACGCGTGCGCACAGGAGATCGTCTCCCGCTAGGCGCTCCGTCTCCACGACCAGTCATTTCCGATAGTGGCACGTGCGTTTTCGAAAGCGGCCGGGCGATCCGAAAAGATTCATCGCCTGGGTTGATCCATTTTACAGGCACCGAATTGAAATTGGGGATCTCAAACATGGACCGCACAAATATCTATCTGGACGCAGACGCCTTCATACCTGGCATACATAGCCTTTCGAGCTTCAGCCTTCGGCTGGAGCCCAATGAGGCAAGAGACCTGTGCTGGCATTCACGCGCCGAATTCGGCATGGTTGTTGCCGGTAAAATGACACTGACCGGCGTCGATAGGACAGGCCAGCCGGTATCTGAAATTCTTCACCCCGGTGACACCTGGTTCTTTCCTACTGGCGCGCCGCATTGGGTCCAGGGGCTGAGCGACGGCTGTGATTTCATCGTCTGCTGCGATGCCTTGTTTGAGGCCATGCCCGTGGCTGGTGCCGGCACGGCGTGATCCTTGGACAACTGGGTTGACGCTTATCAGGCTCGTCCATCCGGACGGGCCTTTTTTGCGCGCGCATGCCTATCGTTCGAATTGGCAAATATGCGGCAATACCGAAAGATCGCCCGGTGCGATGGCGGCATCCTGTCCCCGCGAAAACAAACTACCGTTTTCATACCACCTCGCAGCGAAAAGGCCGACACATGCCCAAAGACCAAACACATCCAGAGGCCCATTCACCATCCATAGGTTTGACCTCACGTCGACAGATGTTGAGCGGAACCCTTGTCGTTGGGGCCACTGCAATCGTCCCATTCGCTGCACAGGCGGCGCCCGGCAAATCTAAGCACTCACACACCACCCCCACCCAGCAAGGAGTTAAGACCATGTCCAATCAAAGCTATGTCACCACCCAGGACGGCACCCAAATCTTTTTCAAAGATTGGGGTCCGAAGACGGCTCAGCCGATCGTTTTCCATCACGGCTGGCCTTTGTCGTCCGATGACTGGGACACCCAGATGATGTATTTCGTCAACAAGGGTTTCCGCGTCGTGGCCCATGACCGCCGCGGTCATGGCCGGTCGAGCCAGGTCAGCGAAGGCCACGATATGGACACCTATGCCGCCGACGCCAATGCGGTGGTTGAGCATCTTGACCTCAAAAACGCCGTCCATATCGGCCACTCGACCGGCGGCGGCGAAGTTGCCCGCTACGTTGCCCGCTACGGTGGCAATGGCCGTGTGTCAAAGGCCGTTCTGATCAGCGCCGTAACACCCATCATGGTCAAGACAGCCGCGTTCCCCAACGGCCTGCCGATCAGTGTTTTCGACGGTTTCCGGGACCAGACCGCCAACAATCGCGCTCAATTTTACCGTGAAGTCCCCTTGCCCTTCTATAATTTCAACCGCGAAGGCGTGACACCCATCGACGGCGTGATCGACAACTGGTGGCGCCAGGGCATGATGGGGAGCGCAAAAGCCCACTACGAAGGCATCAAGGCATTCTCGGAAACCGATCAGAGCGGCGACCTGAAAGCCATCAACGTGCCTGTGCTCATTATGCATGGTGACGACGACCAGATCGTGCCCATAAAAGCCGCCGCGCTAGAGGCCATCAAACTGGTCAAGCATGGCACGCTAAAAGTCTATAAGGGCTACCCGCATGGCATGTGCACCACCCATGCCGATGTTATCAATCCCGATCTGCTGGCCTTCATAACAGGCTGATTGACGACTTCCGTTGCTGAGGCGATGCACGGTTCCACAGTGAACCGTGCATTTTTTGTCTGCGCCAGCCTGTCGTGCGACCCGCAGGATGTATGCCCACCTCACGGCGCCTGGTCGGGATACGTCTCCGGCGATTTGTCATTGGCCTCCCTATCTCAGACCTTTCCTATCTCAGGCCTGCCCTAGCTCGACATTACCGCATGCGTTTTGCCGGCACCAAGCCAGGTGTCGCATGTGATTTTCATGGCGGCCATGCATCAGAAACGCAAAAAGCCGCCGCCACCTTTTCGGTGACGGCGGCTTTTTGCGCATATGCCCTATGTCCTCAGGTGAACGCGGCCTTTAGTACCCGAACAAGCGTAGCGGTATCGCGCGCACCGTCATAGCGATCGCCATTGATGAACAGGCTGGGTGTGCCGGTAACACCACTTTTTATGCCATCCTGGAACGCCGTTTCTATGCGCTTGGCGTAGGTCTGGTTATTTACCTCGCGAACAAAGCGCGCCAAGTCCAGCCCCAGCCGTTCGGCATAGTCGACGATCGCCGCCGGGGACAGGTCGGACTGATGTTCATAGAGCATGTCGTGCATTTCCCAGAACTTGCCTTGTGCCCCTGATGCCTCTGCCGCTTCGGCGGCGATGAAAGCATGCGGATGGAGATCCACGAGCGGAAAGTTGCGGAAGACAAATCTCAGCTTATCGCCAAGTTCCGCTTGCACGGCTTTCAGCACGGGATATGCCTCACCGCAATAGACGCACTCGTAGTCGCCATATTCAACCAGGGTCACGGGAGCGGTGTCCGGACCCTGACGATGATCGTCAGCGCCGACCGGGCGGCTCAAAACAGCATCCGCGCTCATTGCACACCTACCGCGTCGATCGGGTTGCCGCGGGGAACAATGAGCGGATCAACGTCAGTGAATGGAAAGTTCGGGAGATCGGCTTCCACCACATCGAAGGCGGAGGCAAGGATCTGGCGCGAATAACAGCTTGCCAGGGATTTGAACCCGATATCGCCCGGCAGCGCCTGATCGAAGAAGACCAGAACATGCAGATCCCCGTTGCCTATGTCCTCTATATGATGAGGATAGGCCCGCGGGATGAAATACACATCGCCGGGGGTCATCACATAGGTATCGGCCTGACCATCCGGATTAAGGATCGTCATGCGGCCGGTGCCGCGCGTCACATAGCCCATTTCGGCCGTTCCGGGGTGCCAATGCGGTTCGCGCATGCCTTCGTCGCGGATATTGATCGAGAACATCGACACGTCCTTTAGCGCCGGCCAGATATCCGACTTGCTGAGACGGGCGACACCCGATGGCGTGTCGATCTGCGGCGGCGTAGCCTCGACCTTATATTTGTAAGGATTGATGTGTCGCTCGGCCGCCTCGATCACCGCCTTGTCCGCGCGAAAGCCGATATGGGCTTCTCCCGCAGTACGCTTCAGATGTGAAAACGCGTCAGCCTTCAAGTCGAATGTGTTTGCGAGTACCGCATCCGTCATGGCCAGGAACGCGCCCGAAATACCGAACTGTTCCGGGGTCTGGTGCGTGTGCGCCATGATGAATTCGGCTTCGGTATCACCGGTGTTTTCGATATGCTGCATGGCACCGGAGGGAACAAAGAACATTTCGCCGGCCTTGAGGGTGAAGCTGTCGCGGGCGCTGTGATTGCCCGCGATGGTCATGAGCGCTTCCCCGCGCAGGCAATAACCCAGGGTATGGGCGTTGGCGTACCAGTGCGGCTCACGCACACCCAGGGGTGCCAGAATGAGCCGGCTCATCGACAAACGGTTCAGGATCGGAAAGACCGAAGCGTTCACTTCGGCCATCGTGCCTGCCGGCCCCTCGAAGGCCGGCGGACGTTTAGCGAGGGAGATGATGTGGGGAGATTTTGACATGGTCTGGACCTTTCAAATGAGACAAGACGCTCACAGATTGACGCCACCGGGATTGCGGGTGATTTCGAACAAGAACCAGGTCCGGCGCTCGGTTTCGTCGATCCAGTTTTCAAGCAGGCTGGCGGTGGCGACATCGCCAGCGTCGTCGCAAACGGTATGAGTTTCACGCAAGGCAGCGCTAAGGGTCAGATTGTCACGCAACAACTCGCTCAGCATGACCTCGGCGGAAACAAAATCGTCGTCATTGTCTTTGATGCGTTGCTGGCGCGCGATATGACCGATTGAACGGATCGTGTTGCCACCAATCTTGCGGGCCCGTTCGGCAATCGGATCGGTCATCGCGAAGATCTGGTCGCCCTGCTCATCCAGCAGAAGGTGATAATCACGAAACTTCGGACCGCTCATGTGCCAGTGAAAATTCTTCGTCTTTAAATAAATAGCGAAGACATCAGCCAGAAGGCGTGTCAGGTGCGCAGAAATATCCGCAGCCGCCGCCTGATCGAGACCAGTTGGGGTTTGCAAAAAGTCGCTGGCGGCAAGTGCGTTAGGGGTTTGAAACGTCATGGTAAGGCTCCTTTGGAAATGTGTTTACCTGCCCCAAAGGATGCCGTTTGCCGGTCGCACCATCTTCCGGTTTCGCCCGCGTTTTTTCGAAAGCGAACGATCGCCTGCATTTCGCGCGTCCCTCCCGACTGATGCGGACGTGCACCTATACTTTGGTTTACCTGATACCATGCTTGAATATGCCCGACTATGCGCCGGTATAATGGGAACGGGCGATCGAGAACCGTAGATTGTGTTTGCACCGAACAGGTCACGCCAGTCTCAGAAAGGTTCATCCATGCCCCTTCACGCTGTTAATAGTCACCGCATTCCCGATGGACTTATCGCATCCGGCATTCTGGCCGGCGTGAGCGACCCACATGGCGCGCTGGAATATGTCGATTACCTGCTGCAACAAGAACTGTTGCGGGCCCAGGGGCCTCACGGCCCGCTGGCTGCCCAGGACTTGTATTCAACTCACGATACAACTGAGATACGGCTGGCAGCGATCGCTCGTTGGCTGGGGATTCAGACCGAGAGCGCCAAGACCACCGCACAGCAAGACGAGGTGTGCGGTCTTGCCAAATGGCGCCTAAAGAAGGTCCTGTCCTTTATCGACGCGAACCTCAGCGAACCGATTTTACTCGCAGACCTGGCCGCCTGCGCCGGTTTGAGCCGAATGTACTTCGCCGCGCAGTTTCGCCAAGCAACTGGCTACCGCCCGCATGAATTTGTCCTGCGCCAACGCATTCAAAGGGCGCAGAGCTTGTTGCGAGACACCTCCGACAGCCTCGTCCAAATCGCCTTGTCCGTGGGCTTCCAAACTCAGGCACATTTTACGACGGTGTTCAAAAGCATTGTCGGTGAAACGCCGCGTCACTGGCGAGGTCTTGCGCGCCAGATGGATTGAAAACAGGTCTACAGCCCCCCGACACCCTCGCCTTCGCCGAACATTCCGTGTCGCACAAATCTACGGACGCGCTTATGTTGATCCGTACCCAAACCAAGGTATATGTTGGGATGGCGTTCAGGTTCGGGTATAGCTTGCACCGCAAGCCAGACCTGTCTGGACAAACGCAGTGTCATGCGGTTTCGAGCCTGTCGAAACGCAACGAGGGGGTCGATAGTGAAGACGCAAGAGCCGGCACGGGCGCCGGTGTCCAGTACCTCCCCGATTCAGGGCGCCGGTGTGGCCGCCGTCTTGCTGAGCATCGTGATCTTCGCGATCGACACCATGACCAGCCTAGGCGCCGCCATTGCGGTGCTTTATGCGCTCGTCGTCATTCTCTCGGCGACTGTCCTGAACCGCAATCGACTGCTAGCCGTATCAGGTGTTTGTATCCTGCTTACACTGGTGAGCTTTGTCTTCGGCCACGAAGGCGCCTATACGGTGGACTCAGTCGTAAGATGCGCCGTCAGTCTATGTGCCATTGCGCTGGCGACCTTCATGGCCGTAAGGCGGCAAGCCGCTCTCAAGCGACTGAAGGACCAAGCGGAGCTCCTCGACTGTTCGCACGACGCCATCATTGCCTGCCAACTGGACGGCACGATCACCTTCTGGAACCGCAGCGCCGAAGCCCTCTACGGCTGGCCTGCAGAAGACGTAAAGGGCCGACACCTGTCTGTCCTTCTTCAGACCGTCTTTCCAATTCCGTTTGAAGATGTCCGCTCAGCCATGCTCTCCGCCGGCCGCTGGGAGGGCGAGCTGATTCACACCCGTCGCGACGGCACGCAGGTCGTGGTGGCCAGCCGCTGGTCCTGTCAGCTTGATGAGCGCGGACAGCCGAAGGCCATTCTGGAAACCAACAGCGATATTACCGAGCGGCGGCGCGAACAGGAGGCCTTGTTTCAAACCCAGGCAGCCCTTTCGCATGCGACTCGCATCTCGACCTTGGGTGAACTCACGGCCTCCATCGCGCACGAGGTCAATCAACCCCTCGCCGCCGTGGTTACTAACGGTGAAGCCTGCCTGAGATGGCTCAACCGGGATGAACCCAATATCGCCGTCGCCCTGACCTCGGTCGAAAAGATGATCAGCAACGGTCGACGCGCCAGCGAGGTCATTACGCGACTGCGTGCTTTGGCACGTAAATCGAGCCCGGAACATGGACGCCTGGAGATCAATGCGCTTGTCGAAGATGTGCTCGTGCTGGTGCAGCATGAACTCTCGAGCCGCCAGGTGCGTCTGAACCTGACCCTGGCGGACGCCCCCCTTGAGGTCATGGGCGATCCCATTCAGTTGCAGCAGGTGGTCATCAATCTGGTGATGAATGGCGTCCAAGCCATGGAAGCCACGCCGGCGCAAGACCGCGCTCTTGCCATTTCGACCTCCCGCCAGACATCAGACGGCCGGGACGGTATCGTCATTTCCGTCCGTGACTTCGGCCCAGGCATATCGGACGAGTCTGCCAGTAAGATCTTTTCCGCATTCTACAGTACCAAAGCCACCGGTATGGGAATGGGGTTGTCCATCTGCCGTACGATTATTGACGCTCACGAGGGGGAGATTGTATTTTCCCCAGCGGACGGCGGCGGTGTGTCTTTTTCCATCCATTTGCCAACCTTAAGCGCCTAGACATGACATCCCAATCTGCTGCTACAGTAATCGTTGTTGATGATGATGCGGAACTCCGGGACGCCCTGAGTAACCTGTTCCATTCGGTTGGCCTGGACGTGCTGCTTTTCGGCTCAACCGATGAGCTGTTGCAGGCGCGTCTGCCAGATACGCCCAGCTGCCTTGTGCTTGACATTCGCCTGCCCGGTGTCAGCGGCCTCGATTTCCAGAACCACCTGACGAAATCGGGCTTCGAATTGCCGATTATTTTCATTACCGGCTACGGCGATGTGCCCATGTCAGTGCGCGCCATGAAGGGCGGCGCGATTGACTTCCTGACCAAACCGTTTCGCGATCAGGACATGCTGGATGCCGTCACTGTTGCCATCGGGCGTGACAAGCTCTTGAAGGCGGCTGGAAAGGCGAAGTCGGGGCTTACCTCCCTCTACGCCAGCCTGACCGCCCGCGAGTCGGAAGTGATGGCCTTGGTCACCAAGGGGCTTCTGAACAAACAGATCGCCGGCATGATGGGCTTGAGCGAAATCACGGTTAAAATCCACCGCGGCGATATGATGCGCAAAATGGGCGCCGGCTCTCTGGCTGATCTGGTCCGTATGGCGCAAAGCCTCGGGCTGCATAGCGACGGCTGATCGCGCCTCACCGGAAAAACCGCCGAATATACGAGAGTATAGATAGGCGCGGGCGCGCAGAACTGTCATTTTACGAACCTCACGCGAAATCGCGAATGTCCGCCTGCGCGGGAAGGAATGTAGTTGTGTCCCATACCCCGGTGATTGCGATCATCGATGACGACGAAGATGTTCGGTCAGCGACTGAAAATCTCGTCTTGTCCCTGAACCTCAAAGCCATCACGTTCGCCAGCGCGGAGGACTTCCTCGCCCTTGCCGACCTGGATGCGGTAGCCTGCGTGATCACGGACGTCCAGATGCGCGAGATGTCAGGTATCGATCTGCAAGCCTATCTGCAGGCGGAAAAACGCTCCTTGCCAATGATATTTATGACGGCTTTTGACGATCCCAAGATCCGCCAGATCGCGGAAATGGCTGGCGCTATCGGGTTCCTCGCCAAGCCCTGTGACGGCACGACCATGATTTCATTGATCGAACGTGCAATCACGGCCGGCTGAGCCCAACCGCCGATCCAGGTCACAACATATACCAAGGTATCATGACCCCGAAGCCAACGGATAGGTTTCAAACCGGTCGTATAATTGTTCACCCGACCCGAAGGCCTATCCTGTCTCCGCAGCCTGAATATGGCCAGGCTAGCAGGAGCGCACAATGGAAACCTTTATTGTAACGGAAAGCGGTCACATCGATCGCCAGATCGGCCAGGCCGTTCGCGATCGTCGGAAAGAACTGAAACTGAGCCAGCAAATGCTCGCCGCCCGGATCGGCGTGACCTTTCAGCAGGTGCAGAAATACGAATCCGGCATCACACGCTTAAGCGCCACCACGCTTTTCGACATCGCCCGGGTGCTTGACGCACCTATCGGCTATTTCTTCGATAGCCTCGAGCCCGTCGGCGACATCACACCGGCCTCTTTTTGGCTTTCCGACAAGGGAAAGGCCCTTGCCCATACCGTCCCGCGCATTGAGCCGCGGTTACGCCGTAAGGTGCTCGAGCTTATTGAAATCCTTACAGAATAAGGGCCAAGATCGCCCTCAACATCTGCTTACTCAACCCCACATCAGGCACGCGCCTCACCCAGCCAGACACGGTGACGAAGCTGCGGCCTATCAGACGAAAGCCTCGCCTCATGCCCCCCCTATCCGCGTCGCAAGACATCAAAAAACCCGCTCTCTTGTCCATGGCCATTGCCTCAGGGGTCGCCGTGGCCAATATCTATTATAGCCAGCCCATGCTGGGCATAATTGAGCGCGAATTTCCGCATTCCTCCCTCATCGCACTTACGCCGACCTTGACGCAGCTTGGCTATGCGGCAGGTTTGTTCTTCCTTCTACCCCTTGGGGACAAGTTCGACCGCAAGCGCATAATCATGTACCAATTGCTTGTGCTGTGCGCAGCACTGGCTATCGCCGCGATATCGCCCTCCCCTGTTATCCTGCTTTTGGCCTCCTTTGCCATCGGCGCCGCATCCACCGTTGCCCAACAAATCGTCCCGCTGGCCGCGCTTTTGTCGCCTCCGCACAAACAAGGCGCCGCCATAGGCACGGTCATGGCCGGTGTGCTATCGGGTATTTTGCTGAGCCGGACGGTGGCAGGCCTGGTGTCCCAACATCTCGGCTGGCGCCCGATGTTCTGGTTGGCCATCCCGATCATCCTGCTAGCCGGACTGCGTATGGCGTTCGTATTGCCCGCGCGGCCTGTATCCAATCCCGCGTCCTACCGGAGCTTGATTGCGTCCCTGCTCGCGCTATGGCAGCGCCATCCCAGCCTACGCGGGGCAGCCATTGTCCAGGCCTTGCTCTTCGCCTCCTTTTCCACGTTTTGGACCGTTCTTGCCTTTTATTTGGCCTCTCCGCGGTTCGGCATGGGAGCGGATGTCGCAGGGCTGTTCGGCATCGTCGGCGCCGTGGGTATTCTGGCGGCGCCATTGGCTGGACGACTGACAGACAAGGTCGGCCCCACACGGATTGTCACGATTGGTGGTGGCATCGCCCTACTGTCCTGGATCGTGCTTGGGTTCTGGCCCGGCCTCACGGGCTTGATCGTCGGTGTCATCCTGCTCGATCTTGGCGTCCAGGTCAGCTTGATCGCCAATCAGCATATCATTTATAGCCTGGACCATGCCGCGAAGGGCCGACTGAACGCGATCTTCATGACTGCCATGTTTCTCGGTGGCGCCATAGGCTCGGCCATAGCCGTCATAGAATGGACGCTGGGCGGTTGGGCTACAGTCAGCATTGTAGGCGCGCTCTTGCCCCTAGGGGCCTTCGCAGCCGGGGAAATGAGACGCCGACGGTAATGCCGTCATGTGACCGATACATGTCGCTCTAATGTGCGGAACCATCGGCTTCGGCCTGTCCCCCTTTCGACTATGCGCCCCGAGCTCCAGAAAAAAGGCGATAGCTCTCTATGACGGTTCAAACACCAATGTCTCTGTGAGATCGCCAGGGCGAAGCCCAGCATTAGCCAGCATGGCGTCCTCGCGTTCCTTCAGTCCCGGCAGGTCGGCCAGACCGAAGCGGCGGCGCAGAAAACGGGCGATCGATCCAGTATCGTAGGTCGTGTGTTCGACATGGCCGCGTTTTGCAAAGGGCGAGACAACAATCGCCGGCACGCGCGTTCCCGGCCCCCAGCGGTCCCCTTTCGGTGGCGCCACATGATCCCACCAGCCGCCGTTTTCGTCGAACGTGATAACGATCATCATGTTCTTCCACTGAGGACCGTTTTGCAGGGCATCTATCACCGTGGCGATATGCCGGTCGCCGCTGTCGACGTCGGAATATCCGGCATGCATATTCAGGTTGCCCTGCGGCTTGTAATAGGCAACGGCGGGAAGCATCCCGTCTTCGATTGCCTTGAGAAAATGATTGGTACGTGACGTCTCGTCGGTGCCGGCGTCGCGCAGATGCCGGTCCCGATCGGGCGTGCCCGGTGCAAACCGGGCAAAATAGTTGAAGGGCTGATGATGGCTTTGGAAATTCGGACGTGACGGAAACGGATCGGTTGCCTCCGCCGCCCGGGTCAAGGCGGTGTTCCAGCCACCACTGTACCAGGCCCATTCAATACCCTTCTCCGACAGGCGATCGCCGATCGTGCCATGGGTCTGCGGCGGCAGGGTGCTGGAATGATTGGGATCGGCAAAAGCCAGGTTGGCGGGATCGCGACTTGAACTTGGCGCATAGGGCGGGCTCATCGTGTTGACGGCATAGAAGTCCGGCGTCAGCGCGCCGCCGCCAAACCGGGCGGGTCCGTCCAGAGCGCTCGGTTTCATATCCGGAACCGGTGTTAGGCCGATGCCTTTCGGGTCGCCATCGACGACGGCAATGCGACTCTTGGCGACACTTTCATCGGCATGCGGATAATAGGGCGCCGTGGCGGCGACAAGGTATTGGTGATTGAGAAATGATGAGCCGAACGCACCCATGAAGAAATTGTCGCACAACGTATATTCACGGGCGATCTTCCAGAGCCTGAGATTGACCTGGTTATCGGCATAATAGCCCATAACCATGGCCCCTGTGTCCCCCCAAGCGACGAAACCATCATTCTTGCCGCCGTTGATCTGCTTCTGGTTTTGATAAAATGCGTGAACAAGGTCACGCGTCACCACACCCTGCGGTAACGGATCGCCGGCGGGCGTCGACAGGGCAAAGGGCCTGTTCGGCAGGCCTGTAATGTCGGCTTCGCCGATGAGATAGTTCTGGTGGTTGACGGTCTGTGCATCCTTGACAAGCCCACCCCAGATTTTCGGAAGGACAGACAGGACGCTGCCGTCCCGGTCGCGTTGCAGATAACGCTCGGGCGGCAGGCTTTTCACAGGCTGCTCCAAGCCCGGAAAGTCGGCGAACAGGTTATTGAAGCTGCGGTTCTCCGCATAGATCACCACCACATTTTGAATGTGGCGCTGAAGTTGCGCATCCGTGACCCTAGCCGACGCGCCCGGCCGCGCCCCCTTGGCCAAACCTTGCGACGGCAAACCGGCTGCGACGCCCGCCAGGCCCAGGCCCAGACCGCCCAGAAGTTCGCGACGATTGGCGCCGTCCGGCGCCGCCCGCTTGCCTGGGCTGTCGTTATCGTCAGAAGGTCCCTTATCGCCTGTCTTCGCCATCGTATTCCATCCACCTACACGTTTCGCCGGCCCGGCCGGTCAGCCAGGGGGCAGACTGGGCATGCGGCAGGCCAATATCGATACAAGCATAGGCGCGCGTAAGACCTGTGGTAAAGTGAGATTCAAGCGGATTTTTTTAACGCCTCATCTTCTGCCACCGCCTCGATGCGTGCGGCCTCCGCTCCGGCATCGGCCTTTAGGCTCAGCAGGTTGTCGATCTGCCGCAGGCCGGGGAATTTCCAGGCCCACAAACCGGCGACGACAAGGGTGCCGATCCCACCGATCACCACGGCCGGCACAACCCCGACCAAGGAGGCCACAAACCCCGATTCCATATCGCCCAATTCATTCGATGCGCTATTGAACATCATATTGACGGAGCTGACCCGCCCGCGCATATCGTCGTGCATCGACAATTGCATCAATGATTGACGAATGAAGTTTCCGACCATGTCGGCGGCGCCCAGGGCGACAAGACAGGCCAGCGACAGATAATAGATCTTGGACAGACCGAAGACGATAGTGACCAGACCGTAGACGGAAATCGCCGCAAACATCCACAGTCCGACATGTCGGCGAAACGGCCGGATGGCCAGAAAAAGAGCCGTCAGGACCGCGCCAACCGCCGGCGCGCTGCGCAACAATCCAAATCCGGCGGAACCGACATGCAAGATGTCGCTGGCGTAGATCGGCAAGAGTGCAATGGCACCACCCAGCAGGACGGCGAACAGGTCCAACGTCACCGCGCCCAGGATCAGGCGGTTATGGCGAATATAGTTGAGGCCGCCCAGCAGATGCGCCAGGCCGACCGGCCGCCTGTCCCCGCCCTTGCTGCGTGTCCGGATCAGGGTCGCACCGACCCCTCCGGTAAAATAAAGCCCCGCCGCCAGGGCATAGGTTGCGCCCTCACCCCACAGGTGCAGTGTCAGGCCAGCAACGGCCGGCCCAATCACACTGGTAAGCTGAAAGCCCGACGCATTCCATGCCACGGCATTAGGCAGGTCCTTGCGTGGGATCAGATGGGGCATCCATGCGGCGGCGGAGGGGGCCGAAAACGTCTTTGACGCGCCGAAAAGCCCCGCCGCCAGGTAGAAGAACAGCGGATTGGTAACCCCGGTCACGGTAAGCCCGCAGAAGATCAGCGCCGTAGTCGTCAGAACAAGCTGAAACACGCGATAGACGTTACGGCGTTCGAACCGGTCGGCGGTCTGCCCCGACGGCAGGGTCGCCAGCATGACGGGCACGAATACCGCCAGCCCGATCAGGCCAAGCGACATCGGATCGTGGGTAAGGGTGTAGATCTGCCAGCCCAGGGTTGGCATCATAATATTGGTGCCGAACATGTTACACTGCCGCGTACCGTAAAACAGACGGTATTCATGATGGCGAAAGGCGGCTGCCGGGTCGTGCTTTTCCGCCGGCAGTAAATCGTTTGTCATCAGCTCCAGTTCTCTTTCGGCGATTCGATGAGGATGACCTTCACGTCCTGTTCCGGCACGCCGAGGGCGCCGAGATTGCGTTTCACGGCTGCAAACAACGCCTGTTTCAGTTCGGGGGTGCGCCCGCTGAAGAGCGTGACTTCAACATTGGTGTAGCGCTCACCCTCGCCTTCGCCAGACGTAAAATGATCGGGCGGATATTGCACCAACCGAATATGACGGGCATGAGCTGGCGTGCCGATGCTTTCGGTCAGGGCCGTCTGAACGGCATCGAAGACGGCGGCGGGGCTGTCGATCCAGCCGGCGCGGGTTGAGATCAGGGTGCTGGGCATCTATCGGTTTCCTTTACTGTATGTGATGCAGTGGCGCCGGTATCAGGCGCGACCAGATGACAAGCGACATCATTGCCGCTGCCTGCCCGGCGAAGCGCCGGCGTTTCTTCGCGGCACTGCTGCGTCGCCATGGGGCAGCGCGCCTGGAACGGACAGCCGGCGGGCAGGTTGAGATTGCTCGGCAACTCGCCTTGGAGAACGGATTTGACGCGCACCGCGTCCGGATCGGCACTTGGCACGGCGGCCAGAAGCGCCCGGGTGTAAGGGTGCAAGGGCTGCTTCCAGAACGTGTCGCGCGCGCCTTGCTCCATGATCTGGCCCAGATACATCACCACCACCCGGTCGGCGATATGTTCCACAACCGCCAGATCGTGCGAGATAAAGAGGTAGGAGATGCCGAGCCTGGCCTGCAAATCGTTGAGCAGGTTGATGATCTGAGCCCGTACAGACGGATCCAGGGCCGATACCGGTTCGTCGCAGACGATGAGTTTCGGATTGAGCGCGATGGCACGCGCTATGCCGATCCGCTGCCGCTGACCGCCGGAGAACTCGTTCGGATACCGGTCATAAGCCGTTTCAGGCAAGCCCACCTGTACCAGGAGATCATGGACACGTCGTTTGGCGTCTTTCGCACTCCAGCCCGCCAGACGTAACGGCTGGCCAATGCTTTTGCCGACGCTGTGGCGCGGATTGAGCGCACCGGCATTGTCCTGGAAAATCATCTGGATCTTGGGACGGACGGTTGTCAGGTCGCGCTGATTGAGATGGGTGATATCCTGGCCATCCAACTCGATGCCACCGCGTGTAACAGGCGACAGACGCAAAAGTGCCCGGCCGAGCGTAGACTTGCCGCAGCCCGACTCACCGATAAGCCCCACCGTCTCGCCCTCGGCGATGGCGAAGGACACGCCATTGACCGCATGGACGATACCCGCGCCGGTCGGCAAATGAACCGTCAGATCAGTTATCGACAGCAACGACATAGCGCTCACTTTCCAGCTCGGCGGCCCAGCAGGCGACTTCGTGATCAACGGTCAGGGCAATCGTGGCCGGGGCTTGACGGCGGCAGACATCAAGGACTTTGTCGCACCGATCGGCGAAGGGACAGCCTGCACCGCGCGCTTCATAGGGCGGCACCACACCCCGGATTTCCGGCAGGCGTGCGGCCCTTGACTGACCGGGGTGCAGGGTCAGGGCTAGCAGACCTTGCGTGTAAGGGTGGCGCGGATCACGGAAAATGTCTCGGACGACGCCTTCTTCGACCTTGCGGCCGGCATACATGACGACCACCCGGTCCGCCATCTCCGCCACGACGCCAAAGTCGTGCGTGATGATCAACAGCGCCATGCCCGTGCGCGCCTTCAGTTCCTGAAGCAGTTGCAGCACCTGGGCCTGAATGGTGACATCGAGCGCGGTCGTCGGCTCATCGGCAATCAGCAGGCGTGGATCGCAGGCAATCGCCATGGCGATGGCGATGCGTTGGCACATGCCGCCGGACAAACGGTGCGGATATTCCTTAAGTCGTGTTTCCGGATCGGGGATGTGCACCAGACGCAATAACTCGATGCAACGCGCTTTCAGCGCCTCCCCTTTCAGGTCGACATGCGCGCGAATGGCTTCTTCGAGCTGGCGGCCAATGGTCATGACCGGGTTCAGGGCGCTCATCGGGTCTTGAAAAATCATGGCGATATCGCGGCCACGCAAGCGGACGATGTCGCGTTCGGGTAAAGTCGCCAGGTCCCGGCCTTCGAGACGGATTTCCCCGTCGCGAATACGGGCCCGCCCCTTCGGCAGCAGGCGCATGAGCGACAGGGCGGCCAGGGATTTGCCGCAACCAGACTCCCCGATAATGGCAACCGTTTCGCCCCGCCGTACTTTCAGATTGAGGTCATCGACTATGGTCAGGTCGCCCTTGCGCGTGCTGACCGCAGTGGACAGGTTTCGGACATCGAGAACAAGGCGGCTCATCTGCGAAGCCTCGGATTTAGCACCTCGCCCAGCCCATCACTGACCAGACTAAGAGCGAACACGGTGATAACGATGGCGACGCCGGGGATGGCGCTGATATACCAGGCCGAAGTGATCATATTGCGCCCTTCGCCGACCAGGCGTCCCCAGGTCGAAATATTCGGATCGCCGAGCCCCAGGAAAGACAGGCCCGATTCCGCCAGGATCGCGCCGGCGATCGACAGGGTCGACACGGCAATGACCGGCGCCAGCGCATTGGGCAGGATTTCGCCGAAGATGATGGCGATATCGGTCATGCCGGTTGCGCGGCAGGCCAGGATGAAATCACGCTTTTTCCAAGCCATGACTTCGGCCCGCGTCAGCCGGGCAATGGATTCCCACGATACCAGGCCGATGATCAGAACAATGAAGACCATGTTCGCGCCAAACAGGGAGACGAGAGCAAGAATGAAAACAATGCCGGGTATGGTTTGGAACAGTTCGATCAGCCGACCGAACAGATTGCCTATCCACCCGCCGTAATATCCGGCGACTGCGCCGATGGTGACACCTATAAGCAAGGCGGTGACCGCGGCAGATATGCCTATAGCCAGGGTGGTGCCAGCGCCATGGACGATCATGGCCAGCATATCGCGCCCCATGCCGTCCGTACCGAGTGGATAACGGCCATTGGTGAACGGTTCGATCAAGGCGGGGGCCACAATGCGCAAGGGATCGGATGGAAAGACAATCGGCGCGGCGAGCGCCGTCAAGCCAACGACCAGCAGCAGCAGACCACCTGTCAGCGCCATGGGATTACGGCTAAAATTATGGATCAGGGTCATCGCTCTACTCCAGCACGATGCGCGGATCAAGCCACGCATAGACAAGATCGATGATCAGGTTGACGACCATGACCAGGAGCGAGCTGAAGATAATGATTCCCAGCATAACCGGATAATCACGCGCCACCACGGAATCGTAGAGAAGGCTGCCTAGCCCCGGCCAGTTGAAGACAGCTTCAACGACGACGCTACCGCTCAGTACGGCCGCGAATTGCAGACCCAGCACCGTGACCACAGGCAGGAGCGCGTTGCGGAAAATATGCCGGACGGTCACCGCGATACTTGACAGTCCCTTGGCGAATGCGGTGCGGACATAGTCCGCCTGGGCGGCATCGAGCATGGCGTTGCGCGTTACACGCATATAGATGGCCGACTGATGCAGGCCCAGGGCAATCGCGGGCATCAGTAAATGGGCGCCGAGATCGAACAGATTGCCCAAGATGCCGTTATCGGCCCCGATGGTCGTCATGCCACCGATCGGCAACCAGTCCAGCTTCACCGCGAACAGGATCACCAACATGATGCCGACCCAGAAGATCGGAGCGGCAAAAAAGAAAACCCCCACCATCGACAGAATACGGTCGACGATGCCGTTATGATGGCTCGCGGCCGCGATGCCCGATGCGACGCCCGTCAGCAGGGCAACCGCCAATCCCGACAGCATGAGGATAAGCGTGGCCGGCAAGTGATGCAGAATCGCCTCGGTGACGGGAATATTCTGACGATAGGAAAAACCGAAATCGAGCCGCCCCACGGCTTCGAGATATTTCCAGAGCTGCACGTATAGCGGCTTGTCGAGCCCATAGGTGACGTTGAGGCGGTCAATCATAGCCTGGTCGGACAACTGCATTTCCGACGACATGATTTCGACAAAACTGCCCGGAGCCGAATGGATTAGAATGAACGTGCCGACGATAATGGTCAGCATCAGCGGCAGAACATGGGTCAGAAGCCGCAAGGCCAGTCGCCGCAGCAGGATCAGCGGGCGCGACGCCCGCCGTTTCACCGCTCCATCGAAACGCAGTGGATCGGTGTAGGGGCTGGGGAGACTGCGACCGCCTGACATCAAAACACCGTTGTGTCTTGGCCGCGCGCCGCCGCGAAAGCTTCCGCCGCCGCGACATTGTGCGATGGCACCGTCTCGCGGCCGAACTGGGGCGGTTGCGCGACATAGGGCTCTTCCAGCAGGCGGATTTCTTCGTCCGACAGCTTGAGGTCAAGCGCCGCCACAGCGTCATCTATATGGTTGATCTTGGTCGCCCCGACGATTGGAGCGGTCAGGCCGGGACGAGTGAGCAGCCAGGCCAGCGCCACCTTGGCGGCGGACTCGCCGCGCGCTTCGGCCACAGCCAGCACGCGGTCGACGACGGCTTCGTCCTCGGGGCGGGCGAAATCCTTGACCACTTCCGAACGCTTGGTGCCGCGCCGGCGGCTGCCGGTCAGGAGGCCACGCGCCAGGGGACTGTACGGAATGACGCCGACGCCCTGATCGATACAGAGCGGGATCATCTCACGCTCCTCCTCGCGGTAGAGGAGATTGTAGCGGTTCTGCATCGAGACGAATTTCGTCCAGCCGTTTTTCTCGGCTATGGCCTGGAGCTTGGCGAATTGCCAGGCGTACATGCTGGAGGCGCCGATATAGAGGGCTTTTCCCGATGTCACCACCTCATGCAGCGCCTCCATCGTTTCTTCCGGCGGCGTGGTCGGATCGAGACGATGGATTTGATACAGGTCGATATAATCGGTCTTCAGACGGCGCAGGCTGTCATCAATTGCGTGACGGATGTGTTTTCGGTTCAGACCTCGTTGATTCACGTCCTTGCCCATCGGGCCGAATACCTTGGTGGCCAACACCACCTGATCGCGCGGGACGCCAATTTTTTCAAACGCATTGCCCTGGATCGTTTCGGCCAGACCGGTCGAATAGGAATCCGCATTGTCGAAGAAGTTGATGCCGGCATCGAGCGCCTGCTTGTAGAACGGCAGGGCTTCGGATTCCGGCAGCGCCCACGGCATCCAATCGGTTGAGCCATAGCTTGAGCATCCGAAGGCGATGCGTGAGACCTTGAGGCCTGTTTTCCCTAGTCGGGTATATTGCATGGCTGTTTCCTAGTAGTCGTAGCGGACGCGGAAGAGGACAAGGCGCGGATCATTGTAGGTCGCTGCGTTGATAGCGGTGACGCCGTTGCCGCGCGTGCCGCCCTGATCGTAGCGGCGGTCATCGGCGTTGCGGACGGTCAGCGAATAGGCGAAATGCGAATTGTTCAGTTTGAAGCTCGCCGACAGATTGACGATTTCCTGCGCCACACCGATCATATCCGGCGTGTTGACCAGATCGCTGAATTGCTTGGTACGGAAATAGTATTCCGCGCCAACCTTCCAAATGCCGTTCGTCTGCCACGGCAATTCATAATCCAGGGCGCTAAAATACTGCCAGCGCGGCGCATTTGGCACCTGCTTGCCATCGTAGAGCGCCGCATTGGACGCAGCACCACCCGCCGACAAGACCTTGGTTTCCAAAAGGCTGATATTGTTCTGCCAGGTCAGGCCAGCGATCGGTCGCCAACGGGCCTCCAGTTCGAAGCCCTGCGTGCGCACCTTTCCGAGATTGATACGGTGGGAGATGTTGTTTTCATCCAGTGCCGAGGCCTGGTAGCCCTCGATATCGTTATGGAAGACGGACAGGTTCAGGCGCACCGTATGACCAAGGACGTCGGCCTTCGCGCCGCCCTCCCAGGTCGTCACGGTCTCCGGATCATAGGGCAGGCCCGCCGACGCTTTTGACGTGGCGCGGCCGTCGAAGCCACCAGCCTTGAACCCTTCGGCATAGGTGACGTAGGTGGCAATCGCGGGCGTCCATTCGTAGTTCAGGCCCAGCTTCGGCGTCCAGGACGTCCAGTGCTGATAGGGCTTATTGATGGTGTAATAGACGGGCAGATACTGCTTGGAGGCATTCTGCTCATTGCCGGTAAAGGTGAAGTTGTGCGCTTCGTAGGTATAGCGCTCACCGGCGATGAGATGCAGGCGCGGCGTCAGATCATAGGTGACCTGGCCGTAGACGGAATAGTTCTTGGTCTTTTCGCCCGAGTCCTGAAGATAGGTGCGATCCGGCAACAGCGCCGCGTTCGACAGCGGTGAATAGTTGGTCCGGTAAGAGCGGAAATTGTCATAAAGGGCGAAGGCGCCAACGACGGCATGAATGCGGTCGCCGTCATAGAGGTATTGCAGTTCCTGCGTCCAGTTGAGGTCACGGTGATTGGAATAGGTGCGGTTGATCGTCAGGGCACTGCCATCCTATCCTGGTCGTACCAGCCCGGTTGTTTGAAGGCGCGCACCGAACTGATGAATTTCAGCTTGCTTTTGTCCGTGAGATCCCAGGTGGCGCGCAGCGACCCGGCCCAAAGCTTGGTATGGTTTGAGATAAGCTGTTCGGAATAGTTGGTGTTGGGGTCGATCACCCCGCCCGGCTGGATGCGCGGTATCAGCGGGGTCGGATCTCCCTTGTCTTCGAAAATCTCACCGGTCAACAGGTAGGCGGACTTGGCTGTCGGTGTCCAGTTGAGCTTGCCGCGCACACCCAGCGTATCGACAGTTCCGACATAGGTGTCCAGGGTCTTGTCGAATACCAGCCCCTGACGATAGCGCTTTACGACCGCCAAACTACCGGCCAGCTTGTCCTCGACCAGCGGCCCGCTCACACCGGCCCGGAAGATGGATGTTGAATGATCGCCGACGCTGACTTCACCAAAGGCGCCAAAATCATTCCCCGGCGTCTTCGTGGTGATCTTGATCGCGCCCGCCGACGAATTTCGGCCATACAGGGTGCCTTGCGGCCCCCGCAACACTTCGACGTCCTGCACATCATTAAAGTCAAACGTGCCGCCGATGGGCCGCGAGATATAGACATCGTCGATATAGGTGCCGACGGTCTGGTTGGCGATGGAATCGGTTTCGCCGATGCCGCGGATATAATAGCTTCCAGTCGAAAAAGTCAGCGCCGTTGGTGCCACAAAAAGGCCGGGGATGCGGGTGTTGGCGTCACGCAGATTTTCCACGGCCTTTGTTTGCAGCATGTCGGCATTGATGACCGTGACAGCCACCGGCGTCTTCTGGATATTTGTGCGACGAAACTCCGCCGTGACCGTCACTTCGATCGGCTCGGATTCGGCGCTGTCACCAGCCGAATCGGCCGCGTTTTTTGCTACGTCAGAATTTTCCGCCGTAGGAGCGACGCCTGCAACGGCCGCGCCCCATATAGACGACAAGGATAGGATGAGGGCGCCGGTCGATACCAGCGCCTTGGAATGAATGCCCCGCAAAAGAGTTCTCCAGTGTGTTCGCGCGCCCGCTCAGCGAGTTACCCGCGCGGATAATACCAATGATGAAAGTGTGGATGGGCTCAGCCTCAGCCGTTCCTCGGCCAGATACTGCATTGCGCCACCCCTGGCGGCGCACCCAAAGGCGCCGGTGGTCCGTCATGCCTTTAATTCATATTAAATTGATATGAATTTGTGTCAAAGCCAATTCCGCACCTGCGATAACAAAAATCCTATCCGATAGGTTTAGCTAAGCTGCCCAACTCCACTCAGCGGATACAAACCGCCTCGTTACGCTTTTTCCGCGTCGGCCCAGGAGTCGGTCGATTGATAGGCAGCGGTCGTATTTAACTGCACGGTCTTGCGGAAAATGACGTGGCTGGGCCATTCGACAACAGGTAGCATCGGCAGGTCCGTCAGGGCCAAGCGGGCAAATTGCTGAATAAGATCCTTACGCTTCTCAGGGTCGATCTCGATGGTGATGCGCGAGACCAAAGCATCCATCTGCGGCGAGGAATATCGCGACGCATTGCGGAAAATGAGTCCTTTTTTGATACCCGCCGTCGTGAATAACTGCACCAGTTCAGGCCGCAGATCATCGGACGTGCCGCCGCCCTGGCTATAGGCCACGTCAAAATCGTAGTCGGTGTAGAGCGCCTTCAGGGAATTGGGGCGATCCGGCACGCGCAAGCTTACGTCAATCTTCAGATCGGCGAAAACCTGCTTGAGATAGGCGCCTACCTTGCCGTTCTCTTCCGACCAGCCGCTGGCCAAAAGCTTTATCGCAAACCGCTTGCCATCGGGCTTTACCGGATAGCCCGCCTCATCCAGAAGCCTTGCCGCCAGCAACGGATCAAAGGCATATTTGGGCACGTCGTCGGTAAAGTACAGGTCGTTCGTACTCAGAATGGGACTGATGGCTGGTTTGGCGTAACCGTAATATATGGTCTTGGCGATGAAGTCCTTGTCGATGGCATGGGCCAGGGCGCGGCGCACCTTCACATCGGATACAACCGGATTTTTGACGTTGAAGTAGACCGACATCGCCAGCCCTTCATCCTCAAACTGCACCCTTAGATTCGGATTGGCCTGTAAACGTTTGATATCGTTGAGTGGAACCGGGTTCGAGAACCCTGCATCCAGTTCTCCCGTCTCCAGGGCGGCGGCCCGCGAGGCCGGTTCGCGCCACCATCGGATGATCAGCTTGTCTATACTGCCTTTGGAAGCCCGCCAGTAGGATGGATTGCGGGTAAATTCCGCGTGGCTGCCGCGCACCCATTTGGAAAATAGCCAAGGCCCCGTCCCTATCGGGGCGGCATTGACCGGATTGAGCAGGATATCCTTATCAGCATATAGATGCTTGGGGAGGATATAGTTCGGGCCATTAGAGAAGAGCAGTTGCAGGCTGAATTCCGGCACCGGCCGGTCGAAACGCAAGGTCACCTCATGGGAGCCCGCCACATCGACGCCATCGAGATAGTCGAGGATGCTTTGCGGATAGAAAGGCTTCCAATATTCCTTTGCGGACCAAGCAACGTCATCGGCGGTAAAGTCCTTGCCATCGTGCCATTTGATTCCCCGGCGCAGCGTGAAGGTCACGCTTTTCTTGTCCGGCGCGATGACCCAGCTTTCGGCCAATACGGGCGAAAAGCTCCGGTCCTTGTTGAAACGGCCCAGCCGTTCAAGAACCTTGGATCCGGTAAAGCCAGGACCGCCGCCGCCGCCGCCGGGCGCAAACAGGGTGTGGGGCTCAGGATATCCGATGGTAGCCGTCAATGTGCGGGATTTGTTATCCCCGCCGGACTTGCCCGCCTTAGGGCTGCACGCCACAGCGGTCGCGGCTACACCCGCGGACAGGGAGAAGAGAACGAAACGACGTGACAGCTTGGACGGGGACATGGGTAACTCCGTAAATGACGAGCCATCGTCACGGTGTGTCCGGTTGCCAGGCGCTGCATAAATACCATACTAAATTAGTATGAGTTAGAGAGAATTTCTAATTCGCGCGATTAGATACGCACACATATAGACAGCACCCCCACGGCCAGACGTATCGCCTATCTGCCGAAGCAGACGCAGAAGTGGTTGTCATTCACGCGATAGGCGGGTTAGGTATAGGTCAACGCGCGGAATCACGTCGCTTCGATAGCGATTTTGACTTTCCCGCGTGATGCGTCCGCCCACGATTGATAGGCTGGGTCGTTCACCACACTGAGTCCGCTACCATTCGGCACGCGTTCAGTCGTTTCTAAATCTATGTGCACACCTAAAAGGGGTCCTTCTCGTTGGAGACCATTTCCATAATCCTGATCCTGCTGTTCGCGGTCGTCGTCAGCGGGCTCATCAATCGCGTACTGCCGTTCAACCTTCCCCTTCCGCTTGTTCAGATCGGGCTTGGCGCATTGATGGCGACCGTTCTGACGGTCGGCGTGGAACTGGATCCGGAAATCTTCTTTCTGCTCTTTCTGCCGCCGCTTCTCTTTCTCGACGGCTGGCGCATCCCTAAGGAAGGCGTCTTCAGAGACATCAGCACCATTCTGGAGCTGGCGCTCGGGCTGGTGATTTTTACCGTTATCGGGATCGGTTTTTTCATCTTCTGGCTGATACCGGACATGCCGTTGCCGGTCGCCTTCGCCCTGGCCGCCGTGCTTGCGCCAACCGACCCAATTGCCGTGTCAGCTATCGCCGCGCGCGTTCCCATACCCAAGCGTCTGATGCATATTCTGGAAGGCGAAGCGCTTTTGAACGACGCTTCCGGGCTTGTCTGTCTTCGCCTGGCGATCGCCGCCGCCTTGACGGGGGCCTTCTCCCTCGTCGGCGCCGTGACGACGTTTGCCTGGTTGGCGATCGGCGGGCTCGGCATCGGCTTTGCCGTGTCATGGTGCGCCGGACGCGGCAAGCACTGGATTTCGAAGCGATTTGGCAGCGATCCGGGCTCGTTCATCTTGATCAGCCTGCTCATTCCCTTTGCTGCCTATCTACTGGCCGAACATTTTCATTGCTCCGGCATCCTGGCCGCTGTTGCGGCGGGGTTCACCATGAGCTTTGTTGAAAATCCCGCCAGTTCACCGGCGATAGGTCGCATTCGGCGCGACGTCGTTTGGGACATGGTGCAGTTCGTCGCCAATGGCGCCATCTTCATCCTGCTTGGGGAACAACTGCCCAAGATTCTCGCAGGCGCGATGGATACGGCGCGGCAAATCGGACATCCTGAGCCTTGGTGGCTACCGCTCGACGTTGTTATTATAACAGCGGTGCTCATATCCGCGCGTTTCCTGTGGGTGTGGATATCCCTGCGCTTTACGATGTTTCGCGCCAGAAAGCGGGGTGAAACACCACAGCGGCCGCATCTGCGCCTTGTCGCGGCTACGTCGCTGGCGGGCGTAAAGGGCGCCATCACCCTGGCGGGCATATTGACCCTGCCATTGGCGCTGACGGACGGGACGGCCTTTCCCACCCGCGACCTGGCGATCTTCCTGGCCGCCGGCGTCATTGTCCTGTCCCTGATCATTGCCAGCATCGGCTTGCCTTTGGTGCTGAAAAACCTGTCCGTGCCAGCGGAAACCTCCGAATCCGAAGAGGACATCGCCCGTGTCGCCGCCGCCGAAGCCGCGATCAAGGCTATCGAAGAAGCCCAGCATACATTGGCGGTCGGGCGGGCGGACGCGGACATCTATGCACAGGCGGGCTTACGCGTCATGGCGCGTTACCGGCACCGGATAGATGCCGTCATCGTAACCCTCGACAATCCCGAGAGTTCACGTCATCTGCGCCAGGTCGAGCGTGAACTCCTCAAGGTCGGCCTGGTGGCGGAGCGCCGCGAAATCGTGCGTCTGGGTGACGAAGGTCGTGTCGGTTCTGAAGCCGTCAAGAAGCTTATTCGCGAAGCGGATCTTTCGGAAGCTCGCATGATGAGTTGAGCGATCCCTCATCGTAAAGGCGCAATATCCATATCCTTACGCGCGAAAGCGCGAACCCTTTAGGGAGAAGGCGAGCGCAATTCGCCCCGCGGTCAGATTTCGAAGCCTGGCAACGCGTTGAAATCGCTTGCGTCATGCCGTTCCCGCAATCCATCGGTGATCTTGTTGACAAGCCTGCCGCGCTTAACGCCGTTTCTGACCTCCAGCATGTCCATCCATCTGCGGATGTGGCCATAGTCCCCAACTGAGAGGAATTCGGCCGCAGAATAGGCGCCGTTCACAATACCACCATACCAAGGATAGATCGCCATATCGGCAATGGTGTAGTCATCGCCGGCGACATATTCGGTCCTGGAAAGCTGCGTATCCAGAACGTGCAGCTGGCGTTTGGTTTCCATGGCATATCGGTTGATGGCATATTCGATCTTGAACGGCGCATAGGCGTAGAAGTGTCCAAATCCGCCGCCGACAAACGGCGCCGATCCCATCTGCCACATCAACCAGTTCATGGTTTCTGCCCGCCGATAGTGTTCGGTTGGCAGGAAGGCGCCGAACTTTTCCGCCAGATAGAAGAGGATTGATCCGCTTTCGAACACTCGCGTGGTTGGCTGGGTCGAATGATCCATCAGCGCCGGTATTTTCGAATTAGGATTGATCGATACGAAATCGCTGCCGAACTGCTGCCCCTCACCGATGTTGATCAGCCAGGCATCATATTCGGCGTCGGCATGACCGGCGTCCAACAGCTCCTCAAGCATGATCGTCACCTTGACGCCATTGGGCGTACCCAGCGAGTAGAGCTGCAAGGGGTGTTTGCCAACCGGGAGTGTTTGATCGTGTGTGACGCCGGAAATCGGTCTGTTAATATTGGCGAACTGGCCGCCGTTCTGCCTGTCCCATTGCCAGACCTTGGGCGGG
Source organism: Asticcacaulis aquihabitans (assembly GCF_032490435.1). NCBI lineage: Bacteria > Pseudomonadati > Pseudomonadota > Alphaproteobacteria > Caulobacterales > Caulobacteraceae > Asticcacaulis > Asticcacaulis aquihabitans. The sequence continues at coordinate 255,802 of NZ_JAVGWM010000002.1, forward strand.
ACGTATCCCGCTGGCTGGTTATTGGCGGGGTCGTTGTCAGCCATGCGTCATCTCCGGAGCTGTGCAGCTTTGTCTCAAGAGAACTCAATATGGCGGCTTAGCGCCCCGGCGCAACCCCGCAACCCATCATCGCATAGGAACCTGACGACGAATGGTCGAAGCGTACAACTGAAAGTTGCTATGGTGCCGAAGCGTCCAGCGTATGGGCGTTTGCAAAACCCTCCATCACACGATTGGCCTCTACAGACAGATTTATCTTGTACATGGCAAATATTGTTACGGCTAACATCGCTAAGGCAGCGACAGAGATTAAGCGCGTCTGGACGGTGAATGCGGTTTGCGGCTGGGTTTTGGGGAGGTCATTTTTCATTGACGCCAGATTAGCCGACCAGATGTAAAAAAGCACCGCTTAACGCCGCCCGACCTCCACATTGCAACTTTACACAATCATGCGCCAAACCGGACAGGTCAGCTGTTCGTTGCCCGACAGATCTGACCAGCCATTGCTTTTCATATGGGCACGCTTCTAGGAGACAGATATGGTAGACGCCGCAGAGATCAAGGAACACGCTGAAGTCATTGGCGCAGATGGTGTCCACGTGGGCACAGTCGACCGCGTGGAAGGCAACCGCATCAAGCTTAGGAAGCTCGACAGCGGCATGGGGACCCATAAAGCCCACCATCACTTTATCAGTCTGGGTCTGGTTGCCGATATTGAAGGCGATAAGGTACGCCTGTCAGCCAATGCCGATGTCGCCGTAACGCTCGAAGAAGAAGACAGCGGCACCAACGTCTGAACATCAGGCGTCTGAAGATAAGGCCACGACCGGTTACGATTCCCTGCGACTGGCGTTGATATGATGCTATATCAGCGCCAGTCGGGCGCGGATCATGCCCCGCATCAGCCCCTCACAGATCGCCGGAGCCCGCCAATGCCGACTGTTTTACCGTCTTGCCTGTAGTCGACCAAGCGATTTCGCATTCTGAACAACTGGCACATCTGGGCTGGACAGCGTTTTTCGCCAGTCAGGTCTCGGAAGATGAAACGGCGCTCGCGGCGCATCGTATCATAGAGGTTCACCGTACCCGCCTTGTCTCCCTGTCGGTATCCGGCACTCAGTCTCTTGTGTTGCCGCCTGTGCTCAAAACCGCCGATTACGCCGTTGGGGACTGGGTTTTGGTGGAAGCGTCATCGGATCGCCTGATCCGACGCCTCGACCGCAATACGCTGTTGCAACGGCGCATTGAAGGCCGCTCAGAACCGCAACTCGCGGCGGCGAATGTCGATACCTTGTTCATTGTTACCTCCTGCAATGCCGATTTCAATCCGGCCCGGCTGGAACGCTACCTGGCGATGGCCAATGAAGCGGGCACGTCGCCCGTCATTATCCTGACAAAGGCGGATATAGCCGAAACGCCCGACGCCTTTGTCGATGAAGCGCAGGCCCTGCAACGCAACCTTGCCGTTATTGCCCTAAATGCCTTGGCGCAGGACGCGCCCGCCATTCTGGCGCCGTGGTGCGTCGATGGTAAGACGATTGCCTTGACCGGATCTTCAGGTGTCGGCAAATCGACATTGGTGAACGCCTTGGGAGGCACCGCCAGGCGCGTTTCGCAAGAAACCGGCGATATCCGCGAGCATGATGCCAAGGGGCGTCACACCACCACCTCGCGGTCGATGCACCCTATTTTTGGCGGCGGCTGGATCATCGACAATCCCGGCATGCGCAATTTGCATGTCAGCGGAGTCTCCGACGGTATAGACACCCTGTTCGCGGAGATCGTCGAACTGGCGGGCACCTGCAAGTTCCGCGACTGCACACACGCGCATGAACCCGGGTGCGCTGTACGCAGCGCGATCGCCACAGGCAGCGTTTCAGCGGCCAGGGTCGAGAGGTGGCGAAAACTGTTCGATGAAAACCGCGAGAGCACGCCACAACATACCGGACCGCGCGGCAATCGGACCATCCAGAAGAAGTTCCACTAGTCTCCTCGCGATTTTTGTCGCCGCTAGGTGGTCATTTTTTCCCGGAGTCACCTATACGCAAAATCAGCATGCAATCCGCGGGCACCTCGTAGTCGTGGAACTGCCCCGTGGAGGCTCGCGACGCCACCACAATCTGTGTTTCGGCCAGTGTCATCGCTATGGGGGGCAGGTGCTTTCGCCCCTTTTTCAAAATGCGAAAACGACCGGCCTGCCCGACCGGTCCCTGAAGCTTTACACGCACCGCGCCGTCCTCTTCATGCGAGACATCCATCGGGAAATCGCAAAACAGCCGAAACGGCTTGTCGCCACAGGCATTAAAGGCACGGGCCACAAAGATGAATGCCCCGCCCGCGCCATAGATTTCTTGCCCGACCTGACCGGCCGGCTGCCCGTCGCCGTACAGGTCTTCGAGAGGGAAGGACAGGTTGCGGTCAATGTAGCCGTTGCGCACATTATCCTTCGCGATTGCATCCTCGGGCAAGGCGTCAGGGTAGAAATACCAGGTCAAATCCTGCGCGAAGCGACGATATTCGCATAACAATCGCTTGGCCGCTGGCGGGATATCGTCATAGCCCAGGCGCAGGTATTCATCGAAGGCCGCGAAGGTTTCAAAGCATTCGTAAGCGGCCATGTACGGCGCGTCATGCAGGCAGGTGACACCGAAAAAATTGGTATAATGCCGGGCGTTGTCAATGTCTGAGTCCCACAGTTCGCAATTGTGCAGAAAACTGGCAACGAAAACGAGGCTCTGGTCCAGATACCCCGACTGGCGCTCCATCAGCCACAGCTTCAGGCAGGCCACCGCCCCCCAGGCCGTCAGATTGGTCTGGTAAGCCAGATTGAAACGATTGCCCTCCAGGGCATGCAGAGCGGCCCTCGCCTCTTCCAGATATAGCGAATCCTGTGTCAATTCGTGGGCTAGCAGCATGACATAGGCGTACAGACCGCCGGCATCTGTCTGTCCCCTGCCCTGCGGACTGCGCGCCGGCGTGATGACAGAAAAATCAGCGATGTTGAACTGTATCGGCCAGACATATTGGAAATGCCGTGCCGACTTCACTGTGTAATCCAGCGATTCCCGAAACAGTTTTTCTGCCTGTGCATTGCCGGCCTTGGCAAGCCTCGCCAGATTCATCAACGGATGGAACAGGTACCAGGAATCGACGGCATCCGGATTCTTGTCCTTTCCTACGTTCGGCAAATAGCGTCGGATGGTTCGGAGATCCGCATCGAAAAACCGGCCTATTCCCGCCGCCAAATCGTGCGACAACGTTTCGCTTCGGCCTTCAGCCAGTTCCCACTCACGCAAGGACGCCAAGACCGACATCTGAACCATGCTGTCGGGATATTCCGCGTCGGTATAGGCATGGAGATAGGTGTGGCCATAGTGTGTGAGGCTGGCCTGGGGCGCGTGCGCCAAATCCTTGAGGGTTCGTTCGGCGCGGTCAATCCAGTCGTGAAATTTCACATCAGGCTTGTCGAGGTGGGGGTAAATATCCGCCAGCATTTCTATGAATAGCCTGGCGCTTTTCATTTCGTCGGGGGCTTCGTCCTCCCTGAAAGAGAGGAGCGCATCCGAAAGTACGATCTCCTGCCCTGCCGACAACGGCGATTCCGGGGGCGCATATCCCATGGGCGATGTCGGTGGCTGATATCCCAGCGAGGGCCACCGCCCACCCACAACGCCATCGGGCTTCGTTTTTGTCGCCTTGAAGTACTCATTCAGCGCTGTCAGGTTTTGCGCGTATAAAACGGTGCCGAAGCCAGGCTCGGTCATATGAAAATAACACAGGCCGCCATTAACACCACGCTGCGCCGCCTCGACCTCTCCCAGTGCCCGGGTGGGATCATCATTTTCATCGAGCACATACAGGTCGCGTGGCCAGAAGGCGAGCAGCAAATCCGTCGCGGGCATGAGGCTAAGCTTGATGCGCAAGACGCGCGCGTCAAGGACGGCGATGTCCACGGTCCAGGTCCCAACGCTGGCCCTCACCTCCCAAACACCCCGCGCAGCTTCCTGAGTCTTGCTTGTGAGATCATAAGGGCCCGGCCACGGGTTTGTCCGCAAAACAACCCCGCCCTTGCCAGGCCGGCGCACGATCACCCAGACCGTATCCCGTCCGGGACAGACATCCACGCTCACGTCTGCGATGGTGAACGTTCTTATCGACGCGGGTGCCTCAGCCAGATCCCTGCGCACCGCCAGGGTTTCCGACGAAAATCCTGGCACCTGCGTGACCGGCTTCGATTTTTTTGCCACGAGACCACCTTTGCGCCGCTGAGATCGCGGAAAGCCGATACGACTGAGACGGTTCCCATGTCGTGCCGACGGACGATGCGGCGCCACGGATAAACAGGAAATGCGGCGCAGGGGTTACGCTGTAAGGAACGGGTAAGTCAGCGCTGCTGCCTGCAAGGTTTGGTCGTCGCGTCTGGCGTCGGCGGCAAGATCAGGCCTTGCCGCCGGGTTATTTAGGCCAATCAGTCAGGCAGGTGCGCGCAACCTTTCAGCGGCGGCCACCATGTTTACCAATGCCGGACGGACTTCTTCCCATTTGCGTGTTTTCAAGCCGCAATCGGGGTTGATCCAAAGCTGAGCATCGTCCAGGCGCTGACGGGCAAGCGACATTAGTTCGACCATTTCGCCGATGTCGGGAACGCGCGGGCTATGGATGTCGTAGACGCCCGGCCCAATTTCGTTCGGATACTTGCTGGATTTGAAAACGTCGAGCAGTTCCATTTTCGAGCGCGACGTCTCGATGGAAATGACGTCGGCATCCATGGCAGCAATGGCGTCCATAATGTCGTTAAATTCGGAGTAGCACATATGGGTATGGATCTGGGCTTCGTCGGCGACGCCCGAAGAACAGAGCCGGAAGCTGTCGACCGCCCAGTCGAGGTAGGTCTGCCAATCCCGCTTGCGTAGCGGCAGACCTTCGCGCAGAGCGGCCTCATCAATCTGAATCATCTGACAGCCGGCCTTTTCCAGATCGCCGACCTCATCACGGATGGCGAGCGCGATCTGACGGCAGGCCAGCGAACGCGGTACATCGTCACGAACAAACGACCAGTTGAGAATGGTAACGGGGCCGGTCAGCATGCCCTTCATCGGCTTGGCGGTGAGCGACTGGGCATACTGCCACCAGGCGACGGTCATCGCGTTCGGACGCGACACATCGCCGAACAAAACCGGCGGGCGGACATAGCGCGAACCATAGGATTGCACCCAGCCGTGCCTGGTGAAGGCAAAGCCCGACAATTGCTCGCCAAAATACTGCACCATGTCGTTGCGCTCGAACTCGCCGTGAACCAAAACGTCAAGGCCCACCTCTTCCTGCCATTTGATGGCACGCGCGGTTTCTTCCTGAAGGAAGGCCTCATACTGCGCATCGGAGAGATTACCCTTGGCGTGGGCGGAGCGGGCCTGGCGGACGTCCGAAGTCTGTGGGAATGAACCGATAGTGGTGGTAGGAAAAGTCGGCAGGTTGAAGCGTGTGCGCTGAAGGGCGGCCCGGGCGGTAAACGCACTCTTGCGGCGACTGTCGGCGGCGCTTACGGCGTCGAGACGTTGGGCTACAGCGAAGCTGTGCACCTTGCCGGAGTTCTTGCGGGCCGCGGCAGCTGAGGTTGCCGAATCCAGGGCCGTCTTGACCGAGCCCCGGCCATCCCTCAGGGCGCCGGCAATGGCCGAGAGTTCACTCATCTTCTGAACTGAGAAGGCCAGCCAAGACTTGACGTCGCCATCAAGCGCATCTTCCAAGTCGAGATCGATTGGGGCGTGCAGCAGGGAACAGGACGGTGCGATCTGGATCAAGTCCTTGCCGCGGACGGCGATGGCGGGTTCCAATCGGTCGACGATGCGAGCTAAGTCAGCACGCCAGATGTTGCGACCATCAATCACACCGAGTGACAGGACGAGGTCCTTGGGGGCTTCAGCCAGGACGGTTTCGAGTTGTTCAGGCGCACGGACGAGGTCGATGTGCAGGCCGGCAACCGGCAGCGAGGTCGCGACATCGAGGTTTTCTTCCAGACCGCCGAAATAGCTGGCGACAAGGATCTTGAGACCAGGCACCTGCGCATTGAAGGCGGCATAGGCGGTTTTCAGCGCCTTGCGCGTTTCGGCATTGCCATCGAGGACGAGGGCGGGCTCGTCGATCTGAACCCAATCGGCGCCGGCATCGCGCAGCCGGGTCAAAATCTCGACATAGACGGGAATCAGGCGATCGATCAGCGATAACGGATTGACGCCGTCCTCACGGCTCTTGCCGAGACGCAGGAAGGTCACGGGGCCAACCAGAACCGGACGGGTGTGATAGCCAAGCGCTTTGGCTTCAAGGAATTCATCCACAGGCTTGGTCGAGGTCAGTTTAAACACCTGATCCTTTGCAAAATCGGGTACCATATAGTGGTAATTGGTGTCGAACCACTTGGTCATCTCCTGAGCGGGAACGCCGTGGACATGGTGAGCATGACCATGTTCGCACACATCGAGTTCGACATAGGTCTGGGACCCGCGGGCCATGGCAAAATAGGTATCGAGATCGACCTGTTCGCCATAGATGGCGGGAATGGCGCCGACCATGAAACTGGTGTCAAGCACCTGATCATAAAGCGAGAAGTCGTTGGACGGGATGATATCAACCCCCCGCGCCTCTTGGCGCGCCCAGTTGACGGCGCGCAAATGCCTGGCCGTCTGCAATAGCTCCGCCTGGCTGGACTTGCCCGACCAGTAGCTTTCGAGGGCAAATTTCAGCTCGCGTTTCAGCCCGATGCGCGGTGTGCCCAGGGTGGCTATGGGAATTTGAGAGTTTGACACGATTTTCCTCTTGGATGTGAGCGGGAAAACCAGGTGCACGCCACCGCCCTCGCAGACGGTCGTCGGCAAGGCGGCAACGCATCACCGGAGCACCCCGCCCGAGATGGATATGAGGTCTATGGCAGGTCTCCTGGCTCACGGGTCACCACCCTTGTCCGCCTTCTCGGAGTTACACTCCAATGGCAAATGGACAAAAGCTCACCGTTTACAGTTGCGGGGGCAGCTCCGGCCTTGCCTCAACGGCGCACCGGCTTCCCTCTTAGCCACACACCCGAAAGCGCATGGAACCACGACGAGATGACCATAGGTCAGCCGCACTCCGCAGTCAATAATGATATAAAGATATCTTTATATCATTATATCATTGGCGCGTTCATCCCCAAATCGGTCAGTTGCGGCGGGTCGCCTGTTAAGCTATTTCGAACAGCCGGCTTTCAGATCAGTTGAGCCGTGTCGCGTGCCAGTTCATCGACGGCCGGTTGCGGTTCATGGGTCATCAATACGGTTTGTATCCAGCCCTCGCTGTCGCGCAGTCCCACAATAGTGATCGTGGTTCTTTGACCGCTCGGGAGTGTGGCGCAACTGATAATCAGCTCGCGCGCAGGGGTCGTGGCGCGTTCGATATCCACGACGTCGCGGTACAGTGTCTCAAAGGCGCCAAGCACGCGCCCGATCTCATCTCGGCCGACCACCGGCCTATGAAACACGTTGGACTTAAGCGTGGCATTGTCCATAAGCTCGGGCAACAGGGTGAGACCGTCTTTGACAAAGAGTGACATTAAATACCTCTGAATGGCCCGGGCACAAGACTCGGATCGTCCCGCCCCGCGTTAGACAGGAGGTCATACGCCTTAAAGAATAGTGTGGGACTAAGGAAACAGCCATCAATTGTAAAGCGACCGTATCTGATAGGTCATGCACCCGCCATATGTGGACTCAAGTCCAGTATATCCAACGATTTTCCAAATCGTGCCTGAGGATGACCAACGAAATCGTGGCTACCGACGTGGGTCAGGTTTCCGCGCGTATCGAGCCATACTTGGCCGCCAATAGCGCGGTACCGATAGCAGAAGGCGAAATCTTCGCTGAGATAGAGCCCCGTCCCGGGCTCGATCAGGCACTCAAATAGGGCGACGTGCTGTGTCCCCAACACCTTAGGGCGCGGAAAGGAATGGACATGGCTGTAGGTCAGGTGCGGATAAGAGGCCCGCATTTCGTCGACACAGTCCCGCCGAATGAGCATAAAGCCTGTGCCGGCATAGTTGGCCGTCGCGAAGTCGCCGTCACGCTCTCCGTCACTCAACGGTTCGCCGACATAATGCAGTGTGGCCTGATCTGGAGCAATTTCGGGAGCGAGTTGGCTCCAGTCGCGCACCTTGAGCGGATAAATCCCCGCGACCAACGGCTTTTGCGCCTGTAACATACGCTCCACCTGTTCCGGCGCGAACCCGATATCGGCATCTATGAACAGGATATGGGTGGCCGTAGTCTCCAGAAATGCCGATACAAGCGTGTTGCGACTGCGTGTTATCAAGGAATCATGCCCGAGCATGGCCAAGGTCAGATCTATATTACGTGTGGAGCAGTAGCTCATCAGGCTGATGATGGACTGCATATAGGTCTGAGTGACCTGACCACCGAAACAAGGCGTGGCGATGAAGATAGATGGCTTTTGGGACATGGCGCTCTTGGGGAAAAACGAGTCAGCGAACCGACAGACCCCTTCGCGGCTAAAGCGTATCGCAGGCAATATATCGGCCATTTCGTGTCACGCTTGAATTTAACGTGTCATGCCTGAAACCCAAGCCTTCGCGGCCGGGCCACAGAAGGACTGGATTATCCGGAATCTGAGACCTGCCTATCCGGTTTCCAGCAGAGCATATTTGCGGCAGTGATCGAGATAGGCGCCTTCATGCATCATCACCAGATCGACCACGCTCGTCCATAGCCATGACGGCGCATCCAGCGTCTTGCTACGCTTCCGTTTCAATTCCGACAGCCATTTGGCCCGGCTATCCGCATCCATCTGGCGTGCATGCGCCTTGCCGACAATATGGGCTAAAAACTTGGCAACCTTGGTGCCTTCTTCGGGCGTCAGATGTTCAATTTCAAACTTGAGGTCCTGCGGGAGAAGTTCGCGCAGAAAGATCGTTTTCCCCAAAAGCTCAGCATTTATCATGCGGTCGCCCAGGGCTGGCGACAAATGCCAGGCCCCTTGAACCACCCGCTCCCCGTTGTTTCTCGGCATGGCGACATCGCCATATTTCGGGGCGAGCGGGTCGACAGCCTCCTTAATATCCATAAGACACAGTTCACCCTTGCTTCCACCGACGCGGACAAGCACGGCTATACGCAGATTGCCGAGACTAGAGCAGCCTTTTACCCAGAACGCTGCGTCAAGCACTTCGATCGACGCGTCATCATCGCGGAAGCGCAAGGATGTAACGAGCCGGCGGGTCTTTTCTTCGTTGAACAGGTCCGCAACGGCTGCGCGTTCGGCTTTTGTCAACGGCCAGAAGTGCTTGCCCAAGGGAATGGACGGCGATGCCCCCTTGATCCGCTCCTGTGCCAATTGCTTCCACTTCCGGCCGATCGCGTGGCGCATGGCGGCCTCTACGGCTTCCGGCATGGGCATATCACCGCTCTCTTCTTCTTTGGAAAAAGCCGCCTCATAGCCTTCGATCAATTGCTCCATCATTTTAGACGTCATGATGCCGGGTAAATCAGAACCGCGCGCGGCGCTGGCCAAAGACAGGCCCAGGCGGATGAGGTCATGCGCCGGATTTCCTATTACGGTCTGGTCGAGGTCACGAATCTCAATCTGGATCTTGCCTTTGGCATTCGCAATGGGCCCAAGATTGCCGACATGGCAATCACCGCAAATCCAGACGGGCGGCCCCTCCGGCACGGTCAATTCCGCCTTGCCGGCCAGCCATTCGTAGAACTTGGCCGTATTGCCGCGTACATAGGCGTGTGCAGAACGGGCCATTTTCAGATTACGCAAACTCGTCAGTTCGATCTGACGGTCTTTCACGCTGGTGTGCTCATACAGGACTTTCTTCATTCTGGTACTCTGACAATATAGGCGGAAATTTTTGGACCCGGCACGTTGGCTTGAAAGCTGTGGCGGCAGAATTGATCGCTGACGCCGACGCCAAAGTGGCAGGCAGCACAAGACAACGACCCGACCGACAGTACGCGGCAGTAATTGGAATTCAACGACATAGCCCCTTCCAGATGCTCTCATCCCGCGGACAATCCCAGTTGCGCAGGATAAGGGAGCGGCCGCGCTCCCCTGCATCGAGCCTATAGATGCGAGCGTGCCCGCAAGGACGAAATATCGTTGCCGCGGTTGGCTGATAAAGATTGCATAAGCCGCAAATCTTTGTAAAATTTCAGCAAATATCGTCCCTACTATCCCAGGATCGGTTCCGCTAAGTACGCGTTGGTCGGCCGGCTGTCACGCCGTAGGAAAACGCCGCATCGCCTCAGGTGGAAACGGCCGCCCCAAAAGCCGGGCGGCATACAGGACCGCGCCCATGCTGGGCGCATAGAGGGGTGTCACAAGCCGATAGGCCGGATAAGCAGCCTCGAGATGGCGCTGCAGGGGATCAAGGATAAGACTTCCGCAGCGGAATACACCGCCCGAATAGGATAGGTTGACCGGCGCGTCGGGCGCATAGTTCAATTTGAGGCGAATGGCATCGACGATCATCGCCAGTTCAAAGCCTGCGGACTCGAAAATGCGTAAGGACGCCCGGTCGCCCTGCGCGGCCGCCTCGGCGACCCATTTCGACAGAGCCGCGATACGATCGCGCGACGGCGCTTCGCGGCCAAAGACGTGGCCACAAATATCCAGATCCATTTTGAGCGCCATGGCTTGCATAAAGATGTCGTAGAGCGGCCCCTTGGTCAGGCGTCCGTCCCCCATGCGTGAAAAGGCGTTCAGGCCGGAAATGGCGATCCAGTAGGCGGAGCCTTCATCGGAAAACACCTCACCCCAACCACCGCCGCGCGCCGAAGAGCCTTGGTGTTCGCCATAACCGATCGAGCCCGTCCCGGCTACGATATTGATGCCGTCCTGGCCACCCAGCGAGCCGGCCCAGCCGCAAATCATATCATTGCCGCACGCGTATCGCCTGTGCCCAAGCACGGCCTCAGGCAGGACATCAAGCATGGCTTCGGCGGCGGAGTCTTCACCATAGGCCGGCAGTCCGAAAAAGGCATAGGCAATGTCGGCGGCGGTTGCGCCGACCTGATCGAGCACGGACTGAACGCCAAACGACAGACAGTTGCGCAACCCGTCAAAGCCAATCTGAATATGGTAGCTTGTGCCCGACTGGCAGGTCGCGCGCACATGCCCCGCCTCGTCGACCAGCACAAACTCGGTTTTGGTTCCGCCGCCGTCGACGCCGAGCAGATAGCCCATCGCAGTCTTCCCCGTCCAAGCCTATCCCAGTTCGTGAATCCGCACACCCTGCACCACACGGTTGACCGTGCCCGACGTGTTAGGCTTATCCGGCGTCAGGTTGTGGTTCAAGGCTTCCTGGAAGGCGAAGATTTGCGGGCCGACGATGTACGGGAACAAAAGGTCGGTATCGTCGGCTGTTTCCAGCCCGCGAATACGCACGGTGTCCTTGGCTTCAAGCCCTACCCCGTCCTGGGCGGTGATGGCCACTACGCGCGCCGCGTCATTATCCCGGCGCAATTCATCGAGCAGGTCGGAGTCGTAACACCGGGTGTAGGCGTTGTTGGAGAAAAAGACGACCACCAGGGTCTTGGCGTTGACGATGGTCTTAGGGCCATGGCGGAATCCGAGTGGTGAGTCAAACAGCGTAACGCGCGCACCATTGGTGAGTTCGAGCAGCTTGAGCCCGGATTCGCGCGCCAGGCCCTGAAAAATATGGCTGCCGAGATAGACGATACGCTCATACCCTTCGGAGGCCAGCGCCGTCATCATGGTTGCATAGTCTTCAAGCGCGCCTTGTGTGGCCTCCGCAATGGGACCAATGCGAGCCTGCATGGCGGGAATGCCTGAAAATACGGTCAGGGCCGCATACATCATGCATGAAAAGCTCGACGTCATGGCAAAGCTTCGGTCATGCGTCGCTTCGGGCAAAAGAAGTGTCAGGCCCTTTGGCGCCTTGCCGTAAGCGGCCAGCGCGCCGTCGGCGTTACAGGTGACCACCAGATGGTGCAAATCCGTGACGAAACGGTCGGCCAGTTCGACCGCGGCGACGCTTTCCGGGCTATTGCCCGACCGCCCGAAAGACACCAGTAGCGTCGGCGTGTCGCTTTCGAAATAGAGCTGCGGCGCGCATGACAGATCGGTGGTTGGAATGGCGTCGACGCGCTGCTTCAACCGCGCCGACAGCGCCGGCGCCAGACATTCGCCGATAAAGGCCGACGTACCCGCACCGATCAGAATGATACGGACCTTGCGGGCCAGAAGGGGCTGAAGAAAGGCGTCAATCACATCCGTCTTGGCCATCAGCAGGGCTTGCGTCTCACGCAACATTCGCGGCTGTTGTTCGATTTCACGCGCGGTCCATAATCCGCCCAGCTTTTCCAAGGCGGTCTCGTCTAGGCCCAAATGGGCTACGGTCTCAGGCATCAATCAACTCCAGGGCGGGGGTACAGGCAGAGTGGTAAGCGTCGAGGGTCGCGCCGACATGGGCAATGACCAGATTTTCAGGTGTCAGCTCAAGCCCGCCATCGCGTATGATAGCATAGGCGTCAGGCAGATATTGGCTGATCAGAGCCAAAGGCGGGACCTGTTCGGCCAGATTGTCGAACAAGGTACGCTGGGCAGCGGTGATTTCGCTATCCGGCCAATAGTAGCGTATGCGGTCGGACAGGCTATATTGCAGATCGAATTTCAGATCAGCGCCCGTGGCGTGATAGTATTTGGCCCAGTTTCTGGGGTCTGCGGTCATGCGTTCTACCACGACATCGCGAAAATGCGACTGACGATCCGGTGCTATCCATTCTCGCTCGATGGCGTCAAGCGCCCAGAGCGCCTCGCGCAAGGCGAAGGTCACGCCTGGCCCCACCTTCAGGATGGCGAAGTGATCCTCAACGAGTTCTCTAAGGGCCTTGGGCGTCTGGTAATCGGTCGAATGCGCCTCAAAGACAAGGGTCGCCTGCCCGTCCAGTGCCCGGCTGAGTTTGGCGGCCTTGGCGCGATCATAGTCGATGACCTTGTGATGGTCGAATTCGACCCCCGGCTGGACGACAGTAGCGATAACACGCGGCCAGGCAGTACTCAGACCCAGTTCGGCGAAGATGGTCTTGTGCGTGCCGATCGTCGCCAAAGCCGCATCGGGCGTCGTGACTTCCAGTTCAGGCAAATCCTCATGCCCCCCCCCGGGCACGGGCACCTCCGTGCCAATCACATAGACAGGCGCCTCCCCCCCCACGCCCTGGTGAGTCTTTTCGGCAATGGCGATCAGTTGGGCAGCGCGACGCGCAATCACCGCCTCGGGTAACGGCACCGGATCGTCTGCGCAGGACATAGAACAGTCCGCATGAATTTTGCGAAAGCCGGCGGCGACATACTGCGCAACTAAAACCTCGGCCTTGGCCATGGCCGCTTCGGCCGCCAGGTGTGTCCAGGGATTGGGCCCGAGATGATCGCCCCCCAGCACGATGCGATCGCGCGCCAATCCGACCTTATCGGCAATGGCATGGACGAACGCAACGAAATCGGCCGGCGTCATGCCCGTGTAGCCGCCGTCCTGATTAACCTGATTGCAGGTCGCCTCGATCAGGGTGATGTCAGATCCCACCTTGAGCGCATGCGCAAACGTCGCTTCGACGACTAAGGGATGAGCCGAGCACACCGATGTGATGCCCACGGCCCTGCCCGCCTTATGACGGGCAACCAGATCGAGCATGGTCTTCATGGGATTTCCTTCCATAGGGATGGCGTTCATCCAAACCCTAGCGCTTCGCCGGCAGGAACGCAATCAAAACAATGAAAACGAAACATATAAAACGGTAGTTTTTACAATTTCTACTGAAAAAAAGCTCCATAGATGCAAATCCGCTGCGGAAACGTTATAAAAAGAAATTCGATTGGCACGAATGCAATCCGGCAAGACGGCCGCTAAGGTCAGAAGATCAGCCTGTGATATCCCGGCTGCCTGTGAAATAGTCTCCTGTGATTCCACCGCCATAGACGTCGCCGCTCTTGGCCCCGCAGGTCGTGATATATCCATTCTCCTTTTTGGCACCTTTTCTGGGGGACGACGCCTTGTCTGCGAATGTGACGATTAAGGAGATCGCCAAACACGCCGGCGTGTCGGTGGGCTCGGTGTCTCATGTCATAAATGGCAGCGCGGGCGTCGGCCCCGATATCAAGGCGCGCGTCGAACGGGCCATTGCCGATCTGGGCTATACGCCAAACCCGGTGGCTCGCGGTTTACGGCAACAGCGGACGCGCATGATCGCCATGATCATTCCGGACATCACGAACCCCTATTTTCCGTCGGTTGTGCGCGGCGCGGAAGATCTCGCCTTCGAACACGACCTTCAGGTCGTGCTTTGCAACACAGATAATAACCCCGTCAAGGAAGCCGCCTACCTGCGCACCATGGCGTCGTATTCACTGAGCGGGCTCCTGATCATCCCGTCAGTCGGTGACGAACAGAACCACCCTTTGCATGACGGGCGGCTAAGCGGCATTCCGACCCTGTGCCTTGACCGGAAGCCTGTGCACTGGGACGGCGATGTCATCGTGTCCGACAATGCGGAAGGCGGACGGCTCGTCGCCCGGCATTTCCTACAAGCGGGCCACACCCGAATTGCCATCATCAGGGGGCCCGATCAATTCAGCAATGCCTTTGATCGGCAATGGGGCTTCTTGTCCGAACTGACGTCCAGCGGTCTTCATACGCCTGACGACTACATCGAGCAGGGTGCCTTTGACATCGACAGCGGGCGGCGGGCGGCACAACGCCTCCTGTCATTGCCCGCCCCACCCACGGCCATATTTGCCAGCAATGATCTTATGGCATTGGGCGTGCTGTCGGCGCTCGAGGCGCGCGGCCTGTCATGCCCCGCCGACGTTTCGGTCATAGGCTTTGACAACCTGGATGTCGCCGCCATCACCCGACCGGGACTCACGACGGTGGACCAGTCGGGTTATACGCTCGGCAGAACGGGATTGAGCCGCCTGCTCGCACGCATGGAGGCGCCCGACGTAGCGCCGGAAACCCTGCAACTGCCTGTGCGCCTTGTGCATCGCGGATCGGTCTGTCCCCCGCAGGCTTGACAGCTCAGTTGAAAAATGTAAGCAGTTACCCGATTTTGAAACGTTTCAAAGGGATGAACAGGGTTAAGCTAAATCTATTGCTGAAGAGCAATGCGTTCACCGAGGCTGATCTTGAGCTGAGGCGATAAGGCAAACCATGCGAGGGTATAAGCGTCGCGGCAGCCCCCCAAACGCGTAAATGCCGCAAGGCGCATCTAACGAAGACAATCCGGCAGCCTTGCGTCTTAGATGCAGTGCGGACCGGATAATGAACAAAAATATCAGGGAATAGACATGAAATTTCGCGCACTTATCGGTTTAAGTCTGCTTGGCTTCTGGAGTGCGTCCGCGCACTCTCAAGACGTTGCCGCCAAAATCTGGCCGCAGCAGATCTCCGGTCCGGCCTGCAATACACCGCCGGCCTGGAATGAGGATCGCCGATATGCTTGCTCCGAAGCCGAGCGGGCGGCGTGGCTCGCCGACATCCGCCACTGGCGGGACGAACGCCGGGCGCGGACTGGCCTGTCTTCGGCTGAATACTCGCGACCGGAGTTGGCCTGGACGCAGTCGAGTTTCGTCCAAACCCAGACCATGGTCCACGACCGATTTTTTTACGATCCGGTGTCGCGCACATATACGGTTGAAAAATACCTCGCCGATCTGAAAAGCCGTTATGGCGGCGTCGATAGCGTGCTTTTATGGCATACCTATCCGAACCTGGGCGTGGACAGCCGCAACGCCTATGACCTGTTCAACGACCTGCCTGGCGGCCGCGAGGCGGTGAAGGAAATGATTGCCGATTTTCATAAGGCGGGCGTCAAGGTTCTGTTCCCCGTCATGGTCTGGGACCGCGGCACGCGTGATCAAGGCGCACCCGATACCGAAGCGTTGACGCGTGACCTGGCGGCGGTCGGGGCGGACGGGATCAATGGCGACACCCTCGATGGACTGCCCTATGCCTTTCGCAAGGCCTCCGATGCGCTGGGGCACCCCCTGGCGCTCGAACCTGAAATCGGTCTGGGCTCGGACGAGATGATCAATTACAATCACATGACCTGGGGATACTGGCGGTTTGACTTCGTACCCTCGGTCAGCCGATACAAATGGCTCGAACCCCGTCATATGGTTCACGTCAACGACCGCTGGGCCCACACCCACGGCGATCTGCTGCAATCTGCCTTTTTCAACGGCACCGGCTATGAAAGCTGGGAAAATGTCTGGGGCATCTGGAACCAGCTGCCCGATCGCGACGCCGAGGCCCTGCGCCGGATTTCGCTTATAGAACGGCAATATGGCCGTCTTCTGGTTAGTCGCGACTGGGAGCCTCATGCGCCGATGGAAACGTTCGGGGTGTTTGCCAGCAAATGGCCGTCCGACACCGGCACCGAAACGCTTTGGACCATTGTCAACCGCAACGCCTACGCCGTCTCCGGCCGCCAGATGGTTGTGCCGACCAAACCGGGCATGCGTTATTACAATCTCTGGACAGGCGACGCGCTCACGCCGCGCACCGACGGCAAGCAGACTGTCTTGACCTTCGATATGGAGCCCAAGGGCTATGCCGCCATCCTTGAGACCGCTCAGCCCGATGATGAACTGGCGCCCTTCCTGTCCATCATGAAAACTGCCAGCGTCCGCCCGCTGGCCAGCTATTCCGACCAATGGGTCACCGCGACCCAGTCGCTGGTGGAGATACCCAAGACAGCTCCGGTAAAAACCGCGCCCACTGGCATGGTCCTCATCCCGGCCGGTGATTACACCTTCAAGGTCGGCGGCATCATGATCGAGGGCGTCAATGATGAAGGTGTCGACGTCCAGTACCCATGGGAAGCATCCGCGCGGCGCTACCACACGCAAGACATGCGCATCGATGCCTTCTACATGGACCGCTATCCAGTCAGCAATGCTCAGTTCAAGCAGTTCATGGATGCCACACACTATACGCCCGCCGATGCGCATAACCTCCTCAAGGACTGGGTCAACGGCACCTACCCCTCCGGATGGGCCAATAAGCCCGTGACCTGGGTCTCCATCGAAGACGCGCGTGCCTACGCAGCCTGGGCCGGAAAGCGGCTGCCTCACGAATGGGAATGGCAATATGCCGGCCAGGGTCAGGACGATCGAACCTATCCGTGGGGGAACGACTGGATCGCCGGGCATGTCCCTACGCCGGATACGGGTCGCGACATGGCGGCCGCCGCGGATGTGACCGCCCATCCTGCGGGCGAAAGTCCGTTCGGCGTCCGCGACATGGTCGGCAATGTCTGGCAATGGACCGACGAATATCGCGACACGCACACCCGCGCCGCCATCGTCAAGGGCGGCAGTCATTATAAGCCGCAGGG
The DNA here is from genome assembly GCF_032490435.1 of Asticcacaulis aquihabitans. Lineage (NCBI taxonomy): Bacteria > Pseudomonadati > Pseudomonadota > Alphaproteobacteria > Caulobacterales > Caulobacteraceae > Asticcacaulis > Asticcacaulis aquihabitans. Next base: position 273,204 of record NZ_JAVGWM010000002.1, read on the forward strand.
CTCACGCTGGTATTTTCCGCAGGCCTACAAACTGACCGAGCACGGCAAGTACCTGTTGATGGCGCCCAGCATCGACCGGTCAGGCGCCATCGGGTTCCGCTGCGTGAAGGACAAGATCTGAGATTTCGGATCGTCGCCTCAGGCGGTCAGCGCCAGCAGCGCCGAGGCGATGACTGCCAGCACCAACCCGACAATTTTCAGTTCGCCCGGAATCACATTGGCGACGACAAGCGAGATCACCGCCGTAACCAGTGGGCCACCGGCATTGGTTAGCGGGGCGACGACAATGGCCTTGCCATATCGAAAGGCGAACACAAGACAGAGCGCGCCGATGGCGTTGAGAATCTGAATGCCGGACGCCAGCCACGGCCCCTCCAGGCCCAGATTGATCGGCTTGGCGAAGTCCGTCATAGCCAGCGCCACGGGAACAAGCATCAGGCCCGTCACCATCATGTAGAAGAAGATGCTTTCGCCCGTCATGGTATGGTTGGCAAGCTTCATGAAATAGGCCTGAATGCCCCAGCAGGCCATGATCACAAGGGCCAGCGGAAACCACACTCCGCCATTCATGAAGGAAAAGCCTTTTTCCGGTGAGAAGTCGAACAATGGCAAGGCAATCAACGCCAGAACGACGCCCAACAGCCCCAGCCGCGTGGTCCGTTCCTTCAGGAAGATCGCTGACATCAGGATTGTCACCAGCGGCGACAAGGAGATGATGGGGAAGATGAGATAGGCCGGGCCGGTATTCACCGCATAGAACAACACCATCTGGCCGCCAGCCCCCAGGAGGCCGATAATCAGGCCGTACAGGACGGCACGTGGACTATGATCGAGCTTCCATCCGGCCTTTGCCAAGACATAGAGGGCCGGCAAGATCATGGTGACCGCCCAGACGCAATAGGTCAGGGTTTCGGGAAACCCCTTCTGGGCCGAAATGCCGGTAAAGGCGCCCCACACACCCCACAGGCCTACGACGCCCAAGGCATAGATAAGCCAGCGTTTGCCCGCCACAGCGGTATTGACGGACGGTTCAGGCACGGGTTCGTTCATGGCGTGGCCCTAAACAGGTATGGCTTCGATAAGAAGAAAACGGTCGAACCTGACCGCCAGACGGTTCTTAGCGGGGGTGACCTCGCCCAACCCGGTATTGTTATAGTAGTCAACGAGCCGATAGCGCCGCTTCGTCAGGCCGCGCAGTTCCACCGGACCCGCCCATTTCGACGCATAGAAGGCGTAATAGAGTTTGCCGTCCTTTTCGACGGCATGGGCTTCGGGTTTGTCAAAGCCGATATCGTAGAGATCACCGCGATATTGGCCCTGCGCAAGCCGCTTGGTGTTGTAAAGGCCTATCCACTTGCGCCAAAGAGCTTCGCGCTCCGGCGTGAGTTGATAGTTTTCTCCCTTTTCGTGACCCGGCCCCGGCCAGGCGAACTTTGTCGAGACAATGCCGCCGATCCCAACAGTTGAGGCGAAATCATCCCCGCCGTCGGACAGTTCAACGTGGTCACCGGCATAGGCGGCGTCCCCGCCCATCAGGGCTTTCAATGACTTACCCTTCAGACGCACCTGCCACGAACTTAGCGGATCGGAGGCGGGCACATGGTTGGTATATGGCAGGTTATGGAAGGCATACGACGTGCCGCACGGACAGAATTCCACGACCACGTCCGGATTCGCTTCCCTGGCTGTGTCGTAAATCAGCTTCCAGAAGGTCTGGAGTTGCTCGACCGAATCCTCCGGATGCGCATGATTATGCGCCGGATTGTAGCACGGGGCGACGCCATTCATGTGCTGGCCGTCAAGCTTGAGCCCTTCGAAGCCCCACTCACAGATGATTTTACGAACAAGCTGGCGGTAATAGTCCTGGGTCGGCCGATAGGCAGGACATAGATAAAAGGCGTTCCACCAGGTGACGTTCTGCACTGCGCCGTTTTGATCGAGCAAGAGCATGTCGGTATGATCGTGCAGAAGATCCGTGCCTGGGTCGACCGCGAGTGGCGCCAGCCACAGACGCGGCCTGAGTCCCGCCCTCTTGATCGATTGCACGAAGGCAACCATGTCGGCGTCTTTATGCGGAAACTTCTTCGTATCGAGATACCAGTCGCCTTCGGAGGTTTGCCAGCCATCATCGAGCACCGCCCAACTCAGGCCGACTGCCTTGGCCTTGGCCAGGGTGCCCTCGATTTCCTCAACCGTGAAATTGCGCTGATAGCCCCAGGCGCACCATACCGGCTCATAGGACGAGGCCGGCGGTTTTGGCGCGGCCAGCCCGCGATCCGCCATAACCCGGCGATAGGTGTCGAGTGTCGCGAAATGGTCGCGCTGGTGAACCGATACGAAAGTATCGAGCGTGGTCAGTTCGTCACCTTGCGTCAGGGTCACCGGGTGATCCCGACAGATGGCAACGCCCGCCCCGGCCGGCGTTGCGACCAGCGGCAGGGAAATCAGTTTGGGTGTTAATTCTATGTGGCCCACCGCCAGCCCGGCGTCGGGCCGCCAGACGTCCACAATCGGTGTGCCGCTGCCATAGTCTGACGCATTCATGCCCATGAAATTCGGCTGGTCGAATCCAGCCTTGACCGGCTGAACCCAATCTCTTCGGTCATCGTGCGAAGAGCCGGAAAAGGACCAGAAGGCTGTGCCTTTCAGGGTGTGTGCGTGGCTGGTCCAGCGCGTGACCGCCACCGGGGTCGCTTGCGTGTTGCGGTAGGTTACGCGCGTCAGAGCAAAGCCCGGAAAGCGGTCGTAAAGCCTAATCTGCACGACCTTTTCCAGGCCTTCCGCCGACGTTCCCCGTATAACGAAGACGGTCCCATCCCCGTGTTCGTCCCGGATTTTCTTCTGCGTTTTTTCCTTGAAGGAAAAACGATCAATGACCCGGCCGTCGGAGAGTGTAACGGTTTCTGACGGCGCGAACTCCGTTAATCCGATCCTATTGCCGGTCGGATCAAGGCTTATGCGGCTGTTGAGCCCGAGGTCGAACTCAACCGAAATAGCGCTATCGCCGACGGTGGCGATTGCTGCGGACTGGGCAAAGACGGGCGGTGGCGTCAAACCGGAGGCGATCATTGTGCCCGACAACAGTTTCAGCAGCCCCCGGCGATGCAGGGCCGTTGCCGTTTTTGGGGAGGTTGATGGTTGGCTTGTCATGGTCTGCCCTCCGCTATCGCCCGCCGTTGGCGACAGGGTTCGTTTTAATCTTGCATAAGTCAAATTAAAAAGGCAAACAAAAAGACATCAAAACGAAACATTAAATTTCGTTTTCGTTGCTTTTTAAAGATGACATTAGGCTGACGGTGTAGACGTCAGCGCATGACGACTGGCTGTCAGACTGGACCTATCTGGCGACAGCGCGCAGCCCGCACATCGCCGATATTGACACCAACGCACAGGGGCTTGCCCTGCCCAAGGCGGTAATGGACAAGATCTATTACAAGAACGCGCGCCGCGATTTATGAGGCAGTAGCCAGCTTGCTCACGCGAGGTGCAAGGTGAAGCCAAAGCGGTCGGCGGCATCGCGGATATAGTCCGGCGCATCTGAATCGGTAATCAACGCGTTTATCTCGCTGATATCGATGATCCGGTGCAGACACACCTTGCCGAACTTCGACGAGTCGGTGATGGCGATGACCTGACGCGCCGTCTCAACCATTTTACGGTTCAATTGCGCTTCAGGCTCATGATGCGTCGTGATGCCGCGTTCGACATCGAACCCATCGACACCAAGAAACAGCTTGTCGAGCAGAAGTTCATCAAGCGCCGCCACCGTCTGGGCGCCATAGAAGGCCATGTTCTTGCGGCGCAATTCACCGCCCAGCATGATGATCTTTATTTTTCGCTTTTGCGTCAGGGCCGACAGGACACCGAAGTCGTTGGTGACGACCGTAATGTCTTCGTCATCGGGCAAAAAGCGTGCGATCTGCAGGGCAGTCGTGCCCGAATCCAGCATGATGGAATCGCCGGGCTCGACCATGGCCGCTGCCAATTGACCGATACGTTCCTTCTCTTCAGTATGAATAACGCGCTTGGTTTCGATGGGAGGCTCGGCATTCACCGTCACCACTTCGGATGAAATCGCCCCGCCATAGGCCCGCGTAGCTATGCCGTGCTCTTCGAGATAATGCAGGTCCTTGCGGATCGTCTGCATCGAAACGCCGAACTGTTCGGACAACGCCACAACCTGCACGCTGCCGCGCGACTTGAGCATGGATGTAATCTCACGCCGGCGCTCGGAGGTGTCGCGCGTCAGCTTCACAGTGTCTTCCGCCATAGTCTCAGCCCTGGTCGCAGGCATCCCGCCCGCCTTAGCTTTCGCTTATCTCCCAAACGGGGCACAAATTCAACCTTGCAACCTCAACAGCGGAAAGTAAAACCGGTTAGGAAACGAAAAATGCGCAACCTTTGTCGCTTTTTTTGTTTCGATTGAGACACAATTCAAGGCCGAATGCGGGAAACCGAAAACACATAGGCATATCGAAATACAACCGGAGCGTTTCGTATCAGCGCGTAGGCCCGTTTCACACAGCGGCGGCGGTCCTGACATCCATGCCGGTGGCAACGACCGAGACGCGGATCAGGTCGCCCATGTCACGATCGAGCGCCGCGCCGAAGATGATATTCGCCTCAGGGTCCACCCATTGCGAAATAGCATTTGCCGCCTCATCGATTTCGTGAAGGCTGAGATTGAGCCCGCCGGTCACATTGACCAGGATGGCCTTGGCGCCGTGCAGGGAGGCTTCGTCCAGCAGGGGATTCTGAATAGCGTTCTGGGCGGCCTGCAACGCCCTGCCCTCACCGGTCGCTTCGCCGGTTCCCATCATCGCCATGCCCATATTGGCCATCACGGCCCGCACGTCGGCAAAGTCGAGATTGATCAATCCAGGCAGGACGATCAGGTCGGTGATGGATTGCACCCCGGCGCGCAGAACGTCATCTGCCATGCCGAACGCTTGCGCAAAGGTCGTTTTCTCCGTGGCGACCCGAAACAGGTTCTGGTTCGGAATCACGATCAGGGTGTCGACATAGCACGCCAGTTCACCGATGGCGGCATCCGCCAAACGCATCCGGTGCCGTCCTTCAAATGTGAAAGGTTTAGTGACCACACCCACGGTCAAGATACCGCGCTCGCGCGCAATTCTGGCGATGACAGGCGCCGCGCCACTGCCCGTACCGCCGCCCATGCCGGCGGTGATGAAAACCATATGCGCGCCAGCGAGGAACTCAGCGACTTCGGCTTCCGATATTTCGGCCGCCCGTTGGCCCACTTCGGGATTGGCGCCCGCTCCGAGGCCTTGCGTGACAAGGGCGCCCAACTGGATACGGTTTTTCGTCCCGGACCGCTCCAAGTGCTGGGCGTCGGTATTCGCCACCACAAATTCAACCCCAACAAGCCCGCACTCGATCATATTATTCACGGCATTGCCACCGGCGCCCCCGACGCCGAACACGACGATGCGCGGAGACAGGTCGGAAAAAGGTACTGACGGGGCGTGAGCAGACATTCGGATTGGCCTTCGCAGGTTCGAAAAATTGGCGACGAGGTGCTATCGGGCAACGCAGCGCAAAGCCCTGATAAGTGGCGCTCATGGCATGATTCTGTCCTCCGTGTCGGTTTGGCTGCAAATTCACCTGCGTGATATCCTCCGCCGCCCCCTCCTCCAGTTTCAGCGCGGACAGGCCGCCGGTCCCTGGCGGTCCCGGCGATGGCGTCGGCGCACCGAGGCGCTATTGCCGACAGCAAAGCGCGATGCCTCAAATACCGATGGCCCCCCATTACCGCTTGGCAAAGGGTAACGCGCTCAATTCAGCCCAGACGCCGTATCGAAAGAGGCATATTCACCCGGTCCCTTGCCGGACCAGAGCGGGTTTGTTTGCCGCAAGTGCCAGAGCCGATATCAATGCGATACTAATTAACGGCACTAGGGCCAGCATGACCTCGGCGGCCGTGCGGTGGATTGTCAGCAGCGTGCCCGCCAACAAAGGTCCAGCTACGGCGCCCAGGCGGCTCACTGCGACCAGAAATCCGACGCCCGTGCCCCGCCCGGATGATGGATAGACTTCCGTCGCCAGGGCATAGAGTAAGAACCCGCCGCCGCTGAGAAAAAAGCCCATCCCGAACCCGGCGATACAGGCCTGCAGAAGATCATGCCCCGTCGCTGCCATACCGACCACACTCAGGATCATGCCAAGCCAGGTGAGACCATAGAGCCAGGTCCGGTGTCTTAATCGAACCAAGACACCAAAGACAAAGCCGCTGGCCGCGCCACCCAGGGTTAGAACCATAGCTATTTTCGACGCGTCCGTCTTGAGAAATCCCTTTTCGACCAGCAGGGAAGGTAGCCAGTTAATAAGGAGATAAAGCGCCAGTGACGTGAAGAAGGCGCTTGTCCACATGAGTAAGGTAGGCGTCAGGCGCGCCTCCGCCGCCAACACGTCATTAATGCCGGCCCGTATACCCCGCGTGCGATCGCCGCGGAAGGCGGCGGATTCCGGCAGGATAAACACCATAAATGCAGCGACGATCGCAGGCACCACGCCGCCGATCCAGAATATGCTTGTCCAGTCAATGTCCGGACGGGCAACGCTTAGCCCTCCAACCAGGAAGCCGCCGAACGGCATGGCTGAACTCAAAATGGTGACGCGCATCGCCGCCCGTTCTGGTCGGCCCGTCTCGGCGGTCAGAGCGATCAGATTGGGCATGGCTCCGCCAAGCCCAAGCCCGGTCAAAAACCGCATGACCAGCAGGCCAGCGGTATCGCTGGCCAAGGCCGTGCCGATGCTGAAAAGGCCAAATGTGACCATGGACGCAATAAGAACGCCACGTCGTCCGGCGCGATCCGCCAGGCGCCCGCCGACCAAGGCGCCGACAAACAGGCCAAAGGTGCTGGCGCTGAATACCCAACCCAGGTGCGTTGGATCGAGATGAAAAACGGGAGCAAATTTCGGGGCTGCAATACCCGCCGATTGTAGGTCATATCCTTCGCACAACCCGGCAATAAAGCACAGGCAGAAGACAAGCCCTGGCGACGCATGCTTGGCAGGTACGGTCATGTCTGCCTCTTAGCATCATGGCCCTCGGCCGCCAGCTGCGCCTCGCGACGACGCGCCATCTTCACCACCAGATTATCAGCCACGCCTGGACGCGACCACGGACATACCGCCAGACAGATGGCGCATCCGGCGTTTTCCGCAAAATAGGGAATGCATTTGTCGAAATCGACATACCAGCGTTCGACACCTCTTACCCATTGCTTGTGATCGGTGATGGCGCCCGGGGGGCAGGCGTCGTCGCACACCCGACAATTGAGACAGAAGTCATCCGAGCCGAAAATATCTTCTTTATTGAAGACCAACGGCATGTCCGTCGTCACGCCCGCCAGACGCAGATTGGCACCATAGGTGCGATTGATCAGCGAGCCGTGCTTGCCCAACTCCCCAAGGCCGGCGTCGATCGCTGCGGGTATCAAAAGCAAGGCATCGGCGCGCGGGCCCGGGTACGGATAACCGAAGAAGCCTTGTTGGCGGATCCAATTGGCCAGCTTGTAGGACGCGCGGGTGCAACGGGCATACTGGCGGCCGACCTCGGCTATGCCGGCGCCATTTTCGGGAGAACTGGGAACCTGCTTTAGATTGTCGTAATCGTGGGCAAACCCCAGCATCAGCACATTGGGCACGTCGATTGCATAGCTTTCGACAATATAATGGGTCTTGACGGTCGTGGCGCCGAAAAGGTCGGATTCGTTGGCCAGGGCAAATTCGCGCGCCATCGCCGTCCATTCCTGCGGTGTCCGCTCGATCCGTTCCGGACAAATAGGCACCAATGGCGGATAATCACGGGCTGCCAGAAACGCCGCTACGGCTTCGGGCGTCACACGACAACCGTCACTGGCGATCTGTTGCAAGGTGCCGAAGGGATGCTGGGTTGGTGGGTGCCAGAACATCGGTGATGCCTGACGAAACGCCTTTTCCCCCTGCCCGTTCAGTATATTGCCGGAGACGCCTTCAGGCCATGCCGCGATGACCACCGGACCCGGCATGTAGGTTTTTTCCTTTTGTCTGGACATCCGTGCCTCCCCTTAGAATGTCTTGGATAGGCGCAGGCCGACCTGGCGCGGCGCAAGCGGTACGACGAAGACATCTCCGCCCAGGAACGGGTCGCTGGAGGCGTAACTGTAGTCGAAAGAATTGAGCAGGTTATTGACGTAGAGGGTGACACGCAGCCCCGACCGAAGGGTGGCAGCAGCGCTGACATTGACCCGGTCATAGGCCGGGGTCGTCAGTTGGTCCCGCGCCTTCGACATACGGGTATTGTCCTGGAAAATGATCTTGCCGACGTGGCTATATTCGGCAAAGAGATCGAGCGTGCGGCCACCAGGAAGATTGCGGCTATATTGCGCAGAGGCATAGGCCGTCACCTTCGGTACATTTTCAAAGGGTGTGCCGGACATGTCGAATATATCGGTCGGCGAAAAGGTCCGCACGAAATCGTCGAAAACGCCGTCGGAATAGGACAGGCTGCCATTTATACGCAGACCCTTTAGCGGGCGGGCGGTCAGTTCGGCTTCGAAACCGTTGACGTGGCTGTGGGCGGCATCCTGAATGACTGTAATTGGGACGGGACCACCGCGCGGATCGGGAATGACATTGTTCAGTTGCTGATTTTCGATGTCGATATGATAGGCGGACGCATTGAGGACAAGACGGCGATCGAGAAACACCGACTTCACGCCGAGCTCGTAATTGCGGGAATTTTCGTCCTTATAGACCAGATTGTCGGCGCGGCCGGGATAGCGGTCCACACCTCCGGCTTTCCAGCCTTCGGCGTAAGTGGCGTATACGGATACGTCCGGCGCTAATTTATAGGCGGCCGACGCCATCCATGACAGATTATCGAAATCCGGATGGCCGTCCCGCACCAGAGGGCTGGCCCGGTTGAGGGGCGCACCGAATACAGAGACCTTGCTACCGGTGCCGTCGACCTTTTCCTGCGAATAGCGCGCGCCAACGGTCAGTTCAATCTCTGGCGCCGGACGATAGTTGAACTGACCGAACGCCGCAGCCCCCTTGCGGACGTCCTTGAAGCGTTCGTTTATATAGAATGCTGCCGGAACGGTCGGGGCCGCTCCGGGCCCCGCCTGGCGTTGGCGCGCCTGATTTTGGTCCTGCTCAAAATAGTATAATCCCGCCAGCCAGTTCACTTTTTCGCTGCTGCCTTCGAGACGGAATTCCTGACTTGTAAAGGCCTGATCGACCTGGGCTGCCAATGTCGCGCCATGCACCGCCACCGGAGACGGTGCCAACCCCAGATAGGCCGGCAGGATCGCCGTGCCGCCCGTGCTGGCGCGATTATCCATATCGAGCAGATTGTCGGAATCCGAATACCGATAGCCAGTGATCGAGGTGAAGGTGAGATGATCGGTGAGGTCACCCGTGACGTTCAGCTGAAGGCCATGATTGTGCTTGGCATCCGGCCGATCCTGATCGATCGGGCTCTGGCGGTGATTGCCTGCCAGGCGCACACCGCGAACGGCCTCATTGTAACGGCGGCGACTGGCGTCGGCCATCAGGGTGAGGTCGAGGCCTTCGCGCGGTATCCAGCGCAGCGTGCCGCGAACGGCGCTCTGTTCGTAATTGTCCTGATGTTGGCCCAGAACCGTATTGTAGATGAAGCCATCGGATCGGCCGTAAGAGGCGCTCAGTCCGCCATACAGATTGGCTGCGATCGGACCATCAAGGGTGGCAAGCGCACGAATCGTGCCGAAAGTCGCGCCCTCGACCGACAGACGACCATGCGGTTCTGGGCCCGGCTTGCGCGTGATCATGTTGACAGCGCCGCCCTGCGTATTGCGTCCGAACAGCGTGCCCTGCGGCCCGCGCAGGATCTCGACACGTTGTAAATCAAGCATGGCGGTATCGAAACCGATCTGCGGCTGATACATCCCGTCGATAAAGACGCCGACAGCCGGTTCCAGGCCGGCATTAAAGCCGACACCGCGCATGGTCAGGTAGGCCAGATCGCTCGAGTTGCTGACAGAGCCCGGCGCCGTGAACAGGCCAGGCACCTGACCGTAAAGCGCATTGACGTCCTGAACATCGCGACGTTCCAGATCGACCCCACTGATCGCGCTGATCGACAACGGCACGTCTTGGATGGCTTCCGAGCGCTTGCGGGCTGTAAGAATGACTTCCGTTGCGTTCTCGTCGGCCTGCGCCGTCGGCACGCTAGAAATGACGGGTTCCGCCCAAGCGGTCGTGGCCATCAGGGCAGCCGTCAAAAGGCCGCTATAGAGCGAAATGCTCTTTATCTTCTTCATATGTGCGTTTCCCCTCGCCGAATATTTCCGGTCAGGATGAAAACGCTATCGACGGATTCTACCTGCCGCAATCCCGGCTCGCGAGAAAATATGAAATACTAACCCATTATCTTTATTGATTTTTTCCCTGTTGCAATATGGCATCATTGTAGTCACGTACCTACATATTCATCAAAACATGTAGCCACATATCCGCAGGGTGGCGACGCGCTTTTAGACAGCACTCGTAAATTGATAGGGCTGCCCGAGCCCTTCGCCTACTCGCTCGACCTGGCGCCCGCAGATAGCGGCCACGCATAAAGGGCCGCCAGCGGCCATTATCGAGTTTCGCGCCATCCGATCAGGCAGCTGTAGCGCCCAATGTATATGAGATGACATCCGAAAATGTGTCAAATTTACTACCTTTTTCTTTCGTTTTGCATATATAACGAAAGTTTATGTAGACATAAAAGTGAAGGCGTACATAAATCGCAAGATAAGGGAACCATCCACCTCATTCATTCGCGGTTTAAGGAGACAGACTCATGCCAACGACATCCCGATATCAAAAATGGCTCACTTCGGGCGTTGCACTCGTGACGCTCAGTTTCGCCGCGTCGTTGGCCTATGCCCAGGAGACCCCGCCGACGCAGGATGCCGTCGATCCGCCCACGCAGGAAGTTGTCGTCGTGGGCGTACGCGGCAGTGTCGCGCGCGCGGTCAAGCTGAAACGGGATGCCACGACTGTCCAGGATTCGATCAGCGCCCTTGAACTGGGCATGTTCCCTGATGACAATGTCGCCGATTCTTTGAGCCACATCACCGGCGTGTCGATATCTCGCACCGCGGGCGGCGAAGGGCAAAAGGTCAGTGTGCGGGGACTTGGCCCCGAATACACCCTCTCTACCTTCAACGGCCGCATCCTTGCCACCGACGGTGCAGGCCGCGATTTTGCCTATGATGTTTTGCCGTCCGACGTCATTAGCGGCGCGGATGTGATCAAGGGGGCTGAGGCGTCGCTGACGGAAGGCGCCATTGGCGGCCTTATCAATCTGCGCTCGGCCAGTCCGTTCGACAAACGGGGACAACATGGGATTTTACGCCTAGAGGGCGACAAAAATCTGATGTCGAAGCTAGATGGCAAGAAGTTTTCGGGCGTCTACAGCAATACATTTGCCGACGATAAGCTGGGCGTTCTTTTTGGCATTGTTCTGGAAAACCGCAATGATCGTACGGATGAGGCCGGAAACGATGGCGGCTGGACGCGTAATCCGGACCCGAATGACCCAAGCTGGCTCTATGGCAATGCATGGGGCGGCAACATCGACCCGAATAACAATGGGGTACTTGACCCGGACGAATATGGCTTGATTGGCCCGGGACAATTCCGCGTGGGCTCTATCCTGGAGAAGAAAAAACGGTCTGCCTACACGGCCAAGGTCGAATGGCGCCCCAACGATAACTTCCGCCTGGTTATCGATGGATTGACAACGAAACTCGATTCTCCCCAGGTCGGCTATCAGCAGTCCTTTTATCCGCTCTATGCGCCGGGACGCTGGTCCAACATGGTGATCCAAAACGGCATCGTCACCAGTTTCGACATGACTGATCCCGATCCGGAATTGCGGCTCAATCCGGAACTGCTCAATCAAACCACATATCGCGTCGTCGAGACGAAGCTCTATGGCGCCAATGCCGAATGGCGCGTGTCGGATACGCTTACCCTGACCGGCGACATATATCGCTCGACATCGTCCCGGCATTCAGGCGGGCAAGACAGCTATGTTGTGCTTCGCATGAACCAGCCCAACTCAGCCCACATCTCCCTCACCGGCGCGGCGGTGCCGAACGTGACCGTCAACTTCGACGATGGGCGCGAATTGGCCAGCGGCCTGGCGAACGGGCAGTTTACCGATGCCGATTTCAACACACACTACTTCTCTCTTTCCGGCGACAATATCGACGATGCCATTAACGGGGCGACGGTCTCAGGCAAGTGGGCGGTTGGTCGGTTTTGGGTCGATAACCTGCAGTTCGGTGTCAGTTATACCGACCGCAGCAAGTCACGCGATCTGATCAATAACTCGCTGACGGGCGGTGCCGACTACTATTCGGGCGACCACGCTATCAATGTCGGCGATCTTACTGGCAACGTTGTTTCGCACAGCTTTACGCTGCCTAATTTCATGAACGGGGTGAATGCCGATTTCCCGCACACTTTCCTCGCCTTCGATGTCGCAAATTATCAGAAAGCTCTCGCGGCCTATGACGGACATCCCCGGGCGGGTGGAGACCCCGGCGAGGTCTATACCTACGCCTCTGCGGCCCCCGTATGGAACCCGCTTCAGAGTTATCGCGTAACGGAAAAGACCTGGGCCGGCTATGTGCAGGCCAATCTTGCCGGCGAACGCTGGACCGGCAATGCCGGTCTTCGCGTGGTACGGACGAACACCACCGCTCAAGCCTGGGATGCGAAGATTCTGAACATCATCGAAAACGGCGCGTTCAACTATACGGCCGTTTATGCGGCGCCCACGCCAGTCAGTCAGGACAATGAGTATACCTACGTCCTTCCGTCTGCGAACTTCAACTACCGCATTACGGAGGAACTTCGCCTGCGCCTGGGCGCTGCCAGAACCATGGCCCGCCCTTCGGTAGAAACGCTCGCGCCTACTAGCACCACAGAGAGCGTGTCATGGGGTGATTTTACCCAAGTTTACGGCGGCAACGCCGCGCTTAAGCCCTATTCCGCCGATCAGTTCGATGCGTCACTTGAGTGGTATTTCGGCAAGAATTCGATATTCAATCTCGCGGTTTTCGACAAGCAGATTAAGGACCAGATCACGACCAGCTGGGAACCGGGTCAGGACATCGGCGTACCCGGCCATTTGTTCAATATCAGCCGTCCTATCAATGGGGATCATGCGAAGGTCAGAGGTATCGAAATCGGCCTGCAACACTTCCTCGAAAATGGCCTTGGCATGCGCGCACAATATACGCGCAACTGGGCCAAAAGCTGGGTCGGCGATGAGGAGCGTCCGCTAGAAGGCATTGCGCCATCGGTTTACTCGCTCGGCGTGTTCTATGAGCACGGCCGCGTCTCACTTAGTCTTACCGGCGACCACACCGATGGCTTCGTCACGGCGATCAACGTATTGGGCGAAGGCTATAACGAACAGGCCGATCCGATCACCTGGGTAACGGCGCATGCGTCCTACAAGATCAATGACCGGACCGACATCACACTTGAAGGCCAAAACCTCCTCAATGAAGCCAATACCTATAGCATAAACGGCAATCGCTTGTTGCCTCAGGGCTATTATCGCTATGGCGCCTCGGTCAAACTGGGCGTCAGCTATAGATTCTAGCTTAAGGCATCCCCCACCGATCGCGTTCATACGACAGGTGCGACGGCGATCGGTGGGGGGTGCATTTGAATGCGCGCCTATACACCAATACGGTTTGTGAAAATCGCCAAGCCAGAACAGGTCAAATAATGACACTTGCGACGATGAATATGCGGCGATCTCTACGCGATTCGGCTCATCTGATGGCCCTCGTGGTCCTCTTGGCGAGTGCGCCCTTTCACGCCCAGGCACAAACGTCTGGCGGAGCAGCAGTGGCGGATCGCGAACACATCGCCATAGCCCAAGCGACCTTCACGCCCACAGACGCTGAGTTTGAAAATCCGGAGCGCGGTTTCTACCGGGCCGCGTCTACTGACCTTGACAAACTGGGCGCTGATGAAGTGGCCAAGGCCTACGCCGACGGCTATCGACTGATCTATGCCAGGATTAATCTTGCCGCCTATCGTGACGCCGACCTTCCCCAATCCTATCTCAAAAAAATTGAAGCAGGGTTTGCGACGGCGCGTCGCGGCGGCGTCAAGCTGATTGTTCGTGCGACCTATAATTACCCAAATGGCGAAACCGAATATCGTGACGCGCAGGATGCGCCCATTGCGCGCGTGAAAGATCATCTGGCCCAACTCAAGCCTGTGCTGCGCCGGAATTCGGATGTCATCGCTTTTGTACAAGCCGGCTTTATAGGCGCATGGGGCGAGTGGCATACCTCGTCTAACGACCTCACGTCACCGGAAAATCGCAACCAAATCAAGACGGCACTTCTCGACGCTGTCCCGGACACGCGGTTCGTTCAATTTCGCTATCCTCCTTACATTCGCGACTGGTCACCACATCTGCCCCCTTTGACCGCAGCCCTAAGCGGTGCGTTTCGATTAGGCTTCCACAATGACTGCTTCCTGGCGAGCCAGACGGACGTCGGCACATATGATGAAGAGCCTGCCTTGCGCGCGGAACAGCAGACATTCACCGACGAACTTGGCGACCTGGGCCCGTTTGGTGGCGAAACCTGTAACCCCGCGGATGACCCAAACGCCAAGCCGCGCACGGCATGCAGCGATATCTTGAGCGAGGGGGCGCGATACAATCTCACCTATCTTAACGATGACTACTATCGCCGGCTTTTCCACGACAATTGGATCAAAGACGGCTGCATGACCGACGTCCGCCGCCGTATGGGCTACCGGTTTGCTTTGGTCAGTGCGACACATCCGGCCAACGCCTCAAGGGGAGGACCGCTTTCGATATCGATTGTGGTGCGAAATTCCGGCTGGGCGCGGCTCTACAACCCCCGGGCCGTGGAGGTTGTGCTTAGAGATCCAGTATCCGGTGCGGTACACAGGATCACATCACACAGCGCGGACCCACGACAGTGGCTGCCGGATACCGATAGCGCCGCGATGCTGGATATAGTGATTCCAAAGGATTTGCCGACAGGCGTACAGGAAATCTGGCTGGCGCTGCCTGATGCCGATAGTCGGTTGGCCAAAGATTCACGCTTTTCCATCCGCTTTGCTAATGCGGACGACGCCGCGAAGATGCAAAATTGGAACCCGTCGCTGGGCGGCTTCAGCTTGGGAACCAGAGTTGAAATTCGGTGAAGCAATGAAGGCGCTCTCAGCCAACCATCCGGTTTCGCTTTATCAACGTAACGACTGCACCTGACGGACCAGACCGTTGACGAATGTCTTGAAGGCGCTTTCATGCCCCGTTGCGGTCAATCTTGCCATCATGCCCCGATCCTCTGGCTTTAGGTGGGCGCCCGCTTCACCGCGCGCGCCGAAAACAAAGTGGTCGAACATCGTTTTCCAGACGTCGCGTTGGCGCTCAGGCATGTCACGCACCATCAGCATCGCGTGTAGCAACGCACCGTAGGGCGCCTGCAGGTGTGACGGACTTTCGTTCCACCAGTAGTTCACCAGGACATTGAACGCCGACAGACTCCGGACATGATGCCACCAACCATACGGAATGAAGAGGGCATCACCCGGGTCAAGCTCAGCCACGCGCCCGGTTTCAAGCGCATCTCGCAAACGCGGGAACCTGGCAAAATCGGGCATTTCAATGTCGGCCAGACTGACGGGCGAGCCGGCAAGCGTCTGTTCGAACGGCCCCACATACAGGTTCGGCAATTGATTGGGAGGAAACAGGGTGAACCGCCGTTTCCCCGCTACGACCACCGCAATATTGTCCGATAGATCATAATGGGTCTGGATACGAACGGTATTGCCGATCCAAACGCGGGGGCTCACGGAATCGGGCAGCAGAGGCATACTGTTCCCGGCCCTGAAAGCGGGCAGGCAGCCATCTACAGGCGTTGACTGAATGTAGATGGCGGGGGGCGTGGCCTCTGCCGCCAAGGCCAGCAACTGGTCGAGCACGTCGCCAAAGGGGGCGCGCGCCTTCTGGAAATTGCGCGTTTGCAGCGTATCTCCATAAAAGAATTCGCCCTTGATAGTCGGTGGCGCCGTCAGGAATTCAATCGGTCCGCTCACCGCCCTGGATTTAAGATAGGCGGCGATCTGAGAATCTCCCTCATGCGCCGCCTTTACAGATGGCCAGTCGGCACACAGCCCGCGCAACACCACTGGTTCGTTGACCGGTGCAATGTCGCACGTGAAAGCCTCAACGGTTACGTCGTAAGCGCTTTTACAGGACTGCATTGTCTATTTCAGCAGCTGGGCCGAACCCCAGGTAACGACAACAGGCTGTTCGTTTGCCGCTGTTGCGCTGCTTGAGACCAATTCGATGACGTGGCGTCCTCTGATATCGGCCGTAATCTCACGGGCCTTGTCGCCGAATTTCATGGGCGGCGTCTGAGTAATAAGCTTGCCATCCGCATAGACGTAAAAGGTCACGGCGCGGCCTGGATTGGGTGTTGAATCGTCCACGCCAACCCGTGCGCGCAAGGTCCTGTACGCGCCGTCGGTCTTCACCTGCAACAACGAGTTGCTCAGCACGCCAATGCCACTGCGAAAGGCTTCCCCGGCGATTTGAAAGCCCTGGCCGTAAGGGGTCGCGTCGGCCTGGGCCCCGCCCCACCCCGCATATTGCGGATGGACGCTGCCGGATGTGGTGCCTGCCCAGGGATCGATCATGCGGTGAATGGTTGGGTCGGGGGCAGGTGTTTTCACGCCGTCATCCGCCACATTGATCGCGCCCGGGATTTCGGACAGATAGACGCCATCCGCCAATTCACGTTCGCCGCTCGCTGAAAAGACCTGCGTTTCGTGGGGCGCGAGGGTGATGCTCAATTGTCCCTTGAATTGGCTCTTCTTCTTCGACCAAAGATCCACAAGTTCGACCGGCGCATCGTCGCGCAACTTCAATTGGCTGGCCAGAAGGGCGACCGTCACCGGTGACGCTGTGCGGTTGAACACGGCCACGGTCTTGTTATGATCCGCCATGGTCTTCACCAACACCTGGACGTCGTCAGAATCGTAGGCAATGGTCGCCTGATTGCCGGCGAGGTCCTGGTCGACCTTAACGAGATCGGCATTGCTCCAGATACTTAAAAGCGATGACGGGGCCGCCCTTAGATCGTAGCTGATCAACAGCGGGGCACTCATCATTGCCCAGAGCGAAAAGTGCGTCCTGGCCTCGGTCAAATGATCGGCGTCAAATTCACCTTGGCCAATGTAAAGAATATCAGGGTCGTTCCAATGGCCGGGACCCGCGTAGAGCGCGCGCTTGGTCACGGCGTCATAGTTGTGGAGCATACTGCTCCAGTTCGGGGTGATATCGCTGCTGGCGCGCCACATGCTGCCGACGTCCTTGCCCCAGGACCGGACATCGGCCATGCCCCAGTCACAAATAGAAAAGACATAGTCCTGGTCCGGGTTCGCCGCTTTCAAAGCCGCCGCGACCCGCGCATAGCGCTTTTTCACCGCCGCATCGTCGGTCCGGTTGATGGCATCGCGATAGATTTCGGGCTTTAACCCGATATAGCCATTGTCCTTGACCAGAGCCGATCCTGGCGCGTAATCCGCCAATCCGCAGGCGTCGACCTTAATATAGTCGAAGCCCCATTCACCAAAATAGAGGCCGATATCCTGCTCGACATGCCCGTCGAGCCCGACCTCGCGCTCAGCGGCAGACCCTTCCGGCAAATTCGGTGAATGCAGATCAAAGGCCTGGGAGCAGGCATTGCGCCCTATGTCCGTATAAATCCCAGCCTTCAGACCCATGGCGTGCAGACGATCCGTGAACGGGCGAAAACTGGTGTTGCCGTCAGGTGTCGCTGCGGACGGGAAGATGCTGGTTCTCACGATCATGCGGCCGTCCGACAGGCGCCGTTTGCGCCACCAGCCGTCGTCCAGATTTACATAGACATATCCCAGCTTCGCCAGCCCCTCATCCACCAGGGCCTTGGCCGCACCCATGACCTTGTCTTCATCAACCTCGGTGCGAAACGCATTCCAGCTATTCCATCCCATGGGCGGCGTTTTTGCCGCCCCCACCGGTGCGCCAAGCCACACGCCGTGGCCCACCAAAGAGGGGGAGAGCGTCGACGACACCGCACTATGCCTGAGCGGCTTGGCCTGGGCCAGGCCGGGTGTCGCCGTGACGAAGGCCATCACGGCAACCAATGGCAAAAAACATGTCCTCATCTGTAGTGCTTTCATTGAGTTGCAAGGGGTTTATTTGATCGGCCGTCGAGGGATTTGATCCTGGCCTTTCAATAGGCTGGCAGATCGCCTTAAGGAGTCGCGAAGGTGCTCATTGCGCCCCCTTAATGCGTGCTATGTATTGGGCGTGGGATGGCAGAGTTGGCAGTCGCTTCAGAATCATCGATCGCACCTGCGTCATACGGCTTAAAAACGCGTCCCGCGGCAATGCGTCGGCCAGCGGATGATACGACTTTGGAAAGAGCCCCTGCCCTACCAGAACGGCAAACCAGCTTGTTTCCTTGAACAGGTCGAAGGGATATTCGAGGAGTATCCCTTCCTTTTCGAAGGCATCCAGCCGCGCCGTCAAGCTGTCCGGCACCTCCATCGTGCGGCACTGGTTCCAGAACGGGCTATCATCACGTTTGGTCAATTTGTAATGGGCGATCAGGAAATCGCGGATCCGCTCGTATTCACTGTTCATGTCGTCATTGAACTTGGCGCGGATATTCGGATTGACGTCGCCGGCCGGGAACAGCGCCATAAGGCGGGCCAGCGCACTTTGGACCAGGTAGATCGACGTCGATTCCAATGGCTCCAGAAATCCGGATGCGAGTCCGAGGGAGACGACATTCTTTTCCCACATGCGGGACCGATGACCGGTGGTAAATTTGAGCTGTCGCGGTTCGGCGAGTGGCGCCCCGTCCAGATGCGAAAGCAGGTGTTCCGCCGCCCTGTCTTCTTGCAGAAAGGCGTCGCAGAAGACGTAGCCGTTGCCCGTGCGGTGTTGTAACGGGATTCGCCATTGCCACCCCGCCTCACGCGCGGTCGAACGGGTATAGGGCAAAGGCGCCTCAACGGCTTCACACGCTACCGCCACCGCGCGGTTGCAGGGCAGCCAATGGCTCCAGTCCACATAGGGTACGCCGAGGGCTTTGCCAATGAGCAAACCCGAAAAGCCGGAGCAGTCGATGAACAGATCGCCGGCTACGATGCGATTGTCTTCGAGCACAAGATGACGCACGTGGCCGTATTCGGAATCCAGTTCGACGTGGCAAACCTTGCCTTCGATACGATGGACGCCGCGGGCTTCGCTATATTTTCGCAGGAACAACGCGTAAAGCCGGGCGTCGAAATGATAGGCCTTGTTGAGTTTCAGCTGTGGCGTGTCATCGGCGGTTGTCCCGCATCGCCCCTGACTGGCCGCCAGGGTTTCCAGATTGAATTGCCCATATTCTCGCGCGCCCTCGTGCTTGGCCAGGCGCAACCAATAGTGAAAGAAGTTGATGCCCTCCATATTGACCCCGTAATTGCCGAACGGGTGAAAATAGCGTTGGCCCAACTGAGCCCAGTCGACAAATTCAATGCCAAGCTTGAATGTCGCCTCGGTTTCTTTCACGAGGTCGGCCTCGTCTATACCGAGGATCATATTGAACATATTGATCATCGGAATCGTCGCTTCGCCGACGCCGACGGTTCCGATTTCCGCCGACTCGACGAGGGTCACCGTCAGGTTTTGACTTCCGAACACCTTCGACAGACAGGCCGCGGCCATCCATCCGGCTGTCCCACCACCGACGATTACAACACGTCTTGATGTCTTGTCAGACTCGCTCATCGGCAGTGTCCCTGAAGGGTTATGATGAAAAGGGGCGCGCAGCAAATCCGCTGCGCGCCTTGAGTCAGGTCATGCCGTGAAAAGGGAGGCGGCATAGACCAGGAGAAGGTTTCCCCCACCGACGCTGGTGGGAGCTAGTACTTGAGGCGTATGCTGACCTGGATGCGACGATCGAAAGCAAACGTCCCCGCCGGTAGGAACAGAGGCGCCTGGTTTGGGTTTGCGGCCGTTGGTCCCAGAACCTCCTGATAAATCTTAGGCCGGGTATCGAGTAGGTTGGTGCCCTGGAGATCGATTTCTGTATGCGTGTTGAGGGCATAGCGCAGCGACCCGTCCAGGAAGCCTTCGGCCGCATTCCAAACCGGGAAGCCGATGCAGCAATCATTGACCGAATTGACATATTTCGATCGCCAGTTATAGGCCAGCCGGGCACCGAAGGGGCCCTTGTCGTACATCAGGATCAAATTGTAGGAGTCATCTGAAAGCTGCTCCAGGCGTCCGGGATTGATCATGCCTTCCTGAGCGGAACGGGTAATGGTGGAACCATCCGCCGTGTCGAGCGTCAGGTTGGCGTTCTTGACACCTTCATTGTGCAGGTGCGTGTAGTTGGCCTGGATGCCTAGGCCGTCAAACGGCTTGGGCAGGAAGGTGAAGTAGCGCTGATAAGCCACTTCAAAACCTTTTACGCTGGCGCCATCCCCGTTCACCGGACCATTGACAGCCACATTGCGCGTGACGCCATTATTGGTCATGGGGACCACGAACGTACCGTTCTGAATGTAGTCATAGAACTTTTTGCTAAAGATATCGAAGCTGAATGACCCAACCTCGGCGAAGTAGCGTTCGACCGACAGATCGAACTGATCTGCCTGGATTGCCCGCAGGCGGGGATTACCCGTGCTGCCTGAATAGCCGTAGATATAGCTCACCGGCTGGCCGGCGCTGTTAAGAACGACGCTGGGATTACCAACAGCAATGGCCGACTGCGGCACGTAGCTACGCTGCAATGTTGTATAGTTTTTGAGAAGGCCTATGTCAGGCATATACATGCCGCGCGAGGCGGCGAACCGCACAATCCAACCGTCCGGCAGCGAGAACCTCAGATTGAGGCTGGGAAGAGTATAGGTATGCTTGGTCTTGACCGTCGAGCTAGCAAAGCCACCGTTCGAGAAGGACTGATCCGCCAGGGAATTCCGGGCCAGGCACCCCGGTGAGATGGCGTACTGATTGGGCCCAAGGGCCGCGATCTGTTCCGGGCTCAGTGGCAGGCAGGTCAATTCCTCACTGGTGAACGGGACGGCGAAATTGACAGCCCCGACACTGGTCAGGTTCGTCTCGACCAGTCGGACACCTATATTACCTGACAAGGTAATGTCTCCGAATACGACCGCTTCCGGACCGCCGAACTTCATCATGACATAGGCGGAATCCTGCTTTAGCTTTACATTCAGGATTTCACCCGGCTGGAAACAAGTGCCGGAGATATTGGCGGCGCGCATGCAGATCGGATCCCAGTTGGAAGACGGAGTCTTTCCGTTCGCCGATTGCGCCGTCATCCCGAAGGTTGATTCCATCAGGTTGATGTCCTTGAGGTAATCCGGCTTGATGGTCACAAACGTGTTCTGCCCGATCAGGCCTTTAAGCAGGCCGTCTGTACCAAACGCGGTCGTCTGCCAGTAGGTGCCGGGATAGCCGGCGAAGTTCGCCGTCGCCGGAGCATCAAGGTGGAAGGAATCGGCCGGATTGGCGCCCCAGTTGCTGGAGATTGATTGCCAGTTATAAGCCGACCATTTGTTGAGCTGGTCACGTTCGGACATACGAACACCGGCTCTGATTTCGCTGAACCAGGGATTGTCGAAGGCATAGGCGGCATCGATCCGAACGGCATTCATGGAGGCCTTGCTGTCTTCAAGGTGATCCATGATCGATTCATTGAAATAATTGCGATAGTCGGACAACGGATTTGTGCCGACCACATTGTACCCGGACGGCAGTTCAAAGTTCAGCCTTGGCAAATCACCCGTCAGATCGACCGCCAGATTGGCGTAGGTGCCGTTACGATAGGTGATGTCGTAGTGGGTATTGACCGACAGGACATGCTGGGCATCGAAGGTCAGTTTTAACCTGTCGGTTGGCGTCCAGACGAAATTAAGCGCGGTGTCCTCGACCGTCCGGGTTTCCGTGCTGTAGCGGGTGGCCAGATTGACAGACGGGGCCAATCGGCACGGCTGGTTGGCGTGCGTCACCCCTGAGTTCAGACAGGGTTGATAGACCGGTTTGTTGATGCCGTATTGGCTATAGGTGCCGTACTGGTCGGTCGATCCCGCCGCATAGGACACCGGGTCCGCGCCCCAGTCCGCAATTGCGCCATAGCCCCAGCCCCCTGCGGACGCTGTTATGACACCCTTCTGGAATAAGCCATCGGCGCCGAAGGTGAATGGCGTGCCGCCCCCGGCCTGATTGATGCCAAGCCCAGGCGCATCGGGTGGCGCGATAAGCGAGCCATCGGTCCAGACCGTCGATTCGTTCGTGGTTGCGGGATCAACCCAGGCCCAGTAGCTGAGCAACTGATTTTCGTTCCAGGTGTTTTCGTAGGTCGACTTATTGTATTGGAGTGTCGCCTTGAAATGGTTGTCCGTACTGGCCCATTGGCCCGCCAGCGAGACGCCTTTGCGCGTACGGTCATAAACCGTGTCGTTGTAGCTGATCCCCGACGGGATGAAGTTCATGTTACTCGTATAGGTTCCAGCCGCAAATGGCATCATGCGCGGCAGAATCGCACCTTGGCTGGTGGTTTCAATTTGCGAATAGGCGATATCGGCGAGGAAACCGAAGTCCCCCAACTCCGTATGCCAGCGGTTGGAATACAGCGCGGAACCATTCGGCGTCCATTTCTTGCTGAGATCGCCATAGTCGGCCTCCAACGTCGCCGAAACCAATTGGCCTTTTTGATCGAAGGGGAGCCGCGTTTTCAAATTGACCGTACCCGCAACCCCGCCTTCCAGCATATCGGCGGTAAGATTCTTGTACGTGTCAACACCCGACAGCATTTCAGGTGAGATATCCTCCCAGCTCAGACCCGATGCCGACCCCGCACTGAAGATGTCGCGACCGTTGAATTCCGATTTCACCTGCTGAAGACCGCGAATAATGACGCCCGTCGGTTCGGCCGGAAAGTGCATGACGTCCCCGCCCGCGACCGACCGCATGACCGTCACACCCGGCACCCGTTGCAGCGCCTCAGCAACCGATTTGTCCGGAAAGGCGCCTATATCCGTAGCGGTGATCGAGTCGACAACCGTATCGGCTGATTTCTTGGTTTGTTGGGCCGTTTTGAGCGCTTGTCGGGAGCCGACAACGACAACGGTCGTGTCTAGCGTCTTATCGCCCTCGTCTGCTTTGGTATCTGCAGTCGCTTTGGTGTCCTGAGGCGCGGCAAGCCCCTGCCCCGCCGCTCCTGAAAGTCCGCAAAACAGCGCAAACGCAAGTGCGGCTCGCGATACACCGCCTTGTTTCTTCGAGTTATTCATCCTTCTTCACCCCTTCTTCTTGTCGTTGGCCTAGCTACATAAGCTACACGAATAATGCTACACTCGCTACAAATGTCAAACCCTGTTAAAAATTTGTTATAATTATATTACAATTGAGATGGGCCTGTTGCAGATTGGCAACTCTGGGTATTCAGGCTCCGGCCCGGGCTTGCTGAGCGGCATAAAGAAAGCCTGGCTCAATAACCAACCGACACGGTCGCCTTGCGATATGCCGTATTTAGGAATTGACATTACCCAAAAACTGTAGCGCATATTGTGTAGCAACGCTACATATACGGAGACTTGCATGTCAGCGCGAAACATCTGTGCCTCTGTCCTGGCAATCCTTTCGGCGGCGACTTTAATAGGGACCGCCGCTGCGGAAGAACCTGTACAATCTCTTGGCAACGCCACCAGCGGCCTGACATGGACGATCCGTGACAATCGCGTCTCGGATGTTCGCTTTATCGACAAGCTGACCGGCAGGACCTTAAGCGTCCCCTCCCCGGTCTCACTCTCGTTAAGCGATGGTTCGACGGTGACATTGGCCGATCTTCAGCTGACCGGTTCTTTGCGTTTGCTCACTGTACCGGGTGATTCGAAGGCGTCACGGCTGTCAGACACAAGGCCGCAGCAACAGGTCCAGGGGACTTTCACCACTCAGGACGGTCGCTTGCGTATTGATTGGCGGTTGGTGCAGCCCGAAAATGCCAAGTACTTGCGCGAAGTCGTAACCATTACCGCCCTGACCCGGGACGAGATGATTCCCAAGGTGAGTCTGCTGGAAACAATAGCACCGGGCGCAGAGGTGTCCGGCAAGGTGGCGGGGTCTCCCGTCATTGCCGGCAATGACTATATCATGTTCGAAAACCCGCTGGCCAATAGTCGGGCCATAGTCGAAGAGGACAAGGTGTCCGTCTGGCTCGATAACGCTCTACCCCTGCGTAAGGGCCAGAGCCTGACAATTTCTGCGGTGATCGGTGTAAGTTCGCCCGGCCAATTGCGCCGGGACTTTCTCGGCTATATCGAAGCCGAACGCGCGCATCCTTATCGCACGTTCCTGCATTATAATTCCTGGTACGATATCGGGTATGATTCTGCCTACACGGAAGCCGATGCGTTAAACCGTATCAATGCCTTCGGCACCGAACTGGCCGTCAAACGCGGTGTGAAGCTGGATTCCTTCCTGTTTGATGATGGATGGGACGACCTGTCGGGCAGTTGGAACTTCAGCAAAGCCTTCCCGCGCGGGTTCGTCCCCTTGCGCGATGCCGCCGCCAAGTACGGCGCAGCACCCGGTGTCTGGCTATCGCCGTGGGGCGGCTATAATACGGGCAAGGCCGCACGCGTCGCCCAGGGTAAAACCACAGGCTACGAGATCGTCGAGGGCGGCTTTGCCCTGTCAGGTCCGAAATACTACGACGATTTCCGCAAGGCGACCTTGGACCTCGTGACGCGGCAAGGCGTCAACCAGTTCAAATTGGACGGCACCGGTAATGCGGACAAGGTGTTTCCCGGTAGCCGGTTCAACAGTGATTTTGACGCCGCCATTCACCTGATCGACGATTTGCGTGCCGCGCAACCGGACCTGTTCATCAATGTCACGACCGGTACATACCCGTCGCCAGCCTGGCTGCACTATGCCGATTCGATCTGGCGCGGCGGTCAGGATCACGCCTTTGCCGGCGTGGGTACCCCACGTCAGCGCTGGATGACCTATCGCGATCGCGAAGAATACGAAAATATTGTGATCGGCGGTCCTCTGTTCCCATTAAACTCTGTCATGCTGCACGGCGTCATCTACGCCCAGCATGCGTTGGGTCTCGACACGGACCCAAACCACGAATTTGGCGACGAGGTGCGTTCCTATTTCGGCAGCGGAACGGCCTTGCAGGAAATGTATATCACGCCGTCTCTACTCAGCGCTTCGGACTGGGATATTCTTGCCGAAGGCGCAAAATGGTCCCGGGCGAATGCCGAGGTTCTAAAGGACACCCATTGGATTGGCGGCGATCCCGGTCGCCTTGAGGTCTATGGCTGGGCCGCTTGGGCACCGCAGAAGGGCATCATCACCCTGCGCAATCCTTCTGACAAGAGCCAGGACTTTGCCCTCGACATCGGCCTTGCTCTGGAGTTGCCTGCGGACGCGGCCAAGGTCTATGACGCACGTACGCCCTGGCAAGGCGCCAAGGCGACGGATATGACCCTTTATGCCGGACAGCCCGTCACGCTTCATCTCAAGCCATTTGAGGTGAAAACACTCGAACTGACGCCGGCTAGTCACCCGTAGGCAGATAGTGTTGCTGCAGCGAGACGGCCGAAGAGACGCGTCTCAGCGTCTCACTTGCCGGCTTGCCGATCATGAGCGCCACGCGGTCAGCGATGCAGTCGAGCACAAACAGTTGCGCGAACCGGACCGGATTTGGTTGGTGGTACGGAATATCCATGGCGAGCTCTATGGGGATGAGAATATCAACCACACCCGCCAGCTGACTATTCAGCGGGGCCATGGCAATACAGGTCGCGCCGTAGCTTCGGGCGATGCGCGCGCTTTCCGCCAGGGTATCAGGTTGTCCCGTCGACGATACAATAAGCACGCAGTCCCCTTTTTTCAGGGTCGCGGCTGTCATCCGCTGCATATAACTGTCTATGTGCGCGACCGCCCGCAGTCCCAGCCGGAAAAAGCGGTTTTGTGCTTCCATCGCCAGTATGGCTGAACTGCCGCCGACGCCAAAAGCGGCGATCATGGATGACGCCATCACCACTTTCGCGGCGGCGTCGATTTGCTCAAAATGCTCGGTTTCACTCACCGATCTTAAGGCGATGGCCACACTGGTGCTGAGGCGGTCAAACCGCTCATCCCCGCCTTGCAAGCCCGTATCACCGCCCGCTTCTGCCGCTGTCGCCTTGGAAAATTTTTGTTCAAGAACGAGAGACTGAGCGAGATATTTTTTAAATTCCTTGAAGCCTTCGCACCCTATGGACCGGCAATAGCGTATGATTGAAGGCTCGCTAACCCCAATGCGGTTAGCGAAGCTTTTTATACTGACATCAACGACGGCGGCCGGATCACGCAGGATCTCTTCGCCTATTTTCAGATTTACGCCATCTTCATGCGGGGCGCGGTCACGAATGGTCGTGAGGATGTCATTCAATACGGTCATGCTGTTCGTTGTAGCAAAATTGCATTCCTTTACAACAGACTGTTAGCCCCGCTTGGCCAGCCGTGCCGCAAACAAACCGAAAAGGAAGATGTACAGATAGGCGGGGACCATCAGACAAAGAAAGACGAGCTGGAAACCGTACTGGTCCTTGAAATGAGCGAACAGTTGCGGAATGACGGCGCCGCCAATGATACCCATCACGAGAAAAGCCGCCCCGAACTCGGTCAGCTTCCCCAAGCCGCGGATACCCAGCGGGAAGATAGCCGGCCACATCATGGCATTGGCAAAGCCAAGCGCCCAGACGAAGGCTACCGAGGTATAGCCTTTGGTCAGAAAGGCGCCGACACTAAACAGAATACCGAGCACGGCCGAGAAGGTGAGATACTTTTCCTGGCTGATAAACCGCGGAATGGCGACCAAACCACAGAGATATCCGATCAGCATCGTCACCATGGTGAAGCTGGTGAAGAACTTGGTCTGGTCGAGCGGCAGATTGAAGCCGTTGCCATAGGTGCCGACGGCGTCACCAGCCATGACCTCGACGCCCACATAGAAGAAGATGGCCAGAAAACCGAAAAACATCTGCGGGATGGCGGCGACAAAGCTCTTGCCCGATCCGGGGTTGGCGTCATCACTGATATTGGGCAAGGGTGATTTATAGACCAAGACGGCAATGACGGCCAGGAACGCACCCATCAAAAGGTACGGCAGATGAATACGAGCGGCAAAGGCATCGAGCAGCAGGTCGCGCGCGGCAGCGGTCGGGGCGGCATCCACCTGGGCCTGCATATGACCAATCCCATTGAGAATAAATGTGCCGATCAGCACCGGAGCGGCGGCCCCTGCCAGCTTGTTGAAAATGCCGAGCAGAGCGATGCGTTGCGCCCCGGATTCGATCGGACCCAGGACGGAAATATAGGGGTTGGAAGCTGTTTGCAGCAGGGACAGGCCGGCGCCAATAACAAACAGCGAAACGAGCGTCGGCGGGAATAGACGCATGGAGGCGAACTGGCCAAAACCGGCTGCGCCAACAGCCATGGCCAGCAAGCCTAGCGCCATGCCGGTCTTCATGCCGGTTTTGCGCAGGATAAAGGCCGAAGGCAAAGCGAGAAAGAAATAAGAGAGATAAAAAACCGACGGCACCAGGAAGGCTTCGATGTCACTTAGAGAAAATGCCAGTTTGGAGAAGGTGATCAGCGGCCCGTTGAGCCAGGTCACAAAGCCAAAGATGGCGAAAAGGCCGCAAAACATGAAAACAGAGCCCCAGGGCGTGGTCTCAAGCGCCGCCCCTGCGGAAGATTGTCCAGACGATTGTCCCGGTGTCGGCATGCTCTGTTTCCCTTTATTTTGTTGTTATTCACCAGCGACGGCGGCAGCCTCAGCTGGAATTGTCCTGTGCGACAGGAAACCGCCGGCACGCGCCAGCCCCTCTCCGTGCGACCAACTGTGCACGCCGTTGACGAAGACCTCGTCGATACCGGCTGAAATCTGGATCGGTTTTTCAAAAGTGGCGCGATCAGCCACGGTGTCCATATCAAAGACAGTGACGTCGGCGGCCATGCCCACGGCCAGACGGCCGCGGTCATGAAAACCGAAGCGGCGCGCGGGTAGCGCCGTCATCTTGGCGACGGCTTCGGCCAACGAAAACAGTTTCTGGTCGCGCGCATAGTGGCCGAGCACGCGCGGGAAGGTGCCCCACAGGCGCGGGTGCGGATTCTGATCATTGGGAAGCCCATCAGACCCCACCATGCAAAGCGGGTGCGCCAGGATGCGGCGCATATCGTCCTCGTGTATCTGGAAATAACAGGCATAACCGGGGAGCAGGCGTTTCGCCGCCTCTCGCTCATCTATGCCCCAATCTGCGGCAACGTCACTCAGGTAACGTCCAGCCTGATCCGGATGGCTTTCGGACGAATTGATCAAAACCTTGATCTCACCATCACACAGGTCGGGATTAAGCACCGAGGAGCCTGCCGTGTAGGGGTAAGTGTCCATAGCCACTGGCTGCGTTTTGGCCGCCCTGTCGATCAGGCCCAGGGTCTCGGCCGAGCGCCCCCAGTTGCGCACGCCCGCGCATTTGTGGTGCGAAATGATCAGCGGCGTCTGCGCCGGGCTTGAGGTGGTAAACGCCTCCTCTAAAGCTTCAGCAATGCCGTCATATTCGCTGCGAATGTGGGTCGCATAGACACCGCCGTGGTCACTGACGGTGCGCGCGAGAGCTGTAAGCTCATCGACATCCGCGGCGGCAGCCGGGGCGTAATAGACGCCGGAGCTTAGGCCCGTGGCGCCAGCTTCCAAGGCTTCGGCCAATAAGGCCTGCATGTGCCTACGCTCATCTGGCCTCGCAGCCTTGCCCAGGTCGGCCATGCAGATCTTGCGCAGGGTTGTATGGCCGACCAATGCCGCCACATTCACGGCCGGACGGGCCTGATCGATAGCTTTCGCATAGTCGGCAAAGCTGGCATACGAGAAGGCTTTGTCGTCCCCCAGCAGGTTGAAGGGTTCTTCAGGCGCACCTTGAAAGCGCAAGGGGGCGATCGATAGACCGCAGTTGCCGACCACGACTGTGGTCACGCCCTGGCTGATCTTGGCCGTCATTTCCGGCTGGCGGATACAGGCATAGTCATCGTGAGAATGAACGTCGATAAATCCAGGCGCGACCGCCTTGCCCGCAAGATCGAAATGCTGGCGCGATGGCAATTCGCCGAGTTGGCCTATGGCCGCGATGACACCGTCACGGATCGCGATGTCCGCGACATAGGGGGCATCGCCGCCACCGTCGAAGACGAGGCCGTTCAGCAGGAGAATATCGGCGGGAATTGGAGACATGAAAATAACGACTCTTTAGAAAAACGTCTTGAGGGCGCCGGTCACGGCATAGGCGTCGTCGACTTCAAGGAGAACAGGCCAGCGGTCGAACGTGGTGCAGGGGTGAGAGATACCGAGGCCGACATAGTCGCCAATGCGCGCTGAAGCGCCGGCGGGCAGACGAATATAGCCGTGCTGATCATTCATACGGAAAAACGACCAGCCTTCGACAGGCTGTGCAGACGCGCCCGGGCCTGGGGTTGCGTGATATTCGACCTTCGGTAATCCCGCGTCATCTGACAAATCGCGACGACCGGCATTGACGATGATCAGATCCGGTTCGGGATGGGAGACAATCTGTGCCCATACTTCCAGTGCGGGCCTCAGAGCGGGTGCTTGGCCCAGCACACCGCGTTCACCGACATGGGCGAGCAATCGGTTGTAAAAGCCGGTATCGTGGGTCAGATAGCAGCCACTGCGCAGCAGCGGCGTGAGGCCGTCGGTCTTCAAACCGCGCGCCACCAGGTCGAAATAAGCTGATCCCCCCGCACTCAGGATGGGCTCGCCCGCGAACAGACCCTCCTCCCGGCAGATGGTGAAGACACCCAAAAGGTCATCGAGGAAGGCATTGACCTTGATGGCATCCTCCGCCGCATCGCCTGAGACGATAAGGCCCTCATATCCCTCCACGCCGCGCAGGACGAGCATAGGCGACGACGCCACCCGGCGCGCAACGGCGAGAGCAATGTCGCGCGTACGCGCACCCGTCCGGCCACCGGGAATCCCCAGTTCAACCAGCACCTCGAACGGCCGAATGGCCCCCGCGGACGCCAAAATGGCTTCAAGCCGTTCGACGCCGGCCAGGCTATCGACCAGGCTTATTATCAAGCTATCAGGCGCAGCGTCCTGACGAGCCGCAAGCGCCCGGATCTCCGCCTCCCCAACCAACTCATTGGCGATTAGCAGCCGTTTGACGCCGTAAGTCAAAGCCGTCATTGCCTGGGAAAAGGTCGCCACCGTCATCCCCCAGGCGCCGGCTTCCAGTTGCCGATCAAACAGTTGCGGACACATGCTCGTTTTGCCGTGTGGCGCCAATTTAGCGCCCGCCTGATCGATATAGGCCTGAAAAACATGGAGATTGGCCGCCAGTACACGACTGCGTACAATCGCCGCCGGAAGGGGAATTGAACCGTCGAGCAGGTTCCACCCCCGTGCCCCAACCTCACCTAGCCTCAGCCCGTCCGCCGATGCCGGCAGCCCTTTTATCCCCCCGCTGAGACGTAAATCGAGGATTGGCTCAAGATCAAGGATCATCAGAACCGCTCCAGGGTGAGCTCGGCAGCCAGCACGGGATTGCCAGCAGTCAGGCCTGCGTCAACCGGCAGAACCACGCCCGTAATCATGCGGGCAAGATCACTGGACAAGAAGGCGACCGCATTTGCGATGTCCTTCGGATCTGCGAAATCACGCAGCGGATACCATTTTTTGAGATCGTCGAAGACTTCCGGCTTTTTCGCCGCGCGATCCGCCCAGGCCTGGGTCTTGACCGTACCCGGGGCGACGAGATTGGCGCGTATGCCCAGCGGGCCATATTCCACGGCCAAGGCCTTGGTATAGCTTATTAAGCCCGCCTTGGCCGCGCTGTAGGCGGGGTGACCTATGGCGAGACCCGCATTGACCGTACCGATATTGATAATCACGCCGGCCTTGCGTGCGAACATCGCCGCCTTCACGGCTTCGACGCAGTGATACGCCGCGCTCAGATTGATCGCGAGATCGTGTGTCCAGTCTTCCGGCTTCAGGGTTGCCAGCGAGGTCGCGGCGGCGGCGCCGGCATTGTTGACCAGAATGTCCACCGGACCGCTCAGGGCCATCAGGCCGTCTATCGCCGCTTTGGTCGCCGTCAGATCGGTCAGGTCGACCGCGACAGTCTTCAGGCGCGTATCCATACGGGCCAAGGCGTCGCCATCCCGGTCGAGCGCGAGCACCGTGGCATTCCAGCCCAGGAAGGCGTCACACAAACCCTGGCCAATCCCGCCGGCCGCCCCGGTGATCAGGACGACTTTTCCGCTGAAATCAAACATAATGGACCTTTTTTGTCAGTGCGCGTTTGAGCCAGTCCAGGTTCATTTCACGCAACATGCCGAAGTTGTAGAAGGCAAAATCTGACAGCCCCAGAGCTTCCAGGCCGTCAAGCGTTTCAGTCAGATCGCTTTCCCGAGTCATGTCCGGATAGCCCGGCCGCAGAATGACACTGGTACGGGATGGCGGCACGCGCCCCAGAACATAGCGCCCGTCCGCCAGCACAGCCTCAGGCGAAGACTGGTATAGCGGCAGCTCAAGACCATCGCTGACCGCGTCGAGTAAGGTCAGGTCATGGCCTTCGAGATAAGCCGTGGCGTGCGGCCGCTGGCAGGTGGCAATCACCTTGACGCGCACGGTCGGCGTAACCGCGGCGCGAATATCAGCCACCAAAGAGGTTACGACCTGACAGCGGAAGCGATGATAGGCGGCCAGATCCGGATCGTTTTCGTTCCAATGGTCAAGCGACGAGGCCTCTGCCCCCGCCAACCAACCGTCCACCGCCGCACATATGCGATGGGCCAGGCCCGAGGCGTCAATCCCGGCCTGCTCGGCACCAGCACGGCATGACTGACAAAAACACAGGCCAAGCATAGCATCTAGCCAGGCATTGGGTTCGACCTGCGCGAACTCGTGATGAAAGCCGTGGCCATAGGTCAGGAAACCGGGTGTTTCCAGCAACAGGCTTTTCAAGCGATAATTTTCCACCATGTCGCTGCACAGGGTCACCGCGTAGGCGCGCACCTCGGCTTGAGACGGGCACAGACTATACGGATAGCCGTTGCCAAAGGCATTGCGGACCGTAAGCTCCGGATGAAGCATGCCCAGCCGCGTATTATGATTGAGGACGACCCAGGCATTTACGGCGATATCGTCGCGTGCGCACAGGTCTGCCAATATATCGTGCTCTGTCGTCAGGGCAGACATTTTCGGCTGGACCAATCCATACGCCTTGCGGGGGCGAAAATAGACCGTTCCGTCTTCCGGGAAATAAACCCGAGCCTTGACATCTCCGGGCTGCAAAAACTTGCCGGCGTGATAGCTGGCCGCCAGCGTTATTTCATCGGCTCCGATCGCCCGGACGCGTGAAACCGCGCCGTCGAGATCGTGAAAATTCCATGGATAGGCATAGACAGCCGCCACCATTTACTTTGCCTTATAGGCGATGACGTCGATCTCGACCTTTGCGTCGATCATGATCTGCGACCGGACGCAAGAGCGTGCGGGCAATTGTTGACCATCGAAATAGCTGGCATAGACGCGGTTGAAGGCCTGGAAATCGCGCGTGTCGTCAAGCCAGACGTTGGCCTTCACGACGTCGGCCAAGGTGCATCCGGCCTTGGCAAGGATAGCCACAATATTGTCCATGGTCTGCTTTGTTTGCGCAACAATACCGCCTTGTACGATCTCACCGCTGGCGTCAAAACCGACCTGGCCGGAGACGAAAACAAAGCCGCCCGCCTCTGTCGCCTGCGAAAACGGGAGCATCTGCCCCCCGCTGCCGGATCTTGGATCGCCAATTCGGGTGATGGTCATAGTGTCTCCAGTTCCAGGCGGCACCCAATAATCAGTACCCACCCGTTTGCGCAAAAGTAGTTATACTACACAATATAAACTACACATAAAATGGGTGTCAATAGTCTGACACGTGCTGATTGACCTATTTGGATGGCCCTGTCGCCGGCCTTAAAAACGCACCGCATGCATGTCAACAAAAGGCACCCGGGCCGGGATTGCCGGTCCGGATGCCTTTATTCTGCTTATGTTACTGGAACTTGTAGCGCACGCCGAAGTTAATACGTCGGCCATCCTGTTCCAGCAGGAGGAAGTGCGATTTATCCACCTCATACTCTTTAACAAGACTGTCGGTCAGATTGACACCATCGACATAGAGTTGAATCTGACCGGTGACATTGTAGCGAAGGCTGAAGTCCATCTGACCGTAGGCCGCACGGTTTCTCGGCAGGACGCCAGAGCCAAAGCAGTTCACGAGGAAGGCAGATCGCCAGTTGTAGGCGAGCCTCGTCTGAATGGTGCCGTTATCGTAGAAGCCGGCCACATTATATGAATCGGGAGACAAACCGTCATAGCCACATGTGTTGGCGGTATCGGATCGGACCGCCGTCGCATCGACATGGGTATAGTTGGCCGACACGCCGAAGCCAGACGCCCAACCGGCGGTCTCATCAAGCGCGTACTGAGCGGAGACTTCATACCCGTTGATAGTCCCCTTGGCGCCATTGCGCGGACGCGTATCATAGACCTTTTCGGGAATGACGGGTTCCGTTTGTAAAACCGTTGTCGTCTCGATGAAATCGGTCACATCTTTGTGGAACGCGGCCACGGCCAGATAGTTGATTTTGGACAGATACCATTCCCAGGACACATCGTAATTGTTCGAATGCATCGACCTCAGGTCGGGATTGCCGCCGGACGAGGTCGGGGCGCCATAGTAGCCGCCATAGGTATTACTGATACCCAGGTCGGTGAGCGTGGGCCGCGTCAGTGTGCGAGACGCGCCAAACCGGAGCAGCATGTCTTCGGTCAGACTGACCTTGAGATTGGCGGAGGGCAGCAAGTCCGAGTAGTTATTGGAGCTCGTGAGGCGGGTCGGCGTGCCGTAAGTAAACTGGTAGTTTGAATCGGCCGGATAGTTGGTTATGGCTGTGAGCAAGGGCGTGCCGTACCCTACCGATTGCGATTTTACGTTGACATAGCGCAGGCCGATATTGCCCGACCAGTTGTCACCCGACCAGTTGCTATCGACATAGGCCGATGTCACTTTTTCAGTGACGTCGATGGTGCCGGAGGGTTGAGGCACGGGCGTAAGGGGACCGCCCGGGAAGGACAGCGCCGTCGCCGGATCATTAGAGTGCGCCAGATTGGATGGATCTTGCAGCCAGGCTACAACGGCATTGGGATCATAGGTGAAGTGTGCCGCCACGGGGACCTGGACACCACTTATGAAGTTGTTGAACGACTGCAGCTGCAGCAAAGCCGGATTGGCAGCATAATGGTAGCCGCAGTAGGCACATCCATAAGGCGAAGACGAATAAGCGTCTGTTTTTTCGCGGTCGGAGTAGTCGATACCAACGGTCAACCCTTTGAAAAAGCCTTTGTGATGAGTCCACTTCGCCTCAAGACGCCCATCCAGGATATTGTCATTGACACTGCTTCCGCTGATACCCGACCAGTGCGAGCGCATCAGGCTGGGGTCGGTGACCGTATCCGGGATAGTCAGGATTGGGGTTTTGCCGCCCGCGTTCAGAGTAAAGGTCTGGCCATTAACCGATTGCTCGCCGATGACGATATACGGATTCACCCCAGTGCCTGTCGCCCGCGAAAAGGACAGGTCGCCTTCAACCTTGAGCGTATCGGATACCGTCCACTTTGAATTGACCCCAAAGACGTAGGTGTTGGCCAGGCGATTATTGGTCGTGACGATGTTGTCATTCTGAGACGCGCCCACTTGTGACGCCAACGCGGGGTTATTGGCAACGAAGGTCGTTCCCGGGCGGGTAAAGCTCTGGACAGTGCCGTCCGACGCGATCACAGGATTAATGAAGGCAGGGTTGAAGTAGGCGCTGTAAATCGAATCCGTCATCTTCTGGTCAAGGCGCGAATAAAGGCTGTCGATCGTGATCAGCCAGTCGTCGTTCGGCTTGAACTGGAAGGTAAGATTACCCACGACACGCTTCCGCGAGGCCTCCTGCTGGTGAAAGCCCAGATTGCTCGGCATAAGGAAGGTCTGAGTCGTCGCAGCGCTGGCCGGCAGACCGACTGAAGATTCCGAACCGGTAATGACCGTCGCCGGACGAGACACCCAGACATCTGTTTGAACTGAATTTTGCTTGGATTCCCGGTCGGTGTAGGACAAGGAGGCGACGACGCCGAAATTGTGGCTCGGATTGGCGTAGGAAAAGATGCCGCTCATATTCGGCGAATAATCTTTAGTCAGCGAGTCATACGAGCCAAAGACATTAACGCTTGCATGAGTCCCGCGTGTATCCAGGGGCCTTGCAGTCTGGATGTTAATGGTTGCCCCGATGCCGCCTTCAGGCAACTCCGGCAATGACGTCTTATAGACGTCAGCGCGCGAGATAAGATCAGCGGACAAGACATCGAATGAAAATTCGCGGCCCTGATTGTCGGTCGGGATGGTGCGACCATTGACGAGGACATTATTAAATTCTGGCCCCAAGCCGCGCACGGAGACAAATTGCCCTTCCCCGGCATTGCGCTGTATGGCCACGCCGGGTACGCGTTGCAGAGATTCAGAAATGTTTGTGTCCGGGAATTTGCCGGCGTCTTCCGCGGTGACGGAATCAACCACCGCCTCAGCCGTGCGCTTGGCTTGAAGTGAATTACGTAAACTGGCGCGAATACCCGTCACAATGACTTCTGTAGCCGGATCGGCCGCATTGGTTGATGCCGCACCGGGTGCGGCCGTTTGGGCAATCGCGGCCATAGGCATTAGCGTGGCCATTGCAGCCCCAGCCAGCAAAATCCTTTTCATCGCATTCATCTTCCCTATGAGTGAGATCACGCCATGTAGCGTAATTACATTAGTTAAGTTACTTAAACTACACGCTGTCAATCATCTCAGTGGCCAATTCAGTGTCGGCTCTCTGGGAATTTCACAAATGTTGTAAAATTACATCATTAAAACTACGCAGTTCAATCTCAGGGCGTATTTACACGCGCTCTGATGCGCAATGGTTGCGAGGTCCAACATCCGGGATTTAGTCCCCTCGACCCGCATTTGCCGACACTGTCAGTCGTTGGCCCGTTAGGTAATGCCGCAACTGAGGCTGAACAAATACACTTGCCAGTCTCGACACAGGAGAGTGGGCCGCGTAACTTTTATTTACCACCCTCGGATATGCCGAAGCAATCATTCCATCTCTTGCAGGAACGTTACATGTCAGACCGTGTTGCCCTCGATGACGCCGATGTTCGCATTCTGAGTGCCTTGCAAGAGGATGGCACACTGTCCGTCGCGGCGGTCTCCGAGATCGTCCACCTATCGCAGAACGCCTGCTGGCGCCGCATGAAGCGCCTGGAAGAAGACGGGGTCATAAGCCGCCGGGTGACGCTTCTGAACCCGGCGCGGCTGGGGATCGACCTGATTGTCTTCGTCAGCATCAAGACCAGCGAGCACAGCGAGGAATGGCTCAGCCACTTTGCCGAGGTCGTCCACAAAATGCCGGAAGTCGTCGAGTTTTACCGCATGACCGGTGAAGTCGATTATCTGCTCAAGCTTAAGGTGGAAAACATGGCCGCCTATGACCGGGCCTACAAGCGCCTCATCTCTCAGGTTCGGATTACCGACGTCAGTTCCGCATTCGCCATGGAAGAGATCAAGCATACGACCGCCCTTCCCCTCAAGGCGACATCGTGATTGTAAAAGTGTACCAAATGGAACAGAGATAAAAATGTACTTTAGTCATTTATTTTTGCATTTTTGACCATTTTCTAGAACATTCATACCACAATCTTGGCAAATTCGTCTGAAAAACGGTGGAGATTTTTTTCGATGGATCGTGTTAGGGTTCTCTCACACCCACATGGAATCTGGTCCTGCGTATGTCGTCCTCACCCAACCTGTCTCTTAGCACTCGGCTGATCAGCAGTCATTCCGACGGCCGCGCAGCACGCCAGACTGCCGCGCCGGTGGTACACCGGGGCTCGACCCTCCTTTTGTCGTCAGCCAGCGAGATTTATGACAAATCGCAACAGACCTACGGACGTGGCGGCCTGACAACGCACACCCTGTTACGCGACATGCTGGCAAAACTGGAAAACGCCGAAGACGTTACCCTTTATCCCTCCGGCCTGGCCGCCATCACCGGTGCTTTGCTGGCCCTGACCAGTGCCGGTGATGAGGTTCTGGCCGTTGACACGGTATATGGCCCGACGCGTCGGTTTCTCGACGGCATGTTGACGCGCCTGGGTGTTACGACCCGCTATTACGCGCCCACCGCGGGCGCAAACGATATCGCTGGTCTTATCACGCCGAAGACCCGCGTGATATTCATGGAGTCGCCCGGTTCCCTGACCTTCGAAATACAGGATGTGCCCGCCATTGCCGCCCTGGCACGCGATGCCGGCGTGTTCACGGTCATCGACAATAGTTATGCCGCCGGTCTTTTGTTCAAACCGCTGGATCACGGCGTCGACGTCAGCGTGCAAGCCCTTACCAAATATGTCTGCGGTCATTCCGATGTCTTCATGGGATGCGCGGCCGCGACCGGTGCCGCGGCTGCCCGGCTCAAGACCGCATATCGGGAAGTCGGCTGGATGGTGTCACCGGACGACGCCTATGCGGCGATCCGCGGCCTGCGTACTTTGCACACACGTATGACACATCATGCAGCTTCCGCCCTGGCTGTCGCCAAGTGGCTTACAGGACAGCCCCAGGTGCGGTCCGTTCTGTGTCCCGCCCTGCCTGATGACGCGAACCACACTCTTTGGGCCCGCGATTTCAGCGGCATAAATGGACTGATCGGTCTGGAGCTCCAGCCCCGGTTCGCGCCGCAGGTCGAGGCCTTCCTCGATCGGCTGTCGGTGTTCGGACTGGGCTATTCGTGGGGCGGCTTCGAAAGCCTTGCCATCAATGCCAACCCCCAATTGACCCAACGTGTTTGCCGCTCCAAGTCCGAGCTCGGACCGCTGATCCGGCTGCATATCGGCCTGGAAAATGTTGACGACCTTATTGCCGATCTTGACCAGGCCCTGGGAAGCCTGAATCTGGGAAGCCTGGTCACAGACCGGGATGCCAGCGCCGCCTGACGCCTAAACCCTCATGTCAATAAATCTAAATTGATCTGGTGGGGATTTTCTATATGTTCAGTGTACCATTTGGAACACTGACGCTACTGAATAATAAAAATGTGTCTGCACGTAACACTAAAAATGGCCGTAAGGTGCGCTCCCAAGTCCCTTACATCCATTGCATTCTAGGTTAAATCTAAGGGGATAACATGTCTTTACGCACCACCTTGCTGACCGCGTCAGCTCTCACCGCCCTCATCGCCGCACCGGTCATGGCCCAATCGGCGACCACTTCCGATACCACCACCGAAGTCATTGTCACCGGTTCGCGCGGCAAGCCTCGCACGGTCACGTCCAGCCCGGCGCCCATCGACATCATCGGCGCAGACCAGATTGGCAAACTGGCCGGCAGCATGCCACTGCGTGACGTCCTGACCCAACTGGTGCCGTCCTATCAGTCTATGTCGGTCGGCAGTTCGTCCCAGGACAGCATTGTCCGCCCGGCCGGTCTGCGCGGCATGTCTGGCGTGCACGTCCTCGTTCTGGTCAACGGACAACGCCGCCACAACAGCTCGCTGATCAATCTCAACTCCGGCAATGTGTCCGCCGGCGCCAATCCGGTGGATATCGACCTGATCCCGGCCAGCGCCATCGACCACATTGAAATCCTGCGTGACGGTGCCGCGGCTCAGTACGGTTCCGACGCCATCGCCGGCGTCATCAACATTATCCTCAAGTCGAACAAGTCCGGCAGCGCTGGCAGCGTGGAAGTCGGCCAGCGCTTCGAAGGTGACGGCACCACGATTTCCGTGCAGGCTTCGCAAGGGTTCGCCTTGCCGCACGATGGCTCGACAACCGTCTCCCTGGCGCTGAAGTCGGCCGACAAGGTCGTGCGAAATTCAGACGTCACCGGTACGTTCTATGACACGATCGGCGGCAAGCCCGACCCGCGCGAAGCCTCGGCCAATCGCCGCACCTATCAGGGCGGCCTGCCCGAGGTGCACAGCCTGGATCTTGTCACCAACACCATTCTTCCGCTGAACGACAATGCGCAGCTCTATGCCGTCACCACAGTTACGACGCGCGATGGCCGCGCGGGCCAGGCCGGCCGCAAGCCCAACGCCAATAGCAATATCACCGCCATCTATCCCAACGGCTTCACGCCCTATTATACGATGAAGGAATATGACTTCCAGGTCTCGACCGGCGTCAAGGGCACCTTCAAGGGCTGGGACAGCAATCTGGGGACCACGTTCGGCCGCGACCATGTGATCAACGGCGCCGACAGTTCCATCAACGCGTCTTTGGGCGCGGCAAGCCCTACCCGCTTTGAAACCTACAGCTCCCAGTTCGATCAGTGGACGACCAATCTCGACCTGACGCGGCATTTCGACGTGTTCGGCGGCAAGGCGCTCCAGGTGTCGACCGGCGCAGAATTCCGTCACGAGAACTACCAGACCCATGCGCTCGACAAGGCAGCCTATGTCAACGGCGGCTACTATTACACCAGCGGCACCAATGCCGGAAAGCCGGCCCTGACGGGGGCTCAAGGTGCCATTATCGTCCTGCCAAGCGACGAAGCCGACATTTCGCGCAATGTTACGGCTGCCTATGTCGATTTGGCGCTTGATGTAACGCCGAAATGGCTGGTTACCGCCGCAGCCCGTTTTGAAACCTATGACGACAGCGCAGGCGATGTCGTCAGCGGCAAGATCTCGACCCGCTACAAGGTCACCGACTGGCTGACGGTCCGTGGCGCCGCCAGCACCGGCTTCCGCGCGCCGTCCCTGGCCCAAATGGGATATGCGCAGACCGGCACCCAGTTCAACCTGGTCGGCACCACCTACCAGCTGATCGAGTCCAAGATCGTCAAGACCGACTCTCCCGTCGGCGTTGCGCTCGGCGCTCAGCCGCTCAAGCCGGAAAAATCGCGCAACTACAGCGGCGGCTTCGCGTTGACGCCCGGCCACGGCTTTACCCTGACCCTCGATGCCTATCAGATCGAGCTTGATGACCGGATACAGCTCACTGGCCTTCTGTCCAGCGCGGGCGTGAAGACGATATTGATCGCCAACGGTTTCTCCGGCAATCAGTATGTCCGATACTTCGCCAACGCCATAGATACGACGACCAAGGGGGTCGATCTTGTGGCGACCTACACACTTGCCACCGCGCGCTTTGGCACCCTTCGCACGACTCTTGGCTATAACCACAACGAAACCGAAATCCGCCACATCGCGGACACGCCGGCCGCCCTGGCGGGCCTGGGCTTGACCCTGTTCGATCGCCAAACCCAGGGCTATATCACCGAACTGCAACCCAAGGACAAGGTGATCCTCGGTGCAGACTGGACCGCCGGAGCTTACGCGGTAAGCATCAAGGAAACCCGGTATGGCGAGTTCAATCTGCTGGGAGCGACCAGCGCCACCGATCAAAAATTCGGCGCCAAGTACATCACCGACCTGGAACTGTCGCGCAAGTTCGGCGACGGCTACCGTTTTGCTATTGGCGCCTATAACCTGCTCGATGTCTATCCGGACAAGAACACGATCGCCAACACCATCGGCAGCTCACC
Source organism: Asticcacaulis aquihabitans (assembly GCF_032490435.1). NCBI lineage: Bacteria > Pseudomonadati > Pseudomonadota > Alphaproteobacteria > Caulobacterales > Caulobacteraceae > Asticcacaulis > Asticcacaulis aquihabitans. The sequence goes on from NZ_JAVGWM010000002.1 coordinate 314,016, forward strand.
CTATGCGGCCTACTCCCCCTTCGGCGGCTATGGCGGCTACTACTATGCCCGCCTGTCGTGGAAGAAGTAGCCATCGGCTAGGCGTGTAAAGCAGACCTGTAAAGCGTATAGGACAGTGATCAAACGGGGTCACTGTCCCCCTTCCTCCCAAGAGGCCGAGCCATGTCCCTGTCCGTTTTCGTAAATCCGTCGCGCCGCCTGGCATTGGGCATTGCAGCCACCAGCCTTCTGGCGCTGACGGCTCTGAGCGCCACGGCCCAGGCGCAAGTCACGCTCCAGGACCGCAGGCCTGTTCTGAAGGGGATTGAAACGGTTGACGACCCGCGCCGTATTCCCAAAAAACCCGCCGCCGAAAAGGGCCGGATCACTGTCCTGCGGGGCGGACGGGTCTTTGACTCGGTCAGTGCGGCGACACGTCCCGCCACCGTCGTGATCGAAGACAACCATATCCGCGCCATCCTGCCAGCTGGCGCGGCGGATTGGCCGGCCGACGCCCGGATCGTCGATGTGACCGGAGAAACGGTCATGCCGGGCCTGATCGACATGCACGTCCACCTGACCTATCCCGACTCTGACGCCAATATCGACGAACAGGGCAGCGCCGTCGACGGCGCCATGCGCGGCAGCCGTAACCTGCGCTGGATGATCGAATCCGGCTTTACGGCCGTGCGCGATCTCAATGGCATTGGTGAGGCGCCCTACGTGCTGGCGCAATGGAGCGCTGACAATGCCATACCCGCTCCACGCGTCTTCACCGCCGGCCATATCATTACCGGAACGGGCGGCCACGCCACCGAACGCCCCCTCACCCCGACGCATGGCCACGATTATGCGATTGAGGTTGACGGCGCCGATGCCTGGCGCGGCGCGGTCCGCCGGGTTTTCAAGGACGGCGCCAGCGTCATCAAGATCGCCAGCCATTTCGCGCCGGACGAAGTTCAGGCCGCGGTCGATGAAGCGCATCGGCTGGGCCTGAAGGTTACCTGTGACTGCGAGGGCATCTACACCGAAATGGCGGTCAAGGCCGGTATCGACATGATCGAACACCCCCTGCCTCGAACGGACGCCACCATCGCCCTTATGGCCAAAAACCATACGGCCTCAGTGCCGACCTTGCAGGTCTATCAAAACGTCATCGACCGCAATGGCGGCTTCTATGGCTCGACCTCACGCCGCTTTGCCATGACCAGCCAGGACGATTTCGACCTGTTCAAGAAGATGAAGGCGGCGGGCATTGTCATGGGCGTCGGCACGGACACCATCGGCGACGCCAACAAGATGGTCCCGAATGTCTATCTCGCCGAATTGAAATGGTTCGTCAAAGGCGGCTACAGCCTGTCCGATACTCTGAAGGCTGCCACCATCGTCAATGCGCGCCTGCTCGACATGGATGACAAGATCGGCAGCCTGGAAGCGGGCAAGCTGGCGGATATTCTTGTGGTGCGCGGCAACCCGGATCAGTCGCTGGAGGATCTGCAAAAGGTCGACCTGGTGTTTAAGGATGGCATCCTGTTCGTTGAAAATGGCCAGGTGGTGACACCGCGACATGTCGCCCAGCCTCTGCTCAAGCCGTCACCGCCCGAATCCACCAAATAATCTTTTTCTCATGCCGACCGGAGTTGCGTTGTGACATCTGCTGTGCCGACCTCTGAAAGCCCGTCCATCGACAAGCCCCGCCCTTCCAAGACGGCCGTAGCAAAGGCCCTCGGGTCGGCGATGATCGGCAACTGGTTCGAACTGTTCGATTTCATCATCTATGGATACTTCGCTGCGCAGATCGGCCGGGCGATGTTTCCGGCGGCGGACGCCTTGACCTCGATCCTCTCCAGCTTCGCCACCTATGGCGTCGGCTTCGTCATGCGCCCGGTCGGCTCCATCGTTCTGGGCAGTTTGGGCGATCGCTTCGGCCGCAAGGTTTCGCTTATCATCACCATGTTCCTGATGGCCGCATCGACCGGCATAACCGGACTGATCCCCTCCTACGCCCATATCGGCTATGCCGCCCCGATCATCCTGGTGATCTGCCGGCTCTTGCAAGGCTTCGCGGCGGGTGGCGAATGGGGCGGTGCAACCACCTTCATCGTCGAATACGCCCCGCCCAACCGTCGTGGACTGTTCGGCGCGTTGCAGCAACTCAGCACCTCGCTGGCCGTCGTCTCGGCGGTGTTGACCGCCCTCCTGCTCAATCTCGTCCTGCCGGCCGCGTCGGTCGACGCATGGGGTTGGCGTATCCCCTTCCTGCTCGGCTTCCTTGTCGCACCGGTCGGCTTTTATCTGCGCGCCCATGTCGAGGACACGCCCCATTACACCGCCGAAGGCAGTGATGCGCCCGTCCGGCCGCTGCGCGAAGCCCTGGGTCGTCACGGTGGGGCAATCGCCACCATCTTCGGCAGCGTGATCATCTGGACCGTGGCCGGCTATACGTTCGGCGCCTTTCTGGTCAGCTTCGCCATCCGCATTCTCAAGGTGGCGCCGAGTATCGCCTATACCGGCACGCTGGTTGGCGCACTGGCCAACATTCTCGTTATTCCGCTGGCCGGCTTTCTGTCGGACAAGATTGGCCGCAAGCCGTTCCTGATGGCAAGCGCTGGCGGCTTTCTGATCCTGGCCTATCCCCTTTTTGCCTATATGGACCATGCTCGCACCGGGGCGTCGGTCATCCTGACCACCGCGGTGGCGGGGGTCTTCAGCGGCCTGTTCAGCGGTGTCGGCCCGACCTTCCTGTGTGAGCAACTGCCCACCCGTATACGCTACACGGCCCTGTCGATCGGCTATAACGGCGCCGTCATGCTCTTTGGCGGATTTGCACCCTTCATTGCCACCTTACTGGTGCAAAAGACCGGCTCCAATATCGCGCCGGCCCTCTACGTCATGGCGGCAGCCCTTACCTCATTCATCGTTATCGCTTTCACGCCCGATCGTTTCCGGAACCCGTCCCTATGACCCCCATTCCCGCCTTAACCGCAGCGTTTGTCGCCCTGCTCATGGCCACTACGGCGCTTGGTGCCACGGTAAGCCCCCCCGAAGCGGTTCTGGGTCACGTCATGGGCGAAAACCGCTACGTCCCCAATTACAGCGACACGATAAAATACTGGCAGGTTCTGGCCTCCCAGAGCGACCGCATCCGGTTGGTCGATATCGGCCCGACCACGGAAAAGCGACGCCAGATCATGGCCATTGTCTCCTCGCCGGAAAACCTCGCCCTGCTTGACCAGTACAAGGATATTTCCGTCCGTCTCGGCCGGGCCGAAGGCCTGAGCGACGACGCAGCCCGCGATCTGGCCGCGAAGGGCAAATCGATCGTCTGGGTTGATGGTGGCATCCACGCCAGCGAGGTCGAAACCGATCATGCCCTTATTCAGGAGGTCTATGACATCGTATCGAGCGATGATGCTGAGGCGCGGAAAATCCGCGACAATGTCATCGTCCTCTTCGCCGCCGACAATCCCGATGGCCAGGAATATGTCGCCGACTGGTACATGCGTTTCAAGAACCCGGCCGACCGCGAGACCAATTTCGACAGCCTGCCCAAGCTCTACCACCCCTATATCGGCCACGATAACAACCGCGATTTCTACATGGCGGAAATGGCCGAGACGCAGAACATTACCCGTGTCCTGTACCATGACTGGCGACCGCAGATCATTCTCAACCAGCATCAGGTCGGCCCCGCTGGCACGGTGGTCTTCATTCCGCCGTTCCGCGATCCCTTCAACTATAACTACCACCCGCTGGCCATCACCAGCCTGGAAGAGGTCGGCGCGGCGCTCAACAGCCGCTTGCTCTCCGAAGGCAAGGTCGGCGCCGTCACGCGCTCGGACGCCCACTACGACACCTGGACCAACGGCAATCTGCGCACCTCGACCTATTTCCACAATGCTATCGGCCTGCTCGTCGAAATCATCGGCGGCGTAACGCCCGAACCTATCCAGCTTGTGCCCGAACGGCAATTGCCGAAAAACGACCAGCCCGCCCCTGTCGCGCCGCAAATGTGGACCATGGCGCAATCGGTGGCCTATAGCGTGGCGATCAACCGCGCCACCTTGACCTATGCGGCCGCCAATCGCGAAAAGGTGCTCTACAACATCTACCGCATGGGCAAAGACAGCATCGACGCCGGCAATCGCGACAGCTGGACCGTCACACCCGACCGGATCGCCGCCATGCACGCCGCTTCGCTGGCCGCCGGGCAGAAACCGGTGCCGACGCGTACCACCGGCTCCAGCTCCATCGACTCGCGTTTCTACGACGATGTCCTGCACGATCCGGCTTACCGCGACGCCCGCGCCTACATCATCAGCCCCGACCAGCACGATTTCCCGACGGCCGTGCGTTTCCTCAATGCCCTGATCAAGATGGGGGTCACGGTCGAACGCGCCCGGACCGCCTTCACACAAGAGGGCAAGGCCTACCCGGCCGGCAGCTATATCGTCAAGGCAGCGCAGGCCTATCGTCCGCATCTGCGCGATATGTTCGAGCCCCAGGACTATGCCGAGAATTTCGAATATCCCGGCGGCCCGCCCATCCCCCCGGCCGATGCTTCCGGCTATACCCTCGCCTACCAGATGGGCGTCCATTACGACAGAGCGCTCGAAGCCGTAAGCGTGGCCACAGAGACGGTCGACGGCTTACTGAAACCCTATCCGGGTCGCGTTGTGGGTTCGGGCAAGGCCGGCTTCCTGATCAGCCATGCCACCAATAACAGCTTTATCCTGACCAACCGGCTGATGAAGGCGCGGCAACAGGCCTTCTGGCTGAGGGCCCCCACGGCAGTGGGCGACGGCAAACCGGAATCGGGCGCCATCTGGGTACCCAACACGCCGCAGGCCAGCGCCATCGTCCGGTCGGCCAGCGCTGAACTCGGCATCGACGCCTACGCACTCGACACCACCCCCAAATCACCCAAGACCGCGCTGAAGGCGCCGCGGATCGCCCTGGTCGACGTCTATGGCGGCGTCATGCCGTCAGGGTGGACGCGCTGGATCTTCGAACAGTTCGAATTTCCTTACACCATTGTCCATCCTCAGGCGCTCGATCGCGGCCGTCTGAACGCGAAATACGATATCGTCCTGATGTCTGACAGCCTCCTGCCGAACCGTTTCACCAGCAAGGGCGGCGGCATGTTCCGCGGCCGTTTCGAGAACAAGCAGCCCGATCCGTCGCGAATTCCCGCCGAATATCGCGACTGGCTGGGTACAATCACGACGGAAAAAACCATTCCCGCCTTGCAGGATTTTGTGAAAAACGGCGGCGCGCTCATAGCGATTGGCAGTACGTCGCAAGGCATTATCGATGCGTTCGGCCTGCCGGTGCAAAACGGTACGACCCGTGTCGTGGACGGCCAGGAACAGGTCTTGCCGCGCACCCAATTCTATGTGCCCGGTGCGCTTCTAACCGCCACGACCGACACGACCACCCCGCTTGGCTACGGCCTGGAGCCCAAGGTCGATCTGTTCTTCGATTCCAGTCCGGTCTTTCGCCTGAGGCCCGAAGCGACAGACGCGCACACGCCGATCCGCTTCGAAGGCAAGGACATCGTCCACAGCGGCTGGGCGTTGGGCACGGACTATCTTCAGGGCACAGCCGCCGTGGTTGACCTGTCCTATGGCAATGGACGTGTCTTCCTGTTCGGGCCGGAGGTGGCCCTGCGCGCCCAGACCCAGGGCGCTTTCAAACTCATGTTCAATGCGCTCTACGACGGCGCGCTATCGCGTAAGAAGTAACAGATATGCTCAAAACCAGCGTCATTCAGATGAACAGCCGTAACGACAAGGCAGCCAATTTGCGGCAAATCCGCGATCTGGTCACCGCCGCCGTCGAGGCCGATCAGCCGGACTGGATATTGCTACCCGAACACTGCGAATGGCTGGGCGGCGCTTCGGGTGCGGCCGCCGTGGCCGAACCGTCGCGCGGAGGTGACACCTACCGCCTGTTACAGGATCTCGCCCGCACCCATAAGGTCTGGATCCACGGCGGCTCCTTTTACGAACAGTCCGCCATTCCCGGAAAGGCCTACAACACCACGGTCGTCTTCGACCGCGCCGGCAACGAAGTCGCCCGCTATCGCAAGATACATCTGTTCGATGTCACGACCGCCGACGGCGCGCAATATCACGAATCCGCCACCGTGCTGCGCGGCGACGATATCGTCACCTATACTTGCGAAGGCCTTCGGGTCGGGTGCGCCATCTGCTACGATCTGCGTTTCCCCGAGTTGTTCCAAGCGCTGATGAAACGCGGCGCCGATCTGATCGCCCTGCCGGCCGCGTTTACTCAGCTTACCGGCCAGGACCATTGGGAGCCGCTGATCCGCGCCCGCGCCATCGAAACCGAAACCTGGTTCCTGGCGGCGGCGCAATGGGGCGGCTACGACACGCCTGCCGGTCCGCGCCAATCGTTCGGCCAATCGATGATTGTCGATCCGTGGGGTCGTGTCGTCGCCCGCGCCGCCGAAGGCACCGGTTTTGTCAGCGCGCCGATCGACATGGCTCTGTCCGACCGCGTGCGCCAACAGATCCCGGTGGGGCAAAACAAGATATTACATACGGCGGACACGCTATGACCAAACGCCGCCACGCCCTGCAAGACTTGACCTGGGTCGAGTTCGCTGAGCGCCTTCAAACCGACCGCCCGGTTATTCTTCTCCCCCTTGGCTCACAGGAAGAACAGGGGCCGCACGCCCCCATGGGTGACTATGTCGTCGCCGAGCGCATCGCCCTGGCCGCCGCCGAACGGGCGGACGCCGTCTGCGCACCGGTCTTGCCCTTCGGCTATGCCGAATTCTTCCGCGGTATGGCCGGAGGCATTCAACTCAGGGCCGACACGTTCAGCCGTGTGCTGGAAGACATGCTGACCGCCTTTCTGGATCATGACATCGTCCATATTGTCATCTGCAATGGCCACTCGACCAATGCGCCGCTGATCGCCGACGTGACGCACAAAATCCGCCGGCAATGGGGCGTTGTGGTGCCCAGCCTGAACCTGTGGCGGCTGATGCCGGACCCCGTCTGGCAGGATATTCACGGCGCCAACGCGCCTCAGGCGCGTGGCCACGGTGCCGATCCGCTGACCTCGGTCGCCATGCACCTGACGCCCGACCTGATGCGTCCGGACCTGCTGAGTGCGGCGGAACGTAAGACCGCATTCGGCTTGCCCATCACCGGCCAGTTTAGCAACTTGCTGTTTCAAGGTAGTCAGATCGATGTGCCACTCGATGTGACCCAGGTGGCGCCGGACGGCGTCGGCGGCGGCGATGCCCGCCTCAGCACAGCCGCCGCCGGGGCGGCGATGACCGAGTGGCTGACGGCCTATGTGGCGGACTTCCTGACGCATTTCAAAACCTGCGATCCGAAGATGCCGAATGGATAGATATCAGATCCACCCGATGCCGACACAGGCGCCCGCCGATCTGGTGACGCGCCTGTCGCGTCTGCATACCTCGACCTTCGGTCACACGCACCTGTGGGGGTTCTGCCGACGCGATATCCGTCCCTTAACCGCTGCCAGTGCCGTAGCGGGTACGGCGGTCACCGTGGCCCTGCCCGGCCCCGACTCCACTCTGCTTCATCAGATGCTGGCACAGGTGCGGCCCGGCGACGTGGTGATGATCGACCGCCTGCACGACGACCTCTACGCCTGTATTGGCGGAATTGTCGCACTGGCCATGAAGCGCGCCGGGGTGACCGCTGTTGTCGTCGACGGTCCCATCACGGACACAGCCGAGATCCTGGCGGTCGGGCTGCCGGTATGGAGCCGAGGCGTCAGTGCGCTTACGACGCGCCGCCTGAACCTCGGTGGCCGCCTCAACACACCCGTCAGCATTAGCGGCGCCGTCGTTACACCGGGCGACCTCGTCCTGTGCGACGCTGACGGGGTTTTCATACTGCCCGCCGCCGACGCCAAAGCTGCGATAGATCACGCCGAGGCGCGCGAAGCCTGGGAATCACGGATCGTCGCCGAAGTGGCCAGTGGCCGCGATCTGGCCGACGCCCTCAAGGCCTGCCCGCCACGCTGACCGTTTTTTTGTCTTCCATGTACAGGACACACCCCATGGACAAGTCTTATCCCGATATCACCCGCAATCTCTCCGCCAACCTCAAGCACCTGCGTAAGGAAATACCCGAGGTGACACAGGCCTTTTCAGGCCTTGCGGGCGCCGCCCTGCGTGACGGCGCACTTGACAAGAAAACGAAGGAGCTGATTGCGCTCGGTATCGGCATCAGCACACGCTGCGACGGCTGCATCGGCTTCCACACTGAGGCCCTCATAAAACTCGGCGTCACGCGCGATGAGTTTCGCGACGTGGTCGGCCTAGCCATCTATATGGGCGGTGGACCGTCCTTGATGTATGCGGCAGACGCTATGGCGGCTTTCGAACAGTATTCCGCCATCGCGGATTGATCGGGCATACGCTTTTTTGTTGACCGCAGGCCCGGCGCAATGACAGCCTGATACCGCTCCGAAGACAGGATTCCTGAAACGCGCCGATGAAAACGCCTGCTGTACAGCCCCGCAAAAAGTCCACACCCGCCAGTAATGCGCGGATCAATGATCCGGAGCGCACAAAAGAAGACATCCTGGAGATCGCGACACACGCCTTCGCCCGCGATGGCCTGACGGGCAGCCGTATCAACGACATCGGCGGACTGACGGCGGCCAGCAAGCGTATGATCTACTACTATTTTGAGAACAAGGAAGGCCTTTACCGGGCCGTTCTTGAGCGGTGCTACGCCGACATCCGCTCGCGCGAAGAAGCCATCGGTGTCGAGGACTTGCCGCCTGAAGAGGCATTGGCCCAACTGGTACGCCTGAAGTTCACCTACCATATGGAACATCCGGAGTTCGTTCGCCTCGTCATGGTCGAGAATATTCATCAGGGCGAGCACATGCGGTATCTGAAAGAAGCCAGGACACGGGGTCTGTTTGCCCTTCAGCAACTCACGCGGATTTTGCAACGCGGGGCGGACAGTGGCGTGTTTCGCAAGGACGTGCGTCCGATCGACGTGCATACCTCGATCAGCGCGCTCTGTTTCTACAACGTGTCGAACCGATGGACCGTCGCACACCTGCTTGAGCACGACATGGGAGATGTGACTCACGCCGCCAGCCGTAGGGAAGCGGTTGTCGACGAAATCCTGCGCTTGTGCCGCCTGAAGGTATAGTAGGCTATAGGCGTGCTCATGCTGGAAGGCCTGGCGCGAAAGACGGCGCATCCCCATATTCGAGACGTCGCGGATCATTTTCCCTTTCCTGGAATCGCCACCCCCCGCCCGCGCCAGTCCCATGCCTGCAATGACGATCGATTTTTTACGGCGCGTTATCGTAGAGCTGTGCGGTGAACGAACAGCGCTGACCCTCTGACGACAAGCCCCCAATCTGGCTCGATTCAGGCTTTAGGCTCCGCGACTTTAGAGCCCTTTGTGAGTCCTATACGTCATGACAGTCCTACCTTCCCGCCCCGGATCCCCAGTTGTCCCAACGCCGATCCGCGCAGACTGGATAGCAGGCCCGGAGCCGCATTATCCGACAGCTTCCGCGCGCAACGCCGACCTCGTCATTCATATTCTTGCCATTACGCTCGCACTCGTTGGCGGAGGGGTGGCCATAGGTCTTGCGGTCAGCCATGGCGTGGTGGGACGTGTCGCCGCCGTATCTATCTACGCGATGGGCTTATTGGCCATGCTGTCTTTTTCAGCCGCCTACAATTTCGCGCACGCGCGATGGCAACCCTATCTGTATCGCGTCGACCATGCCGGCATATTCCTTATGATCGCCGCCAGTTACACGCCATTCACCACACAATTGCTCCATGGAGTCTGGAGCATAGCCATGACCGCCGTCGTTTGGAGCCTCGCCACCGCCGGAGTACTCGCCAGGCTGTTTTTACCCCGCATCGGCGACTTGGCTATCACCGGATTTTATATGGTCCTTGGCTGGGTCATTCTGGTCGCTATCAAACCTCTCGTCCATGCGACCCCCCTCCCCGCTTTGATCCTGCTGGCGACGGGCGGGGTGCTCTATACACTGGGCGCGGTCCTGTTCATGCTGAAACACCACAAATTCCGGCGCGCCATATGGCACGGACACGTTTTGGCTGGCGCGGCCGCCCATTATGCTGCCATCATGATCGGGGTGGTGTCGGTTGCCGGTTGAGCCTTTTGCGCCTGTACGAAGGTCGGTTTCAGGTTCGCAGAGCGTGGTGGACATGGGTGGCGGCGATTGCCGCCTGCCCCGTCGCAACACTGATCTGGTTCAAGCCGCTCACGACGTCGCCGATAGCAAACAAACCGGGTACGGTGGTTTCCTGGTAAATATCGGTAATCAGCTTTCCTTCCTCATCGCAGTCGGCACCCAGCGTCTTGGCCAAATCATTGCGCGGATGGCATCCGAACATGGGATAGACAGCGTCGAACGGGTTCAGGCGGCCAGCGTGGCGTATGCCGGCGCGCCCATCTGCCGTGACCTCGACACGGGCATCTAAGGCATGGATGATCTGAATATTCAAACGCTCGAGCGCGTCAGTATCGTTGGTGTTGAAGGCGGATGCGTCGCCCACATGATAGAGTGTCAACCGATCGGTATAGTCCCGCAAAAACGCGGCATGAGCCGCCGCATGTTCCGTGCGGGCGATGACCGCGACCGCCTTGTCTATGACTTCGTAGGCGTCACACACGGGGCATAGTCGCAATCCACCGGCCTCAATGCCTGCTCGCCAGTTCGCCTCTGACATGCCATGATCGGCAATACCCGTCGCCACGATCACGAAGCGCGCCGCCAGGGTCTGGCTCTCCAGGTCTATGGCGTAATCGCCGCCACGGTTGGTTAGCGCCATCACAGTGCCGGTAACCGTTTCAATATCATACGGCGCCAGTTGCTCATGCAGCCGGGTAAGCAGACTCGACCCCGTCACACCGTTAGGAAAAGCCGGAAAATTGTGAGAGACAGGAATGAGGCTTGCCCGGCTGTCGCCGGCATCGATGACCACGACATTGCGCCGGAAGCGCGCGAGATATAGCGCTGCCGTCAGACCGCCAGGGCCACCGCCGATTATCGCGCAGTCATAAATAGGATTCAAGCAAGCCTCGGTACTTTCCCGGCCACGGCCGTCGAGATCAGATGGAGATGTGCAACGGTGCTTGGACCAATCATAAGGTCCCGGGCCGCCGAAGCTTGCCTGGCATCTAAGGCCCACGAGGTGTGGTTTTCAGTCGGCAATGTACGAACGGGTTGTAAGCTGCCCATAAGCCAGTAGGGCCGTTTGAGGGTGCTCTGCGCCCTAAATCATCCAGATCACCGTGTCTTGCATCGGCTAGGCAAGACGCGGGCGCGATACGGTTTAGAGTCCACGGTCCTGAAGAAAGAAACGAACCATTTCTTCGCTGGCGCTTGGGCCGCGCGCGTCGGTGTATGAACCCTCGGGATGCCCTCCCGACCACGCGTGCCCCACGCCGTGTATCACCCAGTGCTCGACCACAGTCGTGCCGTTCGGGTCTGAGTACAGGGTCTGATCATATCCCCTCCCGCTAACGGCTTGGCCGGACGTCGTTGTTCGCGTAAGTGCGCGACCATTCACAACCTGCGCGACGACCTGGTCGCCATTGCGGCTGTTTACCGTTCCATCTCGATCGCCGTGAAACACGATCGTCGGCACACGGCCTACCCCGGCCAGTACCCCGGATTGAGATCCCCCCTGGCTCATGGCACCGAAGGCGGACGTCATATCGTGAGCGGCACCCACCGCCAGGCCCGAATGAACGCCAACGCCGGAAAAGACTTCCGGGTACCGAGCCCCCAGTATAGCCGCCATGGCGCCGCCCGCCGACAGACCCGCGACGAACACCTTTTGAGGGTCAATCGCGTGCACGCCGATGATATGCCGGATCATACCGACCAGGAGTGCCGGCTCGCCATGGTCTCGGCGCTGGTCGGTATCGTTGAACCAGTTCCAGCAACGGTTCATGTTCGCCGCCGCCGACTGCTCGGGATAGAGGACTAGAAAGCCATTTCTTTCGGCTAGGTCGTTCATGCCTGTACCGATAGCAAAGTCATCGGGTGACTGTGTGCAGCCATGCAACATCACAACCAACGCAGGCTGCCCTCCGGCACGTCTACTTGGAACATATAGCTTGTAGCGCCGGGCCGTGTAGCCCTGCCCGAAAGTGTGCTCCGAAAAGTGGGCGCCGGGTGGCATTGGCGGGCGGTTTCGGCCATGCGCACCCGCCTGCAGCGGGGCGCGGAATTTACCGACCAGGTCCTTGAGGTCAATTCGCGGTTTGACGGGTGGCGGCGCGCGGTCCGGCTGAGGGGGAGACGCAGCGTCCGAAGCGTCGGACCAGGCGCCATCCGCCGTCTGCCGCATCTCGATCTCAGCAGTCATCGTCATATTGCCGGCACCGACCTTTGGCCCACCGTGGCCTCGGAGTACGGCCATAGCCTCAGTCAACTTGCCAAGGCGCGTAAGACGCGTCACTTCCGCCATGTCTATGTTCATTTTCATACTCTTACTCTGGGTTACTCTTGCTTTGGGTTACCGTTACTCAGCGTATTCGGTCACGTAAGGCCGCTCGGACTTCGGACGATGCCTGCAAAGCGCCGAGGACCTCGAGCGACGCGATGGTGGCGGCGGCAAGATCAGGTGTGACATCACTGGTGATGGTCGCAAGACCGACGACCTTTATGTCCAGCCGTTCGTTGCGCGATCGGCAGCCTTCGAGATCGGCACGGGTTATGATCCGCATGCCAAGATCTAGCTGACGCCTGACGATGGATTGACGCACTGCGTCTTGCTGACGATCCAGTTGGTTGCGAATGGCCGTCCGTATGAAATCGCTCCGGTTGGCATAAAAGCCTTCCGACACAAGAAGATCGATCTGGCCAAGATCGACATAGCCGAGATTGATCGTAATCTTTTCATTGTCCGGTTGCTTCGGTTTGCCAGTCGGCATAATCACACTCCATATACCATCCACATGGATGGTATATGGAGGTTAAGTGGTGAAAATCAAGTAATCGGCGATGGTTTGTGTAGCCTTATTCAATTTTTTACGACCCGGGAAAAACACCCCCAAGACGACGAGCATTGAGGGCTCGCGTCACTCGGCCCGGCGGCGAGGAATGACGAGTCTCAGACGATCGTCCGTATTGATCAGCCCCTCCCGTTCGACAAGGGCAAGAAGACCTCGACGATGCAACGCCGCTTTGACGAATTCGCCGGCCAACTCGGGATGGCCATATTCCTGAGCGATGACCTTGCCGGGATGTTTGCAGGGCACATTTTCTTCAGTGATGAACAAGGTAGCGCCGGACGGGAATATGATCCGGGTCGAGGGTGGCAGTGTTGACAGCTCGGCGATATTCTTCGTCGCCAAATTGGCGCCAAGCCACGAGGGATAGATCCGTGACACCCCCATGGCCGCAGCCACCAGAGCACACTCTTCTACGGACACGATGGAGATTTGTCGCGTATTGGCAATTGGGGTCCCTCGCGGATGCCACGGTGTCCGCGAACATGATGCGCGCGTGAGGCTGAAATGCCGGTCACCCGCAAAACCACCGAACAGGAGCATCACCTCGCCGGTAACCTCCGTGACAAACCCTTCGCCACGCGCGATAAGAATTTCCGCTACTTTTGGCACGGGTGCACTTTAATCTCGGAACGTTTCCATTTGAGCCTTTGGCATGCGATGTCTGGCGCGGCAATCATGCGGAAACGACCTTCGAGAAGTCGGTTTGGCTTTGCGTTTCGGTCACAAACGCCAGCCTCGCACCACACGTCGGCCAGCTGCGGTTTTCCAAATAAGGCCTGTTGCCACAGGTCGCACAGCAAACGTCACGCATATCAGATGTCTGCGCCTGCGATCAGATCGACCGTTTGTTCTTCGACGGCATAGTGGATGGGCTTGAACGCATAGTTGTTCGACTGAAGCGCCGAACAGGCCGTCAAGGCCACAATCAGATCCATCTCCGCTTCGAACAGGACGTGATCGCCGGCCTTGCTCAGGGGCGGATCGACTTTAAGTTCGCCCGTCTCGCCATTGACCTGAACATTCATGAAAATATTAAACGCCACAGGAATCTGATCCGGCTTGATGCCGTAGGGCGCCAACGCGTGAGACAGGTTGCCGAAGCAGCCGTGGTGCGGATGTTCATCCCCATAGATGATCTGGAACGTTTCCTTCGAACAGGGGGTCAGTAAAAAGTCATGCCGACCGACCGTATCCTCTACGATCCGCAGCATGACATTGGACCGGTTCGAATAGAGGGGATCACCGACGCTTAGGAACAATTTGGATGCATAGTCGAGCGTCCGTCCTGACGAAATCACCTCATCGGTGTCTTGGGCGTTGAAAGCCAGCATGTCGGATACCTGCTCGCCCATCGGGTCAATCACGCGCAGGCGCTGACCTTTTTTCAGGCTGAAGGCGGTTCCGGACCGGGGCGAAATTTCGGTTATCATGCGGGGGCTCCCTGTGTGCAGAGCCGACAGTAGGAAACTGGACAAGATTCTGAGATATCGAAATGCGCCAAGAATATAATAAACGCGCAAATATGTTGTTATTTTGGGCTATTTTATAAGTTTGTCGTTTCGGAAGTATTTTACCCGATGCTTGTGCGAGGCCAACCTGAAGCGGGCCGCCTCCTTATCCCCATGACGATACACTGCGCGCCAACTCAGGAAGGTGTACAGTGTTTATAAAAGTTGACGTTCAGCAAGAATGTGAAAACGACGCAAAACTCGTCGAAAAATTCGAAGCCAAGATCAAAGACAAGGCCTTTCCGTGTGTCGGCGCGAAATCCGCCCTCTCCCGCCAGCGCATGCAATTTTTGACGGTCGGTGATATCCGCTGCCCGCGCGACGATACTGCCATTTATAACAGCCTCTGCGACTTCGCACGCGCCTACCAGGCGGCGCCAGGCCCGTTCCAAAGTTTCGTTGTCATCTTCAACACCGCAGGACGGTTGACCGAAGAGCAGTTCGAGTCGGCCCTGTGGAATCGACTCCAGGCATTAGAAGGCTTGGATGCCCAGGCCGGCCATGCCTACGACCCGCGCGTCAGCGCCGATGTCGATGATAATAACTTTTCGCTCAGTTTCGCCGGCGAAGCCTTCTTTGTTGTTGGCCTTCATCCCGAAGCCAGCCGCCCTGCCCGAAAGTTCGACATGCCGGCCGTGGTCTTCAATGCCCACGACCAGTTTGAGGGGCTAAGAACGGAAGGCAAATACGAAACCTTGCGCGAGAGCATCATTCAGCGTGACGTCGCCTTGGCTGGCGTCCAGAACCCGATGCTGGCGAGGTTCGGCGAAACATCGGAAGCCAGCCAGTATAGTGGGCGCCACGTCGGCGCCGACTGGAAATGCCCGTTTCAACGGGTGCACTCATAGACATTGCTGACCAGGGCAACGGCGTCGCCGGCCCGCGTTTTTCCAATCCAAATTTACACCCGATCGCCGTGCGTTGCGGCGCGACAACCAAGGAGACTTACATGACCGATACAAACGACATAGAGCGTAAATTCTGGCACGCGATCCGCAGCGACCGGACTGCCATGTTCTGGCTGGAGGGCACTCCAGGCTCAAAGCCGATGACCGTCCTTATTGACGGAGATTCTGACGAAGGGCCATTCTGGCTGTTTACCAGCAAACAAACGTTGGCGGTCTCCACCCTGCAACCGGGCGACAAGGCGAGCTTGGCGTTTTCGGCGAAGGGCCATGACCTGTTCGCGAGTATCGACGGCACCGTATCCATCGACAATGATCGCGGCGTTATCGACCGTCTCTGGAATCCGTTTATCGCCGCCTGGTACGAGGGCGGAAAAGATGACCCAAATCTTGTCCTGTTACGCTTTGACGCGACCGAAGCCAAGGTCTGGGTAGATGCATCAAGCCTTCTCGCCGGCGTAAAGTTGCTGTTCGGCTCGGACCCGAAGAAAGACTTCAAAGACAAGGTTGCGCAGATACCGGTTTAGGATAGCGCTACTTAAATACGATTATGATCGCCCGTTAAATCGAAAAGGGCCACCCGTCCGGGTGGCCCTTTTCGATATATGACTTGGAAAAGCAAATAGTTCCGTCTCGCGCACCCAACCAGTCTCCTCGCCGTAACCTGGCTTTGGAACAGCGACGAAAGGCGGCGCGTAAGTAGAGACCCATCAGATTGGCCATTCCAGCCCTGCCTCCCTATCGAAAATCTTGCAAAATCTTCCAATAAACACATCCAAAAAAAACGTCTGCGTCCGCTATGGCTTTTCAATCAATGAGGGGCGTACGCGTGACGATACTTAGGGTTCATCACCTGACCACCTACGCTTATCGCCAGCCGGTAGGCTTTGGCCAGCATCGCCTGATGTTCCGGCCCCGCGACAGCTACGACCAGCGTCTGCTGGACGCCACCCTGAACATTTCGCCGCTGCCGAGCGACCTTTTCTGGGTCCATGATGTCTTTGGCAATTGCCTTGCCGTAGCGGAATTTGATCAGGCCGCCGACCAGCTCCGCTTTGAGACCGATATCCTCCTCGATCACACGCCTCAGCTCGGTCCGCATTTCCGTATGGATGCGGACGCACGGACCTGGCCGTTCAGTTATGACGAAGAGGATCTTCCCGACCTGGCCCCTTGTTTGAAACGCCAGTATCCAGACGATGGCGCGACCGAAACCTGGGCACGCAAATTTATCAATCCGGCGGGGAAGACAGATACGGCTATGCTGCTGGAAACCCTGACCTACGCCATCAAAGCCGAATTTAAATATAATCGCCGCAGCAATCCCGGTACTCAGACCCCTGAAATGACGCTTTATTCGTTAAGCGGGACGTGCCGGGATTTCGCTCTGTTGATGATTGAAGCGGCGCGGGCCCTCGGTTTCGCGGCGCGCTTCGTGACAGGCTACATCTACTCCCCGGCCCGTGACACGGGCGAAAACCTGGGCGGGGGCGCCACACATGCCTGGGCGCAGATTTTCCTGCCCGGCGCCGGTTGGGTCGAATTCGATCCCACGAATGGCATCATTGGCAATCGCGACCTGATCCGTGTCGGCGTCACGCGCGATCCGCGCCAGGCACTTCCCCTGTGGGGCACCCATACCGGCACACGCCACGACTATCTGGGCATGACTGTCCAGGTCAACGTCACCACCTCAGACACACCCTTACCCCCGATATTGTGAGCGTTCCCCATGCAAATTAAAGCCGGCTACACGCTGACTTACACCTGTGTAGTTCCCACACCGATGCTGTTGTGCCTCAATATTCACCCGTCACGCCGAGCTGATTTATTGACACCACAGGAGCTGACGTTTTCGCACGGTGTAAAGGCTTGGGATTACACCGACAGCTTTGGCAATACCTGCACGCGTATAACCGCGCCTGCCGGAAAAACGACGATTTCCACGGAGTTCATCGTCTACGACTCGGGCCTGCCCGAGTACGTGCCGTTCGATGCCGTGCAACATGAGGTCCGCGACCTGCCCGATGACGTCCTCATCTTCCTGTTAGGCTCACGCTACTGCGAAACCGACAAGTTAGGCGACATCGCGTGGCAAATGTTCGGCCAGACACAGCCCGGCTGGCCACGTGTCCAGGCCATCCTCGACTTCGTGCACAACCACATTCGCTTCGATTACCAATTGGCCGACAAGACCCGCAGCGCCTTTGACGGCTATATGCAAAAAGTCGGAGTCTGCCGCGATTTCGCTCACCTGGCTCTGACTTTGTGCCGCTGCATGAATATCCCGGCGCGCTACTGCACCGGCTATCTTGGCGATATAAAAGTAGAAAAGAGCCCATCGCCCATGGATTTCTCCGGCTGGTTCGAGGTTTATCTCGGCGGACACTGGTACACGGCCGACGCCCGCCACAACACGCCACGCGTCGGTCGCATCCTAATGGCGATCGGCCGCGACGCCACCGACGTGCCGATCTCGACCCAGTTCGGCCCGGCGGTCCTGAGTGAATTTGTTGTCGTGACGGAAGAGGTGACATGACTGGCGTAAACTGGCCCAATCCTGTCGAGATATGCAATGCCGACGGCGCTTCCGACATTGTCTTGCTATGTGAGCACGCCTCGAACCATATCCCCGCGGAGTACAGCGGACTGGGCCTGACGCCGCATGACCTCACCCGCCACATAGCCTGGGATCTAGGTGCGGCGGAAGTGACCCGGCGATTGTCGGATGCATTGGGCGCTCTGGCATTCCTCGGCACTTATTCGCGCCTGCTCATCGATTTGAACCGGCCGGTCGAAGCACCAAGCAGTATAGTTACACGGTCGGAGGCTACCGATATTGCCGGCAATTTGGCGCTCGATCCCGCAGAACGCCTATGCAGAATCGAACGAATTTTCCAGCCCTATCAGGACGCGGTCACGGCCGCCCTCGACCTACGCCAGCAGGCTGGACGCCCCACGCGTCTGGTCAGCATTCACAGTTTCACGCCGATCTATCTGAACGAGGTCCGACCGTGGCATGCCGGCGTGCTATTCGGCGCGGCGGAAACTTTCGGGCTTGAGTTGCTCGATCGGCTGCGTGAGCCCGGTTTCAAAATAGAAGCCAATGTTCCCTATCAGACAAGCCGGGAAGAAGATTACGGCGTGCCAGTTCATGGAGATGACCGCGGCATTCCAGCGGTTCTCATCGAATTGAGACATGATCTGATTTCTGATGAAGCGGGAATATCGCGTATGACGGCCAAGCTGGCCGCGGCGCTGCAATAGGTGGCCTCATTCATCGGTTTGCAAACGCCCTCAATGACTGAGAACCGCTATGCTAGGATCGACATTGGCGTTCACCACAACCAACAAGGGCTTAGCAACAGTTAGCCTACGGCTGAAGACGGGCCGTCAACATCAGCGGCCGACTCTGCACTCAGGCCATCGCTTGCCCGGCGCATGGGGCCAGCATAGGCCTCGGACGCTCGTCGGCGCCGGTCGGGCCCCGTATAGGTTGCGACATCTATCCATTGCCGCTTGCTTCTCATTACCGTTTTAAGGTGGTCAATCAGAACCTGCGCCGTGAAGGGCTTGGCAATGATCTCGTTTATGCCGGCGTCGCGCGCCTTGACGACATTGCTGCGAACCGTGTGGCCCGTAATCATAATGATGGGCAGGGTCTTATTGGGGCTGTCAGAGCCGCGACGCAAAAGCTTTGCGGTTTCGATACCGTCCAGCTGATCCATCACCAGATCCAGGATCATGAGGTCAATGGACGCGACCTTAAGAACTTCAAAGGCCTCTATGCCGCTCGCCGCTTCCTTAACATTTTTGAAGCCGTTGCTGCGCAGGATCTCGCAGACGATTTTACGGATATTGTGGCTGTCGTCGACGATCAAAACCGCGAGTCGGGACAGGTCTGTACTCTCTTGAAGCGTCATATCTGTGACTTTCATGATAAGGCTCCAAGTGACAATGGGCGAGCCGATGACGATCGCTAACGACCGCCATCGGCCGGAGAAGTGTACGCTTACCAACTGAGACGCTACTGGAACGCTACTCGGACATTACTGAGACGCTACGCTTACTGTTTACGCTACGCTTCGGACGGGCTGCCCATACCGCCCTCCTCTCCGTTTCCTGCAATCGCTGCATCAACTTGCTCAGCAAGTTTCAGGAAATTCTCCGTGAATATCTCAAGACCTTCCATCATCATCTGAACGGCCTCGGGCTGCGTGGCCGCCATGACACGACCGAGGTCGAGGCATTCCTGACGCAACAGGTCAAACTTCAGTTGCGTCATCGTTACCAGGGTCAATCGTTCATCTCGCAAGCTTTCAGCCGAGAGGTGTGAGGCCAGGCGGGTGACGCCCGCCTGGGTCAGGGCAGACGGATGAACCGTAATCCGCCCTGACGTCATAGCTGGGTCCATCAGGCCGCCCTCACGTTCGCCAAGAACTTGTCCATCTCGTGATGCAGGCGCTCTGCCTGTTGCGCCAGTTCGCTGGACGAGCTAAGGACCTGGGCTGCCGCACTGCCGGTCTGCTCCGCTGCATCGGCGACACCGCCGATGTTAGACGTCACTTCGGTCGTGCCCATAGCGGCCTGGTTGACGGCGTGTACGATCTCCTGGGTCGCCGAATTTTGCTGCTCAACGGCCGAGGCGATAGCTGTCGACGCGGTGTTGATGTGGTTGATAGTGCCGCCGATGTTCTGCATGGCTTTGAAGGCACGGCTCGTCGATTCCTGAATTTGAGCAATCTTTTCGGAAATCTCGGTCGTCGCCTTGGCCGTTTGGCCGGCCAGCGCCTTGACTTCAGAGGCCACCACAGCAAAGCCCTTACCGGCTTCCCCGGCGCGGGCCGACTCTATGGTGGCGTTCAGAGCCAGAAGATTGGTCTGACTGGCCAGTCCCGAAATCATATCCACAAACCCGCCGATGCTGGTCGCGGCTTCATTGAGTTGTTCGACGATCCGCCCGGCTTCGGCGGCCTCCGTCATGGCAGTTGCCGAAATCTGAGCCGAGTTTTCCACCTGACGGCCGATTTCCGAGACAGACGCGCCCAGTTCTTCAGTGGCAGCCGCAACCGACGCCACATTCGAGCCCGCCTCTTCCGCTGCCGAGGATACCGCCAGCGACTGCGCCGAAGCCTCGTGGGCCGTGGCACTTAGTTGCTGCGCGGCGGCTTGAAGCTCCGTCGCGGCGCCTGACACGGTCGTGACGATCCCGCCGACTGATTTTTCGAATTCATTGGCCAGGTCCAGCATACCCTGGCGGCGTTCCGCTTCGGCCTTTTGTTTAAGCTCAGCCGCGGAGGCTTCCAATTCGCGGGCCTTCAGCGCATTCTCCTTGAAGATGGCCAGTCCCTTGGCGATGTCGCCGCATTCATCGTGTCGTTCCGCACCCGTCACAACCGTCTCTAGCCGGCCATCGGCCAGACCCCGCAGTTGCTCAACTGAACGCGCGATCGGTTTGGCAATGCCGAACGTGGCCATAAGCCAGCCGATGACTAGGCCCGCCAACACACCGGATATGGCAACTACGATCATGATCAGGCTTAACTTCTTGCTTTCCGCTACAGCCTTATCTGCCGTTGCCGTTCCCCGTTGATCGATCGTGGTTTCATATTGCTTGACAAGATCGGCCAGCTTATTGGCCCGCGCACGGTTCTGAGCTACGGCCTGGTAAAGACGTTGTTGCTCTCCATCCAGATGCGCCTTGGTTTTGACGTCTTCAGCCAACGCATAAACATCCTCCAAGCCTTCCCGATATTCCTTATAGGCCTGTTTTGTGGACTCCAGCAGCGCGCTTTCCTGCGCATTCGCCACCTTAGCGGTCTGTTCCGCCTGCTCCAGGAAACGTTTGTTGGCGGCGTCACTTACCTCCCTGGCCTCTTGGATCGTCTTTTCCGTTGGACTAGCGGCAATCCGATATTCTGAACGGTTCGCCATAATCACGTCCTGTGACATGCGCGCGCCGACCGTCGCCGCCGTGTCCACACGGTCAACTTCCGCCAGCGTCGCCGCCAGGTGATTAAAATTGGTGACGCCGAAATAGGCTATAAATGCCGTGATCGCGCTGATGGCCCCCACAAGCATCAGCAACTTTGCCTGAATCTTTATATTGTTAAAGTTCATAAACACTCTCCAGAATTCGAGATAGACCGAACCCGGCCGCCGTGCCGGTGCACGACCCCCAGGCCCTGCCAGATCATGGTGAATGAACTTGGTGAGGTGAAATTTAATTATGCGGGCTTATGCTACCCTAAGACGTCTCCCAAATTGACACGTTTATAGCCAATTTCGGCTCAAACTGAAAATTAAGGTGCAAAAGTGTGCCCAGTGTTTCATTTTAACTAATCGCCATTTAGGAGAGAAATTTGAAGTTACTGCCACATTCAAAAAATTGAAGTTTCAAAAGTTGCACTTAAAAATAGTTCTGCACTGTTAAAGAGATGAATTTTGATGCCTCATTTTCGATCTTTTCTGTGCGAGAAGGCGAGCACACCCTCTGGATCCACGAAAAATCGAATTCCGTGCTGCGTGAATATTTGAATGACGGCTTCAACCGTCTTATATTTGAATTGACCGGATAGCGGTTCATCAGACGAGAACATGCGATGAATGGTTGTACGCGAAATACCCGTGTGGCGCGCCAGTTCGTCATGCGTATAGCCGACTATACCGCATAGCGCTCTCAGAGTCGCTCCCGTGGCAAGCTTGATGGCGTGATCCAGTTCGGCCGGTAGCAAGGCCGACAGGGCTCGGTCTTCTATTATTACACCCCACCATTCAAGCGGGCGACCGTCTTCCCGGATGACCATGCCCTTCTTGTGGTATTTTCGTGGCACGCCGTCCGCACCGAATATCCGCATGCTGACCGAAAAATCTTCCCCGGCCGACATGGCGCGGGCTATGGCCGACAGGGCCACCTCCCGGTCACCCGGATGAATGGAGTCGGCCGACAGAGGATCGAAATTCGGCACCACCCCTTCGAGATTGCCCGTCGTAAAATGTTCAAATAGACGACCGCCAGCGTCTGCACTCCAGATGCACTCAACGCCAAAATATGCCATCAGGGCGTCAACGCGACGGGCGTTGTAGGTTTTTGAACGCAGCAGCGTTTCTTCGGCACTTACGTCTTGGGCGAGGGCCACAATCTTCTGAACGCGCCCGTCCCCTCCCAGCAAAGCCTGGTACTTCAGAGATATATAGCGTGCCTGCGCGATCGCCCCGCCCAGGCGATATGTCCTGGGCGGCGGTTCATGCCCCCGACGAATGACCGTCATGTCCTCAATGAACAAGGCTCGATCCGATGCATGAATGGCACGCGACACCACATCAAGGGCCATAGGCTCGGTGTCACTTAACCCCAGAAGGTGCTTCAGCCCGTTTGAAAAAACAATCGGTTCTTCCGGACTGGCGATTGAAATTTCAATCCGCCCCAGCTTTGCCACCTGCTCCATGATCGAAATGACATGCAGTGAGGTCAGTTTGCGGCTATAAGGCATGTTGCATCTCCGCGCGAAGTTCCGAGGCATAGCCTTTAAGGCGAAGATGCCGCCGGCCACTTACGCCCAGAATAAAAGAGACAGCTTCAGTCAAGGTCGCCCGGACTCAACCACGCCAGGGCCTCGTCGATGGCGGGAAAGGTCCTCATGGTTTTGGCGGGATAGAGTTCCGCCAGGACGCCCCCTTGGACGCGGTCATCCATGGCGGGGCTGATCACGGCCAACTTGCGGGCGGGTGCCGTCTGGGTGAGTAGGTGTAAACATCTACGCGCCAGAAACTGATAACCCCTGTAGTCAGAAACTGTATCGAGCCTGCGCGTATCGATGAGTATATTATATAGCCCCGTCCCCTTCAGTTTCTGTGACGTTTCGAGAAAGTGACGGGCGAACACCCAGCCGGGAACCCTTCCCATAAGGCGGAAGCTCACGAGTTTGTCAGCATCGCCAATATCTATTTTGACGCGATAAGGCGCACGCGGCCTATCACCGATAGCTATCCGAGGAATGACCATAAGACTGCTAAACGACCCCCGAAGCTTGGAAGTTAAACCTCACCACACAGAGGGACTATGCACACGACAGGCCGTGCGGACGGCATGCACTCTGGTGAGAGACGTGGCCTGACCGCCCGGCGGTAGCGGCAGGTCGGCCAAAGACACAATCGTCACGCGAAAAAGACGTATGGCCTACCGCCTAATTCGATAATCGAATTAAAGCGGGCGCCGGTTAACGCTAGATTAACGGCCGGTATTTTACAGTTGAAAGATATGTCGGGTGATTTACGAGATCGAATTTGGCCTCCCCTCCGATGGCACGGATGTGGGGACTGACGCATACACCGATTATCTCAATCAACTGCTCGGCAAAGACATGTGGGCCGCATTCGAAACGGTTCTGGTAAGCGATGCGATTGAAAACCGCCCGATGACATTCAGGTTCATTTGTAGGGCACCGGCCTTGATGACGTTGAAGTGGGCCGATATTCGCGATGGCAGACGCCGCATCATTGCAGAGAGGCCGCTTACGGGGGCCGAACGGCGGCATTATCGCGCTATTTTAGGCGGACGTTTCCCTTGGGAATAGCCTTAGGTGCCGGCGAAACCGATTGTTCAACCTTAATCTGCTTATGAATCTGGGCGACCAAAGGCACCGGATCTATATCCAGGAGGGTACATAGGTTGAGGAACTCAATCAGTTCCAGGTTGCGTTGGTAGGTTTCAACCTTGGCGACTATACTCTGATGGCGTCTCCATACCTTTGCCAGGTCGTACTGGCTCCATGACTTGGCTATTCGCGCTTCTATCAATCGATCAACCGCAATCTGATGGAATGGACTTGTGGGATGTCTTGGTGCGCTGCTCACTGGAATCGCCTAAAAAGAGAGGTTTTCCCTCTATAGGGCTTTTTTTGGAGATACAATATCAATGTGTTAACCAAAAAGGATACCTCAGTAACCTGCCGAAGATCACGTTATCGGTTCGATTCAGGGCAAGTCCATAAAATATCCCGTTACCGCAGGCATATTATGTCGCCACGCGCTGTTTCCCACCCGGTACCCCGCACCTCCTTAGACTGCTCTGAGATATTTCGGCGGTCTCATAGCGAACGTGGATTATCTATGGTGGTGCTGGAGCGATGACACGGTCGCTTTAGCGAGCCAGATGTGCAGACATTCGCTTTATCGTCAGCGGGGGTGATTACTTTTCCTCGTCCGGGTAGGGCCCGACACCGCCATTGGCGATAAAGGCATCAATATGGGCCGTCAGGACGGGCAAGGGGACCGAGCCCAGTTCCAAAACAGCGTCGTGAAAGGCGCGGATATTGAACCGTTCGCCCAGCGCCTGCTCCGCCTTTGCGCGGGCATCTCGGATCGCCATTTCGCCGAGATAGTAGCTTAAGGCCTGGCCCGGCCAGGAAATATAGCGATCTACCTCGGTTTCGATCTCATGCTCGGACAAGGCGGTGTTTTCGCGCAGATAGGCCTGGGCCTGGGCACGCGTCCACCCCTGGGCATGGATGCCGGTATCAACGACCAGTCGGGCTGCCCGCCAGGCCTGGTAACTGAGATAACCGAACCGGTCATAGGGTGTTTCATACATACCCATCTCAACGCCCAGATATTCGGAGTAAAGCGCCCATCCTTCGCCATAGGCCGAGATATAGGTTTTCTGACGGAATTCCGGCAGGGTCTTGTTTTCCAGGGCCAACGGCATCTGGAAGGCATGACCCGGCGCCGATTCATGCAGGGTCAGGGCAGTCAGCTGGAACAGGGGCCGCGACTTCAGATCATAGGTATTGACGTAGTAGGTGCCCGGCCCACCGCGCCCGGAGGTGTAGAAGGGCGCGATTTCCGGGGCGACAGGTACGATACCGAACCGCTGACGCGGCAGGCGGCCGAACCATTTGCCAGCAACGCCGTCGAACCGTTTGGCCGTCCAGGCGGCTCGATCGAGCAGGTCCTGCGGCGTCTTGGCGTAGAATTGCGGATCGGCGCGTAAAAAGGCCAGAAAGGCCGGCAGGTCGCCGTCGAAATGTACGGACTTCATCACGTCCAGCATCTGCTCGCGGATAAGCGCCATCTGCAGAAGGCCGATCTGGTGTATCTGCGCCGGTGGCAGGTCGAGCGTGGTGTATTCACGAATCTTGGATTGGTAATAGGCGGCGCCGTCCGGCAATTGGCTGGCGCCGAGCGCCGTTTGCGCGTGCGGGATATAGTCGGTCGTCAGGAAGGCGTAGAGGGTCTTATGCGCCGGCACCACCGACGTGGTGATCGCCTTGACCGCCTGGGCGCGCAGGTCGGCCTGGACGTCGGTGGGAATGGTCGCCGGCATGGTGAGAAACGGTTTGTAGAAGACGCTATCCTGCGGTTTGGCGTCGATGACGGTCCGAACGGAGACCTCACGGCCTGTCAGGGTGACTTGCGGGGGCGTGAAATGGCGCTTGAGCCCGGCCCGCATATTGACGATCTGCTGATCGAAATACCACGGCATGTCGTTCAACTGGCTCAGATAGTTCTTGTAATCCTGAACCGTATGAAAATTGGCTTCGGTGACATAGGCCAGATCGCTCCAGAAGCTGCTGTCGGAATTGACCGGTTTTTCATATTCGCGAAACCGCCCTTCGGCGACATAGGCGTCGATCTGGCCCTTATAGACCTGGAAATTGATCTGGTTTTCGCGCGACAACGCGGTCTGGTCGACGGCGGCCAGCTTGCTCTCGACACCCTGCCAATAGGCCAGCCGTTCACCTTGCGACTTGGCGCTGACATCAGGCAGATGTGGCGCAATCCCAGTATCGACATTGTCTTCGCCACTAGCCAGCAGGGATTGGCGCCAGGTCCATTCCGCCGTGTAGATCGCCCTGAACTGGTCGTCGGGCGTTTGCGCGGCGACCTGAGCTGCCGCCGGCAACGCCACCACAAGTGCCAAGGGCGTGGTCAGGAGGTGTAGGACAAGACGGGGTGCAGGGTTACGCATGACAGCCTCATTTCATATGAAACGGCACCATGGCACGGCACTTAAGCCCGATCAATCGGGTGGCAACAGACCGAAATGGTCGAGAATGGCGCCGTGGTCCTCGAAGAAGTGGCCGCGGAGTGCCGGCAGTTCGACGAGCGGTAGCCATGTCGCGGTTTCGGCATCGTCGGCGCCCGCGACGTCCGGCAATTCGCCGTCGAGGCGGAAGACGAACGCATGGGTGATCACGCGGCCACGGGAGGATCTTTTCGGGTCATCGAACACTTCGCGCGCCACCAGTTCGAACGCAACCTCCGTCAGGTCCAGGCCCGTTTCTTCCTGAAGCTCGCGCAGGGCCGATTCGACGAGGGTTTCGTCAACGTCGATAAAGCCCCCGGGCAAGGCCCATTGCCCCCTACCCGGCATAGCACCGCGTTTGACCAGCAAAATCCGGTCAGAGGCTATGATGATGACATCCACGGTGACGAGCGTAGCCGGATAGGGCGCCGCTTCCCAGCTGTCACGATAGGCCTCGACATAGACCTGTTCCTCGTATAGCGCGAGGTAGCCCGGCGTACCATCAAAAGACATCAGTATATCCGCCATGGCGTCAGGCACTTCGCTTTCGAAGGCTTCGGGGCCCTCATTGAAAAAGGCCCCGCGCATGTCTTCTGCGTCAGCGGAGAAGTCGGGCGCCTCGCTATAGTCCCATTCCTCGACGTCAATACCGCCGACCTTGAGGATACGACTTTGCGGCCCGGCAATCGCCTCGACCGCGGACCGCAAGGCGGCGGCGGCCAAGTCCGGGCGATAGCGATGATCACGAACCGAAGTAATCAAGACGCCCTGGCTTTCCTCCCCCAGGCCGGCGCGCAGCAAACTTTCACGCTCCTCCGCCGTCCATGGCATCTGCACCGACGGAGCAATATCCGCCCCTTCGATAACCAATATGATTGCACCGGCCCGCATCCCGACGGTTTCGATCAGGGCCAGCTCGCCCGGTGTCACCGGGGCGAAGGGGCTGGCGATCACGGCAAAATCATACTCGGACATGGGGTCTCCTACCGGTGTGTCACACACCGCGCACGGTGTCGGCCAGATCCTGCCAGGCCTGTTGATTCCAGAAGATACGGGCCTGACCTGACGGCGAAGGCAAGACATAAATTCGGGTATCCCCGACTTTTTCCGGTTGAAAGCCGAGTGCGATGTCACCGGTCGCTCGCCCGAGATACACACTGGCGCCCGTCTTGCTGGTAAAGGCCAGGATAGCCGGCTGATAGCGAAGAATTTTCTGGCGCAGGGCTTCGGCATCGAGCGCACCGGCGGGCAATTGGTTGTCATTGCCATAGTGCGCCTTGCACAGGTCGGTCAGGCCAATGCCGTAGTCGAGCAACTGCGCATAGTCTTGCGGCCTGACCAAGCCCGGCGTCAGTCCGGTATTGTGCAGGGTTCGCCAAAAAAAGTTGCCCGGATTGGCGTAGTAGGCGCGACGCTCTGCCGAAACGCGCCCCAGAGCCGTGCCGCAGAAAACAAGCTTCAAACCGGGCCCCAACAGGTCGGGCACGTGATCGTCTGGCAAGGCGCCAAATTTATCGAGTTTGGACATGGTGTGCATGTGGGAGGTCAGACCGCCGATGCAAGGCGGCTTGCACCCCGCGCGAAATCCGATACCCTGAAAAAAAGACGGGGAACACGCCAACATGCCTTTGATCCAAAACCTGAGCTGGCTCGATCTGGGTGTGTTCGGTCTGTACGTTGGCGGCCTGATCCTGATGGGTGTCTTGGATCGTCGGCGCCAGATGAAGGCGCGCGAACACTTTCTCGGCGGCAATTCGGCCTCCTGGCCACGCATCGGATTTGCACTCTATGCCTCGACCATTTCCGCAACCTCCCTGGTCGGACTGACCGGAGCCGCCTATTCGCACGGCATTTCTGTCTACAATTACGAATGGATGGCCGCGGTCGTGCTAACCATCTTCTGCGCCTTCGTCCTGCCGACCTATATCAAATCTCAGGTCTTTACCGTGCCGGAGTTCCTGGAGCTGCGTTACGGCAAGTTCGTGCGCACCTACGTTTCGGCCCTGTCGGTCGTTCTGGGTATTTTCCTCGATGCCGCGGGCGGATTGTTCGCCGGGGCCGTCCTGTTCCAGATCCTCTTTCCCGACTGGGTGCTTTGGCAGGTCTGCGCCCTGCTTGCCCTACTGGCCGGCGCCTTCCTGATCTCCGGCGGCCTGCGGGCGGTCATTATGGTCGAAAGTGTGCAGGGACTGGTCATGGTCATTGCCGCATCCGGCATCGCCTTCTTCACCTTTCAGGCCGCCGGGGGCTGGAACCACGTCATGTCACAACTGGACCCCGCGCATCTGAAGCTGGTCATGCCCGCTTCAGACAAGGACATGCCATGGACGGGCCTTCTGACGGGCGTGCCGCTCATCGGCTTTTACTTCTGGTGCACAAACCAGATCATGGTCCAACGCGTTCTGGCCGCCAAGTCTCTGGACCACGGCCGCTGGGGCTCTTTGATGGGCGGCGCGCTGAAACTGACCAATCTGTTCCTGGTCATCCTGCCGGGCGCCGCAGCGGTGTTGCTCTTTCCTCACCTCGCCCAGCCCGACCAGGTGTTTTCGCACATCGTTTTCGAGGTCATGCCGCACGGCCTCATCGGACTTATCCTCGCGGCTTGCCTGATTTCAATCCTGGCTAATCTGTCTGCCGTCTATAATTCGACCTCGACCCTGCTGACGATGGACTTTATCCGCAAACTGCGTCCCGGCATGACGGACGTACAACTGGTGCGCACTGGCAAGATCGTCATTGTGGCGCTAATGGTCATTTCCGTTCTGTGGACGCCTCAGATCATCCATTTCCAGGACACGCTGTGGAAATATCTCCAGGCGGTCCTGTGCTACTTCGTTCCCCCAATCGCCGCTGTCTTCCTGGCGGGCCTGTTCATCAAGCGCGTCAATACGGCCGGCGCAGCAGCCGGCCTCATCGTCGGGACGACCGCCAGTCTGGTTCTGTTCGTCGACGCCTTTCAGTTTCACGTCTTTCCACTGCACTTCCTGGTCGCCGCCGTGGTCATTTTCGTCATCGCCGGCGCCGCCCTCCTTATAGGCAGCCTGTTCCGCCCGGCCCCGGACCCAGCGACCGTCAGCCACCTGATGTTCGCCAAGGATGTCTGGAAAGCCGAAACCGACCATCTCAGGGAGGTGAAATGGTATCAGAACTACCGCATTCTATCCGTCGCCCTCCTAATCTTAACCGGTGCCATCGTTGTCTGGTTTGCCTAGGCCCCGCCACTCTGCTAGCCTCGCACTATAAGCCGCAAAGGCGCCCGCGAAACGATTGGAAACGCTTTTTAAGGAGCCTGTCCCGTGATGTCCCACACCCATATATCCTGCCTGGTCGTCATGGCTCTTTTTATGCCATTGGCCGCCAACGCCGACCCGTCGATTGCGCCCGCCAAAGATTCCCTAGCCATAGATGAACCGGGCGGTGTGCCCACCGGCTACACGCTGAAATGGTCCGATGAGTTCGATACGCCGGGCCTGCCCAATCCCGCGCTCTGGCGATACGACACCAAGGCCAACAAGACCGGTTGGGCCAACCACGAACGGCAATATTACGCCAACGCCCGCCCAGAGAACTCGCGAGTCGAGGATGGCACCCTCATCATCGAGGCGCGTAAGGAAGACCTTAAGGACAAATCGGATTGGGGCGGCCAGCACTATAGCTCGGCGCGCCTGTTATCGAAGAAGACCTACAAATACGGCTATGTCGAGGTACGCGCCCAATTGCCATGCGGTTTGGGTGTCTGGCCCGCCATCTGGCAGCTTCCGGCAACCGATAGGCTGAAATGGCCCGACGACGGCGAAATCGACATCATGGAATATGTCGGATGGGACAAGGATGTCATCTATCACACCATCCATACCGGCCTGTATAACCACGTAAAGGGCACGCAAAAAGGCATTCTGAAGGCTATGCCAGCGGTGTGCGGCCAGTGGCATACCTATAGTCTTCTGTGGACGCCTAATGAGATCAAAGAAGGCATTGACGGCCGGTATTATTTCCATTTTCGCAATGACGGCAAGGGCAACACGGGCACCTGGCCCTTCGACCGCGCGCACAACTTGATCCTGAACCTCGCCGTCGGCGGCGATTTTGGCGGCAAGACAGGTGTGGACGACTCAAGCCTGCCCTGGCAGTTCAAAATCGACTATGTTCGGGTTTATCAGAAACAATAAAGTGGCCCTCCGAGTCTCGGGAACCGGGAGGGCCGTGATTGTCCTGCGCGAACTGATTGCAACAGGGAGACGTTGCAATCACAGCCATTCCTCGCCGGATGCGTGACGTCGCCTTCGTACGCGTAAGCCCACCATATGTAAACCTAGGCTGACAAGGTTGTCAGATAGATAATTCCTGGCCGACAAAATACAAGATATTGATATATAATATATTTTTACTGAAAATTAGTGCAAAAAAATTTATCCGCCGATCGCCAAGTCTCAAAATCTGTCTTGAAATGCTGACAATAGCGTAAGGCCAAATCGCGTCACTTGCTTTGAGAGATTACAAAAATATCAATAAAATCATATTCCTGCGCCTTGTCCCTCGCCAAGGGCAAGCTTGCCGTGTTTCCAACCGCGTGTTAGCGTTACCCATAGCCTCCCGTCACGAGACAGGTCTGCATGTCCACAACGCCCCGCCACGACAGTTTTGCAATGCCGCACGCTGATAAATTCCTGCCGGTAAAGCACTGATGCCGCCAAGCGATATACGTAAGCCGACCATTATCGATGTGGCCAGCCGCGCCGGTGTTTCGATCAAGACCGTCTCACGCGTTATCAATAATGAACGCCACGTGTCCGCCGATATGCGGGCCAGAGTTCGCGCCGCCGTCGCCGAACTCGGCTTCGAGGTCAATGAATCAGCGCGCGGGATGCGATCCCAGACACCCGATAAGTCATATGTGGTAGCCCAGCTCTACGGCGATCCGGGTGGCGCCTACACCAGCGACATCCAGATCGGCTTGCTTAGCCGCTGCCACTATTTCGGCTATCACCTGGTCGTCGAGGAGCTGGACTACCAAAGCCCGGATATCGAACGGCGTACCAAAGACCTGGTGCGGCGCCTGAAGCTCGACGGTGCGGTTCTGACCGCGCCCCTGACGGACAATGAGGTGGTGCTCGGCGTTCTTGACGAAGCCGGCGTGCCTTATGTCCGGGTTGCCCCCGTGACCGAGGCCCGCCACCTGCCATCGGTCCGCATTGACGAAAAACGCGCGGCCTACCAGTTGACCCAGCACCTGATCGCCTTCGGGCACACACGTATAGGCTTCATCCGGGGGCTGCCCGGACACTCTGCCACCCTACTACGGTGGGAAGGATTCGAGCAGGCGATGAGCGAAGCGGGCTTGGCGATCGACGAAAGCCTCATAGAAGATGGCGGCTTCCGATATTTTTCGGCCCTACCGAGTGCGCATAACCTTCTGGAACGCCCCGACCGACCGACGGCGATCTTTGCATCCAATGACGAAATGGCGGCGGCGGTGATCAGCGTGGCCCATGAGCTGGGCCTCACCCTGCCGGACGACTGCTCGGTCGTGGGTTTCGACGACATTGCGACTTCGGAAATGCTGTGGCCTTCGCTCACCACCGTACGTCAGCCAGTGACGCGTCTGGGGGCGGCGGCGGGGGATCTGCTGTTTACGCGCCTGTCACCGCTCAGCAGCAGCCCCGACAGCGTCGAATGGCCTAACCCGGCGCCCCATGTCGTGCTGCAGCACGATGTCGTCCTGCGGGCCTCAACGGCGCCCTTACGCAAGACAAAATAGGCCTTGGCAGAACCGGCATGCGGTCATAGGCTAAGCGGATACGCTAGAACAGGATCACCATGCCCTTCTCTTTCGGTTCGGCCTACAACCGTTTCTTCCGGTTGATCGGCGACAATTTCGCCCTGTTCTTCATCCTGGGCCTGATATTGACCGTGCTGCCGACGCTGGCGATCAATTACGGCCTGTACGCGG
Organism: Asticcacaulis aquihabitans; assembly: GCF_032490435.1. NCBI lineage: Bacteria > Pseudomonadati > Pseudomonadota > Alphaproteobacteria > Caulobacterales > Caulobacteraceae > Asticcacaulis > Asticcacaulis aquihabitans. Next base: position 346,430 of record NZ_JAVGWM010000002.1, read on the forward strand.
GCCTGGGACTGCAACCCGCCAATTGGGTGGAAAAATGGGAAGGCGCATCCGGATCGGCCCAAGCCTGGCTGGCAGGTAGCGGCCTCATTACCCTGCTGCTTTACATGATCAATCTGTCGGCCATCACCGAGGTCGCTGTCCTGCGCGCCGTCGGCAAGCCCGTTTCCGTGCCGGGTGTGCTGGGCCATGCGCTTTTTAACGCCCTTCCGCTGGTTTTGATTCTGCTTATGACCGGTGTTGTCGCCGGATTCGCCTTTCTGCTGCTGGTCTTTCCCTGCTTCATGTTCCTGATGGCGGCGTATGTCGCCATTCCCGCCTATGTCAGCGAACAGGGACTGGGCCTGTGGGGAAGCGTCAAACGCTCGTTCGTCCTGACGCGCGGCCACCGCTGGACGCTGTTCGGCCTGAGCGTCGTCAACGGCATCGCCTCAAACCTGTTCGACAAGCTGCTGGAGGTGCTGGGCGCAGGCCTTGGCAGCGCCTTGCCGATGCCGGGAGGCCTCGCCGACACCCTGATCATGAGTCTAGGCAACGGCTTGTCGTCTCTGGCCGGAATGATCTTTACCGCTGCCGTATATGTCGGCCTGCGCCTCAGTCGCGACAAGATGCGGCCGGACGATGCGGCGCAGGTCTTCGATTGACGATGCGCTCTGCCCCCATTGTTCGCCGACCGCCAGCCTGGCCAGCATCAAGGCTAATGAAGAAAAAACTAATTCCCGTTTAAGGGACGCGCAGGGCCTGCCTGTACTCAAGGCAGCACTGGAGGGGCTGGCCGAGCAGGTGTTTGAGAAATTTATCGACGTCCTCGGACTAGCGCTCAAGTCTTTCTCCGACAGGGACGTCACCACACCCTAAATTACCTATTCAAGGTCGCGGTCAGCACCTGCCTGCTGTACCCATCATGCCTGTGCCCAATCGCGGCAACTGGCAGCCGCTTCCCCTTGCCCCGCACAAACGCTGGCCATCCGCGTATTGAGGCGCGCCAATACGGTGCCGCCATCATGGGCGTCACTCCATTTGCGCACCAGCTTGCCCCAGGCATCGACCTTGACGCGCGTTCGTTGATAGTAACCGCCGCCGCTCTTGCCCAAGGCGTCAATCACCGCCTGTGCGCTGGCCTCTACGGCCGCCTTGTCCCCGGGCGCCTGGCGCATGACGGTTTCGGAATATTCAATAGCCCACTGGACGCGGGTAGCCTGCCCTTCAGACGCCTCAAAGGCTTTGCGCGCCCAGGCAATTGCCCCTTTCGCATCCTTCTCCTCTTCAGACAGGCTGGCAAGTTCCAGCATGTAATAATAGGGCGAAGCAGAGCGCTTGAGCTCACCTTCGAGCAAGGCCCTGGCACCGGCATTATCACCCGCCTCATGAAGCAGATCGGCGGCATTCGATATGACAGATTGGCGTACCATGGGGTCCTTGGCCACCCGATCCGCCCAGGCGGCCCGCGCTCTTACCTTGCTCAGCACCGCCTTTGAAGCCACTCCATGACGGGGTGTATCCTGACTGGCCTTATCAAGTATGATGTCCGCATTGACCGTTTCCAGCCGGTCTGGCAGGGGCAGGCTGTCGTCCGCATAGACGCGATCGAGCGCGTTGATCAAGGACGTTCCCATAGCCTTACGTTGCGCACTGTCCGGCACGGCGGCAATGAGTGAGGGCACCCAATAGCTAAGATCCTGACGATTAGACGCCACCTCCCCCGGATTGGAAAGAATAGCGGGCAGAAGCTGCTCGATCTGCGTCTGCTGAGCCGGACTGAGCCTATATTTTCCGTCCGCGCCTTTCTCAGCGGCGGCAATCAGGGCCTGCATTGCGAACCGTCGTTTGAGAGGCCCCTCCGGCGCCGCCTCGGCCAAGCTGCCCAGTAATGAGGCCGCATGGGCATGATCGCTGAAATGCTTGGGATCGTTCTGCCAATCGAAGGCCGCCAGGAGTTGCCACTCATCCTGCGATAGCGCCGAAGGCGTCTTTTCTGCCTTGCTGAATAAGCTGTCTATCGACGTCGTGCGACCCGCCGCGACACGCAACACTTCCGAAAGACGCCCCGCCGCTGACAAACGGGTGATCTCGGATCCATCGGCGCGAAGGACAATTATGGTCGGGTAGCCGCGAATGCCAAACCGCTCGCCCCAGTGCTGCGCCCCTGTCGTATCGCCATCGAGATAGACAGGGACGAACCGCCGTGTCTGGGCGATAAAGGCCGGGTCCTTAAACAGGGTGGTTTTGAGTTGGTTGCAGGGCGGGCACCATTTGGCACCCCAATAGAGCAAGATTGGCTTGCCGCTCTCTTTAGCCTCCGCAAGGGCGTCGTCGACGTCGCCCTCACGCCAGGCAATCTCCTGAACGGCGGCACTCTTCCCCGGGACCTCACTCCGCTGACAGCCGGCAATACCTCCAGCTAACCCGATCGCCAACCACACCCATGTCAAACGCATGCAAGACTCCCTTTCAGGGCCAGCCAAGGCCACCCTTAAGGTATAGTCCTATGGCTCCTCATATGGTCAAGTCTAGATTTCTGCGGTATCGGATTCATCATTCCGGAATATGAGACCTGTCAACACAGTGGCATTCAATAGGGAACCTTGCCCATATATCGTGTCGTGCTCAATGGCTGCCCGTGCAATTCCGCCAGGTGCGCCGCGATGCGTTCGACCGCAATGCCCAAAACATAGGGCGCCACTATTGGGCGGATGATCGGATCGATACCGGGCATGGCCAGATCACGCGAGTCATACACGATCGTTCGGGGGGTGTATCTCTGGCAAAACGCCAGAGCCCGTTCGATGATCGGCCGGCTTGCGTCCTCCCCCAGCATAAGAATAACCGGAACGGTCTCATCTATGGCCTCGAAAGGTCCATGGAATAATTCAGCGGCTTCTACTGGAATACAGTGCATCCACTGACTTTCCTGTAGAATGCAGACCCCAACATAATAGGTCATTGTAAACATGGGCCCCGCCCCCAAAAGATACAGAAGCCTATCATCCTTATAGGCTTCCGCTTCCTTGGCAGCGCGGGCGTCCTGCCCGACGACCGTATCGGCAAGCACGGCCGGCAGCGCTTTTAGGGAGCTGAGCAGCGCAGGCAGGTGTGGCCAGGCGTCCTTGCCCGCCAAGATGCCCCCAATCAGCGCCTGCAGGATCATGAATACGCCATAGAAGGGCTCATGTGTTTCGCCGAGCAGAAATTGCGTGTCGATATATTGCGCGATAGGGCGGTCAGTGGCTTGGGTAATCACAAGCTTGCGACACGGCCTATCTTGTAAAAATTTGGCCGCCGCAACGGATTCCATCGTCTTTCCAGACTTCGAAGCCATAATGACAAGCGTGCGTTCGTCGAGGCGCGGCGGGTTCATCGCCATAAATTCCGCAGGATAGTAACAGCGTACCTCGACGTTCGCGCTCAAGCTTTCGATCCAATATCGTAGGCCTTGCATGATGCGGTTCGGGGCGCCCGGCGCCACAAAATAAATTCGGTCAATCTCCGTGGCGACAGCCAAACCGTAGGCGGCGGCGCGATCCAGTTCAGCAACGGCGCCGTCCAAAGATTGGGCAAACCGTGCGGCATCAAAGGGGATAGTCAACTCTAATTTCCTCTATCAGACGATTTCAAATACAAGCGCGGCGCCTTGGAAGTCCCCTCTCAAGGGGATACGAACACCGCGGTTCATCCAATAGGACCCACTCGCGACCTTGGGCGTATCATCATCCACCGCGCCGGCAATACTACGCATTGTGTAGCGGCGGTCAGGGTCGAGCCCCTGCAACTGGATCAGCGGCGTCTCGTCGAATGTGGAACTGGAATGCAGGAACGCGAACAGGACAGCCTGGCGTTTCGTTTCGGCTACCGACAGGGTCGCCGAGCGTTCAGAGCCCCCTTGCGGAGAAATGAGACGATAGAGGTCGCCCCGCTGCACGGTTTGACGGATCGACTTATATTCTGCGACCAAACGCTTCGCCGTCGCAAAGTCGTCCGCGTTCCAATGATTGAGATTGTCGCCAATGCCCAGGCACCCCTGCATGGCGGATAAGAATCTGTATTCAAGGGAGGTGGAGCGCTTGTTGACCCAGTTCGGCGACGCCGTCACCCACGCCATCATCACCCCCGGCATGTAGGCGTGCGAGAACCCGTCCTGCATTTTCAACCGGTCAAACGGATCGGTGTTGTCCGTGGGCCAGATCTGATCGGTCAAATGTATGATTCCCAGATCGACCCGGCCGCCCCCGCCGGCGCATGACTCGATTTCCAGCTTCGGATGACGACGACGCAGTTCCGCCAGTATCCAATAGAGGTTTTTGGTATAGTCGACGTAAAGCTTCTGCTGATCCTCAGGCGCGCGTTCCGGCCATCCCGGCTCCGACCAGCTTCGGTTATGATCCCATTTCAAAAATGCGATGTCATTGTCTCGCAGAAGCAGATCAAGCGATTTCAGCACATAGTCTCGCACGTCGGTGCGCGCCAGGTTGAGGACCAGTTGGTTGCGTCCTTCGGTGCGCGGACGCCCCTTGAAATTGATGACCCAGTCCGGATGGGCGCGGTATAGCTGGCTATCCGGGTTCACCATTTCGGGCTCGACCCAAAGGCCGAACTCCATACCCAGTGCGCGAACGCGGCTGATCAATGGTGCCAAACCATTGGGAAATTTGTCCCGGTTGACGGTCCAGTCACCAAGGCCGGCATGATCATTGTTGCGCTGGCCGAACCAGCCGTCATCCATGACGAAACGTTCGACACCCAGGGTCGCGGCTTTCTCGGCCAAGGCGATTTGCCCCGCTTCATCGACGGCAAATTCCGTCGCCTCCCAGGAATTGTACAGCACGGGGCGCAATTTGGGTTCCGGCGCCCCCGGCAGGATAACCGTCCGCTGAAAACGGTGCATGCGGCGGGACGCACCACCCATGCCGCCATTGCTGAAGCCGGCGTAAAAGACAGGTGTTTCGAGGCGCTCGCCGGGTTTCAGGCGGTAGGCAAAGTCGAACGGATTATAGCCCGCTGTAATGCGGGGATGCCCGACAATGTCCTTTTCCACCGTGATACGCCATGAGCCGCTCCAGGCCAGCGCGCCAAACCATACGGGACCGCTGTCTTCGTCCGTCAGCCCCTCGCGACTGACCGCCAACCAGGGGTTATTCTGTGAACCGGTCATACCCAACCGGCTTTCCAGCACGGTCGTGCCGGCTTCGAGCGGGCGCTTTTGCAGGCTCCATTCCGCCGCCCAGCGGCCCGTGAGGTAGTTGAGTTCGTAGTCTTCGCCGAACGGCAGGTTGAGCGTGGCGGCCGCCATCTGGTCAACCCGTATCCAATCCTTGGTCTTGTTGTCCACGACAGCGGATCGCGACAAAATACCCGTGGCTTTGTCCATACCGTATCGAAGCTGGACATATACCTCGGCCGCTATGTCCTTCATCCGCAGGGTAATGCCGTCGGCAGTTATGCTATGATCCAGGTATTTCAGGACCAGATCGCGCACCCCATTGGGGAACGCGACTTTAAGCGATGGCTCGACCACCAGGCCGCCACCGAAGGCGGCGAACTCAAGAGGCGTGATGGAGTTGGCACGATCAAAGCCGGAATAGTCCGAGGGCTTGGGTGCGGAGGCAATCTGGTCGTCCAGAGCGAGCGACCCACCCCAATGCAGGGATTGCACCTGGCCTGCGCTATCGATCCCGAACGCATAGGTTACGCCATCGCCATCCAGACGGAACACCCGGGTGGCGGCGTCAAAGCCTGCGCTGGCCGTTGAACGCATAGGCAAGGCCGCAACCGCCAGCCCTCCCATGAGCCCGAGGCATGTGGCTCGCCTGCTTATAACCGAAACACCCATAGCATCCTCCTATTTATATTACATATATCTATTGCAGAGGTGAAATGACGGGTCAATAGCTGTCGGCATGGAAAATGAAGGTCTTTCATTCACAATGGAAATCACAATAGATTGTGATCCAGTTCCGCAGCCTTGCCTGAAATGGCGCGAGCGACAACCGCTATATATGTATTATATATTGACGTTGTAGTGCATCGACCCTAAGGTGGGTGGCGCAGGCCGCATCATACCACTGACGGCGGCCACTTATAAATAACTTCTGCAGGGATTACAGCGCATATGCACATAGTGTCCAAGGACGATCGCGCCGTTGGCGCAACATCGCCTTACAAGTTCAATCTGGGCTACGTCTGGATGATCTCTTCGATTGCAGCACTCGGCGGCCTTTTGTTTGGTTACGACTGGGTGGTTATCGGCGGCGCCAAGCCATTTTATGAACCCTATTTCGGCCTGACGTCAGAGGCGCAAATTGGATGGGCTAATAGCTGCGCCCTGTTGGGCTGCCTGATCGGTTCCATCTGCTCCGGCATTTTTAGCGACGGCTTGGGCCGCAAAAAGCTCCTGATCGCCGCCGCCTCCCTGTTCGGGATATCGTCCGTGGCAACGGGCTGGGCACATACATTTGATACCTTCATTCTCTGGCGCATTCTGGGGGGCGTCGCCATCGGCATCGCGTCCAATGTCTCCCCCACCTACATCGCCGAGATCGCCCCGGCGCAATGGCGCGGGCGCCTGGTCACGCTCAATCAGCTCACCGTGGTCGTCGGCATACTGGCCGCCCAGGTCGTCAATCTGTTGATCGCCGGTCATATTGCCGATGGCGCGACGGCGGATACGATCCGCGAGTCCTGGCAAGGACAATACGGCTGGCGCTGGATGTTCACCGCGGTTGCCGTCCCGTCCCTGACCTTTTTCTTTTGCGCCTTCCTGGTGCCGGAAAGCCCACGCTGGCTAGTGAAAAAGGGCCAGACCGAGAAAGCCAAGGCCGTCCTGACGCGCATCGGTGGCGCGGCCTATGCCGAGGACGAGATACGCGATGTGGACAGCATGCTTGCGCGCGAACGCTCGGAACAAGGCGCCTGGCGAGACCTTTTCAAGCCACTGGTCTTCGGTCTGGTTTTGATGGGGATTGGCCTGGCGGTGCTGCAGCAGTGGAGCGGCACCAATGTCATCTTCAACTACGCTGAGGAAATTTATCGCGGCGCCGGCTACGACCTCAGCGGCGTGATGTTCAACATTGTGATTACCGGCGCGATCAACCTGCTGTTCACCCTGGTCGCGACCTTCACGGTGGACCGCCTCGGGCGCCGTGCGCTCATGCTATGGGGCACGGCAATCATCACCGTGATACACGGCCTGCTCGGTGTCGCCTTCTTCCTGGGAATAAAGGGGCCGCTGATCCTGGGGCTCACGCTTGCGGTGATTGCCGCCTATGCGACCTCTCTCGCCCCCATAACCTGGGTGCTGCTGTCGGAAATTTTCCCCAACCGCATCCGGGGCCTGGCGATGTCGATTGCCGTATCGGCGCTTTGGATTGCCTGCTTTGCCGTCACCTACACCTTCCCGATTCTGAATAAGCATCTCGGTGCGGCGGGAACCTTCTGGTGCTACGGCGCCTTCTGTCTGCTGGGCGTGATCTTTATCGCGCTGTTCGTTCCGGAAACCAAGGGCAGAACCCTGGAAGAGATTGAAGCCAGCCTGACCGGAAAGCGATAGCCCGCAAAGGTGGACTGCCCTCTGACACCGAAGTAGAGGGCGGTCCGCTAACTCGGCACAGCCAATCAATCTTGGCTGGGATGTTGAAATCTATATTGGCTGGTACGGTGATAGACTTGGCCGGGCGCGAGCCAGGGGCTCGGAAATGCCGGCTGGTTTACCGCATCGATAAAACCTTGCGGTTCGAGCGCGATCGCCCCGTGCGCGGCGACATCGCGCGACAGTCCCGCATAGGCTTGCAGACAGGGCTGGTCGGTGTGAAGCGCCAGTCCGAGACCCGCTTTCGGCGCGTACAATGTGGCGGCGGGCGCGGCGCTCCTTTCCAGAACCCAGCTCTGGTTCAGGCCAATGTTCGTCAATTGCGGGTGCTGTTGCGCCAGCACGTCCGATAGGGCTGTCGGATGGCGAAGATCAAAGAGCGTGTCCGTGACCGGCAACCGCAAGCCGGTCGCCAGACACGCGTCATCGACCTCAAGAACTTCATCGCCTTGGATGCCCAGAACATGGCTCGAGATATCGCCACCCATGGCCTGGTCGAGATTGAAATAAAGATGATGGGTCAGATCAATGGGGCACGGCGCATCGACCACGGCCCTATAGTCAATCTGCAGGGTTGTCGGCAATGGCAGAGACAAGGTCGTCTCGACAGCCAAGTTCCCCGGATACCCCTCTTCCCCCGCCGGTGATACGTACCGCAATACGATTGGCGCCTCATCCGAAGGCCGGGCATCGGCCTGCCAGACTCGGCGGCTCAGGCCACACGCACCGCCATGCAGATGGTTCGGTCCTTCGTTTGGCGTAACCCGCCACGCCCCGTCCCCGTGTGTAAAGGCGGCTTTTCGCAGGCGGTTTACCGTCCGCCCGATAATGCAAGCCTGGTAGGTCTTATCCGCTTCGTAGTCGGACAGGGTCTCAAAGCCAATAAGGGTCTCGACAAGCCCCGTGGCGGATGGGGTTTTCAGGCTGCGTATCGTCGCCCCATAGGTCATGACCTCCAGATGCAGCCCGCCAGGCGCCGCTAACGTCAGGCTGTGGACCACCTGGCCATCGGCCAGACGACCGAAAAAGACAGGCGACGTCACAGCTTGGCCAACCGGCCGCCGTCCACATTTAGGCTGGCCCCCGTTATAAAGGCGGCCTCATCGCTCGCCAGAAAGGCAGCAGCATGAGCAATATCATGCGGGTAGCCGACATCACCCTCCTCCAGCACTTCCGCACCGGACTTGAGATTTGGACTGGCCCACAGCATGGGCGTATCGATGGCCCCCGGCAATATGGCATTGGCGCGTATGCCGAGCGATGCGCCTTCAATGGCGCTGGATCGCGTCAAAGACGCAAGGGCCGCCTTCGCTGCCGCGTAGGGTGCCACGAGTGGCGAGGTCTGGACGGCGTGAATACTGGAGATATTTACAATAGCCCCACCCGGCGACATCAGGCGGAACGCCTCGCGCGTGAAAAGGGCCGCCCCCACCAGGTTTACACCCAATAGTTCGTGCCACTCCGCTGCCGTCAGATCCGCGATCGACTTATAGATCATCATGCCGGCGACATTGATCACAACGTCAAGCCGCCCGGTCTGCTCCACGGCCAGTTTGCACGCCGCCACCACATCGTCCTCCGCCGCGACATCGCAGCGCGTGAAAACGACTTTGGGCGCCCCCAGGGTGCGCAATTCTTCTGCGAGGGTCTCGGCGCCCTCAACCACCCTGTCCACGAGAACCAGGCTGGCGCCTTCGGCCGACAAACGCCGCGCGCACGCCAGTCCGATGCCGCCTAGCGCGCCCGTCACAATGGCCGTCTTATCTGCAAATCGCATAATCTTCACCATTCCCGCACATAGCCATCGGGGCCCCGCCAGGCGGGATTACGCCACGGCGGACAGTCACGGCTAAGCTCGCGGACCTTCTCTTCATCAACAACAACGCCAAGCCCTGGGCCCAAAATCGCCTCGACCATACCGTCCCTGATATCGAAAATCTCAGGATTTTTCAGGTATGCCAAAAGGTCATGGCCATCGGTATTGTAGTGAATACCGAGCGACATTTCCTGAATGGCGAAATTGGGGGTTGCCAGGCCAATTTGCATGCAGGCCGCCAAAGCGATTGGCCCCAAGGGGCAGTGAGGGGCCAGAGCCACATCATAGGCCTCAGCCATGGCGGCCATGCGCCTGACCTCGGAAATACCGCCGGCATGGCTGACATCGGGTTGAAGAATATCGATGCTTGCCGCTTCCAAAAAGGGTTTGATATCCCAGCGCGAATAGAGGCGCTCGCCCATGGCGATGGGGATGCGGGTCAAAGCCGATAATTGCCGGATCGCCTCGGGATGCTCGCTCAAAAGCGGCTCTTCGATAAACAGCGGGCGCAAAGGCTCCAGGATCATCGCGAGTTGCTTGGCCATGGGCTTATGGAGCCGCCCGTGGAAATCCAGGCCCGCGTCCAGCCCCAGTGACTGGACGTCAGCAAGCCGCTGCGCAACGCCGTCCAACGATCGCGGACTGTCGAGCCAGGCGGCGTCTTCCGTTGCGTTCATCTTGACCGATTTGAACCCCTGCTCCATGCGCACGCGCGCCGCATCAAGGACATCCGACGGGCGGTCGCCGCCGATCCAGGCGTAGACGGCGACCCGGTCGCGCACCTGCCCGCCGAGAAGCCGGTGCACAGGCACGCCTAGCCGCTTTCCCTTTATATCCCAAAGGGCCTGATCCAGGCCCGACAGGGCCGACATCAGCACCGGCCCGCCGCGATAAAAGCCTAAGCGATAAGCCGTCTGCCACACGTCCTCAATACGGTCGGCATCGAAGCCCAGAAAGCGGTCTTGCAAGGCCGCATAGGCGCCTGCCACGGCCTCTGTGTGCCCCTCAAGGCTGGCCTCTCCCCAACCGATGAGACCGTCATCGGTTTCAACCCGCACAAACATCCAGCGCGGGGGAACCGGGAACGTCTCGATACGGACGATTTTTGACCGGTGTGTGGCCTGTAATCGCTCCATGTCAGTCTCCCCCGCAACAGCACTTTGCTTATATTTCAGCATAAAAAACTCGCATTTCATTCCACCCGTTGTACGCGGCCTGGCCCATCAACAAATATTATGTGGCGGGTCAAACGTCAATATATGTATTATAAATGACGCTCGTCGGACATTAACCAGTCGCAATTTTTGAAATCCAAGAATATAGAATAACAGTTGAAAAAATTTAAATATAAACAACAAATTCCCGGCTTTAACAGAAATAAATGACATCAAAATTTTAAATATAATGGGTATATACATTTCCCATTGATCAATCTTTGCCGTAATAAAATATTCTATAAAATTATATCTTCCGGCCTTTTGGCGCTTATATTTCCCAAATTTCTATCAATGCAAACACTTAGCCGGAAAATAATTTTAAACATATACTATACGATACTGCCCTTTTTCTGACGGCAAACGCCTTGCTGCGACATTATTTATATTATTTATAACCATCTGGGCAATTTTGTCCTATGGTGAATAGATTTTCTCCACATGCCCTTTGAGGTCATCCGCATAAAAATAGATCGGACGCAGGTTACCCGCGACATACCGATCGACCTGATCCGAGAAATGGACAGAGTCGGGATGCCCGCTTTGGCCGCCGATGCTGATCGCATAGGCACGTATCCGCGGACCAAACTCCACGACGGCGACAAAGCTGTTTCCCGATGTCCCGTAATAGCGACGCGTGCCGGGATAGGCCTTGGCGCCGAATGAGGCGAGCGCCCCCCACTGGTTAGAGGTGAAGGGCACAGGGTAGCTCGGCTTGCTGTCGTCAAAGGCTTGTTCAATCTCGCCATCATTACGCTGGAAGCGGTTGATATCCCCCCAGGCGACTCGCCATGTGCCAAAATCCGCTTCCAGCTTGGCAACAGCTTCGGACAGGGCGTCCAGCCGATCTTCGGCTGAACTGCGCTGCTCCATGTAGTCCCAAACGCTGATGCGGGACGCAGCAGCGGGCGTGGCCGCCCGGCGCCATAGCGCTTCGCCCCAGAAAACGGCCAGGGAGGTGGCCTGCGAGCCGCTACTCCACCGCCGGTCCCAATCTGACAGAAGCTTTATCGGCGCCGCCAAACGGGCGCGGCGCGGGTCCGTCGGTGCCAAAGCGTTAAAAGCGTTATCTAGGCTGGGCAACAGCCTGTCAAAGGTGGGCAGCCACGAATCGTATGCGATATCTCGCAGGCCCTCCAGTGAGACCTTATCTGCCGTCTGAAGGAGCTTCACCGCATGGAGGCCTCGGGGATTTTCACCCGCCTGGTCCATGTACCGCGGATAGTCTTTGGCGCGCGGGCTGTCGTCGCCGGCGGCCGTCCATGGCCAGTTGTTCGTGTTGAACACGTAGCCACTTTTTGAGTTATAGACATGCGGCAGGCTTTCGAGATCATGAAGGCCTTTCCAACGCGTCGCCACATCGCTACCGTCAACGGGCCCGGTGTAATCGAAGCGATCGTCGCGCAGGGGAACAAACTGGGGATGAAGATAGGCGATTTCGCCCTTCCGGTCGGCAAAGATGGTGTCATTGGACGAGTTGGCGCGAAGCTTGGCGACGCCTAAAAAGCTATCCAGATCCGTCGCCTTGGTGCGCAAAAAAGACTGCTGAAGCGCCTCAAGGGGACGGTTCATGAGCCCTACCGCTATCCACTTGCCTTCCACGGCCCCCATGATGGGACCATTGACGGTCTTATAAACGGTAAAGGCACGATCCGCCTTCTCGCCGGAGGGAAGGCGGTAGGTGATCGTAATGCGGCGGCGCTCAAGGGGACGCCAGCGCTTTCCATCCAGATACGCCCAGCGACCATTCGGCAGGGCCTTGACGGTTTCGGCAAATTCATCAATTGCGTCAACGCCACTTGAGGTGTGCATCCATCCCGCCGATGCATTGAACCCCTGATAGATAAAAAATTGCCCCCAGGTCGCCGCGCCATAGACGTTCAGCCCCTCATCGCTCGTCACCTGCTGTTCCGCGCGGAAGAAGAAGCTGGTGTGGGGGTTTATCAGCAGAAGCGCATGACCGTCGCGCGTCCGCGACGGCGCCAAGGCGATCCCATTAGAACCGGTGGGCTCATGATAGGCAATGCCGCGCTCCATATCCGACAAGGCCAATTGCGTCCCACCGTAAAAGCTTTGCAGCCGGCTCAGCGGAATCTGTTCGATGTCGCCGCCAATGCTGCCCTCGGAGAAACTGAGGGCCATCCACGGCTCGAAATGCGTCAGGACTTTTGGATGGACCTGCGGGTGCTTGGCCAGATATGTGTTCAAGCCGTCGGCCCATGCCTCCATGAGCGCGCGTAGCCAGGCGGGGCTGCGCTTATATTCAGCCTGTAACGCCACCGGGTCTACGAACATACGCTGACGTAGATCGGTCCAGATGCCCGCCTCGCCGTCCACTTCTGCGGTGCGCCCCAGCGCCTGGAGATAATTTCGTTCGATGCGTCCGAAATCGTCCTCGGCTTGCGCGTACATCATGCCAAAAACAGCATCACCATCAGTCTTGCCGTGGATGTGCGCGATGCCCCAGTCATCCCGAGTGATGGTCACATTGCGGATGGCAGCCGAGCTGACGCCCGGCAGCCAGAGCCAGCTCAAAACCGAGCAGAGCAGACCGAGGACAAGGCCTTTCGGTGGAATATGCGCGCCCACAGCCCCCTCCCTATGCATTTACCAGCAGATGTCCGGATTTTAGCCAGAACGGCGGCAGGCATCCGGGCGTCGAGCCGAGCGGGAGAATGGCTGGGCTTAAGTCTATGCCGAGGGCTTGAGCCATGAAGGTCCGCCGGGCGTCGATCCGGCTCATAACATCGGGATGACGGGCGGCGATATCGGCCCGAAGGTCGGCGTCTGCCAGAACGACCGGATCTTCGCAGTTCAAAGCCCATCCCAACGGCATGGGGGTCGGGATAATATCAACCTGAAAAACCATCCCAGATCTCAGACGGTAATCCCCCGTCGGTCGAATAGGGGTATTGATCCATTCCTCGTGACCACAGAGGTGTCCCGGATTGAGCATCGAGGCCAAGCCCCCCTGCGCCAAGGTGTCACCAACCTTGGAAAATACGTCGCGTCCGGCGACGCCGACATCCACAGCCGCATACCAGGCGACCAATCCCTTGAAATAGGCGGACGCCGTCTTCAGGAATGCATCGTCCCCGTCGCTGATCAAACCGGCCCTGGCGGACAAGCCGCCCCAGTAGCCGACGGCCGTGGTCACGCCATCCCCCCGCGACAGCCGGCGCGCCGTGGGGCTGCGCAATCCGACCACCGGCCCCGACACGTTGTTCGAAGCCAGCATGACGTGCGCGCTGAGCGGCTCACCCGCATAGGCCATCCGCGCAGCAGCCTCTAATTCACTATCCCCTTCCCTCACATTCGTCACGATGCGCCAAACGGCCGCTGTCGCGCGGGAAGCCGCCCACTCGAAGGCGGCGATTTGGTCGGCGTCTACGGTGGCCCGCAGCCCCTGTTCCGGGTGCATCAGGACATCGGTTCGGTCAACAACTGCCGAGGCATCCCCCGCTATCCGGCGCAAGGCATCGACATAGACAGACGGGAAGAAAAAGCCGGCATCTTCCCCGACCTCCGTGGCAGGCGGCTTCCACCCCACAAGCCCTATGCTGTGTCCGGAACGGATACCGATGTCGTGCAACACGGCCGTCAGACTTGGCGCTTGGCTGCGATCCTGGCCCGGCAGGCTCATCGCCTGGCAAAGCCTCACGTCAAAAGTCGAGAGGCGCGTAACGGCCTGCGCGAACGAAACACATTCATTGCCGGTGATGATCACCCGGCAATCATTTGGCCCCAGCATCAGAAGCGCTTCTTCAAATCGCGGTTCGAAATCGCACAGATAGGCGATGTTGGAAAAGTGTTCACGATCCGCATAGACCGCAACCCAATCACAGGCCGCACGCACATAGGCGTCCCGGCACCGCGAATCGTAGGTCTCTACTGGAATGGACGGTTTTGCGAGCGGCAGCCCGAAATCAGGAGCAGACACGGGAGCAAGTTCAACAGTCATTTTTACGCCTTGTAGAGACGGGTTTGATGGAATTTGGACGCATGGCGTCACGTTGCAGAAGCGGGCCGGCGTCGCGACACATATCGAACACAATTGGTCAAAGGGCGGCAGTTAAATATTAATACTTATATTACATATACATGTGCAGACGTCTCCACGCCTTGTCAATCACAAATGTGACGCGGGTGTCAGCGAACGCCCGAATAGAGACTGATAAGGTGAAGGTTTGACGACCTAATCGGCGCCGGTCGGCGCATGGCACGCACCTGAACCGAAGGCGCAGTTAAGCGCCGTCCGATACGGGCGTTGTCGGCGTCGTGAATGTGATTTAGGCGGGCCATGGCCCTTATCGGGCGTGCGGCCCTAGGAAGCAATGCTACCTAGCGCTGAGGATTCTGATCGGCCTGAACCTTAATCATTAAGTCCAGGGCCCCTTGAATTAGATCCCGCATCCGGGTTTCAGCTTCGGCACTGTCACCGGCCAAGATGGCATCGGCGACGCGTTTGTGGTCGACGACGCTGGCAAGTCGCACACCTTTAAAATCATTGGTTTTTCTGATGCTGAAACGCAAGGCGGTTTCAATCATCTCACGCATCTGACGGTAGAAGCGGTTGCCGCTGGCCTGGAGGACGGCGACATGAAAGTCGATATCCGACGTCAAGGCATCATCTTCGCCCCGCTCCGCCGCGAACATTCGGCCGATGGCGCTGTTGATCGCCGCCCGTTGCTCGCCTGTTGCCACCTTGGCCGCCAGGGCCGCGGCGCCGGGTTCGACGCTCAACCGAATCTGCGTGAACTCTATCAGCAGACCCAGAGAAAAATTACGTTCGAGAAGCCAGCGCAAAACTTCCGGGTCCAGAAGATTCCAGTGGTCTTCCGGTTCGACACGGGTGCCCTGACGGGGGCGCGCCGACAAGAGGCCTTTCGACGTCAGCATCTTGACCGCCTCGCGCGTCACCGTCCGTGCGGCGTTATATCGCTGCGAAAGTTCAACCTCTTTTGGGAACACCTGGTCACGGTACTTCCCGGTGACAATCTCCACACCCAGGTCTTGAACGATAGACTGTGTCAGGTTGGTTGGGGTCAGCCTTGCTCGCATATGTCGTGCCTATAAATCCTGCAATCTCCAGCATACAGCCGGACCGTGACTCGTAACAGACCTGGCTGATGATAGAAATGCCAAACTCAGAAATTTCGCGAAATCAAGCGGCTTAGACGGCCTGCCCTCAAAAAAAGCGCGGTGCCTGTTAGGGCACCGCGAGGTACAGTCGTCACGGGAGGAGAAGTAGACGAAGGGTATTAGAAGGTCATGCGGACCCCGACGTTGTAGAAGGCGCCATCCAGATTGTCGCTGAGCAGCTCCGCGTCGTAATATCCCTTCTGGATAAGGTGCTCCTTGGTCAGGTTGGTGCCTTCGACAAAGACGTCGACGCGGTCATTGATCTGGTAGGAGGCACGCATGTCGAACTGTGCGTATCCCTGGGTGAAGACCGGCCCGCCGGAGCCATCGCCACTGAGGCTGGACAGGAAGCGGTCACGCTTGTTGTAAGCCAACCGAACCGAGATCGGGCCCTTCTCATAGAATCCTATCAGGTTATACGAGTTACCCAAGCCCGGCAGGGCAAAGGTACGCCCGGCGACCTGTGACGCGCTCGACACCTTGGCGTTGCTGTCAACCAAGGTCGCGTTCGCGGTCACACCAAAGCCGCTCCACCAGCCTGGCAAGAAGTCGAAGCTATAGGTCCCCGACAGTTCCACACCTTCCGCCCGAGTATTGGCCAGGTTGCGCGGCCGGCGGGTCAGGAAGCTGGCGGTTGTTGCCGTAAAGGCCGGGTCGGCGAGGTGGGTATTGCCGTTAATGACACTCGTCGTATCCAGGCGCTGTGCATTGGTGATGGTAAAGGATTCCAACGCGACGCCGTAATCGATAAAGTCGGTGACATCCTTGCTGAAGATCGCCATGGCCATATTGAAGTTTTTCTTCGGGTACCACTCAAGCGACAGGTCCAGATTCTTGGACAGGTAAGGCTTCAGCGCCGGATTGCCGCCGCTGGCGAGCATGTTCCCCTGACGGGCGTCATCGATCGAAGTGTTCGGACGCATGTCGCTGGGGCTGGGGCGCGTCAGCGTTTCCGAAGCGCCGAAACGGGCCAGCAGGTGTGAGGTGATGTTGAGCTTGAAATTGAGGCTGGGCAGGAATTTGCTGTAACTGGCCTCAACCGTGCGCTCAACGGGTGTCGCACTGGCATAGACAGGGGTCTGGTTGCCTAATGATATCCAATTGATATCGACAAGCTGCCGGTCCGATCCCGCCGCGCGCACCTTCGTGCTGATATAGCGACCACCGACATTAAGCGACCAAGGCATATCCGCCGCCTCACCCGCGAAGTTGGCCTCTATATAGGCGGACTTTGTGTTCTCCTCGACCCAGTAGGAACTGGGCTGACGCTTAAGCGTGTAGCCGCCATTCGCCTGAAGTTGAGCCGCCACCGAACCCGGCGCGCGACCGTAGTAGGTATCCAGTTGCGCCAAGGCTTCCGGCGAACCCAGATAATCCAACAATTTCAAACCATCGAAGGAGAAGAACTTCAAAGGCGCATTGGCGCCAAGGCCTCCGCCCAGGAAATCGCTGCCTAAGTCGAGAGGGGTGAGGAACCGTTGCGGCAAGACCACCGGATAGCCGCAATAGGTGCAATAGGCGTCACCGATGCCGTAAGACTCGTTGTCCTTGCGCGTATTGTTGAACGCCACGCCAAACAGGACCGAGCTGAACACACCGCGGTCAACGACGTAGGTTGCGTCAAGCCGCCCTTCATCAACTGAGGTCGAGGTGTTGCTGCCGCCGCGCGTTGCGTAGTGTGCACGGGCGTTGCTTGGGTCCGAGATGCTGGCACCCAGAACCTCAAGTTGCGGCAGGCTGCCGTCCGCCGGCTGCTTCCAGCTAATATTGGTCGGGATGCCGACGACAACATAGTAGGAGCCGGACCCGCCTGTGTTGCTTGCCTTTGAGGTCGACAAATCGCCGACAACGGTCAGCTTGTCGCTGGGCCGCCAATCCAGGTTTACACCGAAGGCCGTTGTGTCGGATTTGCGGGGATAGGCCTGCATAACCATGTCCCACTGGCCGTTCTCTGTTTGCTCGACCACATCACGATTAGCGTCAATGGCCGCCGTGCGGACCTGGTCTTCAAGGAAGAAGAAGGCGCCCGTGGCGACCGTCCGCTTGATGTTGTAACGGCTGAAAAGGGCGTCTGCGGTAAAGGTGAGGTCTTCACTGGGCCGATACTGATAAGTGGCCGTAAAGCCCGTCCGCTCTTGGCGCTGTTCACTCAGATTGAGGTTATAGTTGCGGGGAAAGCGAACATTGGTGAATAGACGAACGTTCGGATTGACGTTGGGACCATAACCGTTGGTTTGCCCCGCCTGGGTTCCGATAGAGTCATTGGGAACATATCCGCTGACGTTGAACGAATCCTCGCGGGCGTCACGCAGCTGGTAGGAGGCGGACACCATCAGGCCCATCTTACCGTCATCAAAGGTGGTGCTGTAGAGTGCGAAGGCGCTAGGCGTCGTCTTGCCGCTGAGGCTTTCGTTGTGCGCCTTAAGACTCACCACACCCTTCGTTACCCCGATATCAAGCGGGCGCGGCGTCTTCAGATTGATGGTTGAACCGATACCGCCTTCGGGGATCGAGGCCCGCGAGGTCTTATAAACATCGGCGCCGCTGATCAATTCGGCAGCGATGTTATCAAAGCCGAAGCCGCGACCACCACCGTCGTTTGCAATGCTGCGACCATTGAGAAGGACGTTGTTAAATTGCGGACCAAAACCGCGAACAGTTACGCTCGAGCCTTCGCCCAGGCTGCGGTCGATGGATACGCCCGGGATACGCTGCAAGGATTCTGCCACGTTACCGTCCGGGAACTTGCCCAAATCTTCAGACGTAATGGAATCAAGGCTCACCACGGCCTGGCGCTTGTTACGGGCGGCAGCGGAGAGACTTCCGCGAATACCTGTAACGACCACCTCTACAGCTTGATCATCGCTGGCCGGCGCCTGCGTTTGTGCCTGCGCGCTGGCAATACCTGGGACGACCACCGATGACAACGCACCAGCAACCGCCAAGACGCTCGTCCCCTTTAGAAATTTATTCCGCATATCTCTCCCTCTCTTTGATTTACCAATTAACGATTGGCTTGAAGTTGACAAAAGCGGCGCCAGACCTCGAACACCCGCCCTACATATGTAATATATATATCATCTTTTGGTGTCAAGTTCGACACGATCGGAATTTATTGCTTTTCCGACATATCGACCGCAGCAGTGTCGACTTCCATTCGAAACCCTCCGTCCATCATCCAGGCGCGCCACATATTGCAAACAGATACTGGCGCATGACGGATTGCGCACGTCAGCTTCTGGTCTGGCGATTATCTGGTTGGATAGGATGGCAAAGGCCAGGTCTGCAGGATGATGGTCGCTCGCGCCGGGACTCCAACGCCTACCACCGTGTGCGGCTTTTAGGGCACCCGGAAGACGCGTTCTGAGGGGTTACCTAACTTACGCGACCTGAATATCTGCCGTGACACGCATAACTGCGCTGGCCCTAAAAGCCGCGCATGGTACTATGCTTGTGTCGCTCTCTACGAAAGGAGACCAAGGCCGGCTGAAAGACGTAGTTTGGGTCGCACCCCGCGACATACGAGCACATACGTCTATCGGCCTTATTACTCGCAGCGGCTTTCATCGCGGGGTGCCAATTGAGTCCCGCCCCCGGCCTCACGGCCCCTTAGCGGCAACTTGAACAAAAATGCCGAACTCCAATCCGCTGTCCGATCCTGAAGACGCAGATCCCCTCCGTGAGCCAATGCAATCTGGCGGGCGAGGGACAGGCCAATACCGGCGCCTTCAGGCTTGGTGGTTATGAAGCCGTGGAAAATGCGCTCACGCATCGCGGCCTCTATCCCAATCCCATTATCCGCTACCGTTATACCCACATCATGTTCCAGGCGCTGCAGGGTGACGTGGACACGACGCGGCCCCTTGTTTTCGCGCGTCGCTTCGGCAGCATTGGTAAGGACATTTATCATAGCCTGCGCCATAAGAGCTTCGTCCATATCGAAGGCGAAGCTTCCTTCTTCCAGTTGCAGGCTTATGACAGCGCCTTGGGCCACGGCACTTCGCTCAAAGACACGCACCACATCCATGACGAAGCTTTTGACATCTACCCATCGTGGCACCGGTTGCGGCAAGCGGGCAAGTGAACGGTATCCTTCGACGAAACGTTTCAGGCCCTTCGCCCGTCTGTCCAGCAAGGCTAGCGCCTCTCTGGCAGATTGAATGCCTTCGGACGTTTCATCTTCAAGATAGTGCTGAGCCGTCTCAGCAAGGGAGGCAACAGGGGTCAGTGAGTTCATGATCTCGTGACTGATGACCCTGAGGGTGTCGCCCAGTGCCGTCGCTTCGGCAATACGCACCTCGGCCTGGATGTTTGTCAGACTGATAAATCTCTCTTTGCGCCCCTCAAACGACACTTCACTTATGCCCAACGCGTAAACACTGTCAAAAAGCGGGATTGACGCACGAGCACCCCTTTCGGCGCGCGTGACCGCCGTCATAAGCGCCGCCGGAGGCTCGCTGATAAAATCATCGACGCTCAAAAGGCGCCTGGCCGCAAGGTTTAACGCGTAAAAGCCCTCACCCTCGATAAACCTAAGTAAAGGGATCGGGACCTGATCCAACATGGCAGAGAAGGGTTGCGGCTGTATCTCAGGCCGGACGCTAAGCGGCACGATGGGCGCGTCATGGCGCGCCCTATCCTCGCCAGTCATCAGAAGCACACTGGAACTCAACGCCAGCCCCAAAAGACCTAAGGCCATGTTGGCCCACATCTGATCGCGCGCCGACGAAAAGGCAAAGATGGCGGCCACCGCCACACCTAATACACAGACCAGCCGTATGATAGCCTGCCTATAGACCATGACGACTCATGCGACGATAGAGGGCCTGCCGGGTCACGCCCAATTCCACGGCAGCCTTAGATACGTTGAAATTGTTGCGCTTCAGAGCTGACTCGACCACGAACTTTTCTGTCGTTTCCAAACTCAAGGTGGCAATCTTGGGGTCCACATCATCAGTCGTGGGCGTACACAGATCACCAGGGCCAAGAACAGGGCCGTCAGTTTCTATAACAGCCCGTTCCATGACTTGCCGCAGCGCATGCAGATTATCGTTCCATACGGCGGCTTTCAGATGTGCGATCGCCTCCGGGGTCAAGGTGCGACGCGTCAGATTTAACCTGTACGCGCACTGGCTGGCAAAATGCTCAGCCCAAACACCGACATCGCCACTACGTTCTGCCAATGTCGGAATGTTGATTTCAAGCGTGCTGAGGGCATAAATCAATCCACGCGGCAAATCGAGATCCGCGCGCGCGCGCCCTGAAGTCACGATGACTCGCACATTGCGATGCTCGAAAATTGGCAGCCAATCCAGCAACACCTGATGAAACTCGGCATCGAGCCGCTCAATTGCCTCTAGAATGAGGGTCGCGTCTGTCAGCATATCCATGTTGATCGTCGATACCGATGCTGCCTCAACAACCTTGATATGGGCTCGACCGGACCGATTGTGCAGGGCGCGGGCGATGTGGGACTTGCCCGTTCCCGACGCACCTGACAGAAACACCGGAACCGTCAGGGGTGCGTATCGATCCACCAGGGCCTTAATCCGCACCATTGCCTCGGTATCGCCAATAATGAATTCCGCATCTGAAACCGGCGACGTTTCTGACGTCAAACCTGGCCTAACGGGAGGTGGCTGGCGCCCCTGGGCGATCGCGTCTTCTATCGCTGCGATCAGCTTGTCGTTGCTCCACGGCTTCATGATAAAATTCTTGGCACCGGCCCTTAGGGCGCGGACCGCGACGGTCAATCCGCTGTGCCCCGTCACTACCAGCACCGGCGCATCCGGCGCGTACTTTCGCAATTCCTGCAAACAGACCAGACCTTCCTCACCGGAGGTCTGCGCGTGGGAGAAATTTAGATCGAGGAGGATCAGATCGACGGCTTGGACGGACAGCTGCGCGTAGGCTTGCATCGGCGTGGACGCGGTAAGCAGGCCATAGCCTGCCTTGCTTAGCAACAGGTCGGCCGTTTTGAGAATGTCGGCGTCATCATCGACAAAAAGCAGAGTTTTGCGCGCTTCGGGCATGTACGATTCCGGACAGTTCGGACAACTGGGGCCTGAAAGTTCACCCAATATGACAAAAAGTCAAATGAATTTCGCCGGTTAGCAAATTTGTCAAAATCGGCTAAACTGTAAAAAAAGAAGAGATAAAACAGATCGTCGGCAGGAAGCATCACATGACAATCGCCCAAAGGCACACCGCTTTCTTTCGTATGGCTGATAAGGACATGGCGGCAACCGCTACATTGGTCCTGAACCAGCTGGCCGAAAAACTGCAACAATCCTGCCACCTCGCCGTGCGCCAGGAGAATGGCTTCCGCGTCGTCTTTCAAAGCGCGCCATCGACTTCATTCTACGTAAACATGCCTGTCGGTCTCGTATATCAAGCTCCAGCAACCGTCGACGGTGTTGCCCAAGCGGGTCAACAACCCAACCCTTCCCTGCCAGATGTGATAGATTTCTACGCGCCGGTGTTCCAGGCAGGCGAACAGGTTGCGCTGCTCATCGCGCCCTACATAAAGCGCCGCGGCGCGCCCCCCCTTGAACAATGCCGTGATGCCATGATGGCTGCCGCGAAGCACCTCAGCGCGTCCGCCATCACACATGCATTGGTGGCTTAACTTACTGCAAGGCCTGTACTAAGCTGGCGACGCCATGCGCCTCGCGCTCTCCCCCGGGTTTCCATTTGCCACCACAAAGCTTTACCACGCATTCGACTGGACCCTTAATTCGCTTAAAGGGAGTCAATTTCACCTACCAAACGGCGGGGCGGCGCGTTAAAGCGCTTCGCGACATCACCCTGGACGTCGAGCGCGGTGAGTTCGTTTCCATTTGCGGCCCGTCAGGCTGTGGCAAGTCGACCCTACTCAACGTCATGGGCACGCTCGATCGTCCGGAAACCGGCAGCCTGTCATTTCGTGGCCAGGACATGGCAAACGCCACCTCCAGCAGCCTTGCCAGGCTGCGTGCGCTTGATATCGGCTTTGTGTTTCAGAGTTTCAACCTGATCGACAGCCTCAGCGTTTATGAAAATATCAAGCTGGCCCTGCTGTACCGCCGCCGGCCGGACATCGATGTTGACGAGCGCGTTGAAGAGGTTATGGACCTTGTCGGTATCGCGCACAGGGCGCGCCATCTCCCCAATCAGCTTTCCGGCGGTCAGCAGCAGCGTTGCGCCATCGCGCGTGCCATAGTTGGAAAGCCGTCCATCATTCTGGCCGACGAACCGACCGGTAATCTGGATTCGGAGAATGCCGCACAAATCTTCAATATCCTGCAAGCCGTTCACGCCGAAGGCTGCACGCTAGTCATCGTTACCCATTCCCCAGCCCAGGCCGATCAGGCCGAGCGCATCGTGGAAATGCTGGACGGCAGAATTCAATTCACGCGCCGGCGCCTGTCATGATTCTCTTGGTGCGGAGCTTATGGCAACCCACTCGGATTTTGAGCCGTTACTGGAGTATGAGCCTGCTGAACATTCTTGGGCTTGCTGTCGGATTCGCCGCCGCATTCATCGTTGCGCTGGAGGTCAGAAGCGAACTGGGCTTTGACCGCTTCATTCCCGGCGCCGATCAGATTTACCTTCTCAGAACCCTTTATACACCCGATGCCGGCGACCAGATAAGCAGCGACCAATCGCCAGCAGGCATGGCGAAATGGCCGCAGCACGACAGCGCCTCGATAGAGGCCGTATCGCGCCTTGTAACAGCCGAGTGGCCGATGCGAACGCCACACATCGTCACGCAACAGTCCTTCTATTGGGCAGATTCAAATTTTTTCGATGTTGTTCGATTCAGCGCCGTGAAGGGAGACTTGAGCAAAGCCCTGCAGAAACCGGATAGTATGGTGCTGACGCAGAAAATGGCACGCACCTTTTTCGGACGCGAAGACGTCGTCGGGCAGACGGTAGTCTTGAGCGATTGGCTGAAGGTAACAATTACGGCGGTACTCGCTGATTTTCCGGACAATACCAGCTTCGGAAACCAGATTTTCATCTCCAGCGAGTCCAGCTACAGCATGATTTCCATTCTCGACTCTCATCCGGAGTGGAACTGGACCTCGTGCCTGACATTTGTGCGCCTTAAGCCTGGCACATCGCTGTCGACAAAGTCCTTAACCTTGCTGGCATCACGCAACGGTGTGTCCTCTCGCGAACATCCAACGAAATTTGAAATCGTTCCGTTGACCCAGCTTCACTTTCTGCCCCGGGCCGATTCGCCCATTGCGGCGCGCGGTCACCCCGACACAATTGTGGCCATGATCGCGGTCGCCGTTCTCATCGTCGTGCTAGCTGTTGTCAATTTCAGCGAGCTGATGACGCTACAAATTGACGAACGTCGTCACGAGATGGCCATCCGCAAGACCTTAGGTGCTGAAACTCATCATATCTTTTTACAAATCTTGGTTGAAGCCGGCATCCTGGTCTGCCTTTCCCTGACGCTCGCTGCAGCCGGGGTAGAGCGCTTTCTGCCCATGCTCGATCCAATAATGCGCGTTGGCCGGTCGCCATGGTCTGAGGTCTGGTTTCTGCTCGGAAGCCTGGCGGTCGGGTTCAGCCTAGCTATGCTGGGCGCCATCTATCCCGCTCTGGCACTGGCCTCGGCGCATCCGCGTCATAGCCGCAATCCTACACCTTCAATTGGCGGCGCATCCCTGTCGCGCTCGCTTTGGACGATCACGCGATTCTCGTTGTTGATCTTATTGTTAACGACATCCCATACCGTTTATCGACAATGGCGGTTCGCGACGAGCGACGGGCTAAATCATCAGGCAAACCGCGTCCTGCTCATAAATACCGCCTCAGACGTACCGGCCGATGTACGCCTGAGACACCCCCTGCTTTCCGTAAGGGGTGTTGAAAACGCTACCTATTCTCGCAGACTTCCGGAGCAACGCGACATTTGGCCTGATTGGATACGCAGAGGCGATGGGCGGATCATCCAAGCCCAGCGACAATCCGTCGATCCGTATTTTTTCGATTTTTACGACATCAAACCCTTGGCTGGCCGCACTTTCACAACCATCAGTCCGTCGCTTACGCCCCCTCGCGAAGTGATTATCAACCGGGCGGCCCTGCAAGCATTAGGCTTTGGTAAACCTCACGACGCCATCGGAGCCAAAATAAATCTCGCGCGCGACACGGGAGATCTCTCGTCAAAAATCATCGGCGTAGTTGATAACATACGCCTGGCCAATATTCGCGACCCCGCACCACCAATGATATTCGACAACCAGTCTGCATTCTTTAACCGCTTGAGTGTCAAACTCACGCCCGGGGCCGAAGCGTCAGCACTCGGCCATATTCGCGAAATCTGGCTGCAGACTTATCCGAGAGCGGGTCCAATGGATGCCCGGTTTTATTCCGATTACGTTCACACCGAATATGCCGATATGTATCAACAATGGTATGTGTTCGGGCTGCTGTCCGTTATAGGGGTGGCTGTTTCCATTTTTGGATTGATAGGCCTCTCCATCCACATTTACAGGACGGGCCGTAAGGAAATCGCGATCCGAAACGCCCTCGGCGCCAGCAAGGCCGATCTGATTGGGTTGCGGCTAAAACCGTATCTGCGTCCGTTAGTGATAGCGAACATTGTGGCTGGGCCGCTGGCCTGGCTTGTCGCCTTTTCGTGGCTTGGTACTTTCGCCCTGCATGTAAGCCCCGCCTGGCCGACGTTCGTTCTTGCGAGCGCCAGCACCTTTCTCATCGCCTTCGGCACGCTGGTAATTCACACGGCTCTGGTCGAACCCGCCAGGTCAAGCAGCCCCCTTAGAAACCCTGAATAAACGCGAAATCGAAGCATTATTTTTATATATAAATTATTATTGAGCCAGCCTACATTCCGAAATATCGAAATTCCCTTTTGATAACAAAAACTATTTTGAAACTGCGCCGAAATTGCATCAGATTTCCGAAAATTATTTATCGTTATAATTTTTATTTGCAAATTTGAATTTTAAATACAATGTGACCGTTCCGGTGCCTCGCAGGCACAGACCATATCCGGACACGAACGCGCAGACCTTACTGCCGATAAAAGAAAACACTAAGGAAAAGCCCATGACGATTGGTAGGCGTAAGTTTCTATTGTCGACAGCTGCAATCGCAGGCACCTGCAGCGCGTGTGGTGGCGGGGGTGGCGGCACCTCAGGATCATCGGGTTCATCCGGCGGATCGTCGTCATCGTCGTCATCGTCGTCGTCTTCATCCTCCTCATCGTCTTCAAGCTCTTCGTCCTCGTGGCTTTACCCAAGCTACAATACGAGCCCAATTCCCGCGGATTCGGCGGGCATGACCACCACCGCAGTCGGTGTCGCCGCCAAGATCAAGCTGGCCGTCAATATTGGAAATACACTGGAAGCCACGGGAGGGGAGACCGCCTGGGGCAATCCGATGATCACCCAGGATCTGGTGAACAAGTATAAGTCATTGGGCTTCGACGCCATCCGACTGCCTTGCTCATGGGATCAGTATGCGGATAAGACGACGGCCAAGATTTCGGCCACTTGGCTCGACCGCGTGAAGGTGGTCGTGCAATACTGCATAAATGCCGACCTCTACGTCGTACTCAATATCCACTGGGACGGCGGGTGGCTGGAAAATCACGTCGATGATGCCAGCAAGGACGCGGTCGCCGCAAAGCAAAAAGCTTTCTGGGAGCAGATCGCCACACACTTACGCGACTTTGATGAGCGTTTGATATTCGCCAGTGCAAATGAACCCGCGGCCGATAAGGCCACGCAGATGAACGCCCTAAACGCTTACCACCAGACTTTTGTCAACGCCGTGCGGGCGACCGGTGGCAAAAACGCCTACCGTGTTCTGGTCGTTCAGGCGCCAAGCACAAACACAGAATATGCCGTCTCTCTGTGGACAAACATGCCCACCGATACAGCGGCAAATCGTCTAATGTTCGAAATCCACTACTATGCGCCTTCCCAGCTTACAGTCATCACCACAGATCAGTCCTGGGGCAAGATGTTCTACTACTGGGGTAAAAACAACCACTCGACGATAGAGCCTGACCGCAATGCCACATGGGGTGAGGAGGACTATGTCGACCAGCAGATGCAAGCGATGAAGACGCACTTCGTCGACAAGGGCATCCCGGTCATCATGGGGGAGTTCGGCTGCTGGCGCAAAACCACGCCGCTGGACCTGGTAAAGCACAATGCTTCAGTGACCTACTGGAACAAATATGTCGCCCAACAAGCTCTGGCAAACGGTCTAATGCCCTTCCTATGGGACACCGGGAGCCTAATCGATCGAACCACCCTCGCCGTCAAGGATCAGGACATTCTGGACGCCCTGCTCACGGTCGCTGGCAAAAAATAAGCTTCTCCACGAGTCTCTGTCATAAACGCCCCAACGACATGAACTAGCCGCACTAAATCAAGACCGCCTGCAGTGGGATCGCCACTTGGTCGTGGATAATCGAACCCGTCTTTTTGCTCTGGCATGACGTCTGGCAAGGGCAACTGCCCGCCATCGCCTATGCGGCGCTTGAGCTGAAAAAGAGAATACCAATGAAGCGCTTCTGCCCCGCGCACCTAGGTATTCGCTCCAGTAGAGGGGTCTCGCTGGCGCGCCTCATCTGAAGCGATGGCTCGTCAGGGGGGCTTCATGCCGTCATTTGTCGATCACCTTTGTGTTATTTTGATAGGTTGGCGACCAATTACTGACCGGACAGATAGATCAACGGGGAAGAAAACATATATCTATTCAGCATATTAGTCGTTTTCTGAGCTTCGAAGCGTTTAACATTGGATCTGTCTACAAGGTAGACGCGCTTCATCGGGTATCGCTTTTCATATTGCCTGACGCTTAATTGTCTTACAAAATGCCAGGAAAGCCGCACGCCGCCCTCGCCGGGCAGCGCTTACCCTATTATGGAATATATAAATGGACAGCCGACGCTCGTTTTTGAAATCTTCAGCCACCCTTGTCGCCGCCGGCATCCTGACGCCCGTGGCACCGGCGCTTGCCGCCACGGCGCGGTTCGAAGCGGACGGGTCCCAGTTCCTGCTGGATGGCAAGCCCTTTCAGATTCTGGCGGGAGAAATGCACTATCCGCGGATTCCACGGGCGTGCTGGCGCGACCGCATGCGTAAGCTGAAGGCGATGGGGCTCAATACCCTGACGACCTATGTCTTCTGGAATGCCCACGAACCGACCCCTGGTCATTATAATTTTTCAGATAATCTCGACATCGCCGCCTATATCCGCATGGCGCAGGAAGAAGGCTTGTGGGTCAATCTGCGCCCAGGCCCCTATGTCTGCGCCGAATGGGATGGCGGCGGTTTCCCCGCATGGCTGCTCCCGACGCCCGACATTCAACCGCGTTCCACCGATCCCCGATATTTCAAACCGGTCCAGACCTGGCTGAAACGGCTTGGCCAGGAACTCACTCCCCTGTTGATCGACAAGGGCGGCCCCATCATTCTGACGCAGGTCGAAAATGAGTATGGTGCCTTCGGCAAGGACCAAAACTACCTGGCCCAGCAAATGAAGGCGCTCCGCGCGGCGGGCTTTGCCGGCATGCTCTATACGGCGGATCCAGCGGAATATTTTGCCAATGGTTCAATCCCTGGCCTGGTGGGCGGTATCAATTTCGGCACCATGGCCAAGGCGGAAAAGGAATTTGCCGATCGCGCCAAGGTTCGGCCAACGGGCCCCTATTTCTGTTCGGAGCTATGGGGCGGCTGGTTCGACTCCTTCGGCCGTATCCATGAGACCATGCCCACCCAACCCCTGATCGACAGCCTGAAATGGATGCTGGAGCATAAGTACTCCATCAGCTTCTACATGCTGCACGGGGGCACATCGTTTGGCTTTACGGCCGGCGCCAATTGGAACAAGGATGGATATCAGCCGCAGATTTCCAGTTACGACTATGACGCGCTCCTGGACGAGGCCGGCCGGCCAACGCCCAAATACCTGGCGGTCCAGGCCTTGTTCAAAGCCTATCTGCCCGCAGACACGTTCGCGCCCATGCCCGAGCCTGAGAAAGCCATCAGCCTGCCCCGGTTCCGCCTGACGCAGGGCGCGGCTTTGGATCAGCTTTTGCCTGCCCCCGTAACATCCACATCACCACAGACGCTGGAAGCCCTCGGACAAAACAACGGCCTCGTTCTATATCGCCATACGTCCAAAACCGCCGCAGAGGGCAAGCTACGCTTTGGCGATGTGCGTGACTACGCAATCGTTGGGGTAAACGGCCGGGCGCTGGGAGCGCTTGACCGCCGCTACAGGGAAACCGGCATGGATGTTTCGGTCAAGGCGGGCGACCGGCTCGACATTCTCGTCGATACGATGGGGCATTGCAATTACGGCGCCAATATCGGCAAGGACCAAAAGGGGTTGATTGGCGACGCGAAGCTCGGTGACGCGGCGCTCACGGGATGGGACCATTTTTCTCTGCCGCTCGACAATGTGTCGAAGCTGGCCTTTTCCACCGGCCCCAGCACCGGCCCAGCGTTTTATCGCGCCACCTTCACCCTGGCAGAAACCGGCTACACCTTCCTTGACATGCGCGGCTGGGGTAAGGGTCACGTTTGGATAAACGGCCACAATCTGGGGCGCTATTGGTCGGTTGGGCCCCAACAGGCTTTGTTCGTGCCCGCAAGCTGGCTCAAGACTGGTGAGAATGAGGTGATTGTTCTCGATCTGCACCCCGGTGCCGATCGCAGCCTTGCCGCCAGCCCCAAGCAGATCTGGGATCTGCCTGGATCAGGCCTTTAGGTGCCGGCCAAGCCTATTTGCTTGGAGATTGGCTTAGCCAATGCCCCGGCCGCACACCGAGTGTCAGATCTAACCTGCCGCCCCTCATGATATCAGCCTGCGATATCCAGGGGGCGGATACGGGTACGCCATTCAAGAGCGCCTTCTGAATATAGATCGCTTCCGGTCCCGCATTGCGCGCGATAATCGTAAAGGTTTTGCCGTTTTCCAGATGAATAACCGTCTGTGGCTGGTGAGGACCGTGCAGATAGAACAGGTCGGTTCCCAGTTTCGGGAACAAACCGATGCGGTTGAAGACGTAGTGTGAGCTCATGGCGCCGTTATCCTCGTCTCCGGGATAGGCATCGGCTGTGAATTTCTTGAAAACCTGATCGGCCCAATAGGCGCTCAAATCCGGCCGCCCCACATTACTAAAGAGCCAGGGCGTGGCGAACGAGGGTTCATTGGTAATATCGATCAGGCCGGACGACAAGGCATGGTCCAGACGCTTGACGAACATCTCGCGTCCGCCCATGGCGGCAACCATTCCGGAAATGTCGTGCAGCATGTCGTAAGAATAGATCCACGACGTTCCTTCGTAAAAACCGACATTGTTATAGGTTTTGCCATCCCAGCCCAGCTTCGGGTCTATCGGCTGAAAACCGCCGTCTGGATATTTGGGTTGGATGAAGCCTTGAAATCCGTCACTTTCCGCCTTTGGGTTCCAGACCTGACGCCACGCTTTCGAACGCGATAGCAGCAGACGCGCCTCCGTTTTATGTCCGGTGGCCGCGGCCAGCTTGGCGGCATAGTAATCATTTAACGCGAAGCCGATAGTGGATGAGCCAGAGCGTGCGCGCTGATTGTCCGGTTCCGGACTTCTGTCGCCAACCGCGAAATATTGCTGGCTTTGATAGCGCGGGCTGCGACGTTGGAAGGCATTAAAATGCGTAACGCGGTAGGCCTCACGCCAATTGACGCCCGGCACACCGCGGATCAGACCTTCGCCAATGATATTGTCGACCTCGTCACCCCCTTGGCCAACGTGATAAGGGTGGCCGGCGATAAAAGCCGTGTCGAACGCACCATATTGATCAAATGCCCGCACGATAGAGGCAATATTGCCGGCATAGTCGCGCGGCCGGATCAACGACATCAATGGAAACTCAGTGCGATATGTATCCCATAGCGTATAATAGTCATCCCAGTGCGGCGTGCCGAGATTGGCGCTTGACTGGTCGCGCGAGCGGTCACGCGGTTGGATGGCCGTATGATAAAGCGCGGTATAGAACCGCGTAAGGTCAGGGTCCGGCACGCCTGAAATTTCGATTTGGCCAAGCGTTTTATCCCAGGCCTTTTGCGCGTCCTCGCGCACCGTCTCAAAATCCCAGCCCGGAATGTCCTCATCCAACAAGGCCTGGGCCTTGGCGGCCGAGGTAAAGGAGACGGCGATCTTCATCAAGACGGGTGTCTCACCCTGTGTGTCGAAGGTCCACCATGCGCCTAATCGCTGGTCTGCGGTCGATTGGGCTGTCGTCTGCCCAGCCAGACTCTGGCCGTTTTGGAAGATACCCCATGTCTTGGGCGGCTGGTTCACCTTGGCGCAGAACCAAATGTCGACCAGGGCCGGATTCCAATACCCTTTCGCCTTCACGTGGCCAATGATCTTGCCTTCGGACGGATAGAGAGTGAGGTCAGCGAGATCAGACGCGGTAAGCCCCTTAATCTTGCGGGTGATGTCGAACACGAGTTGCGCCTGGTCGCTCTGCGGAAAGGAGAAACGATAGATGGCGGCATAGTGGGCGGGGGTTACCGCCACATGTGTCCGATACCGTGTCAGCGTGACCTCGTACATATCGGCGGCCGCGCGCTCGTCCTGCTTATCGGACAGGTGATCGGCTTCATCGAATACCGGCATGCCAATCTGCGGCGAAACCAGAAATGTGCCATAGGTCGTCACCCCGCCCGCCCCTTGGGTGTGCAATTGGGCAAAGCCGCTGATCGGGGCCGCCGGGTCGTAGCCGGCGTTGCTGCCGGTCAGGGTTTCGGGACTGGGATGTATGGAGCCTGAGGGCAAGGCGGGACCGGGCACGGTGTCACCCTGATTGTCATTACCCACACCCACCATCGGGTTCACATATTGGTAAAGTGGCTGCCCTGCCCCGGCAGACATGGGAGCCAGCAGTAAAAGACACGCCAGAAGGCGACATCCGACGATCTTCATTTCCATCTCCTGATACGGCCCCGTCCTGAGTTTATGGTGATCGCCCCAGGCGACAAAAGGTTTAAGGCGTAGGCGAGCCAAGGGATTTCGTCGGGTAAACCTGGTTGATTGTTCCGTCAGGATTATAGGTCATAGGTTCTATGGCGATGGACCGCTTGAAATCGCCACCGCCGGGAAGCAGGTTGTCATGATAGAAGAGCCAGGACTTGCCCTTATGCTCAATAATCGCCTGGTGGTTGGTCGAAATTGGCAGGTAGTCGAGGATCACGCCCCGATAAGCATAAGGTCCCATCGGCGATCGTGACGTCGCATAGACGATCTGGCCCGGCCACCCCGTCGAAAAACTGAAATAGTAGAGCCCGTTGTGCTTATGCAGGAACGGTGCCTCACCATATTTTTTCTTAGGGTCCTCCGCCGGGAAGCCCCTAATGACGAGGTCTTCGATCGGCCCGTCAGTGTGGATCATGTCCTTTTTCAACCGAACGATTTTCGGCACGCGCGTCCCGAAAACAAGATAGGCTTGCCCGTCATCATCAATCAGCACGGCCGGATCAATGGGCTCGGCGCCGGCATTGGCATCCCTGGCCTTGTCAATCAGTGCGTCGCTGCGAGCGTCAACAAATGGCCCCTCAGGGCTTCGGCTGACCGCGACCCCGATCTTGTCCCCGCCGACGGGTGCGTAGTAGTAGTATTTACCATTGCGCTTGGCCGCCTCTGGCGCCCAAGCCTTGGCATCCGGACGCGCCCATTTGAACACGGACACAGATAAGAAAGAGCCGTCATCTTTCCAGTGTTGCAGGTCTGTCGAGCTGAAAACACGCCAGTCGGTGGAATCCCAATATTTTCCTGAGTTGTCCTGGTCATTGGTGGCATACAGATAGTACCGGCCATTGAAATAGTGCGGCGACGGATCGGCTGTAAAACGCTGAGAAATCGGCGTACCTGCTGAGGCGGGGACGGAGACGGTGGCCCCGAAGGCTACCATGGCAAAAGTAACGAGCGTCTTCCCAAACCGTGTACCGACCAATCCCACATCATCCTCCGTCACGCTAAATTGTCTGATTAATTTATATTCGAAATGAAAATTGGCAAACGAATTTTTACCCGAGCATTGCCTAGATATCAAATATTGGCCCGCCAATATTGTGTTTTTTGGCCGCTAAAGCGTCTATTTCAGCCGAAAAGTGCGCCAAAGGTGATAATCTAGCGACTGCTTGCGCATTTTTTCGCTATCCATTCGCAAAAAGCCATGTAGTCTAGCCCATATTGGCAAACCAATTGCCCGCCAGCTCACGCGCGCGCCTGCCTGAGTACGGGGGTTCGAAAATGGAAACGTCTATGAAAAATCCAGACCGACGCGCGGTCATATACGCCGCCACCGCATTGACCGCCTTGCCGCTGCCTGTCTTCGCGGCGCAAAGCAAAGCCGGCAGCGGGTCGTCCACTCAGGCCTCAACCGCGCTGGCGCCGCGGGAGCGGATACTCTTCGATTTCGACTGGCGTTTTGCCCTGGGGCACGCCGCCGACGTCAACAGGGACTTCGGTTTCGGGCGCGACCAGAAGACCTATGCCAAGCAAGGCAAAGACGAAATCGCCGAACCCGCGCGCGCCGACTTCGATGCGCACCTCTGGCAAGCCGTGGACCTCCCGCACGACTGGGCCGTGACCCTGCCCTTCGCGCGCAACGATTATTTCATTCCGCCGGAAAACCCGGAAGACGGCGACCCTGGCGCGGGTCATGGCTATAAGGCGATTGGCCGCCGGTTTCCCGAAAACAGCATCGGCTGGTATCGCAAGGTGTTTGACCTGACGGCAGCAGACGCCAACAAAACCCTGACGCTTGAATTTGACGGCGTCTTCAGGGACGCCCTAATTATTCTCAACGGCTATATCCTGACCCGCCATGAGAGCGGCTACACGCCGTTCAATGTCGATATCACCAGCTATATCAATACCAGCGGCCCAAACATCCTGCTGGTCAGGACCGACGCCAGCCTGGGTGAAGGTTGGTTTTACGAGGGCGCCGGCATCTATCGCCACGTCTGGCTCGTCAAGACACATAAGGTCCATATTCCCCAATGGGGCGTCTGCGTCCGCGGGGAAACGTCCGGCGCCATAGCCTTGGAGACGGCGATCAAAAATGCCTCCGGAACCGCCCGAACCCTGGACCTAGTCAGCCAGATATATGATGGCGCCGGGCGCCCTGCGGCCAAGGTCAGTTCATCGCTGGAGGTGCCCGCGTTCAGCGAGGGGCGCGTCGCCCAATCCTGTGCGGTAGCCAATCCGAAGCTGTGGAATCTGGACGATCCGCATCTGTATACAGCGCGCTGCGAGATTTGGGAAAAGGGGGAGTGTCTGGATGTCTATACCGCGCGCTTCGGCCTTCGTGACATCCGTTTCGACGCCAAGGATGGCTTTTTCCTGAATGGCAAGGGTTTGAAAATTCGCGGCGCGAATAACCATGAGGACCACGCCGGCGTGGGTACCGGCGTTCCCGACGCCCTGCATTTTTGGCGCGTCAAAGAACTGAAAGATATGGGCGCCAATGCCTGGCGGTGCGCGCACAACATGCCGTCAGAGGCCATTTTAAACGCCTGCGACGAACTGGGTATGCTTGTCATCGACGAAACCCGCCTCATGACCGCGACACCTGAGGGCCTGAGCCAGCTGGAAACGCTCATCCGGCGCGACCGCAACCATCCCAGTGTCATACTCTGGTCGATCGGTAACGAGGAAACCGCCCAGCAAGGTACCGAACGCGGGCTCAAGATCGCCACGGAAATGCGCCGGCTTATCAAGTCCCTCGACCCTACCCGCCCGATTACGGCCGCCATGAACCATTACCAGGGCCAAGGGATTACGCCTGCCCTGGACGTCATGGGCTTCAACTATCATGAATCGAGTATCGAGCCCTTCCGGAAGCTGTATCCGGACATGCCCATCATCGGGACCGAAACAGCCAGCGCCGTATCCACGCGTGGCGAATATGTCCGCGATGAGGTGAAGGGTTATGTCAGGGCCTATGATCTGGATGCGCCGTCCTACGCCTTGACCGCCAGCGCGTGGTGGTCGCTATACAACGCCAAACCCTACCTGTCCGGCGGGCTCGTCTGGACTGGATTCGACTATCGCGGTGAGCCGACGCCCTTTAACCGATGGCCGGAAATATCATCACACTTTGGCATCCTCGATACCTGCGGCTTCCCAAAAGATATCTACTATTACTATAAGGCCTGGTGGCAGTCCGCACCGGTGCTCCACCTGCTACCGCACTGGACATGGCAAGGCCGCGAGGGTCAGCCAATCGACGTCTGGGCTTACAGCAATCTGGACCGCGTAGAACTCTTCCTCAATAAACGCTCACTCGGTGTCCAGACCGTACCCAAGGACGGGCATGTCCAATGGACGGTGCCCTACGTACCGGGCGAACTCGTGGCTTACGGTTTCAAGGGCGAAAAGGTGGTCATGAAGACCTCCCGCCGGACTGCGGGGCTCGCGACCCGACTGACGATCACCTCGGACAGGGCAGAGTTGCGTACCGACGGACAAGATATCGTGTTGGTGAGAGCTGAACTTTTCGACCAAAATGGTACGCCGCTGCCTACCGCCGACAACCTGATACAGTTTGCTGTCTCCGGACCTGCACGGATTGCCGGTGTTGGCAATGGCAACCCGACCAGTCTGGAAGCCGACCAAGCCTCGTCCCGCCATCTTTTCAACGGTCTCGCCCAGGCGGTTGTGCGTGCGCGACGCGCCGCCTCACCCGCGCCTGTCGTCATAACAGCCTCTACGGACGGTCTGCCCACCGCCCGTCTGAGCTTGACGGCGCACGCCGACTGATTGCCTAAATTGTCATACTTTTTCGGAGAATGTAATGCAGATTTCAAGGCGTTCAGTAATCGCGGCGGCGACCGCCAGCAGCGTAATCGCCCCTAACGCCCAGTCAAAAGGCCGGCGGTTTACGGGGGCCTGGTCGTCGCTGGCGTCTGGCTATCAAACGCCGGATTGGTTTCGCGATGCCAAGCTTGGCTTTTGGGCCCATTGGGGACCGCAGTGTATTGCGGAATTCGGCGACTGGTATGCGCGCAGCATGTACCTACAGGGTGACAGAGCCTACGATCATCACGTCAAGACATACGGTCATCCGGCCCAGTTCGGTTTCATGGAACTCCTCAAGAACTGGACAATCGACGCCTGGGACCCCGACCGGCTGGTTGGCCTCTATAAAAAGGCCGGTGCCAAATATTTCGTCGCCATGGCCGGCCACCACGACAACTTCGAT
The DNA here is from genome assembly GCF_032490435.1 of Asticcacaulis aquihabitans. Classification (NCBI taxonomy): domain Bacteria; kingdom Pseudomonadati; phylum Pseudomonadota; class Alphaproteobacteria; order Caulobacterales; family Caulobacteraceae; genus Asticcacaulis; species Asticcacaulis aquihabitans. Next base: position 382,415 of record NZ_JAVGWM010000002.1, read on the forward strand.
ATGTTCGACTCCAAGTACCAGGCTTGGAACATCGCCAAGGTCGGTCCCAAGCGCGATACCATGGCCGGATGGGCCAAGGCCGCCCGGGATCACGGCCTGCGCTTTGGCTTATCCAACCACCTCTCACATGCCTGGCACTGGTGGCAGACCGCCTATGGCTATGATCCCGAAGGCCCAGTCCGGGGATTGCGCTATGACGCCTACCGTCTGAAAAAAGCTGACGGCAGGGGTCTGTGGTGGGACGGCCTGGATCCGCAGGAACTCTATACCGGTCCTCAAGGCGATATGGTGCCGCCCGAAGGCATAGATACAATCAAGGCAATGGGCGCCTACCACGAGGCGCATTCGGGCCAATGGCTTGAAACCGTCCCACCCCACGACCCCTATTTTGTCAAAAAGTGGCTGGCGCGGACCCAGGACATGATCGACACCTACAAGCCAGACCTTCTGTATTTTGACGACTATGGCCTGCCGCTAGAACAAGCGGGTCTGGACGCAGCGGCCTATTTCTATAATCGCAGCCTCGACTGGCACGGCAAGGTGGATGTCGTCATCAACGGCAAGAAACTCGACGAGCTGCAACGCCGCGCCATTGTCGAGGATGTTGAACGGGGCTTCTCAGACCATTTACGCCCCTTGCCCTGGCAAACCGATACCTGCATCGGCAACTGGCATTATGATCGCCCACTATATGAACGGGACGGCTACAAAACCGCCAAGCAGGTGATACAACGCCTGTGTGACGTGGTATCCAAAAACGGCAATCTTCTTCTCAACATTCCGGTTCGCGCCGACGGGTCTATTGATGAAAAAGAGGAGAAGATCGTCACGGGTGTCGGGGAGTGGTTGGCGATCAATGGAGACGCGATCTTTGCTACCCGTCCGTGGGACATCTATGGCGAAGGCCCGTTCCTGCCGGTCGAAGGCATGATGAATGAAGGCGACGCCAAGCCGTTTACCTACGAAGATATCCGCTATACCACCAAGGGCGGCGCGCTTTACGCAATCGCCCAAGACTGGCCTGACAGTGGCTTCCTCGTCCTGACCTGCATGGCGTCGGGCAGGCCACAGCGCAAGGGCCGGATCGATCGGGTCGAACTGCTGGGGCATGGTCAAGCGCTCGACTTCGAGCTCGGCATGGGTGGCCTGACGATAAAGCTGCCCGGCGCCCGCCCGTCTTTCACACCGGCGCTGAAAATCATGGGAGAGGGCTTGACGGCCTAGCCCGGAGCGGCCTTGCTTTAAATCGGGCCGCATACGGCAAAAAAATGGGCGCTCACCTAGCGACGATGTGAGCGCCCAAGGCCTGCCTTCCAAAGTTCGGGGAGGAACTCAACGCTTAATTGGGAAGACCGACTGAGTAAAATGCCATGAGTTCAGGCCGCGCGTAGCGAGCCTTCCAACCCGTATCTGGATCCGTTTCGCCAAACCCCACGGACGGAAAACTCCCGATTCAGCCAGACCATATCCGCCCGCAGTCCCGGCTTCAGGCTGCCCGTTATATCTGACACGCCCATGAAGGCCGCCGGCGCGGACGCCGCCATAAAGACGGCGTCCTCAAGCCCAATACGAAGATCGCGCATTGCATTGCGAACGGCCGAGATCATATCCAGGGCCGAGCCGGCCAAGGTTCCATTATTGTCTACGCACTTGCCGTCTACGGCGGTAATGAGCTTGTCACCAAGGAGGAACCGATCCGTGTCCGCACCGACCGTTGGCATGGCGTCCGTCACGAGCATCAGGCGCTGAGGCCCCTTGCAGCGTAAGGCAACCCGTGCCGCCGCAGGATGCAGATGATACCCGTCCATAATTAGCCCGCAATAGCTGGCTTCATCTTCCAAAGCCGCGCCCACGGCGCCGGGGCTGCGATGCTGAAGCGGGGACATGGCATTATAAAGATGCGTAAACCCGGTTAGCCCGGCACCGAGGGCGGCGCGGACATTCTCATAGCTGGCGTCCGTGTGACCGGCAGCCACGGTCACCCCCATTGCCGTCAAGTCTGCGATATCTTCAGGGGTACATGTTTCCGGCGCCAGTGTAACCAAGGTGCGCCCGTGCTTCAGGCTGCCAAGCAGGGCCTTCGTCTCGGCATCCAGTTTTCTGAACATGGCCGGATCGTGAATTCCTTTTCGCGCTTCGGCAATAAACGGGCCCTCGATGTGAATACCCAGCACGCCTGCAACACCCGCCGCAATGGCGGCCTCAACGGCGCGCATGGCCCGGTCGATAACCGCTGGCCGGTCACTGATCAGCGTCGGCAGAAAGCCGGTCGTACCGAATTGCGCATGTGCATCGCCGATCGCCGCGATCGTCTGCACATCCGGTGAGTCATTGAATAGAACTCCGCCACCGCCATTGACCTGCGTATCCAGAAACCCGGGCACAAGAAAGCCATCCTCCAAATCAATGGTCTCAGTAGCCGGCGCAGCGACGTAGCTGGCAATCTGGCCCTCGTTAACATAGAGGGCGTGCTCGCGACCGTGCGGCGTAAGAACGTGTCCGTTGGTAAAGCAAAGGCTTTTTGTCATAGCTGTCTTGAACTCACAGGGTCTCGGTGACCTTTAGCAGGTGGGGTGGCGCGTCTGTGGAGATAGGTTTGGGCATAAATCGATCCTGGAAATGGGCCTAAACGCCGCCGATCTGATTGATTTCCGCAACGACGTCATAGGCGTCGCAGCGGTAGTAGGAGTGATTGATCTCACAGGTCCGCCCATCGGCAAGAAAGCCGCGGCGCTCAATAAACAAGCCCGGATCCCCCGGAGCGACACCCAATTTTTCAGCCTGGCGCGCATCGAGAGCGAGGGCCCGCAGTCTTTGCAGGGCCCGCGCCGGGCGATGACCCGTGCTTTCCAAGGCGGCATAAAGCGACTCCCGCACCAGACCGGGCGAAGGCAGGCAAAAGCTGGGGACGGTGGTATACTCCAAGGCCATCACGGCGCCGTCTGCGATGCGCAGACGCTGAAACCGGCACACCTGCGCGCCGGGAGATAAACCCAGCGCCAGCGCTTCTTCAGGGGTGACGACGCCTTCCGTCTTGCTTAGCCAGCGTGATTCCGGTCGACGTCCCCGAGAAATCATGTCTTCGGAAAAGGATGACAAGGCGGAAAAGCTCTTTTCCAGGCGGTGAGCGACAAATGTCCCAGAACCGCGCCGCCGCGTAACCAGCCCCTCCAGCATCAGGCCTTCCAAAGCCTTTCTGACGGTGATGCGCGAGACATCGAAACCCTCAGCCAGATGCCGTTCGGTTGGCAGGGCCATGCCCGGCATAAAAACCTTGCTGACAATTGCTTCACGCAGCCTGGCCTGAATCTGCAGATATAAGGGCGTTGTGTCGGTCGAGATGAGCGGACCGATCGTTTCCATAAAACTGGCCTTATGGTCGGCTGGCCTATCTTCCGGCGGCGCCCTCATACAAGTTCACTCAGAGAGTTAAACCCACTGCCCAGCCCCTGCGCCAACAGAATAGCGCCTTCGACTGCGTCCTGTTCGGGCGCCGTCAAGAGACACCGTACGGCCGGATTGAGCCACGGCAGGATGGGCTCGGCCAGTCCTCCGACCAGTGCAATGCGCACAGCGCCTATGTCGCGCAGCCTGGCGATATAGCGGCCCACTTCGTCCGCCACATCCTGTACCAGCTGCAAGGCCACCGCATCTCGATTCATGGCGTGACGCATGATCATGGGCGCCATGGCGCCAAAATCACTCGGGGTCGCCGTCGTGACGAAAGCAATGACGTCGGCGGTATGACCGCCAAGCTCGGCGATTATCTCCCGCGTCATATCGGAGACAGGCGCAATTTGATCGTGACTGCGCAGGGCCGCCCGCAAGGCTGACCGCCCCAGACCCGCCGCAGACCCATCGTCACCGACTTCGAAACCCCATCCGCCGATGGATTGCCCCACGCCGTTGGAAAAAATATAACCTGCGCTGCCCGTGCCCGTAATTAGGATGGCACCGTCATCGCCGGAAAAGGCGCCAAGGCACGCCGCGTGCGCATCGCTGGACGCGTAGATGGCGCCAAAGCCCGGACCGGAATCAATGGTCACCTGAGCGCTGGTCGAAGAGGTAATCCCCGCAAGGCCCAACCCGAGATGAATATCCTCGAGATCCGCATGGGTAAGACCGGCTGCGGACAAGGCTTCGTCAACTGACATCATAATGTTGTGCCAAACTTCGCCCAACCCAAGCCGGATATTGGATGGGCCGCCCAACCCTTCTCCCAGCAGCTGGCCGGCGCGGTTTCTCAGACGGGCTCGGCACTTGGTGCCGCCGCCGTCGATACCGATATAATAGAGGGGCTTATTGGCCTGTAACATGGACATGAACTCTGAAGATTAGGCGGCAGGCTTGGTCTGACGACCGGCGAAAAGGGCGAAGAGGAGAATATACAGGTAGGCGGGCGCCATGATGAGCAGAAAGACAAGCTGGAAGTCGTAATGCGCCTTGAAGTAGGCAAACAGCTGGGGCAGCACCGCACCGCCGGCGATCCCCATGACCAGGATCGCAGCGCCGGTTTCCGTAAATCGCCCCAGCCCGCGAATACCAAGCGGGAAGATAGCCGGCCACATCATGGCATTGGCGAATCCCAAGGCAGCGACACAACCGACTGACACATACCCTTTTGTCAGATAGGCGCAGGCGGTTAGGAGCACGCCCAGTATGGCCGAGAGGGCCAGATAGCGTTCCTGTGAGACGAACCGCGGGATTGTGACAAATCCAAGGATGTAGCCAATCAGCATGGCGACCATGGTGGCGGTGCCCAGGAACTTGGTTTCGTCGAGCGGCAGGCCGAAGGCATGTCCATAGGTGCCAATGGCGTCGCCGGCCATCACCTCAACCCCGACATAGAAGAAGATGCAGACAAAGCCCAGCCACAGATTGGGAAAGCTGAACAGACTGCGCTTGTCCGTCTCGCCGGTCGTGGGCACGTTGACGGTATCGCTGATTTCCGGCAGGGGCGACTTCAGGAGGCCGTAGGCCAGTAAAGCCAGAAGGACGGCCATAGCCATATAGGGTCCATAGACCTTGTGTGCGAACGCATCGAGAAGCGCTTCACGCGCCGCCGGATCGGTCAGGGCCTGAACCTTGGCGTCCAGTTCGCCGACCCCCTGCATGACCAGAAGCCCGAAGACGACCGGCGCCAGCGCGCCGGCGATCTTATTGCAGATGCCGAGAATGGCGATGCGCTGGGCAGCGCGTTCGATAGGGCCCGCAATAGATATGTAAGGGTTCGAGGCCGTTTGCAGCAGCGACAGCCCAGCACCAATGATGAACAGGCCGGTCAGCGCGCCGGGAAAGAGGCGTAAGGTGGTGAACTGACCGAAAACGGCCGCCCCGATCGCCATGACAAACAAGCCGATCGCCATGCCCTTTTTCATGCCCGTTTTCCTCAGGATGGCCGCAGACGGCAAGGCAAGGAAGAAGTAGGACATGTAGAATGCCATTGGCACGAGGAAGGCGGAGACATCATCGAGCGTAAAGGCAAGCTTTACGAAGGTGATCAGGGGGCTGTTCAGCCAGGTGACAAACCCGAAGATGAAGAACAGGCCGCTTATGATCGTCACCGCCAGACGCGACGATTGGGCATCGAGCGGGGTGGGTTGGGAGGAAATGGGCGGACTGGCCATGAGACGCTTTCAGATCTTGATGATGATGTTCTTGCGATCGAGCCCGTAACCTACGAGCCAGCAAACGAGCATGTAGGCAATGGCGCAGGCGAGCGAACCTATCGCGCCCGGCATGAGCGCTTGGAACACATGGATACCCACCCAATCGTACAGCCCTTCCCCGTTCAGCTTGATGAGTTGCAGAACCGTGACGAACAGTTCCGAGAACAGGTAGATGGCCAGCGGATTGCGACCGAAGACCTCAAGGAACCGGGTGCCGCGCGTCTGGCCGGCAATCTCGACATAGGTGATGAGCCCGGCCAGGATGACCAGGTCGATACCGATCGTCAGCAGGACAAAAGAACTCGTCCAGATACGCTTGGCCAGCGGGAAGTCGAGACTCCACAGCAGGCCGGCGGCTATGAGGATCGCCCCGCCGATAAGCAGGTTGCGCACCAGAGCCGGTTTGCTGGCGCTACGGGCAATGTATCTACCCGTCAGAAAGCCGGCAATGACATTGACGATAGCGGGCAGTGTACTGAGCAGACCTTCCGGGTCGTAGCCATGGCCCTTGCGGTACATGTGGTTGATCCCCAACATCGCCTGGTCAAGCAAGGCGCCGGCATTGCCCAAAGGCGTAAGCTGCTGACCAGGCAAGCCGAACGTCATAAGAATAGCCCAATAGCCAAACAATAGCCCCACGCACAAGGCGATCAGATATTTGACCGACAGATAGCGACAGACGATCGCGGCCACCCCAAAGCACAGGGCAATGCGTTGCAGTACTCCCATGATGCGGGTGTCCCCAATGGGGTTTGGCGCCCAGCTGCCGTCAGCCGTCTGATGTACGAAGGGAAACCAGTACATGAGGTAACCAAGCAGGAAAATGATGGCGGTGCGCTTAAGCACCTTCAGCAGATAATCCTTATGGCTCACGCCCGGCTTCATGGCGAAGCTCATGGCATTGCCAACCGCGAACAGGAAGGCCGGAAACACCGCATCGGCGAGCGTGAAGCCGAACCACTTGGCGTGTTGCAGCGTGGCGAAGGGCTCAGCCCCGGCGCCGGCTGTATTGACGACGATCATGACGCAAACGGTCAGGCCGCGGAATACATCCAGGGACGTGTAACGCGCAGCCTTCATCGACAGGCCTCCAGCAGAGCTTTGGCGTCCGCCATCGGATCGGCCGGTACATGGCGAGCAAACAACTGATCCGCCTTCACCCACTCATGTTCCCAGTCGGTGATGATCGTCGTAAAGCGGGCTTGATCGAAGGGAGTCTTATCAATTATCGATTGACGCAGCGCCGCGAAAAAGCGCGTCCAGCGTGGCAGGTAGAAGCCGGCATAAAGCCCTTGCCACGCCTTGGAGGCATAGTCGTTGAGGTTGCCCTTACCGCCCCAGACCGTCACCTGCGCCTTGGCATTTTCGACGTAATAGACCTTCTCCGCCGCCGTGTCGCCATAGGCGCGCGCGTCGTCGATCCAGCTCGAGAGGGTTTCCTGTTGCGCACCCAGAAGCGCGTCCAGGCGCAAGACCAGATCGGTCAGGCGCTTGACGTCGGCGTCGCCCTTGGTCAGATCGCCAGACTGATAGGCGGCGATCGCCGCCTGAATGCAGGCATCGAGTTCAAAGGCTGTGTAGTGACGGGTCGCATCGACAACATCGTTACGGAACAGCTTTGATGCGCCATAGGTTGGCGCCAGGGCCAACAAGGCGCTCACGGCCGTTTTCAAACCGTCCCGATCGCCCGGCAGGGCTGGAAATTCGGTGGCATCGAGCGTGGGGCGCTTAAAGAGAAGATATGCCCCGGCCCGGCTTTTCCACCAGCGCGGCGTCCAGTACCGTGTTTGGTACACTGCCTTTTGCAGGTCGCTCCACGCCGATAACAAGGCTGGCGATGTCTGGCCATATCGGGCACGGGTATAGGTTTTGAGCCAATCAGAAACCGGCACGTCGCCCCAGGCAAGGTCATAGGCATATTCATAGACGACGCTGTTGCTGTGCAGACCCTCGGGGAACAGCCCGAAGCCCTTCAGGTTGCGCTTCGCGTCGCTTTGCGTAATCGCCTTGAGGTCGCTGCGATAGAAGTCGAGATCCCCATAAACCGGGTTGGAGCCGCCGTAATTATGGACATAGCCGTAGATCCACGCCTTGCCTTTGAAGGCATCGGACCGCGTCCAGACGTCGGGATAGCGGTCATTGCCGATGTCGAGGACCATCAGCTTCTCGTCAGGCACCTTGCTAAGAAATGCGCCGATGGCATCGCTGGACCAAAAGGCACGGTCTGCGCCGAAAAGCCAGCCTTGCATGACCCAGACGGCATCCGGCCGCGCTTGACGGATCGACGCATAAATGGCTTCGCCATAGGCCGCCAGACGCGCCGCCTTCACGGCCGGATCGACGTCGGCTACCGCCTTGGTATTGGCGGTTGCGTCACCATAGGTCGCCTTGGCGGCATCTGAGCCATCGGGCGCGATCGGCGGCAGCATCTCATTGAACGAATCGGCGAGGTAGTACTGCCCTTCGCCATAGGTTTCGGTATAGAGCGCGATGAACCGGCCGGCCAATTTGGCGAACAAAGGATCCGCAGGGTCAAGCCAGTAGGTTTCGTGAAACCCTTCCCAGGCGCGCATCTTGTAGATGCGGGCTTCCGGGTGCTTTTCGGCAAAGGCTTTTGGAACATAACCGCCGAAGGCAGGCAAGATCGGCGTCATACCGAGCTCGCGCAAGCGACCCAGAATACGCTGCTGCAGATCGCGCTTCTTGACAATCCAGGCCTGAGGCAGGGGCGCGTCATAGCCCTCTATATTGCCCATACGCTGCCAGGGCGTGAAGGCCGGCCCGGAGAAATAGGCCTGAAGTTCGCTCTCGCTCAGACCGTTTTCGCGCCACAAGGCCTGCCAGACATATTCCTGGCCTTCCATGGCGAGCGGCATGTCGATGCCGTGCAAAGCCATCCAATCGATCTCACGCTCCCACCGGCGCCATCCCCACCACGGCGTGGTATATCCAAAGGCGCAGGTGTTCAGATAGACACGGTGCCGGAAAGGGCTTTTGACGCGCGCGCCGACGGCGTTGGGCCAGTGGCGCGGCAGGTCTACGCGATCGCCTTCCCAACTCACATCGGCCAGGCCCTCATCTTTTAGATAGCTGTAGAGGCCACGCGTCAACGCGACCGGGCTATTTGCCGTCACCGTCAACCGCCCCTGCTCCGCTTTAACGGCGTACCAAGGCGCGTCATCCGGCGATGACACCAGTTGAAAGGCAACAGAGTGCGCGCGCTTGCCCAGAAGTCTGGTCGCAACGGCATGTGCACTACGTGAGGGGTCGGAATGAACAATCGACGACCAGGCTGAAGCCGGCCCAAGGCCAACGGCAGTGACAGAGAGACTGGTTGCAAGGAAATGGCGGCGGCTTAGGTGCGGCAACACGTGACTCCAGAGTAAATACAAGGCGCCCGACCCAATGGGGGCAACCTTAGATTCAAGGCGCAAACTCTTTTGCAAATCCACATCCGCACTATGTGGACCTCATCTCAAGGCAATAGAACCAATTTTTACATTGGTGCACCAATTGCCATGACATGGACTATAACAGCTAAAATTGGCCTGTCAATTTCGTATCCGCCTATATGCTATCCACCCCGGATCCGACTGCCACAGATAAAAGCCCACGCCTCCCTTGCGAAGAAGCCTCAAGGACGACGATTATTTATTAAATATTTTCAATATGTTACAAAAAAATAGCTGAGGCCGCCCCCATCAACGACGTGCACCCAACCTCGTGCCGAACGTTCACACCTGGCCCATCCAGATTGGCGCACCAAAATCACGGCGCGTCGACCAAAATTGGTGTGCTTACGCCTGATCCGAGTCGGGCTCGCCCCCACCCTGACCGGCCAAGTCCGGTGCAACGGCATTGGCATGCGTCAGGAAGGTCCCGATTTCCTCTATATACTGCCACATCGCCACAAACGCGGCGTCCCCGTCGCGTCTGCGGAACGCCGCAACCAGCTTGTCACGCGCGGCCGTCCAGCGATCCCCTTTCAGCTCCGTCGCCGGACCATTAAAGTTATGCCACAAGGGACTGTTGTCACGTCTTTGCCAGAGGTGATGCGCCAGGCTGATCAATTCCGGATTCTGCGTCGCGCGGGCGATACGCAGATGAAACCGCATTTCCGTATAGGCGCGAGATCCTGCATGGGGAGCCGTGCGGCATTCTTCGCTCAAGCGCTCTAACTCAAGCAAGTCATCTTCGCTTGCAGAAAGCGCCGCCAGACGAGACAGATGGCTTTCAAACCACTGCTGAGCCTGCAGAAATTCAGCCGGGCCGGAGGGGGCCAAGCTGTCCCAGGGCCGCGCCTTTACCGACTCGCCTGTGTCCGCGGTCTCAAGTTCGTACGCACGCCGGGTAATATATATGCCTGACCCTTGGCGCGATTGCACCAGACCCTTGACTTCCAGCATGACCAAAGCGTCCCGGATGACCGCACGCCCGACATTGTACATTTCGGCCAATTCACGTTCCGTCGGCAGCTTCCCCAGCATTCGGAACTCGCCCTTGCGAATACGCTCGAGCAGAGACTCTCCCACAGTGCGATAGGCGCGAACGTCTTTATCGGAATCGATCCGGTTACCCAAGGCTGGCGAAGATGATGCCATGCGGTTGATTTTCCTATCTGGAGCCACGCGTCCGTTGGCCACTTCATTTCGAGATCAAAATTGACATTCACATGAACGAAAGCGCCCGCCGCGTAGCGCGCTCGCCGCCGACAGTTTTCAGACTAACGACTCCGTGCGTCGCACGCAAGCAACCACGCCAAGCTGAACTGTCTGCAAGATCAGGTAGATCTCCTTTGAGCACCAGATTCGCCGCTGAGACGTCTGTCAAGACAAAACCTTCAGCCAAAAATGACGTGCCAAGACGCTCGCAGACAAGATTAGGCGTCTCGAGGGTGTGGTTCAATTGCCACAGCTGCGCAGGGAACTGGTCCACCACTTCGCCAGCGCATTCTTGATTTGTCTACTAATTATGCCTTTGAAATAATTTGAGTTTTATATATGGCTGTAACTTTCCGACCGGTAAAATCGGTGCAGCGCAAAACAAAATTGCAATCGAAATGAAATGGAAACATCATCAAAACGTCGAATTGTCGTTGACTTCTGACATCATCGTTTCATAGTACGAACACAGTTGAGACACCTTTCGATGTAATCCGCCACATTATACCTAAAGCAAACTCAACTATAACGCGGTATCTGCTAGAATTATATCGGGGACTTGAAGAATTCATCAGATATATCTCTCCTGAATACGATAACCTCAAAATATAGCTGTGAGGATTGTCAGACTTCTGCGGGAGGTTAACCACACCGGTTTATGGTGTAATTTTTTTGGGACAATTGGTTGGCCAATCAAACTCTCAAACCCTAATAGGTCAAGCGCTCAATAAGCTAGATCCATGTTTATAAGTGGGAAAGACAATGACCCCGGCGGCAAAGCCGACTGGAGGTCTCAGAGGAGAAACTATATGACGATGCCTACAACCGGGCGACGCGGGCTGAAAAAAGCCCTGCTTTGCGCCACCATATTGATGAGCGGCGCGACCGGAGTCGCATGGGCTCAGGACGCAGCTTCAACTACAGGAACGCCGGCGGCCAGCACAGACGGCGCCGCGACCGAAGTCATCGTTACCGGCTTCAAGAAAAGCTATGCGGACGCGGTGCGGTCCAAACGTAACAATATCGAGATCACCGACGGCATCTCCTCCGATGGCCTGGGACGTTTTCCTGACCTCAATGTCGGCGAAGCACTTCAGCGCGTTCCCGGCGTCCAGATCAACCGGGAGGCCGAAGGGCGGAACGCCACCATCAATTTGCGCGGCATGCCTGGCTCCTATGCCCGCACGACCCTGAACGGTCAGGCCTTCGCCGATCCACCCGCACTGTCCAACGATTCGTCGGGGCCGCTGGGTGCATTCAATTCCGACATCTTCAGCGCCTTCATGATTGAAAAGTCGCCGATGGCCAACGCCCAGTCGGGCGGCCTGTCCGGTAATGTCGACATGCAGATTGCGCCAGCCCTATCCCGCAAGGACGGTGGCTTCGCCAAGGCGTCGTACGAATATAACACCTTGGGCGACCTGTCATCACCGGCCTATACACTCGGCTACAATAAGCACATAAGCCCCACCCTCGCTGTTTTCGGCACCATCGCCTACAAACACGAAAATTTCCGTCGCGACACCCTGCGCTTCAACACCTACAGCGTGCTCGACGCCACAAACACCGGTCTGTCAGCGGCCAATTTCGCGTCGAAGTACGGTGCATTCTACTCGCCAACCGCCTGCACGAGCTCAGGAACCGCCTTCTGTCAGTCTCTGGCAAGTGCGCTGGGTGTGACTGATGCCCAAGCGGCCACCTATATCAACAGCACGACTGGCTCGAAAGGCACCGCCGGCGCCTGGTATGACAGCGCTCTGCGTCAATATACGCGTATGAACGTCGGTAACCTCTGGACCGGGTCGGCAGGCGTCGAGTGGAAGCCCAATGACAATACCAAACTGGGCGTTGTCGGCTTCTACACCGATCGTAACCTGCCCAAGACGACGCAGTATTTCCTGATCAACTCCATGTGGGATGGTGCGGGTACGGTGGCGACGAACGGCGATCCCGTCGCGACGTCTGACGGCCGCTATCTGTATCCCAACATTACGATGACCAACTTCCCGGCAAAGTCGTCGACGCGTCTCTATTCGCAGCACCAGCAGTCCAAAGGCCTTGTCGCCAATGCCGACTGGCATGACGACAAGTGGCGCGCCGCGGCAGTGCTGTCGATCTCGAACGGCATGAGTTCGTCGCTTGAAACCGAAATCGACTTGCAGACCAATCCGTCGTCCACAGGCACGAACGGTATTACGGCCAATTTCAACACCGGCCTCGGCAAGCTTGGCGATTTCGCCTACAACGTCACACCATCGCCCCAGAACGCGATTTTCAACTATCCGTTCTATAACGCGACAGCTTCGACGGGCGGCTGTCAGACCTCGCCGACCTATGTGGCGAATGCCTGGAACTGGACGTCATGCGATCCGGAAAACCTGTACACAGCCGATGGCGTTTACAATCTGAATGCCTCTGGCTCTGAAAGCTACGCCTACAATCAGGTGAACTCGGCCCAATTCGACCTTGAACGCTATATCGACTTCGGCCCTATCACCAGCATCCAAGGCGGCGTTCGACTGGAGCAAAACCGCTTCAAGTCAAAAGGCTTCCGCAACATGGCCTATGGCCTGAACACGAGCAAGATCACGCAAGACATGCTGATCGCGGCGCCATCAATAAACGACTTCATGGGTGGTAACGCGTCCATTTCCAAGAATTGGCAGGTTATTGACGTCGAGAAGTTCCTGGGTGCCGTGACGCCTGTTAGCTTGTACAATAACGGCGGGCTGTCGAGCGTCGGGCTGAATATCCTTTACGCCGACGGGGCTTTTGCCAATTACAACTACACCAACAGCAACGACCTGACGGAAGCCTATATCCAGGCCAAGTATGACACCCAGCTGATCGGGCATCGCGTACGGGGTAATTTCGGAGTGCGGTATGAGTCGACCGACAACAAGATCCAGACACTCGACCAAACCAGTGCCTTCGCAGACGGCGTTGGTGCCCTGTCAAACTATTCGCAACATGAGATAGACAACAAGTACCATTACTGGTTGCCGTCCGCCATCTTTGCGGCCGACATCCGTGATGACCTGGTTTTGCGCGGCGCTTACTACAAGACCTACGTCCGACCGCAAGCGCGTCAATATTCGCCTGTGTCGATCTTCGGCCAGCCTACGCTGGACGGGAGCAGCTCAACACCGTCGATGCAGGTCTATAATGCCTCCGTCACGATCGGCAACAACAAGCTCCATCCTTACCTGGCCGACTCTTACGACCTGTCCTTGGAATGGTACAACCGCCCCAACAGCCTGATGTCGATTGCCTATTTCGACAAGAAGATCACGGGACGCATTGCCGGCACCAGCGACCCGGCCATCCTGTGCCCGTCTGACGGCTCTAACTGGGGCTATGGCGCTCTGACATGGAACGGCACGAACTGTATCGCCACCAGCTTGGGGTCCAGCTCGAAAACCGTATATATCTTCGCCTCCGGCAGCTACAACCTCGACAAGCCGACCTACGTGCATGGCCTGGAGTTCAACATCCAACAGAATCTGGACTTCCTGCCCGGCTTCTGGAAGAACTTCGGCGGTAACTTCAACTACGCCTTCACTCAGGCCAAGAGCCCGTCTCTCGCACCGTTCCCTGGTATCTCGAAGTATACCTATAACTATATCGGATACTATGAGACGGCAAAGTGGGGTATCCGCGCCACCTACAACTGGCGTTCGGATTATCCGCTCAACGCGAACGGCACCTACAGCGGCGGCGCCCGTTCGGTTCAGGCGCGCGGTCAGCTCGATATGTCAGCGTCGTATAATATCAACGACCAAGTCACTATCGCCTTTGATGCGTATAACATGACCAATTCCAAGCGTTTCGAATATGAAAACGACACGAAGCTGGTCCGCTGGATCGATTACGACGGCAGCACCTATACGGTTACGGTCAAGGCGACCTTCTAACCCTGCCGGAACCTTTGAGGCGTGTCCCGCTCCCCCGGGCCGCGCCTCTTTCACGGCAACCGAGTCTTCATCCGCGACAAAGTCTCCCTGTGCGCGATTCCTGGCCTGGCGGTTCAACCGTCAGGCCTCTTTTTTGCGCAATACTCGGTCCCCCCATCTATGGCGATGACGGCAGGCGAATAAGCCTTACGGGCGGAACCGACGCAGGTGACCCTGTAATTGTGAAACGCCGTAATTTTTAGAACTCTGTGACCTCAGGCCACTTCAAGCCCATCGGTCCGACAATGGCGCGCGATAAAGTCCGCATGCATGGGCATACGATCGAGGCAGTTGCCTATGACGCTGCGCAGATCGGACAGCCAGGTCTCAATGCGATCTGACGGTATGCTCAGAGTAAGCGGATCTGGCGCCGCCGGACACAGTCCTTGCCCCACCATGACCGCCAGCCAACTGGGCGTACGGAACTGCTCACCACGTTCTTCGGGAATGCGGCCTCGGCTCGAAAACAGGTCGATGCGATGCTGCAATCCGTCAGGTATGTCCATCTGGTGGCAATAGCGCCAAAATTCCGAATCCTGGCGAACACCTACCTTGTAGTGTAGTATCAGGAAATCCCGAATATCCTCGTACTCACGCACCATAGCGGCGTTGTAAGCTGCTGTGTCTGCCGCCGAAAAGCCCTTATCCGGAAACAGGTATTGCAGGCGCAGTATCGCGTTCTGAATGAGCATGATCGAGGTGGATTCCAATGGCTCAAGGAACCCCGCGGATAAACCAACCGCTATGCAGTTCTTTTTCCAGAATGTCTCCCGGCGTCCCGTCGTAAACCGGATAGGCCGCGGGTCACCGATAGGAGCTGAACCGAGATTAGCAAACAAATCCTCCATTGCCTTGGTCTCATCCATAAAGGCGCTGGAGAAGACATGCCCATTCCCATCCCGGTGCTGCAACGGAATGCGCCACTGCCAGCCGGCGCTCAACGCCGTGGACCTCGTGAAAGGGGCCGGCGCACCGTCACGTCGTGTCGGTACGGCAATGGCGCGGTCACAAGGGAGGTATTTGGACCAGTCGATATAGCCAACCCCCAAGGCTTCGCCCAGCAGAAGCGCCCGAAAGCCCGTACAGTCGATAAAGAGGTCACCGTCCACAACACGGCCGTCCGTCAGGCATAGACTTTCGATCGCGCCTTGCGCGTCAAGCTTAACCGTCTGAATCTTCCCCTCAATGCGCTGGGCGCCCGCCGCTTCTGAAATCGAGCGCAGAAAGCGCGCATACAGGGACGCATCAAAATGGTAGGCGTAGGCGATCTCCGCCAAAGGCGAATTTGCGCCCGTTGGCCGCATAAACCGGCCATTTAAAGATGCGAGGGACTGCAGACTGTAATTTTCCAGGCGGTCCTTAGGATTTGCCAAGTAGTGCCGCAGCCAGATCGCATGAAACGGCAAGGCGCCATATTCGCGGCCGTAAGGCCCGAAGGAGTGGTGATAGGCGTGGCCCTGGCGGCCCCAGTTCACAAACTCAATCCCGAGCTTGAACGTGCCCTTGGTAAACCTGACAAAGGCGTCTTCGTCTATACCGAGACAGCGATTGAAGATGTGGATGTAGGGTGTTGTCGCTTCGCCCACGCCGACCGTGCCGATTTCCTCGCTTTCAACCAGGACAATCTCGTCAAAGTCATCGCGCAGTATCTTGGAAAACCAGGCAGCCGTCATCCACCCCGCCGTGCCTCCGCCCGCGATAACAACCTTCTTAATGGCCCCTTGCGGCATTGGTGTCCTCCCCGATCCTCAAACGACCATTTTGCTATGATCAGCAGCGTCGCGAAGTCACAGAAACGATACAAGATTGCAAAAATTTGTCTATAAATTTCAACATGATCCCAAAGGAGTTCAACCCTTGAGCGTGGCAAAATTCGGTCCTTAAGCCGCTTGCCCCAAGTGACAGGCGGATAACCTATTGAGATTTATTGTTGTATTTGTCCGCAACATCGCATTTAAATCCACAAATGGTTGACCAAAATTGATCGGCATGGAAACCGTGGTTTTGATCCGCGACAGATACTTTTTCTACAGACGAGGATAACGAACCGTGACGTCCTTAGGAAGTCGGCTCTTAGCTGCCGCCCTGTCATTGACGGGCTTCGTGTGCGCGGTTCACGCCCACGCCGACATCTCCATTTTTGACGGCAAGACGATTGCTGAAGTCCACCGCGACGATAGCGGCGCAGGCAAGACGTTTGAGCTTGCCTCCACCATGCTGGCCGCGGATTTACACGATCTGTCGGGCCAGATGCCGGTCGTCGTGGCAAAGCCTGCAGCCTGTCGGTCAACCTGTATCCTGCTGGGCCTGGCAAGCGCGCCGAAGATCCGTAAATTGGCCGCACAGGCTGGCGTCAAAGTGGACGACCTGTCGGGACAATGGGAAGTCTATCGTCGCTTTGTCGTGCACGAGGGAAAGGCGACCTACATCGTTATTGCCGGATCCGATGTTCGCGGAACCATCTACGGCGTGGTGGACCTCACGCGAAGTCTTGGCGTCTCCCCCTGGTCTTGGTGGGCGGATGTGTCCCCGAGACACCAGCCTCGATTGACCGTGTCCGAGGACCTGTTCACGTCAACGACGCCGTCCGTTAAATATCGCGGCATATTTCTCAACGATGAAGACTGGGGCCTTGAGCCCTGGGCCGCGAAGACGCTCGATGCGTCCAAGGGTAATATAGGCCCCAAAACCTATGCCCGCGTTTTTGAACTTATGTGGCGCCTGAAAGCCAACACGCTTTGGCCGGCCATGCACGCGGTGTCGGCCCCCTTTTACAGCGATCCGGCCAGCCCCGCCCTGGCGCATAATTACGCGATTGTCATAGGCACCTCCCATGCCGAGCCAATGATGCGCAATAACCTGCGTGAATGGGATGAAACCCGGCGGGGGCCCTTTGATTTCACGCGCAACCGCGACGAAATCGCCCGATATTGGTCTGAGCGCATTCAGCAGAGCCAGCCCTATGAAAACATCTACACGGTCGGTCTGCGCGGTATCCACGACGGACCAATGCAGGGTGCCGATACGACTCAGGCCCGCCGTCAGGTGCTGGAAGACGTCATCGGATTGCAACAACGCTTGCTGACAAAGAGCCTGAAGCAACCTGTGGCCTCGATCCCCCAAGTCTATGTCGCTTATCACGAGCTTCAGGAGGCCTATGACGCTGGCCTGTCGGTCCCAGATGATGTGACACTGATGTGGACCGACGACAATTACGGCTATCTGCGGCATCTGTCAGGGCCGGTCGAGCAAAAGAGAGCCGGCGGAGCAGGGATTTACTACCACCTGTCCTATTGGGGTCGCCCTCATGACTATCTCTGGCTCGGAACCACCCACCCAGGCCTGATACGGGAGGAAATGGGACGAGCGTTCGACGCCAATGTGCGCCAAATGTGGATCGTAAATGTCGGTGACATAAAGCCCATAGAATATCTGACCGAGTATTTCCTCGATTTGGCTTTTGATGCAAACCGCTTTCATCAGCCGGCCGACGACCACCTGCAGGTGTTCATGAGTGAGCAATTTGGCCCGGACTATGCCGCTCCCCTGACGGCCCTAATGCGGCGCTACTATGATCTGTCCTTCGAACGCAAGCCTGAGTTCATGGGGTTTGGACAAACAGAATGGGTAACGCCAAACCGCCCGACGCGCTACGTCACTTCAGGTGATCAGGAAGCGCTCAACCGCATAGGCGCCTATCGGGATATCACTGCACAGGCCGAGGCCATCGCCGCAAAACTGCCGGAAGATCGGCAAGCTGCTTTCTACGAGTTGGTTCTTTATCCCGTGCGCGCAAGTGCCGAACTCAACATCCGGATACTCAGTCTCGATCTGGCGGAGTTTTACGCCCGCGAACAGCGAGCGAGCGCAAACAGCTATGTCGATCAGGCCAAGGCCGCTCACACGGCGCTGGTGGAAGATACCAAACGCTATAATGCGCTTCTTAACGGCAAATGGCAGGGCATGATGGATATGGCGCCCCGACGCCTGCCCGTATTCGACGAACCCGTCTGGCCGCAGTGGTCGACCTCTCAAAACAGCGGATGCGACCTGTCATTGTCCGGACAATGGATCAATGATCACAACACGCTCACCTTCGTTTCCGGGCGTGCCCAAACACGACCGGTGACCCTATTCGCCCATCAGCCGGCCACGTCGGACTGGTCTATTGAAAACCAAAGCCCGGGGGGTGGACTTACCCTAAGCCGCGAGGCAGGCGTCCTGGATGCAAGTCATAATTACGAGGCCAAGCTCACCTTGCGCTATGACGGCCTGGCGCCTCCTGCGGACAGGGACATTGTTCTGAGATGCGGTGGCGCCGAACATCATCTCTATGTCCGCATTCTTCCGCCCCTGCCCTCTTCGTTGACAAGCGAGGACAACAAACGGCTGACGCTTGGACCGGATGTCGCAGATTTGGGTCGCGACTGGGAAACCGTCAGTGGACTGGGCAGTTTCGGAAGCGTTTTGCGGTCCCGCCTGACGCTCTCGTCCGTCCCGGTACAAGAGGCCATTCAGCGTACGCCCCTCACCTACCGGTTTGCGACATCCTCCGCGTCCGGCGGTAAGGTCAAGATAGTGGCCCTGCCAACCCATCCGGCGACGCCCATCCAGGGGCTCGGCGGCATGGTGAGCCTAGATGACGGCCCCATGCAGCCTCTTGATTTCTCGACTACGGGCCGCAGCGATCAGTGGCGCGACAACGTCCTGGCCAATAGCTCGATACAGGGCTTCAATTTCAAAACCCTGCCCGCCGGGGAGCATATTCTGAGGCTTTATCCGGCCGATCCTGGCCTTACCATCGACCGAATAGAGATAGATCTGGATGGCGCTCAACCCCATTACGGGGCCGTCCGGACCGACCCATCGGGCCCCTGATCTGCCGGACATGCCAACGCTTCATATTGTCTCTTCACCACATTCGAACAGAAACTAAAATGGATAAACTTGCCTCGAGCGCAAACGAGCCGGCACCGGAAGCAGGTACCGCCCTCAAGGAACGCCGCGCTTACCAGGATATTGGAAACGATCTGGTCCAACGAATAAGAGCTGGCGAGTTTCATTCGACAGGCAAGCTTCCGCCTGAGCGAGACCTGGCGGCCTGGTACGACGTGGGCCGAACCGTCATTCGCGATGCCCTGGTCATGCTGGACGTCAAAGGCCTCATCGACCCGCGGCAAGGTTCCGGAATCTACATCACCCGCACGGCCTACCAATCCATTGTGCCCGACGACAGTTTGTATGAGACTTCAAGCGCGATTGAGAGCAAACCCCCGGCAGCTCCGTTCGAGCTCCTCGAAGCCCGTCAGATCTTTGAAAGTCACATTGCCAGACTAGCGGCTGAAAACGCCACGGACAGCGACCTTGCCGCAATCGAGCAGGCCTGGACCAACCATCGCGGCGCCCACTTTGCAGAACCCAAGGAAGCCCTGGACATACAGTTCCACATGGCCATCGCTCAGGCGACGCAAAACAAGGAGTTGGCCCTGCTTGTCAATCAGTTATGGCATAGACGCGATGACAGTCCCATGTGGCGAAATCTTCATGAACGCGTGAAAGAGGCAAATTACCGGGACAATTGGGTTACCGATCACGAGACAATTCTAAAAGCTTTGCGCAAACGGGACGGCGACGCGGCCTATGTGGCCATGTGGCAGCACATTGAAAACGTCAAAACCTTCCTTGCTGAAAGCGGCGCTTTCGCCGACACGTGAGGTCAAACGCCGATTAGAATGGTATTAGGGAACCACCTGGTCGATCGTGCCGTCTGACCGGATCGTCAGGGGCGTATATGTGATCGAACGCTTGTAGTCGCCACCACCGGGCAGACGTTTGTCGTGATAGAACAGCCAGGTCTTGCCGTGGAAATCGATGATGGCCTGATGGTTCGTGCTTATCTTCAGATAATCCAGCACGACTCCACGGTAATCATAAGGCCCGGTGGGCGACTTGGAAGTCGCATACACAATTTGTCCCGGCCACCCCGTCGAAAACGTGAAGTAGTATAGCCCGCCAAATTTATTGAGATAAGGTGCTTCGCCGTAACCGACCTTCTTTTCCCCCTCTGGAAGGCCGTTAATCTTCACATCCTGTATCGGGCCATCCATCTCAATCATATTTGGTTTGAGTTTGACGATCTTGGGCACGCGCGTCCCGAACATCAAATAGGCCTGGCCATCATCGTCGATAAGTACTGCCGGGTCTATCGGCTCATCCCCCACATTGACGTCGCGGGCCTTATCGATCAATGGCGTTCCGCGCGCATCCGTAAAAGGCCCCTTGGGCGATTTGGAAACCGCTACCCCGATGCGATCTCCCCCAATCGGCGCATAGAAATAATAGCTGCCATTCCTCTCGCTGACGTCTGGTGCCCAAGCCTTAGCGGTCGTCGAGGCCCATTTGAACACGCTTACGCTAAGGAACGACCCTTCATCGCGCCAGTGCTCGAGATCGGATGACGAAATCAAACGCCAATCCGTCGAATCCCAATACTTGCCGGAATTATCCTGATCATTGGTCGCATATAGATAGACCTGGCCGTCAAAAACATGTGGCGACGGATCCGCATTAAACCGATCGGAAACCAGCGGAGAGGCCGCAACGGCGTAAGACGCGACCAGAGATGCCCCCAAACCGAGCACAGCTGCCAAGACCTTATACTGAGTTTTCATGTTTTCCTCCATACGAACAACGCCTTCGGTCGTTCGACAGCTTTTTTGATTGGTCCCGACCAAAAGCAGCATGGCAGCCTTCGCGCCCGGAC
This sequence comes from Asticcacaulis aquihabitans, assembly GCF_032490435.1. NCBI lineage: Bacteria > Pseudomonadati > Pseudomonadota > Alphaproteobacteria > Caulobacterales > Caulobacteraceae > Asticcacaulis > Asticcacaulis aquihabitans. The sequence continues at coordinate 403,461 of NZ_JAVGWM010000002.1, forward strand.
GAGGCGGGTATGGCTCGCCGAAAATGAGGATGACAATGTATCATCCTTCATATCCACTGCCCTGCACACGCACAATATGTATGATTATTAAAAAGCGCAATCCCTTTGTAGTTTGAATCTATCTCGAGAAATTGCGCGCGATTTGATCGTCCGAACCGGATTCGTCGCGGCTGTACCAACGACGTGAGCAAATCTACATACTTCCGTCCAAGCGCGATCGACAGCACCAGTCCATATCAGGCGACGCCGATTTACAGCCCGCGTTATCCGGTCATTTAATCACATTAGAAAGACTGCCCAAATGACTCAATATGCGGCCCCTTCTAGCGTAAGCGCTAAACGGTGCGATAGTCGGCGGGAGTACAAAAAAGACCATTAAATTAGGCAAAATACCCGGAAGTCGGAGCCAAGCCCCAATCTGAAAGGACAGCTGCAGCCCTGCTTCGCAGCGGCACCCATCACTTGTAAAATTCATTTTATGTATGATTAAAAAGCTCAAACTTGCTTCCGCTCCATCCTACGGCGCAATGCAAAGGATCACCAAATCTAAAAGGCGCTCAACACGTCAATGAGCGTGGCCACTTACGGGAATGTGTACAATTGGCAACACTCAGACAAAATGATGGCAAGTTTGAATTATAATACATTTGCCTTGTTGCCAAAATAATAAGTGCGATTTATACGGGCTGCCAGGCTCTACTACCACCGCTCAGGCGGACGGGCCAATAAGTGGGAAAAAAAGCCCATGCCACAACAGGAGGACAATTTATGCCTAAATTCAGAGCCTACAGGACACTCTTAATGGGGACTGCCGGGGCCGCTGCACTGCTGCTGCCGCTCATCGCTCAGGCGCAAAGCGCCGAGCCGCAACCCTCGCCAAATAAAGCCGATGCGACGGTCGTGGTCGTTACGGGTGTAAAAGCTTCGCTTAGGTCAGCCACCGCAATCAAGAAGAATTCGAACCAAATCGTCGACTCGGTCCAGGCGACGGATATCGGCAAACTGCCCGACGCCAACACAACCGAGGCCTTGCAGCGTATCACAGGCATACAGATTCAACGTCGCTACGGCGAAGGCGCCACGGATTTCGACCATCGCACGCAACCCGCAGTGACGATCCGAGGATTGACCCAGACTCTAAACCTTCTCGACGGCCGCGCGGTGTTCTCCGCTGCCGGCAGTCGTGCGCTGGACCTTGAAGGCATTCCGCCTGAATTGCTCGCCGGCATCGACGTCTATAAGAACCCCCCTGCCAACATCGTCGAAGGCGGCGTCGGCGGTGCGATCAACCTGCGCACCCGCCTGCCCTTCGATGCTCCGGGCCAGGTCATCAGCACCACGGTAAAGGGCAATTATTACGACCGCGCTGATAAATACGGCGGCGCAATATCGGGCTTGTACAGCAACCGGTTCAACACGAACCTGGGTGAAATGGGCGTGCTGATCAACGCCGTTTACGGAAAGAGCGATTACCGTCAGGATGCGATCCTCGTTGGGCAACAGGTCGCTCCAACAGCCGGCACGGTTTCCGGTCTTCCGGCTAACGGCAAAATTCCACTCGGCTTCCAGATTTACGATGACAATGGCGACCGTCGCAGACTGGGCCTTGCCGCTGCCTTCCAATGGCGGCCCTCCGACACGCTGCTCATTACGGCTCAAGCGCAATATACCGACTACAAGTTCGACCGGACCGGGGCTTACTTCTATCCGATCGACAATTACCTGATGAACCCGACGACGAACGAGGCCATTCCCACGCCTCAACCGGGTGCCACATGGACCTTTAACGACGAGGGCTATGCAACGAGCGGCGCCATTGCCAAGCAAACGTATGAATCGGGCCGGTTTGACCAGGAGCTGAGAACCCACACGGGAAATTATACGTTGAATGCTAAGTGGCAGGTCAGTTCTCGCCTGAAAATGCAGTTCGATCTTCAATACCTGCAGTCGGTCTATGATGCTGATCGCAACGGTCTTGTTTTGTCGCAGCACAAGGTGGCCGGTGAAAATCCCAACACGGCAACCAACCAGGAAGTCGTGACTTTCGATCTGCGCGGAAAGAACCCGGTGTGGAACGTGGACAATCCGGCCGCCTTCACCGACGTCTCGAAATATACTGTGACCTACATCGCTGACTCGCTGACGAGAAATACGGCGGATCAGACTGCTGCGGCTTACGATGTCGAATATGAAATGGAAGGCAGCTTCCTGAAAAAGCTCCACGGCGGCCTGCGCGCGACCGACAGCGATATCGACCTGCGCGGCACCTGGCATGGTGTCTGTCTCTACGCCAACGGGGCGGATCCGAGTTGCTCTCAGCCCAACGGCACGGCGCTGCCAGCGCTTAGCCAGTGGCCACAACTGTATAAGTTCGGACCTTCACCCGACTTCTTCGATAAGAAGACCCTGCCAGGTGGTGTCCTTTATCCGGAGTTCGTCGGTGGTTCGGGCCTGTGGAATAGCCTGGGCGCGACCTACGCGCTGGTCGGTGCGCAACGCCAGATTTCCTTCAACCCGGCCGATATAACGACCCTGAACGAAAAGACTTTTGGCGGCTTTGCTTCGGCCGACTACGGTTTCCAGGTCGGCGACTTCCCGGTCGACGGCAATATGGGTGTCCGTGTTGTCCAAACCAAGTTGGCCTCGGTCGGCACTCAGTTTAACGCGGATGGCACCACAGAGCAGATTCAGACGACCAACAAATACACGTCCGTCCTGCCGTCCTTCAACGTCCGGGTAAAGGCAAGCGACACTCTGCAATTCCGCGCGGCCTATTCGCGCGCTATTAGCCGACCGAATTTCGATCAGCTCTCGACCAATTTGTCGCTCGGCGCAGCCAACCAGATCAACCCCAAAACAGGTCATGCCAGCGCAAGCCAAGGCAACCCTTATCTCAAGCCGATCACGTCCGATAATTACGACCTGACGGCGGAATGGTATTTCGCGCAAAATGGCTCTCTGACCGGCGGCGTCTTCCTGAAAAAGACCGACGGTTTCATCTATGGCGATAATGTACCCCGGACATTCGGTGGGCGGACTTACGATACCGCGACGTCTACCAATGCCGGCAATGGCACCATCAAAGGCTTCGAAGTTGCCTACCAGCAGTTCTTCGATTTCCTGCCCTCACCGTTTAACGGTCTCGGTGTCCAGGCGAACTACACCTACGCCAACAGCGACACCTCCTTTACGACGACCGTCAACGGCGCGCCCGTCACCAAGTCTTTGCCGCTCGAAAAGCTGTCACGTGACAGTTATAACCTCGTAGCCCTTTATGAAAAAGGACCCCTTTCCGGTCGTTTGGCCTGGAATTGGCGCGGCAAATATTTCGATACAACGACCGGAAGTGGCGCCAACGGAACCATGCAGTATCAGGCCCCCTACGCCACCTTGGATGCCTCGATCTCCGTCAACGTCAACTCGCACATCTCTGTGTCTATCGACGGTGTCAATCTGCTGAACCGATTGGGCGTGACCTATATCGACACCCCGGGTCAACCCCTCCAATACACGATGAACGATCGTCGGTTCGGCATATCTGTACGAGCGACCTACTAACTCCCTTTGGTTGTTCCTCACCTGCCGGCGCCGCCTTTTAGGACGGCGCCGGCTTTTTTCTTCGACTTGACATGGCGATGACAACGCCAAAATCTGGTTGCGGCACCGCATTTTTTGCTTTGAACGGAATCGAAATGGCCACGACGGGTCCCTTGAGAACAATCGTCATAGTGGGCGGGGGAACAGCCGGATGGATGGTCGCAAACGCACTGTCGAAAGTGCTGGGAAAGTCCGGCCCGGCCATCACCCTTATTGAATCCGAGGAAATCGGCACGGTCGGGGTCGGCGAAGCGACAATACCGCCCATTCTTGCCTTCAATGCCTTGCTCGGCATCAATGAAGTCGAGTTTATGAGGGAGACGCAGGCAACCTTCAAACTCGGCATTGAGTTTGCCGATTGGTTACGCATCGGACATCGGTATTTTCACCCGTTCGGAATTTATGGCGTCGATGCCGGAGCGGTACCTTTTGAAGCTCTGTGGCAACGCAGCCGCCATCTTGGCGCCTCCCGTCCTTTAAATGACTTCTCCGTCTGCGCAAGAGCCGCCGCCGCGGGGTGTTTCATGCGACCCGCCGGGGCAGGCGGTCCTCTGGCGCACCTGGCCTATGCCTACCACTTCGACGCCACGCTCTATGCCCGTTACTTGCGCAAACGCGCTGAGGCGGCAGGCGTGATACGTATTGAGGGTCGTATAGCCCATACCTCACAACGGCCGGACGACGGGTTCATCGAAGCGGTTCGCACCCAGGACGGTCGTCGTATCGAAGCGGATTTCTTCATCGACTGTTCGGGTTTTAACGCCTTGCTCCTGGGCGGAGTCATGGGGGTAAAGTTTGAAGACTGGAACCACTGGCTACCCAATGATCGAGCGGTTGCGGCCCCCTCCACAAACCTGGCACCGCCCACGCCTTTTACGACATCCACGGCGCGTACGGCCGGTTGGCAGTGGCGCATACCGCTGCAACATCGCACGGGAAATGGATACGTCTACTCCAGCCATCACGCCTCAGACCAGCAGGCCCTGGATCTGCTCACTGCAAATGTCACCGGTGATCTTCTCGCGGAGCCGCGCGTAATCAAGTTTCGCACAGGCCGTCAACGGGAGTTTTGGATTAAAAACTGTCTGGCGCTAGGCTTGGCAAGCGGCTTTATGGAACCTTTGGAATCCACCAGCATCCACCTGGTGCAAGCCGGAATAGCGCGCCTATTGGAGATGTTTCCAAATCGAAGCTGCGAACCCGCAGATGTTCGGCGCTACAACCGCCTGATGACCAACGAATATGAAAGCATTCGCGACTTCATCATTCTGCATTTTCATGCCACGGAACGACGCGACACAGACTATTGGCGATCGCTGGCGGATATGTCGATTCCGGATACGCTCGCTGAACGCATAGACATTTATCGCCATTCCGGACGTGTCTTTCGCGAATCCGATGACCTGTTCTCCAAAACCAGTTGGCTTGCGGTCATGGACGGGCAAGGTTTGGTGCCGCAAGCCTATGACCCGCTCGCTGAAGGCGTTTTACCGACACAGGCGCAAAAGCACATGGAGCACATCGCCTCCGTACAGGCTGCGGCCGTAGCGGCGATGCCCAGTCACAACGACTACATCGCAAAATACTGCGCGGCGAACCCACCCGGCTTTTAGATCGCCTAGAGGTTTTGCGCGCGCGAGCGATGTGTATCATCCAGCGCATAACGAACCAGACATTCCATGGCCCATCGTGCGCCCCGCGCGTTCTTGTCGGCGATGGCTTCATAAACGCGTGCGTGGTCCGGCCAACTGTTCCGGGCATCCTGAGGATCATTGGATTTTATCCGCGTCGTCCAGGCGATGGCAGCGGCAATGGAACTGTTCAACGAGGCCAGGACTTCATTGCGTGTCGCCGTGATAAGAATCCGATGAAACTCCAGGTCCGCGAGACGCCCGACCTCGGACGACAGGCCCTCGGCCCCCATGACATCGAGAGCCACTTTCATCCGAGCGACCTCGTCATCAGACCGGCGCTCGGCGGCCAACTCCGCAGCCGCCGGTTCGTTTATTAGTCTCAGTTCAAACAAGCCATCGATGAACTCTTTCGATGGCGTGGTCTCGAACATCCAGCCCATAACCTGCGGGTCGAGCAGGTTCCAGCGGAGCCGCTCGCAAACCAGGGTTCCTCGCTTTGGGCGACTTTCCACAAACCCCTTTGCGGTCAAAATCTTCAGGGCCTCGCGGTACGGCGTCCGCGATATTTGCAAGGCTTCGCTTGAATCGAGTTGATGGGGCAATATGTCACCGGGTTTGTAAACCCCGCTCAGAATATCGATCGCCAAACGGCGCGCAAACGAGCCGGCCAAGCGTCCCTGCGGCCCGGAGTCTTCGATGGTATAGTCACCGGAAAATTCGGAGGAACTCTTTTTAGAGTAGAGACTGCTCATCAGTTTGTATCCTGGACCCACGGAAGGGAGACCTTAGAATTTTATCAGCCTTATGGCCATCCTTCACTGAACCCTAAATTTTGGACTACAATTGCTCCGCCGCCAACGACCATATTAATCCACTAATTCTCACACACAGCTCAGTATTTTTGCGAAACCGTAAGGAACAGACTGTCGCCATACTTGTCGCCAAGCGCGCCGCGATCCGTGTTTGTGAAGGTAAGCGATACACTCTGTTTGTGCTTGGTCGTGTAGGTCGCGCCGAACAGGACGGTACTGTAATCGACACTGCCCGAATTATGCCGAAAGCCCGTGCCGGCTTGCAAACTGAAGCTGGGCCAAATCTTTTGCTCGAGAACAACTTCGGCGTATGTGGCTTCCTTCGCCTTACCGTAATTGTCGGGGGTATAGGCCAGGTTTAGGCGCGCCGTCGTGTTGGGCGCCAATTTTCGCGCCACATTGACCTCATATTCCATGAACGCGTTGTCGATGCCAGGCTTGGTGCCATTATATTGCTTATAGATGGCACGGGCCGTGACGTCATAGCCGTCGAAAGCGGTCTTGTATCCGATCAGCGCCTGGGTCTGGTTGTCGACGCCGGTCGTGCGATCGCGCATGGATTTGAAGAGGGTGCCAATGAAGACCTTGCCATAGGCGAGCTGCAAACCGGCAATATATTGTGGCTGTCCGTCCGTCTGGCTGACGCCGCGATAAATGCCATCGGACAGAAGGGTAATTTGGCCGGATAGCTTGGGTTCGACCGCTTCGGCATAGGCCGGAGCCGACGCTGCGCAGATGATAACGGCCAGAATTCCGGCCAGACGAAGGGGTTCGGTGTACGACATGTCGTCTCCGTGGGTTGTGCGTTTTTGTTTTCAGATAAAGAAGCCCCGCCGAGTTATGTGGCGAAATCGGCGGGGCTTGGGCGTCAGAGGCTTGCCGGTCTAGTCGGCGCTCTGTTCACCGGCCTGGAGACCCGGCGAGAGGGTGGTGACCTGGGTAACCGGCAAAATGGCGCGCGGCTCACCATTGAGCGCGGCTTTGAAGACATCCATGTCGATGGCCTTTTCCCAGCGGCTGACGACGACAGTCGCAACGGCATTACCGATGAAGTTGGTGATCGATCGGCATTCCGACATGAAGCGATCGACACCGAGGATGATCGCCATGCCCGCCACGGGAACGGTGGGCACCACCGACAAGGTGGCCGCCAGCGTGATGAAGCCGGCACCAGTAACCCCAGCCGCGCCCTTAGAGGACAACATGGCGACTGACAGGAGCAGAAGCTGTTGTTCAAGGGTCAGGTGGATATTTGTGGCTTGGGCGATGAACAGAGCCGCCAACGTCATGTAGATATTGGTGCCGTCGAGGTTGAATGAATAGCCGGTCGGCACTACCAGGCCAACAACCGGCCGGGCGCAACCCGCTTTTTCCATCTTCTCCATCAGGCTGGGCAAGGCGGATTCCGACGACGACGTCCCCAGCACCAGCAGCAGTTCGGCCTTAAGGTAGGCGATCAGCTTGAAGATCGAAAAGCCATTGAAAGCCGCAACGGCGCCCAGCACCACGACTACGAACAGAGCCGAGGTGAAGTAAAAGGTACCGACCAGCGCCGCCAGGTTCACGACCGAGGCAATACCGTACTTGCCGATGGTAAAGGCGAAGGCACCAAAGGCGCCGATGGGGGCCGCCTTCATCAAGATGTTCACCATGCGGAAGATGGCGTGGCTGACCGATTCCAGAAGGCTGACCACCGGCTTGGCCGTGTCACCGATCAGGATCAGCGAAATGCCGAAGAGAATGGCGACGAAGAGCACCTGCAGGATATTGCCCTGGGTGAACGCCGACACGAAGGTGTCCGGAATGATCCCCATCAGGAAGCCCGTAATCGTGCTCTCATGCGCCTTGGCGGCATATTCGGCCACCTTCTCGTTGTGCAGGGTGTTGGGGTCAATATTCATGCCGTGGCCCGGCTGGACCACATTGGCGACGATCAAGCCGACAATCAGGGCCAGGGTCGAAAAGGTGAAGAAATAGGTGAAGGCCTTCCAAGTCACGTTGCCCACGCCCTTGAGGCTGCCCATGCCGGCTATGCCCGTGACTATGGTCAGGAAGATCACCGGCGAGATGATCATTTTGACGAGCTTGATGAAGCCGTCGCCCAGCGGCTTCAACGCCTCACCGGTCTGCGGGTAAAAATGGCCAATCAGGGCACCGGCGGTAATGGCGACGATGACCTGTAGATAAAGATGGCTATACCATTTGCCCTTCTTGGCCGCCTCACCGGGCGCCGATACGGATGAACTATAGGCCATGCCTGTCTCCTGTTGCTGAGCCGCAAGTCCCGAAGGGGGCATTGCCGCGTTTCCTCGTCTGGCGCCTTTTTACCCGCGCCTCTGGGGGATGAGTATTTGCGGCAAAGGGCCACGAAAACAACGGAATTTTTGCAGGAGGCAATATCTTGATTTTATGAGGAAAATTTAGACGCATCTACAGGAAGTAGGCATATTTGTATTGATATCCACACAGCTACATGCCTTATTTGTGCGAATTTTCACACAGGTCGAGTGGCTGGTATGACCGAGTCTCTATTTGTCTTCGCGGCTTTCGCGCGGCTATCGCGACGCATTCAGGCGCTTTCAGCGCTCGCTGCTGTCGTGGGCTTGGGCCTTGTGGTTGCGACCTTCCATCTCGTTTATAATCAGGCGCTGGAGGGCCTGAGGCAGGACGTACACACCTCGGCGCAGCTCAGGGCGTCAGCGCTGCAAAGTGAAATCGATAAACAGCGGGCCGTCCCCGCCGTCCTTGCCGCCGACAGTGACGTTCGAGCGGCTCTCGAATCCCCGGATCCGGTGCGCCTGAACGGCATCTCAGCCAAACTTGAAAACCTGCGTCACGAAACGCATGGCGCCGTCATCTATCTGCTCGACAAAAAGGGGGTGGCGGTTGCCGCCAGCAACTGGACCCAGCCAGAAAGCTTCGTAGGCTCATCCTACGGCTTTCGTCGCTATTTCACCGACGCCGTCCGGCAGACGGAAGCGGCCGAATTTGCTTTGGGAACGGTCAGCCATCGTCCGGGCCTTTTCCTGTCGCACAGCGTTGTGGCGGACCGCCATGTCATCGGCGTCGTCGTGGTCAAGCTTGAGTTTGATGCGCTTGAGACCGACTGGAGCCGCCTGAGAGATACGGCCTTCGTAACCAACAGCGACCACAAGGTCATCGTGACGGCGCATGACGCCTGGCGTTTCAAAAGCCCGCCGGTGGCCGCCCCTGACCAGGTCAGTCAAGCCCTGGACATCAAAGGCATGAACGGGTGGCAACTTCACGTGTACCGGTCCGCCGAGGCAGCCCGCGCGGCCGGTCTGGCGGCATCGGCCATTCTGCTGCTTCTGGAAGTTTTGCTGGCCGGTGCCATCGTTTGGACCCTGCGGCGGCGCCAGAACCTGCGGCTCAAGGCACAGTCGGATCAGGCTTACCTGACCCGTCTGGAGCGCGACGTCGGCGAGCGCACCCATGCCCTGCGCTACGCCAATGACAAACTGTCCGAGGAGATAGAGGAGCGACGCAACGCTCAGGCACGGCTCAACGCCTTGCAGGCCGATTTGGTTCAAGCCAATAAGCTGGCGCAACTCGGCCAGATCACCGCGGGCGTGGCGCATGAAATCAATCAGCCACTGGCGACGATTCGTGCTCTTGCCGATAACGCCTTGAGCGGTTTGAAACCCGCTGGGATCAAGGCCAACCTTGAAACCATCGTGCGCATGAGCGATCGCATCGGTCACATCACCGGTGAATTACGCGCCTTTTCCCGGAAAGCGACGGGCGAAAGCCAACCGACCTCTCTCAGCGAGGCGGTCGAAGGCTCTATCCTTCTGACGCACAGTCGCCTTAAGTCTCACAAGGTTCGCTTTCAGCGGCCCAAGATCGATGCGGGTCTTCGCGTATGGGGGGAGCGGGTCCGGCTGGAGCAGGTCCTCGTCAACCTGCTGCAAAATGCCTTCGAAGCGGTGGAGACCGCGGCCAATCCTTCAGTTACTCTGCGCCTGGAGGATCAGGAGGACATCGTGCGCCTGATCGTCGAAGATAATGGTCCGGGGCTGCCTGACGCAATCAAAACCGCGCTATTCATTCCCTTCAAGACCACCAAGCCCAAAGGATTGGGACTGGGCCTCGTCATTGCCCGTGACATCGTGTCCGATTTCGGTGGGGAACTGATGGCGGATATTGATGTCACGATCGGCGCGCGCTTTATCGTCTCGCTACGGAAGGCATCCACATGAACGCCCTCTCGTCCACAACCGTCGTCTTCATCGACGACGACGACGATCTGCGCGCCGCGCACGTGCAGGGTCTCGAACTGGCTGGGTTCGCAACGCGAGCCTTTGCCGGTGGACACGACGCCCTGAAGACGCTCACTCCAGATTTCACAGGCGTCGTCGTTACGGATGTGCGGATGCCCGGCATGGACGGGTTTGAGGTCTTCAAACGCATCCAGGCCATAGACGAAGCCATTCCCGTCCTTCTCATGACCGGTCATGGGGATGTGCCCATGGCGGTCAAGGCATTGAAGGACGGCGCCTACGACTTCCTCACCAAACCCTTCGCTATGGATACCCTAACCGCCGCCCTGCGCCGGGCGCTTGAGGCACGTCGCCTCACCCTTGAAAACCGGCAGCTACGCGCGCTTTACGCCGCCACTCGCGAAGACGATGATCGGCTCCTGGGTGAGAGTTCCGCCATGCAGCACCTGCGCCAGACGATTGCGCAGATCGCGGAGGCGGATGTCGACATCCTGATTGCCGGCGAAACCGGTGTCGGCAAGGAACGGGTGGCACGCACCATCCATCGCCAAAGCGACCGAAGAGGCAAGCCGTTCGTACATGTCAATTGCGCGGTGCTTCCCGACGCGATCTTCGCGGCCGAATTCTTTGGTGTAGAAACCGGTACGCGGCTGGACGCCGGCGCGCCGCTGTCGCGAAAAAGCGTGGGTAAAATTGAAAAGGCCCAGAAGGGCACCCTGTTCCTGGATGATATCGAAGGTCTAAGCCTGCCGCTTCAGGCCAAGCTTTTGCGTGTGGTCGAAGCCCGGGAACTGTGGGTTTTGGGCGCTGATGAGCCCCGCCCCATCGAGCTACGCATTATCGCCTCGAGCCGAAGCGATCTCGGCGAGGCGGTAGACGCCGGCACATTCCGGGCAGACCTGTATTATCGCCTGAGTGGCGTGACGCTCAAAGTGCCGCCGCTCAGAAACCGAAAGGAAGACATTCTTTTGTTATTTCAACATTTTCTCGTCGCCGCCGCTTCCCGCCTGAAACGCCCCGTCCCCTCGCTCACCGCGCACGTGGCGCGGCACCTTCAAGCGCACGACTGGCACGGCAATGTGCGAGAACTGGAACAATATGCCGAACGATACGCCCTGGGGCTTGATGTGGCGACGGTCTCTGAACCCGGTTTGGTCGATGCAGATCAGGGCCTGCCTGAACGCGTTGCCGCCTTCGAAGCGGCCCTGCTTCGTGAAACCTTGGCGAGCTGCCAGGGCAGCGCAGCGGAGGCGATGAAGCGCCTCAAGCTTCCCCGAAAAACGTTTTACGACAAGGTCAACCGCTACAAGATTAACATTCGTGATTTTCGGGTGAAATAGAGAGAGGGTCGATACCTGCCTTAAAGAACCAATGCTCCTATGCAAAAACATCGGAGACATACCGTCCCCTCTCGTGCTCAATCCTGTCGGCCCACTTGCGCGCCGCGTCGTCGTCCGCACGTGTGGCGTCTCGATAGATATCGATCAGTGTTTCGCGGACAGCCGGCGCCATGCGGCGCCCATCTCCACAGACATAGACAATGGCACCCTGACGAAAAAGATCGGCAACCTCAGCCCGGTCTGACCAGACGCGATGTTGCACATATTGCGTCTCTTGCTCCGTTTTTGGCCCCGTTTCTGGCCCGGTTTCTGGCCCCATTTCTGACCGCCTCTTTCGCGCGTCCGAGCAGGCCAGACGTACGCTGACAACACCGGCCAGTTGCCAGGCTTCCAGTTGGTCGCGGTAGAGGTAATCGACATCCGGTGAGTCGATACCAAAGAACAGAAGAGCGGGCCCGACAGCTTGCCCGGCCGCCTTTTGCAAAGCCCGTTCCTGAAGAAAGCCGCGGAAAGGGGCAAGTCCAGAACCGGCACAAATCATAATAATAGGGGTTGCGGGGTTTTCAGGGGGATGGAAGCGCGTATTCGATGGACGTACAGCGACGGACACCCGATCGCCGGGCTTGAGATTGGCGAGATAGGTCGAAGCGATACCCAGATGACGCCCCTGACCTGACAGGGACGGCCCGTCGACGACCGCAAGCGTAAGCGTGACATGATCAGGCTTCCAAAGCGGCGAAGAGGAAATGGAATATTGCCGTGCCCGCATGGGCGGACACATGGCGAGATATTCGGCAAACTCCAAACCCGCGGACTGAAATCGTTCAAGCAGGTCAAGCAGGGTGACGCGACGGTCCAGGATCTCGGCGGCGTAGGCGTCGCCGCACAGCCGTTGCAACTCGGCTTTTTCCGGTGGACAGGCTGTGACCCCGGCCAACCGGGCAACCTGAGTTTGGGTTGCGGGACTGCTCAGCTCAACATAGTGCGCCAACAGGTCGCCACAGCTTATGGGTATGTCCGTAGGCAGGGTGTTCGATGCCGTGCCCCCCTTACGGACGACCACATGGGTGTCCGCCGCCAGACCAAAACGGCGTAAGGCGCGCTCGATATTTGATTGGGGATTTCGTGCCAGAACGGCCAGATAGTCGCCGCTACGATATGACATCCCGTCAGGCAAGCGAATTTCAATATGGCGTTTTGATCTGGCGCCGGCCGCCGTCATATCCACCAGCTCGCGGTTATCCACGATCACGCCGGGCTTAAGATCGCCCAGACGCAGGATGTTTTCACGCCCTGACGGGACGAACTCGATCGCCAGAGGCACTGGGCCTCCCGTTTCGACGGCCGACTTGCCGAGCGCCTTGGCTATATCTTGCCACAGCGTCGCGTACCAGGCGTCGAAGGCGCCAAAAAAGTCACCACCGGAATCGGCTTCGCCTCTCTCTTTGATTGGCTCAGCGCCCGCCGCCGCCAATGCCGTGTCCACCCGCTTGGGTATGGCCTGGTAGGTGCGCGCCCATTGACGATTGCCACATCCAAACACGGCGAAGCGCAAGCCTGTCAGAGCGCCAGGGGAGAGGCTTTCGACATAGGCAACAAACTGGCGGGCATTGTCGGGCGGCTGGCCTTCATACGAAGCGGTGACGACGATGACGACACCCTGGTCTGGCATCCGGCCAGAATAGTCGTCCATGGCCGCCACCTGTGGCGTGTAGCCCTGGGCGGGGGCATCGCCCGCGATGCGGCGGGCGAAAGCCTCTGACGATCCCGTATTGCTACCGTACAGGATCAGCAGCGGCGTGGCCTGTTCACCCGGAACCACCGGGGCCGTTGGGCGCGTGAGCGGTTTTTGCGGCGCAGTCGGAATGTGCGTACGAACAGGGGGGCTGCGATCACCGCGGGCACGGGCACGGATGGTCAGTCCTTGTGGTTTCAGAGTCAGGGTTTCATGGACCTCCAGCGTATATGCGGGATTGTCGAGCACAAAGTCGAAGCGTTGCAGCATCATCGACAGAACGAGCAGAGACTCCTGCATGGCGAAGGGACGCCCTATGCAGGCGCGCATGCCATTGCCGAACGGCTTCCACGCGTTAGGGGGCAGCTTTTCGGCATTTTCCGGAGAGAAGCGTTCAGGGCGGAAAGCGTCAGGCGCATCCCACACGGCCGGATCCCGATGTAGGATCGGGGCCAGGACCATGACGGTATCCCGCTTCGACAAGGGATATTGCCCGGCCAGTAGAGTGTCCTCGCGGGGGCGCACCCCAAAGGCCGGCGCCGTCGGCCACAGGCGCAGCGTTTCCATCAGTATCTGCTCGATATAGCGCAACTGCCCCAGGTGATCGATGCGCGGCGTGTCGGTGCCGAGCACTTCATCCACGACCGCCCGCGCTTTTTGTAACACGTCAGGGTTTTTAAGCAGCAGATAGGTGGCAAATGACAGAAGGCCACTGGTCGTCTCATGCCCGGCGACCAGAAAGGTGACCATCTGATAGCCGATATTTTCGTCACTCAGTCTCTCGCCGGTGACCGGATCGACCCCGTTCAGCATGATGTTCAGAAGATCGTCTTTCTCAGCGCCCAACGGGTCTTTGCGGCGCTCTGCGATCAATTGGCGGGAGACGTCCCTGAGTACGGCTTGATCGGCTTCATATTGTCGGCTTTTCGCCCAAAGGAGCGAGTTGATCATATCTGGGCGACGGGCGCGGCGCCCCCCTTCTGATAAAGTCCCGACCATGGCTGCAACAAAGGGATGCATCTCGTTTTGGTAGAAGCTATTAAATCTATAATCGAAGCCGCACAGGGCGATGGTGTCGAGGGTCAGGCGGGTCATGTTGTCCGCGACGTCGATGACCGCACCGGGTCCGAAGCGCTCCCAGCGCACGAACATCTGTTCGGCGACGTCCAGCATCTTATCGAACATGCCGCGCACGCCGATCGGCCCAAAGGCCGGCATAAGCAGGCGGTGCGCCTTTCCCCAATTCGGCTCGTGGTCATGGGCAGTGAAGAGCGCATCTCCGCCGACAGAGCGCAATTCCGCCAGCGGCGGATGAATGGCTTTGTGGAAACGGCTTTCATCGCATAGTTCATTCACGATCGCCTGTGAACCGGCCACATAGATATCCTGGCCGAAGATCGTCAATTTAAAGAAGGGACCGTAGGTTTTGGCCAAAGCCATCAGGCTTTGGACAGGGGAGTCGACATCGAGTTCAGTCAGGTTGCCGATAATCGGCTTTAAAGGGGGGCGGGGGACAACGGACGATATTGACATGACAAACACCTTACTTGCACGCGCCCTTGCGACAGGCCAAAGCTATGTTAACGATAAAAAGCTATTTAACAAACGTAAAATAAATAAGCGATGCGAGTTGAGAGGCAAGCCATTGGCAGAAAATACAGACGACCCCCGCTTTTTGCGCTCGTTTGAGGCTTTGATCAGAGCCATATCGGACCTACTGGACGAACGGGCCTTAAGCGAGATTTCAATCACAGACGTGGTCAGATGCGCAGGCGTAAGCCGTCCCACCTTCTACCAGCACTTCCCGGACTTGCAGACGGCGGCAAAGGCGGCGGCCCTCAAACGCCTGAGTGCGGCCTTTCCGCCCGTCGAACCGATTGCCCTCGCCGCCTTGGGTACGGAGGGCATAAAAGATGACATAGTCGCCCGCGCGTTGCCGATCTTTGAGCATCTGAAGGCGCACAAAGACTTTTATCTTCGTGTGCGTGCCGGGGTTGGTTCGCTGGACATCTTTGAAGACCTGTTGCCCTTCGTCGCCCACCGCACCGTCCGCGCCTCACGCGGCGACGCGGAAGAAACCGATGCCACTGTATTTCTGATCAGCGGCATTGTGGGCATGGTTGTCCACTGGATGACGTCCGATTTTCAGGGACGAAACCGCCCCGATCAGATGGCTGTGCGTCTTGCAAACGTTATCGACTGGAGTCGTCGGGCTCCGGTATGATACCCGTACAGCTATGGCGAGCTTAGGACCTGACGCGAAAAAGCGGAGCCCTATGTCGACCAGCTGACAATATCAGGCGCCTTGCGCGAGGTCTCCGACCGGGCACCTGCGGCGACCCCGACTATGATCGGCGCGACCGCACATAAATGCGGCGGCACCTTCAGCCGTCGCCGCCATTCCGGCGAATTCAACGCCTCTATCGCTTCAACGACAATACGCGTCCCGTAACCCATGCCGCAGGCGGCCAGGGTGAGGTTGCCCGCCGCCAGCCAGACGTCAGGCAGGGCGAGTGTCGCAGCACACGCCCCATAGACGACGATCAGCGTGCCGGCGTTGAAAAAAATGTTGCGGTCATCCGCCGCCAAGTATCCCACAGCCGGCGGCGAAGACGTTTCAAGTGTTTGATCCACAAGGGCACTAGACGGCCGCGCCCGCCAGTCCGACAGTTCAGCCAGGGCTTGCCGGCCCTGGACAATTGCAAAGGCATATTGTTCGGAGGACTGGACCGTCGGCGCCTGGACAGCCGCATAGAGGAGCGCATGTATCGACACGACGGGCACCGGTTGTGGCTGAAAATCAAACACCGTCTGTTGGGCGTAGATGGCGTCAGTAACGCTTAGACGCGGTTTCGGGCATAGGCTTTTATCGCCCTGGCTCACGGACACATGTGATCCCAATTCGTCTGAACGAGGTGCCGTCATAACCAAGGGGCCTCAGTGGGCTAAGAAAAGCGGCAATCGCGAATGCTTCAGGAGATGATTGCTCACCCCGCCTAAAATCATCTCGCCAATGTGACCGCGGCCATAGGCTCCCGTCACCAGAAGATCCGCTTTCAGGTCATCGGCCTTTTCAAGGAGGATATGCCCAATGCTGTGTGCGACGCGTTCACAATGGATGAACTGAGCAGAAATGCCATGAACCGCCAGGTAGCCGATAATGTCTCGGTTACCGACCGTATCGACCGGGTCGTTCATGCCCTCGACACTGACCAGATAGACGGTTTCTGCGTGCACCAGATAGGGCATGGCCGCCCGAAGGGCGCGCGACGCGGCCAAGCTGCCATCCCAGGCAACTGCCACCGTGCGGGCATATCCTGTCTCGGACACAACGACATCCGACAGTCGCGGGATGGCCAATACCGGACTGCCGGTCTTGAACAGCGCCGCCAATATCGTCTCAAAGTTACCGCCATAGCTATTGTCATAGCCGGCGACGACCAAATCGACTGAACGTCCTTCGCTGGGCAGGCATTCGCTCACCGTCCCAACCAAGGCTCGGAAGCTAGCCTGTGCTCGACCGGCTGTGGCCTGAATACCGTCTTCAACCAAGCTGACCATATGCGTCTTTGAGAGGCGGATGACCGCCTTAAGCGCCGTTTCGGTCAATTCACGGGCATCTTTTTCCAGAATACTGGCCAGGTCGCCGGAGGGGTATGGCCCGGACGCATAGGTCGCTCCGATCGCGGCGCCATAAAGGATGGGCGGCGCAGCTATATGCAAAACCCGGAGACTGCCCTTTGCTGTGTAGGCCATATTGAAGGCCGCGCTCAGCGCTGTGTCCTCGTCGGCATTGCCGCTGAAAACGCACAGAATGGACTTTATAGACATAATTTTCATCCCATTTGACCCATTGCAGCATAGGCCAATGGGGAAAGCTGGGTTTGTCTGTGATCAAATCCTGCGAAATAAAGCACCCCAGGGAAAGGGCCAGGGGAAGGGACGCGCAAATGATGGCTTTGGTCACCACCGCCTCAAACGCCGTCCAGACGGACGATATCATAGCTCATCCTTGGATGACGATGTCGGTGACAGGACGGCGCAGAGACTTCGGCAAGCCTCGGTTCGTTTTGGCGTAGCCAAATCGCAACACGAAATCCGGACGCGCCTTGTCGATACCCAGCCAGCCGGCGAAGGCACGGCGCACAGACGCAACCTCCACCGGCTGATTAATGACGGCATATGTCATACCCAACGCCGCGATTTGCAAAGCAAACCTCTGGACGGAGCGACCGACCTTGATCCAATGCGCGTGGTCGGCTTTGTCCCCGACAAATACGGCCACACCCGACGAGGACGCCATCTGCCTGGCATATGTGTCGTTTTCAGATTTTTCCGTAAAGACAAACGGGAAGATAGCATCGCCCGCCCAGGTGGGAAGCTGCGGATTGCCGGATGCGGCCGTGAACAAGCCATCCCGTTTTGTGATGGCGTCCGTGTCGTTAAAGCGTATCCATCGCTTCAGTTCAGCGCGAAACGCCGCGTCTTCCATCTGCCGGCTATTCCCTTGAACGACAAAATCCCTGACCGTACCTAGCTTTGAGCGGTCCGTCAGGATGAATACCGAAACGCCATCGGCAGCCGCTGCGGTTTCCAGGCGTTTGATATCGGCCAAAGGAACCGATGCGCCTGAATATTCCGACCGCGTACATTGGCGCAGCGGGATGGCCTGAAACAGATTGGCAGGACTTGATCGCGACGATCCAAGGTCGATATCGAGCCGTCCCTCCCCTTCCTCGACAAAGGCGACTTTCGCCGGGCGACCTGTGCTTTCGGCAGCCTGGACAAGGTTTTCGGCCGCGCAGCCCAGGCTGACAAATAGGTGATGGTCGTCCGGGTCCACAACCGGCGTCCGCCGGCTGAAATCAGGCAGGATGCTGACCCGTGAAGGGGCGACGGCAAAGCGCCAGGCCTGGGTATTGTGACCATTGCCGGCCAGAGCCGCAAAACGAACCAATTCGAGCAAATCGGGCTGAGGGCCTAATGGCTTACGAATCGTCTCCGCCAGTCGATCATAGGCCGAAGGACTTCGGGAGGCCCCGCAGGCCGACAACGCAGTTGCCGCACCCAAGGCCATCAGTTCGCGACGGGTAGACATCTTATCTCTTTCTAGGCTGGCCTACTTAGCAATCGCGAGACCGGTGACGATAGTCGAGCCAAAGCCGCAGCCTAGCCATCTCGGGTCATTCCTGAATTCCTGCTAATTTCGGTTTCGTGTCCGCAGATCCAATACTAAATGCGATATCCGTCCATTCTTTTGACCCCAGTCAAATTTTTGAAAAGATGATAGATTTTATGAATGAGGCGTATGATGATTTCGAACGTTGGCATGCAAACATCGCAATAAGCGCCGAGGTGGGACGCCGCCATAAATTCGTTCAACCATAACCAATTGAGTACTTTCCGAGCCTAGGCGTATGCGATTTGAGCTCTTACGGTTCTTAAGCGCATGCCTTGTCTTATGTCCAAAAGGACTGGCCTGACGTTAGGAAATGGCAATATGTTCATCGACCCGATGGCGACCCTGCCCCTATTTGGAGATATAGGCCCAGTTGAAAGTCGGCTCTTGTCCGAGAACAGCCGCGTCAGAGCCTATCCGAAGGGCGCCTATATTTTCCGGCAAGGCGCCGATATCCAGAATTTTTACGTTGTCTGCAAGGGCACGGTTCAAGTCTACCGGGGCACACCCGATGGTCACGAGATAACCAGCGATATCCTGATTGCTGGTGATTGCGTCAATGCCGAAGAAATCATCGCCCTCGATACCGCGCACACGGCGAATACCCGCATTGTCGAAGAGGCTATCATCCTGGAATTGCCCATCCACTGGATGCGAGATAATATGAACGACTTGGCCAGGCTGGCCCCACGTCTTTTGGTCGGTCTCGCGGATCGGCTGCGCGGCGCTCTCAAGGACGCCGAACACTTCTCCACCCTGTCGGCGCCCCAGCTGATCGCCTGCTACCTTCAGAGCCTATGCGTACCCTATGGTTTCGACCCGCGAAGCTTCGACCTGCCCTATTCCAAAACCCTGATTGCCTCCCGGCTTCATATGGAGTTGGCAACCTTTTCACGCTCGCTCAAAAAACTCAAACCCTTCGGCATCGTGGTTACGGGCAATCACGTGGCGATAACCAACCTGAAAAAGGCCGAACGCTTGGTGTGCAACCGTTGCACCATTACGGAGACGTGCCGAACGCGTGCATTGCTGGATCGGCCGCCAACTGTCGTCCTGTGCACGCCGGGTATGAATGGCGAGCGTCAGACAGGTTTACGAGTCCCGCAGGTGGCCGGTGTGTAGCTAGCAACTGCCGGACGTGTGGACCGGTTGAAGACAAGAACAGACTGCCCGTCCTAAAAGGTCGTCTTCACCACGGGTATTGACATTTATTCTTTATTTCCTTATATTCGTTTTTTCGAATATACAACCAAATCCTTTATAGCTTGGGGCAGAGGCCATGTTCAGCGCGTTTTCCGTCAAAAACCTTTCGGCCGCACAGGTCAAATCGGGCATGGAACAGGGGCAAATCGTCCTCGTTGATGTGCGTGAGGCCCACGAACACAAGGCCGAACGCATCAAGGATGCCGTCAATGTTCCGCTTTCCGAGTTGGAAACGGCAACCCTTCCGGATGCTAACGGCAAGATGCTGGTGATGCATTGCCAAGGGGGCGTTCGGTCCGCCAAAGCGGTCGGCATATGCCGCAAGCGTGGCCTGAAGGTAGACCATCACCTGGCGGGCGGGATCGGCGCCTGGAAGGCCAGCGGCCTGCCGACGATCCGATAACGAGCGTCTGTGAAAACGCCCAGACCATCAGGAAAAGACCATCAGGAAACCCGCATGCTCCGGTCAAAAATCTCCCCTCTTGTTCTTGTCCTCGCCTTGTCCGGCGCGGGGCTTTCCGCCTGCGGCTCCTCGGATACGCCTGAACAGGCGGTGGCTTTCAAGGGCGAAACGCTGACAGTGGCGCCCAAGGTGATCACTGATATGAAACCGCTCGCCGCCACCCTGACCACGCGTCAGATGAGTGAAGCGACCGCGCGCGTCTCCGGGATCCTGACGGCCCTGAAAGTCCGTGAGGGCGATGTCGTGACACAGGGCCAGATTATCGGTTTCGTGCAGGATCAAAAACTCAATCTTCAAACCGGCGCCTACGATCAGGCGGCTGTCGCGGCGGAGGCACAGGCCAGCCTTGCGCGTGCGGCCTTGGGCCGGACGCAGACCTTGTTCAACAAGGGCATCTACGCGCAGGCCAAGCTGGATCAGGACAAGGCGGCCGCCGCGGCCGCCGACGCGAATGTCCGCGCCGCGCGGGCGCAGGCCGCAGCCAGTGGTGAAGGGGCGCGCCAAGGCGCCATCCTGTCTCCCGGCTCAGGACGGGTCATCCATGCAACCGTGCCCGTGGGGTCAGTTGTCATGGCCGGTCAGTCGGTCGCGACGATCACTGCCGGGAACCGTGTCGTACGCATCGAGTTACCTGAAGGCCAGGGTCGAACCCTGAGCATTGGGCAGTCTATAACCCTCGACTCGAATGGAACACGGGCGACCGGCACGATTACTGAAATATACCCGTCCGTCACCGCAGGTCAGATCGTGGCTGACGTCACGGCCGCCGGTCTGGATGACGTGGCCATCGGTCAGACAGTCGTCGCCTATGTGGGCGTCGGTCAGCGCAAGGCTGTCATTGTCCCCAAGCGTTTTATCGTGACGCGATATGGTCTGGACTATGTGCGGATCGTGCAAAAAACGGGAAGCGTCCTTGAGACAACTGTCCAGACGGCGCCAACCGCAGACCCCGATGAAGTCGAAGTCCTTGGCGGGCTAGCCGCCGGTGACCGCGTAGCAGCGTACGGAATTGCCAAGTGAGCGCCTCAAACAACATGCCTGACTTCAGGTCGCTGGGTCTATCGGGACGCCTGACCCAGGCGACCCTGAGGTCACCGCTCACGCCCCTGTTCCTGATCGTGGCTATCCTGGTCGGCCTGCTGGCCGTTCTGTCCATCCCTCGCGAAGAAGAGCCCCAAATCAGCGTCCCCATGATCGATATCAGCGTCGACGCCCCCGGCTTGAAAGCGGTCGACGCCGAACAACTGATCGCCAAGCCGCTCGAGACCATCGTCAAAAGTGTCGATGACGTCGATCATGTTTACAGCTTCATCGATGACGACCACGTGCTGGTAACCGCGCGGTTCAAGGTTGGCACGGATCCCGATAACGCGGCCATCCGCATTCATGAGAAACTCGACGCCAACATGGACCGACTCCCCGTCGGCATTCAGGCGCCGCTTGTCCAGACGCGCGGCATCAATGACGTACCCGCGATGATCATCACCTTGTCCCCGAAACCCGGATCCGGCGATCGGCTGAACGATACCGCCCTTTATAATCTGGCGACGAAGCTGAGAACCGAGTTGTCCAAGGTGGACAATGTCGGCCTGACCTTTGTCGTTGGCGGACGCCCCGAAGAAATCCGCATCGAACCCAACGCCGCCGCCATGACGGCGCGCGGTGTCACGCTCGACGCGCTTATGACGGCCATCAAGGGTGCAAATACCCGCTTTCCGGCCGGAACCATACGCCAGCAGTCTCAGGCCGTTACCGTCACGGCGGGTCAGTCCCTGCAAACAGCCGCAGATATCGGCGTGATCACGGTGCCATCCGTCTCCGGCCAGGCTGTGCTGGTCCGCGACGTCGCCAATGTCATTCAGGCGCCGCGTGAAGACCAGTCGCGTGTTTTCCGCTATTCGCAACTCGGCAACGGCGCGTGGGCGCAAACCCCTGCCGCATCGCTCGCCATCGCCAAGCGCAAGGGCGCCAATGCGGTGGTTCTGTCAGGTGCCGTCCTTCAGCGCGTTGAAAGCCTGAAGGGGTCATTGATTCCTGGCAACGTCCAGGTGTCGGTCACACGCGACTACGGCGAAAGCGCTAACGAAAAAGCCAATGAGCTTCTGTTTCACTTAGGGTTAGCCACCGTCTCCATCGTCATCCTGATCGGCTTTGCCATCGGCTGGCGTGAGGCCGGTGTTACGGCGGTCGTTATTCCAACCACGATCCTGCTTACCCTGTTTGCCTCGAACCTGATGGGCTACACCATCAACCGGGTCAGCCTATTCGCCCTGATCTTCTCCATCGGCATACTGGTCGACGATGCCATCGTCATGATCGAGAACATCTCGAGACACTGGGGAATGAATGATGGCAGGACTCGCCTGGCCGCGACCGTGGACGCCGTGGCGGAGGTTGGCAATCCGACCGTGATCGCCACCTTGACGGTTGTCGCCGCCCTTTTGCCCATGCTGTTCGTTTCGGGTATGATGGGGCCTTATATGGCGCCGATCCCGGTCAATGCCTCGGCGGCCATGATCTTTTCCTTCTTTGTCGCTGTTATCCTGGCGCCCTGGCTGATGATCCGTTTTGCCCGCAAGACCCTAAAGAGCGGCGAAGAGGCCAGAGAAGAGTCCGGACATGGCCACGACCACGAAGGCTTCATCGGCGCCGTCTATCGCCGGGTGGCGGTCACCATCATTAAGGACAAGAAAAGCGCCGGCCGTTTCCTGGCGGGCGTGGGCGTCGCCACCCTGGTGTCATGCGCCATGTTCGCCACCAAGACGGTGACGGTCAAACTCTTGCCCTTCGACAACAAGTCGGAGCTTCAGGTGATCGCCGACCTGCCCAAAGGCACGTCGCTCGAAGCGACGCAACGCATCCTCAATCAGGCAGCCCAGATCACAACCCAAATGGAGGAGGTCGAGGCCATCGACTCCTATGCCGGCACCGCCACGCCTTTCAACTTCAACGGCCTGGTCCGGCACTACTATTTCCGAACCAATCCCGAACAGGGTGATCTCAACGTGCTGCTGGCGCCAAAGGACAAGCGCTCGCGCGCCAGTCATGCCATCGCCATCGACCTGCGCAACCGCTTGAAGGCTATCCCCCTCCCCGCCAATGGTGTGCTGAAAGTCGTCGAAGCCCCGCCGGGACCTCCCGTCATGGCCACGCTCCTCGCGGAAGTCTATGGCCCAGACGCCGCCACACGTCGGACCGTCGCTGACAAGGTCAAGGCCATCTACAAATCCATACCCTATATCGTCGATGTCGATGACAGCTATGGTGTGCCGGCGCCCAAACTGTCTATCGTCGCCGATCGCCAACGTCTCGAAGCCTTAAACCTATCCGATGGCCAGGTCTACGCTTCCGTCAATGCCCTGATGAATGGCCAGGTGCTCGGCTACTCGGATCGCGGCGACGGCCGCGATCCGCTGGAAATTTCTCTGCGCCTGCCACAAACGCAACGCACCTTCGACCAGGGGCTCCAGGCCATGCCGGTGGCGACCTCAACCGGAGCGACCGGCACACGGCTGGTGTCATTGGGAGAGGTTACGACAGCCACCCCAGCGACCGCTTCGACACATATCTATCGCCGCGACGGTCGTGACGTGGACATGGTTCTGGGCGAAATGGCCGGCCAGTATGAAGCCCCCATCTATGGCATCCTCGCCGTCGACAACGCGATCAAGACTGCCGACTGGGGCAATCTCCCCACGCCTGCCATCCGTCTGAACGGTCAGCCCGCCGATGAGAGCAAGGCCACCGTCCTTTGGGATGGCGAATGGGAAATCACCTGGGTCACGTTCCGGGATATGGGCGCCGCCTTTGGTGTGGCTCTGCTCGGCATCTATGTGTTGGTCGTCGGCCAGTTCAAAAGCTTCAAGCTGCCACTGGTCATCCTGACACCGGTACCGCTCACCCTGATCGGTATCGTCATCGGCCATATCCTGTTCCGTGCGCCGTTTACCGCGACTTCGATGATTGGGTTTATTGCGCTTGCCGGGATTATCGTGCGCAATTCGATCCTTCTGGTCGATTTTATCCGTCATGCCGACACGCATGATGCCGACGGCAACAGAAGACCTCTCCAGGATATCCTGCTTGATGCCGGCGCCACGCGGTTCAAGCCTATCCTGCTAACCGCGTTGGCCGCCATGATCGGGGCCAGTGTTATCCTGACCGACCCCATCTTCCAAGGGTTGGCGATTTCGCTTTTGTTTGGGCTTCTGTCCTCGACGCTTTTGACTGTACTTGTTATTCCGGCCATCTATATCGTCATGCGTGGCGGTCACGACAGCAAAGGCAAGGTCTCATGATGAAAGACGCATCCGCGACAGTGCTCGCGGCCAATGCCCAGAAGGCGACGCGCCTTTTAAAACTCATGGCCAGCGAACAGCGCCTGATGATCCTGTGCAAGCTGAGCGAAGGCGAACAAAGCGCGGGTGAACTGACTGATCTTGTGGGTCTGAGCCAGAGTGCGGCTTCGCAGCACCTTCAAAAGATGCGCGCCGAGGGCCTCGTTGACACGCGACGCGACGCGCAGACCATCTATTACCGGCTGGCCGATGACGCCGCCCGTCAGGTCATCGATTTGCTCTGCCGCATCTACGGCAACTGAAAAAAGGCGCCGACAGGTCAGCCGATCAGAAGCTCGACATCGGCCAGGGCGCGCAGCAGGTCGGGGCCAGGCTCGGCGTCGGTGACGAACCAGTCGATCTGGTCGAAGTCGAGCGTCTTGACGATGCCCTGGCGCTCGAATTTCGTCGAGTCGGCCAGGACCGCAACCTTGGAGGCCAGCGGCGCAAGCTTGGCTTTGAGAGTCGCTTCCGGATAATGGACATCGAGCAAACCGCGCTGGGAATCGACAGCGGAAATCGAGAAGAAGGCGATCTCGGGGGTAAACCCGCTCATAAAGGCTTCGGTTTCCTGGCCAAAACACGATTGATAGTCGTGATTGATTTCGCCACCGCCAAAGAACACACGGCAATTGTTCTTGCCAGCGATTTCGCGCGCGACTTCCAGCGCGTTGGTGATGACGGTGAGGTTGCGCCGTTTGGCCAATGACCGGCTAAGCCAGTAGGCGGTTGAGCCGGAATCGATGAGTATTGTCATACCGTCTTCAACCAGGGTCGCCGCTTTGAGCGCAATGGCGCGCTTTTGGGGCGCGTTCTCGTTACGGCGCACCATGTACGGTGCCTCAAACGCCGTCTCCCTTAGCTTTACGCCTCCACGCACGCGGTGAGCGTGCCCCTCATCTTCGAGATGCCGGACGTCGCGGCGCACCGTCTCTTCCGAGACGTCGAAGTGCTTTGCCAGTTCAGATATCTGGCGGCTGCGGTGCACTTGCAAAAGGTTAAGGATTTCAGCCTGTCGCGTTTCTTGTAGCATGCGTTTGAAAAAACCTGTTGGATAGACCGCCCGAGCCGAGTGCGGCGGCCATGCTTCACTTAGTCAGTCGAGAAGTCAATATGTCCGGGCACGTCAGCCCGGCAGCGGATATGTTCAGGTTCGCGACAGGATCATGCCCTTCGTCTCGCGGTTCAGCAGGGCCGGACCAAAGGCGGCCGGATCGCTGACCCCCTCCCCGCCCGTCTCGACATAGCCCGCCAATCGGACAACCTGACCGTCGCACAGCACTTCGAGATCGTACCAATTGTGGCTTTGAGACAGGTCTAGCGGAAGCGTGACGGCGGCGCTTTCCAGCGCGGCGGAGCGGCTCGGCTGGCCGTAGCTGAGGTCGAGAATCTGAACGGTGAGTGGTGCCGACACCAGATTCGTCAAGCGCAAATAAACCCCGCCCGCGTCTTGCACGACGGATGCCGTAAAACGGAGGGCGGTCGCTGTGAATCGGCGATGAAATCCGCCCGGCCCCAGAATAAACAAGTCGGCGCCTGATTTCAGATCAGGCAGATCGGCATCTAACGACCGGCCCGCACCGACCGTGTAACGTCGCGGGTTAGCGGTCAGCCGATCAAGGTCGTAAACGTGGAAAACCGCAGCGCGTTCGCGACTGTCATTGCGCAGCGTCAGGCGTCCGGGCGCGACCGTCAGGTCGAGGCGGTAAGGCGTAGCACGCCGGCGCCGCGGACCGGCCTCCTGGACCGGCGCTGTTAGGGTTTCCGGCGGGAACGGACGGGTGCGCGGCAGGGCGCCTGCGCGATCGGACAGGGTGCGTGTTTCGGGCAGCCTGTCGCGGAAGGCCGTATCATTCGGCGTCCGGAAATTGAAGCAGCTTGTCAGATCGCCGCAGACCGCGCGGCGCCACTGGCTGATATTGGGTTCGGCAACGCCAAACCGCAGCTCGAGGAAGCGCAGAATGCTGGTATGGTCGAACACTTCCGACGAGACATAACCGCCCCGGCTCCACGGCGAGACGACGTACATTGGCACACGCGGGCCCAGGCCGTACGGCCGGTTAAGGTACTGGGCGTCTTCGGCGTTCTGGCTTTTGACATGATATTCATCGTCGACCGGAACGGTCGACCCGCCAAAATAGCGCTCCGGGGCCTTCGGATCGCGCGCCGGCGGCGCCGGTGGCGGCACATGGTCAAACAGACCATCATTTTCGTCGAAATTGACGATCAGCGCGGTTTTGGCCCAGACGGCCGGATTGGCAGTCAGTGCATCCAGGACCTGTGCGGTATATTCCGCGCCCTGGAACGGCGACGAGGGATCGGGATGTTCGGAATAGGCCGCCGGCGCAACGATCCACGACACCTGCGGCAGGTGTCCGGCCATGACATCCGACTTCAACCGGTCAAGGCCGCGCGTGGTCAGCGTGCGCTCGACCAGCGCCGTTTGGGCGGGCGATCGTGGGCGGCTTGCCATAGCATCGCGGAAGACCTTGAAGCCCACAACGGGGTTGTCGGTGAAATTGTCTTCCATCAACTGATAAATCTGGAAGCTGACGCCAGCGGCCAGAAGGCGTTCGGGATAGGTGGTCCAAGTATAGCCGCCATGACCGTAACCGTCGGCGTCCAGGCTGTCGTAGGCATTGTCAATCGCCGGCCCGTGATGCTGGCCTAAGGGATCGTGCGTCCCGGTCCAGATGTAGAGTCGGTTGGGATTGGTGCACAGGTGCATGGCGCTGTGATAGGCATCGCACAGGGTGAAGGCCTCGGCCAGAGCGTACTGGAACGGAATGTCCTCGCGCGTAAAGTGCCCCATGGAATGGTTATGCTTGCTGCGCGTCCACTGGCCCATCCGGCCGTTGTCCCAGGCAGCCTGACCGTCGGTAAAGCCGTGCGGCGTGCCGTCGTGACGACCAACGGCAAAATTCTGCCGCGTGTTCAGCCGGAACGGCGCGATCAGATGAGGTTCGGTATCGTCCTCATTGGGCTGGACGAAGACGGTGCGGCCGACCTGATGCCCCACGTCTGGCGCGGGAATGACGAACCGATCGCCAAAGCCGCGCACGCCGTTCAGCGCGCCGAAATAGTGGTCGAAAGCGCGGTTTTCCTGGGTCAGGATAACGACATGTTCAACATCTTGGATAGTACCGGTAGACGTATGAGCGGGAATTTCAAACGCGCGGGCCAATGAGGGATACAACGCGGCGGCTGCGCCACCACTGAGCAGAGCCTTTATGAACTCTCGGCGGTCACGTCCTGGCATAACGGGCTCCTCATTCGGTCGCTTAGGGTTAGCGCCCTGCGTCTTGTCGAGCGGTCAGATTGACCGGACAAGATCAGATAGCGGCGCTTGCAAATATGAATTGAGAGGCCTTATGATCGACACAGTAAGTGCCGAAGACGCCCAAGCCGCTCAACGGACGGTTACCCTCTGCCTGTGACAAATTTGTGTAGATTTGGGCAGCATATGTGGCGTTTTGTGCCTTTTTATTAGTTCTAAGTTGGATTTTGTGGATTTTCCCGCCAACTGACCTTAAACCTAAGGTCAGCCGAGAGCACGCAGCCTATGCCATGTGGCGTCGAGGCCCGGCAAGACACGCAAAATGGCGTCCGCATTGCGCCGCCATTTGTCAGGCGACGGCGGGGTATGGGTGTGACGCGACGCCGGCAACTGGCCCGCAGTACGCGCCTGAAGCGCCGCATCAAAGGCTACGCCGGAAAACCGGCACAGGCGGCGCACCGCCTCGGCAGGATCGGCCAGGAAATCGTGATAATTGACGCTGGTCCAGTCTTCGGGCGGTAGTTGCCGCAGATCATCGAGCGCAGTGTCATTGGCGCACCGCCATTGCCACGCCGCGACGGCTTCCAAAGGCGCATGTTGCAGGAACTGCCAGCCCGGCGGCAGCAACAGCGACCACGGACCTTCCCAACCGGGCAAGGCGCGATAGGTGATCCATCCGCCGGCGCGCCAGGCCTCGATAATGCTGCTCAGGTTCTCGCGCGGATCACGCCACAGGAAGATGAACCGGGCGTCCGGGAACACCTGCTTGATCAAAGGTATGCGCAGGGAATTCTTGGGTGTCTTCTCCAGCAGTGGCGCGCCCTCGGCCGGCGGATGCCCCAGCAGCCCCTGGAGCCTGGACACGGCGGACTGCCGGATCGCGGCGCAAATTTCGACCGTGGCATCTGCGGCGGTGAGCCGGTTGGAATCCACGCCGGGTGCGCCAGGGCGCAAGGCGGGGTGGTCCTCGATCAGCCAATGCGCTTCCCCACCGAAGGTGTTGAAGCCTGGCGTGCAGGCCAATGTCTCATAAAGCAGTGTGCTCCCGGATCGCGGCGCCGCGATGATGAAGATCGGCCTTTCCAGCGCGCGGTCGGCCCCGCCCGACAGGCTTGCGCGCGGCTGAGACGCGGCAGCGTCCGCGACCAGATGCTGCAAAACCCGTTTCTCGAGGACGAGCCAGGCGCTCGCGTTGTTGGTGCGCATGACCAGCCCATCGGCGAGGGGTTCGGCCGCCTCGCGCACGGCGCCGGCCAGGCGCTGGAAGTCCGCACGCGCGGCCCCGCCCGTGCCATGCAGCGCGCACAATTGGCGCCAGTCCTGCACAAAGCTTTCCAGCAGCGTATTGAATCGCCCCGCACGGCGCTGACCGTCGGCGCTTCGGGCACCACCAGCTGCCTCCGCGACCACCAATTCTGCGCGCAGATCATCGACAAGCAGTTGTACTTCGGCTGGGGGCATCACAGGCGCACGCTGGTCGCCTTCGGTGAGCAGCTGTGAACGGGCCTGCGGGTCCCACCCTACCCTAGGCCATTGCGCGCGTGGCGGCGCCTCCCCGCAGGCGAACTGCCAGAACGATGCCGTGCCCGACGTATCCGCGACCAGATGGATACGCTCGACATCGGACCGGTTTTCCACATGGTGGCGACGCCAGTTGTCGAAGATCCAGGCTTCACCGGCGGCCATATGCACGGATTGCCCGTCGCAGTGAAAGCGCACCTCCGGTCGCGTGAATATCGGGATGTGCAGCCGCACCCGGCTATGCCAATGGTAATTGATATCGGCATGCTCCGGAACGCCAGTGCCCGGCGCCAGACGCATCAGCCGTGAGCGGCTCCAGACGACGCCGAAGCCCGCGAGACTCTGGCGCAAATAGGGCATGGCCGAAAGCCAGCGCGTCGGCAACATCTGTCCCTGGTGCGCATCCGTTTCTTCACCACCGGCGCTAATCAGCCGCGCGGCGCTGTTGCCTGGTACCTGGTCAGGGTGTGCCACCCATGCCTCAGCCGGCAAGGCGGCGACCTCAGCCTGCAAACGGTCCACGTCGAAAAGTACGGGGAGTTGAAAGAAGGGACGCGACAGCCGCATGGGTCAATACCTGTAGTCAGTCAATGAATCGCCCAGCGCCTCTCGCAAGGGACCAAGCCGGGGGGCGTAATTTTGCCACTGCAAAAGCCCTTCCCGGCCAATGGGCTGACGTACCTGCTCAGAGCTGGGGGTGCGAATACTGCGCCGAGTCTCGTGGAACCGCAGGCATGCGGGCTCAAAGTCCAATCCGCAATGGGCCAAAAGCCGCCTGACGCCGCCTTCGAGATCCTCCACCATGTCCTCGTAGGAAACGCGCAGCACCTGGCCGGGAAGCACATCGTTCCAATGCCGCATGAGACCGAGATAGGTTCTGTAATAACGCGCGATGTCATCGACACCGTAAGAGAATTCCTGATTTGTTGTGCCGAACAGTTGCTTGAGGCTGCTGAAGCCACAGGCCATCGGCTCGCGGCGCACATCGATGAGTGTCGCGCGCGGCAAAATCAGATGGATAAGACCGATGTGCCAGAAATTATTCGGCATCTTGTCTATGAAAAACGGCCGACCCAGACGCCGATAGGCACGGGTTTCGGCCAGAAAACGCTCGCCCAGTCTACGCACCTCGCTGGCGCTCAGCCGTGTCACAGCCTCAATCTTCACCGGCAGGCCGCAATCTGGATCCAGGCCGCAGAGTTCGCCGGCATAGCGGCTGATTTCGGTCAGTTCCTGTGTGCCTTCTACGGCGGCATGGGAGGCCAGTATCTGCTCGATCAATGTCGAGCCAGAACGCGGCAGCCCGAGGATAAAGATAGGCGCCGGATCGGCCGCCCCCCAACCTTCGCGCGCAGCGAAGAATTCGGCGGTGAAGACCTGCTTTAGGCGATCTGCACAGGCATCCGCGACCTCCGGGCGATAGCGGCTGGTGGTACGCCGCACCGCATTACCGCGTGCGTAATATTGCCACGAGGTGGCATAGTCGCCCCGGTCCTCAAACGCCTTGCCAAGCGCGAAGCACAGGTAGACGCGGTCCATGTCCTGAACATCCGGCCGGGCTTCGGCGGCACCCATGTGTGCGATGTCATCATCACTGAACCGATAGGTCTTGAGGTTGGCGAGGCCGAACCAGGCCACACCATACTCCGGCCGCGCTGCCAGGGCGGTTCGATAATCGGCAATCGCTTCGGCTTGCCTGCCGGTGATCTTCAGGGCGTTCGCGCGCCATACGCGTAGGTCGGCGGTCTCCGACGCGGCCTCCCCTCCCCCCAGCTGACCCTCGCCCGTCAAGAGCCGCTCGTAAAGATCGATCACCGGCTCGTGGTCACCCAAGGCCACACAGGCGGCGCCATATTGCTTGAGGTAGTCGCGGTTATCGGGATCGTGCCCAAGCAGGCGCTCGGCCTCCTGTCGCGCTTGCAGGGGCTTCTGCTGCTGCAACAGGGCCATGGCGTAGTCAAGGCGCGCCGCATGGTAGTCCGGCGCCCGGTCGAGCACCGATGTCAACAGCGCTTCAGCCTCCTCCGGCGCGCCTGTGTCCGTGCATATACGCGCCAGCAGGCGCAGCGCGCCGACATTCCCGCCATCCCTTTTGAGGTAGTCCCGCAAGACAGCCTCTGCCGGCGACAGGTCGCCATCGGCGTACAGACTGTTCGCCACCACCACCTCAGGGGGCAATTGCCTCAGAACCGCCAGGGTCTGCGCTGCAACGGACGCCTGATCAGTGTCGCCGAGCATACGGTAAAGCTGTTCCAGCATATCCCAGCTCGCCGGCAAGGTCGGGTTTAGGCGGACCGCCTCCCGCAACGCGTCGATCGCCGCCGGTGCATCCCCCAGTTGGATGTAACAGTGCCCCCGTTCCTGGTACAACCGACTGAATTGGGGATAGTGCGCCTGCAAACGGTCGAGTACGGTCAGGGCCTCCCGCACGCGCTGGGCCAAACGCAGATGTCGGGCGGATCGTAACCCGGCGTCACGATCCTCGGAATCGGCAGCCGACGTCATCTTGGCGCTCCGGCAAGCAGGAACGGCTCCAGCCAGCTTGGGTCCGGCTGATCGATGTCATAATATTCGAAGATCAGATGCACACGGTCGCTGTCGCCGCCGTTGCGCACCCAATGCGGACCGAGATTGTTGACTTCCACCGCCTGGCCCGCCGGGAAGTGGTGGTCCGCGCCGCCGAAAAAAGACACCACGCCGGGATTGGTCGACACCGGCACATGAATCTTGTGCGGCCACTTCGCCGCCGGGTTGGCGTCAATATGCGGGTGGATGATCCCGCCTGCCGGCAGTCTGGCCAGCATCACCCGAGGAAACACCCCGCGCGCATATCCGTAGTCACGAACAGCCTGGGCCAAAACCGGCTCCAGTAGGCTGCGCCATTGCGGCCAGGCCGAACGATCATGAGATCTGCGCCAATCGCGGGGACTATCAATGAAGCGGAAGACGATGTGGCGGGTACAGCCCAGTACCTCAAACTTGTTTGGCTTGCTGGCATTCTCCGCCTCCCAGACGTCCTCCGGTATCGCCAGAACGGCTTCGCGCAACACGGCGATATCGACGGGGCCAAGCTGGCGAACGCTTGAGGTCTTGCGCGGATTGGCGACAGGCTCGATTGAGAGGGCGGTCATCGCAGGCCTTCAAAGCTATAGCCAAACACGTCCAGATCCTGGGCGTAACGTGCGCGAACGCCATCGATCAAGGACTGGTCGTAGTAGTCGCGATAGTCGCCATGCCGGCTGCCGTTAACGCGGTCCAGGGGGCGAGACGGAATACCGATACGGGCGCAGATCGCATCATAGGAGGCTTGCATATCCTCGACCCGGCCGACCGTGTCCGTCAAGAGCGTCTTACCGTCAACGCTGGCCAGCAATGAGGCTTGGGGCTGGAACAGAATATGCTGTTCTGGCGGCGCCTCGAAAAGAAAGTGGCGCATCACCTCGCGCGGTCGCTGCTGGAAGGTGTCGCTGTCACGCAGCATGAAGGCGCAGTAGGACACGAAACGGTCAAAGGGATTGCGCACGAAGGCGAACTTGAAATAGCCGTTGAAGGCGTCGTCGCCCAGGTACGGACGCACCTGTTGCAAAGACAGGTGGCCATGACGGATCGCCGCAAGCCCCTCCCACGGGAAGCGCTTGTTGACGAACAGCCCGACCTGTTCCGCATCCTCATCGCCCATGTGTTCGCGCAGGGCCTGCCTGACGGAATGGGTGCCCGTCTTTGGTACAGCAGCGAAGATGAAACGGTGGCGATGGGAAACAATCACGGCTGGGGCACGGCTTTACGAGGGTCCTATACACGGGAAACGCGCTCCCGCCGCCCTGACGGGGGTGGGAGCGCTCAGTCGGTTACGCGTCGCTATCAGAACTTGTAGCTGAGCCCGACCATGTAGGTCGTGCCACTCTGGTTCTGGTTGTAGAGATACTCGCTCTGACCCCAGAACTGTGTATCCTTTTGGTTGGTCAGGTTAATCGCATCCAGGGTAAGCTGGAGCCTCGGCGTCACGTTGTAGAAGGCTGCAGCGTCCACATATGTGGAGCCCTGGAAGCCACGGGTATCGGCACTCATGACAGAGCTGTTGTGGCCCGTGTACCAAATGCTGCGGTGGCTCATGGACGCGCGGGCACCCCAGGTTTTGGTTTCATAATAGACGGTGGCGTTATAGCTGGTCTTGGATATGCCGGTGAGTGCCGGAGGGGTGTCAACATAGGTGTAGTTCGCCAAAATGCCCAGCTTGTCGAACGGTGCCGGCAGGAATGATAGCTGGCTCTGCGCCGCCAGTTCCACACCTGTCAGAGTCTTGCTGCCCGAGACGTTGATGGGCATCGAGAAGTCGGTGACGTTGGTGTTTGCATTCGCGCCCGGAACGGCACCGACTGGAACCCCTGTCTGGCTGAAGGGGATATCGTGGAGCGTCAGGCTGTCGATGAAGTTGGTGATTTTTTTCTGGAATACGCCAGCTGACAGCAGGCCCACCTTGTCGAAGTAGTACTCAACCGCGAGATCGAGTGTGTCATCCTTGTACGGCTTAAGGTCCGGATTGCCGCGGGATGCCGAGACATAGCAGTTGTCCTTGTTTGCGGGCTTGGACCAATCGCACTTGTCGGTATTGTTCTGGAAGGCACTGCCTTGGGCGGCCATCGAGCTCAGCCCCGGTCGGTTCAGGTTCTGTGTGGCGGAGAAGCGTACCAAGACCTCCGGCGTCATTTCCAGTACGGTGTTCAGGGCCGGCAGAACTCCGGAATAACTGCCCTTCACGTCGCTTGTCCCCAGGTATGCGTAGCTGTCACCCTGAATCCAGCCGGTGCTGCGGGTATCGGTGCTATAGCCGCGCAGGCCGACATTACCGCGGAAGCGCTTGCCGAACAGTTCGCTATCCCAATCGGCCTGAACGAAGGCCGAGCTCGTCGCTTCCATGACCTTGTAGACGTTCTCGATATCTTTGATGACCCCGCCCGTCCCGTCGGTGTTTGGCACCAGGCGATGATATTCCTTGTACTTGGCGAACGCCTTGTCGTAGTCACCGATCAGCCAGGAACCGAAGCTGTTGCTGAATACGGAGGTGATATCGGCAACGGACGTTCCCCGCGTTTTGCCCGTCGTCCCGTTATCGCCGCCATCATAATAATAGCTGGCGCCATCTTGCGAAAACTTGTGGTAGGCTACGCCGGCGCGCAGGGTCCACACATCGTTCGCCTTATAGGACAGGTTCAGCACGCCCTCTTGCAGAGTTGAGCCATTATGGAAGGCGCGATAGTAGAAGTTATCCATCGCGTAATTGGCCGGATTCGTCAGGTCGGTATTCGGATACTGGAACGATGCTGACTGGCCGTCGGTGCCATAGTCGGCGATGAGATTGCCCTTGGCGCGCATATAGAGTTTGTCGTCGTAGGGGGTCTTGTAGGTCGACTTCTCGTAACCGACATGGCCGTCGATAAGCAGGCGATCGGAGACGTCCCACTTCATGCTCAGCGCCGCCTGGTTGAAGCGGTTTTCGTTCAACTCACGGCGGTGCTCACTGCCAAAGGTCGCATTGCTGACATTGGTCATCGTGACATAGTTGTTGCTGTCCACCCGGAAGTCGTTGAGGACCGAGCCCGTCTGGAACTGAGCAGGCCAAACCCCGCCCGCCTTGGTATCAAGCGTTGTAGAGCCCAGGCCTTTAATCGGCCGGGTGGCCAGGTGCAGCTCGTCGCGGTGGGTGGTAACCTCTCCGTGCAAAACATCCAGCGTCAGCAGGAGATTTTCCGTGGGCCTCCACTGCAACGCGCCCGTCACCCCAAGGCGTTCCAGTTTCGCATCCCAAGAGGAAATGCGGTTGCCGTCAGCAAAATACAGATCACCAGCCAAGAACCTGGTCTGCTGGGCGGCACTCAGATGGGAGATATCCAGGCCGGCGGCCACCAGATCATACGCCTTACCCTTTGGATGGGTTGGATCGGAAAAATCGGTCTTGCCTATCTGGCTATAGTTATAGGTATTGTGGCCCTGTTCGGTTGTCTCGCGCTTGGTATAGGCAACGGATACGGTCGCGCCGAACTTGTTATCCCAGTTATAGCTGTACAGGGCGGCGATACGTGGCTGCGCGTCCTTGGTATATTGGTTGGTGCCAAGCTTTGCCACGACGGCGGCCTTCGGCCCGGGGCCGTAATCGAAAGGCTTGCCCGTGAAGAGCCCGACCGTACCGGCCATGCCGCCCTCGTTCTGGGCCGCCTGGAAGGTCTTTTCGACTTCTACCTTCGAGAACAGCTCCGAAGCGAAGATGTTGAAGTCGAAGGCCCGGTCGCGTGAGCGCTGGCCACGGCTGTCCTGGGCAGAGTCGACATTGCCCAGCACTTCCATGCCGTTAAGTTGTACGCGGGCGAAATCCGGACCCAGGCCGCGCAACGAGATACGCCGGCCCTCGCCCGCCTCACGCGTGATCTGCACACCCGGTAGGCGCTGCAACGACTCGGCCAGGTTCAGTTCCGGGAACTTCGCCATATCTTCGGCGACGATCACGTCTTTCTGGATTACGGACCGCTTCTTTATATCGCGGGCAGCGCTAAGCGATTTCCGAAAGCCGGTGACCACGACCTCAGTTGCTTGATCTTCTTTGGCGATCTGGCCGTCCGTCGTCGCCTGGCTGCCCTGGGGTTCGGTCGAGGCAGCTGTTTGCGCGTAAGATGACGCGGCGAGAAAGAAAAGCGCGCCTGCGGCCGCGCCCGTCATGAGCATTTTCTTCATAAAAACTCTCCGTGAAATAAGATCGTGCGGGGCGATCGCGATGCACGGAAGATGCCCCCCGCGGCCGGCCACGGAGGGTCGTTTACCGGTGGTTTGTGACAGATGTGTATTTTAGGGGCGTAAATGTGAGATTTTGTGAGATGTTTTTGTTATGGTGTGGCAAATTTGTGGTTCTTAACCATGGGCGCACCTAAAACAGGCGCAATAGGTCAGTCTGTGGGTCAAAAAGCCCTATGAACCCTGACGGTTACGAGAATAGAGGGCTGTGTATCTAGCGTTCCGTAGCTTCAAGCGCTTATTCACAAGCGTCGCCGGACGCGTTTACAGCCATTATAGCCGCTCCGGTCAACTGCCCTCTCTCCACACCTTGTACCTGCCACAGACGGCTTACAGTGCCGCCAGCAGGCAGTTGAATGGTGAAGGGCAACTAAGTCCTTCGGTATCAAAATGTGTGTCCGTTAGGATATATGCGGCGCCACTGGCTTTGTGTCCTTTAGCGAAAGCACAAATATCAATACAAATTCGTTATTAATTAAATTTATCAATTACTTACCGTAGTTTAAGACCTGGTACGACGCAGATAATCACTTGTGGCCAGCCAAATCCATTACGGGGCGATTATATTTCCCCTAAGTGCTGGCGATTTTTAAAAGTCGAATTCCGACCTTCGGGTACGAACCTGTCATCTTGGCTATTTACGGATGGCGCATCCACAAGGTTTCCGCTTACGGTGCTACGAGGCAGGGCGCGTATATTGAGCCATCGGCCAAGCGTCTTCTTCAGTTCTCACACGCTCTGCACTTTTGCGTACGGCGAAACGGCCTGTCTTGAATGTCTGTATGCCTTAGTTGGTGAGACTATCGCGCGTTCCTTTCAAGGGGCCAAGAAAGATGGTCCTTATGCCTAAGGGGCGTGGCCCGGGTGGAACGCGCTTAAACCTGTCCTTCAAAAATATCTTTAAATATCAGACGCCTGTTAGAGGGTTAAATAAGACTCTTTAGAAGGTTAAGCGTGGCCTAACCCTTAAATTTCCCTTTGTAACAAAGGATCTGCGAGGCCACGCTGTTCTTGATGTATCAGGGGATTGTTCCCGATGGATCAATTGGGCCGTTCCCGATGTATCAGGGGATTGTCCCTGATGGATCAAAGCTCGTTCCTGATGTGTCGAAGCCTTGTGGATAAGGTGGAACTATTGAATCTATTTCGGGGCATTATGCTGGAAACTCGTTCAAAACGATTCATCTTTCCTCAGTTATTCACGAATCACAGCTTGGCACTGATTCAGTGCTGTCATTTCGGGAACGCTTGGGCCAGTCAGGCCCTCAGCTGATGTCGGTTCTTTTCGTGATAGCGTTTCACAAAGCCGATAAAAGCACTTTGATACCGTTCCGGGCTACGGTCGGCACTTTCGGCCAACCATCCCCGGAACTCGGCATGCAGGGCATGAAAGTCCCATCCGTGGTAGTGCTTGCGCAGGTATGACAAGGTGTCGTCTGTCAGGTAGTTCCTTGGCTCGCCGGTATGGCTGGCTGAAGCTGTCTTTGAAACGGGGGCCGGTGACTTGGCGGCATCGAAACTCACCGGCGCCATAGCCTGTGCGCCCTCCCCGTCACCCATCGCGACGTCTTGACGGCGGGTCATGACCAACAGGGGTTCACGGGTCGTGACCGCGTCGGCCAGCCGTAACTCAAAGCCAGGCAAATCATTACGACGCACGATCGCCGCGATTTCAAATTTGAAGCGACGATACTGCCCTTCTGCTCCGGACTTATCGAACAGGGTCGGCAAGGCGATCGCAAAGCCTTCGGGGCCGGCACCGCCGGCGTGTTTGCGAGCCACCTTGTAAAGCCAGCGTTCCCGGCCCCCCGTGATGTCGAAATAGGCGCGGTCGATAGACAGCACTCCGCCGTTCATCAGAACGCCGTCGTAGAACCAACTGGAGAGCGAGATGCTCAGGCCTCTGGATCTTTCGGTTTTGGCGTCAACGAGCTGGCTCCAGTTATCCAGCCAGGAAAAGGTCGCCTCAAACCGTTTCTCAGCGCGTATGTTGGTTTTGACTGTGGTCGATTGCAGTCGGTCGAGGGCCGCGCCCAGAAGATCGTAGGAACGTCCGGAGATGGGTCTGCCAATGGAACGGAGAAGATCATAGGGCATGATCTTGAGCGTGCGTGGAATGTCGTTGACGCGACGCTGTTTGAGGTCGTTCAAAACGCTCGCGCAGTAGATGAGGATATCGGCGTCCCATATGGTGGCCATGCCATAGTCCGGGTTTGCCGAGACGTGAACAAAGGTCTTGCCGTCTGGCGAGGTATAGTCAATGGGCTTAAGCCGCTTGGACTTGGCCAGGCTGAAAAACGGCCGTTCCATTACCTCCCGCTGATCTCTTAGATTGAGGTCAGCCAGATAGGGCAAGAACAAGTCGATCTGGTCCTTTTTCTCTGAGGGCTCCATTAACCGTCTTCCTTCTACACGGCGAAATTAACCAGTTTCCCCGGGGAAAGAAGACCGTACAACGATTCTGGCTAAAGCGAAGTCGGGCGTCCCCGAAGCCCCGGTCCGCCTCGGTCATCCATAGTCTGTTAACCAGTTTCCCCGGGGAAAGATGATCAGTGTTGCCGCCAGCCATACCGCTGCATGAGCTCATGTTTGACGCCGCTGGCCGCGAAGGAAATAGAAGGCTTAATTTGCGTTAACCACTTTCCCCGGGGAAAGATATCAGCCGCGTTGGCCCCTGCCCTGCTTTTCCACCGCGTGAAGCGCTGAGCGGAACATGGCCACCAGCTCGGCCTCTGTGGCGCCGGAGCCGGCATGCACCCGCACCGAAACACCATTCCGATTAGACGACAACACACTGAGCGCTGTCCTGCCGCTCGGTGCGTCGAACTTGATAAACGGCTCAGTCGTCTCGACATCCGAACCCGCATCCATCAGCTGCTTGACAACATCGATAGCCAGAACGGCCGTCTTGCCGTTTGCACGGGCTTGCGCCTGATCAGCCGACAACTTGGCGGCGACGGCCTTCATGGCTTTCACCAGTTCAGGCTCAGCTATCAGGGCCGTCTGTATCCTCTTTGCCAGCGGATACACCGTCTTCAGCTGGATGTCAGCCGGGCTCGCAAACGCATTGACACACCAGTCGGGCAGGGCGCCAACGCTCAGCATTTTCGATAGCCAACCTTCAGATAGCTTCAGACGCTCGGCCATGCGGACCTGCTTGCCGTTATAGTGCAGCCGCAGGGCCTCGACATAGGTCTTGGCTCGCTCGAAGTCGGAGACATCCTTACGAGCCCGGTTCTCGATATCCGACAGCCGGAACGCCGCCTCGTCATCGAGGCTGTGAACCTGGGCGAGGAACATCATGTCGGGATAATTGTTGGCGCGAAGCCAGCTTATTGCCCAGTGACGGCGCGAGCCGGCAATGACTTCGTAATCGTATTTTGGGTCATCCTGGACGCGCCGGATAATCGCCGGGACCTTCTGGCCACCTTCCGAGAGTATGGCGTCTATAAGATCGCGAACCGTGTCTTCGGTCAGCGACGCCTGATGCCGCGCATTGCCGTGCCAGATACGCACGCGCGCCGGGTCAAGAAGCAGCTGTGTAACTTGACGGACTTCACCACTCGCCACCCGGGATAACGCCGAGTCCCGCGCCAGAAGGTTCATTGCTGCGGGGCGCGCGCCAGCTTCCGCGGGCGCGGTCGGTCTGGGTGCCGAGGGCGTAGGTGCCGGGGCCGGAGTAGGGGAGGGGGGCGTTGCGTCCGAGCCGAGCAATGAGGACAGGTAATCAGACTGCTTTTTTGACATCGTGCGCTCCTCAGCCCGCCGCCATCATCAGCGCGGACGGTTCGCTCTCAACCCGGCCCCATCGGCGGCGGATCAGCTGTTCGATCTGCCCCATAGCTTCGTCGATATTGTTTCGGCACCGCTTGTGGGTCTTCGGCGTACCGACGGGCTTTTCGAGCTCATAAATGGTCATCATGCGTAGCGCGGCATGGCTGATTTCCGCGGATTCCAGCATAGGTACCGGCAACAGTGCGCCGCCGAAGGTCTTTTCCATCAAGCTTTGGATCAGGGCATGGGACGGATCGTTGGTGGCGAATTTTGAGCAGATGAGGCGGCAGAAGTCATATTCGACGCGAATACCGGCCTCTTTCAACTGATTGATCACCTGGTTAAGCATCGACAGAAACTGCACCGTCGAACAGAAGTCCGGCGTCGTCGCAGCGAGCGGCACCAAAAGCGCATTGGCCGCCTGCATGACCGCCAGCGAAATCGTGCCCAGGGCGGGCGGCGGATCGAGGAGGACAACATCGTAATTCTGCGCAAGTTCGGCGAGACCCTGACGCAGCTTGCGGAAGCGGGAGGCCAGAACATTGCCGCCGCCGGTCCCTGTGGCTGCCAATTCGTACTCAACATCGAACATTTGCAGGTTAGAGGGAATAAGATCGACATTGGGCCAGGCCGTGTGTTTTACCGCGTAGCTCAGATCGTCCTGGGTCGGCTCGATCGACAGGTATGGGTAAAGGGTCTCCTCGCGCGTAATGGCGAAATGAGGGTTGAAGCCGAAAAGGGTCGTGGTTGTGGCCTGGCTATCGCAGTCTACCACCAGCACCCGATAGCCCTGAACGGCGAGATAATGCGCCAGATGTGTCGTGACGGTTGATTTGCCGACGCCGCCCTTGAAGTTCTGAACCGTAATGATTGCGGGCGGGTCTTCTGGCGCGCGCTGCGGAGAGGCGCCCAGCACTTTTCGCATGTTCAGAAGCGCCGGAATATCGTAACCCAGTCTGCGGCCGGTTTCACTTTCGGGGGGCGCCGGCAAACGTCCATCATCTTCCGCCATACGGATGCGGTTTGTAGAGCACCCGAGCAACTGCGCTGCTTCTGCCACGCCGAGACGGACATTGAGCCCTTTGATTTCGCCAGGAAGGAAGGCTGTTTTGCGTAACCGTTCGACCATAAGTTCGCCGGCTTCGGCGAGTTGACCTATGCGTTCAGCCTCGGCAAATTGTGTTGCACCAATTTCACCATCGTTCCGTTGATTTGAACTCAATTTCGCCTCCGGCACTGATATTGAAGCTTTTGTCATTAAAAGCCGCATATAATCGTTCAATCGAACAATAAGGTTAATTCATCGTTAACGCGACAAAAGTCAATGATTCGGGAAAACGTCAGCAAATAGGTGATCAGACGGTTTGATTATGGCGCGATAAAATATCTTAAGATGCTGAATTTAAATATATATTTTGGATTCTGGCGCGATGTTCTACGATTGTAAGACCAAGACGGACGCCTGCGGCTGCCTGTTCGGCGATTTTTATCGGGCGTGAGAAAAAATGTCCGCCGCCAAGCAAAGGCGAATATTGTTTGGTTTCAAACAATGTATGGCCGGTCTCAAGCAGTGATCTTCCGCAAACCATAAGCCTTACGTCACTTAACGCAGAACTGGCCCATTATTTTGGTTCGCGACGACCTGCATTGCGTGTACCTACAACTTTGTCGACGTTGCACCTTGAGTACGTCTGTACAGCTGTAAAGAGTTTGATGACTTCAAGATGGGCGCCATCGCACTGTACGGGCGTGGTGAAGCAAACCTCAATGTCTTCATGGCCCAGGCCCAAACCGAGGCGCTATTTGTCAAGCGCTTTGGCATGATAACCTACTCGCAGTCAGTGATGGTTCGCCGCATCCGCAGCGATCGTTTCCAGCATACGCGCGGCCCTTTGGCGGTCGTCTTCCCCCTCGGTCGGCAGGATGGGCAGGTCAGGACTTATCCCCGCCACCTCATCGCGACCGTCGGCTCGTATGCGCATACAGTTAGGTATGCGCAGGCGCAGGCGCGAATGTGTGAGTGTCACAGGCTCTGCTTCGACCATGAAGCCGCAACCGTCACCGCCTGTTTTTTGGCCGACCGTCTTACCGATATGGTTGTCCTGCACGACCGCAGTAAACATCTCGGCTGACGAATAGGATTTACCATCGGTCAGGACGTATACCGGACCCGTCCACGTCCCCCAGCGATCCTCGATTTCCGACGGCAGAGACAGCCACGCCGATTTGTCACCGTAAATGCCTTTCGGCAAACCCGCGAAGTAACCGCCGGCATAGCCCGCGGCGACGGTCCGGGTACAGGCA
This sequence comes from Asticcacaulis aquihabitans, assembly GCF_032490435.1. Lineage (NCBI taxonomy): Bacteria > Pseudomonadati > Pseudomonadota > Alphaproteobacteria > Caulobacterales > Caulobacteraceae > Asticcacaulis > Asticcacaulis aquihabitans. The sequence continues at coordinate 445,661 of NZ_JAVGWM010000002.1, forward strand.
ATGGCAGGATAGTGGCGGCGGTCGCGCCAGACCCACGACATGTCGCACGCACTGGTCGCTACCTGGTCTTTGGCATGAGCGTAGTAGGCGCGTGCTTCGACAAACGCATCGTGGGCAGCCGGCGATAGCGTGTCGGCAAGCGCTTCATCGATATCTCGGATAGACTCATTGAGATATTGGGTACCGGTAGGGGAGGCGACCACCCGCAGCGGCGCCGATTTCACGGCCTTATCCGTCAGCATACGCGGAAAGTAATCGCCGGTATCATCGCCACCGCTATTATTGCCGACATCGACCAGTATCATCGACGCGCCATCGGCGCGCAAGGCCTCCATTTCGTCGCGGAATGCGTCAAACCAGAGCTTATAGGCCGCATCGCGCACGCTTTCGGAGGTGATCGGCTTCTGATCGCGCACCAGCTTGGCCCATGCCAGGGTGCAGGCGCCAGGGAAGGCGCGCATACGGAAGTTCTGAATGCGGATCACCCCGATTTTGATGCCTGCCGCGGTTGTGGCGATGCCAGCGCGATAGACGGAGCTCATGCCGTCAAAGCGCAATTTGAAACCCGGGAGCCCTTCCAGAGGCATGGAAAAGGCGATGGCACTGGAGGGCAGGAAGCCCAGGCCCGCGCAGGTACTTACGGGATCATTTGGATCGAAGTCTTGTCGGCTCACCGTCAACGGCGGGGTCGCGGCAGGGGTCAGGGTCGGCAGGACCGAAAAGTGACCGTCATGAAATCTGGCGACAAACTGAGTGAGCGCCAGGCGTGCCTCATCATCTGTGCGCGCGGCTGCAAGCGCAGCCTGAGTGCGTTTGTCGAGCCAAGGCAAATCAGCACCGCCTTCGAAGGACCCGAACCATGCCAGGTTGGCATATTCCTTTTCGAGAACGCTTTTAAGCTGCGCATAGTCGGCTTTCCAGGCCGCAGGATCGTAGGGCGCTGTCGTGGCGGCCTGCACTGAGCCCGATGCCAGCAGAGCCATTGCCAGGCCGGAAACAAACATCTGCTTAAAAAAATGGCGCGTGCGCATGCCTCATCCCTCTCGCGGCGAATTACAGGGCCTATTAAGCTCGCGTTCTATCGGCTGTCTTGAACAGATTGCGGATTTTGAACATATCAGGATTGGCTGCGCCGATAGGCCGCCGGTGAGGTGCCGATCTGAGCCTTGAAGGCCCGGTTCAAATGCGGTTGGTCGCTGAAACCGCACATCAGCGCGATTTCGCTGATCGGCAAACGCCCGGTTGCCAGGAGGGCCGCCGCCCGTTCGACGCGCATGCGCCGCTGATATTCCCCCAATGTACAACCGAGGTGATGCTGAAATGTAGTCGACAGCTTGGCAGGGTCACAACCGACAGCCAGCGCCACATCTGCCAATCTGAGCGACGCGGTCTCCGCCTCACGCATATACTCCATTGCCGCCTTAAGGTATCGGGGGGCGCTGCCAGCGCCTGTGGCATGACCGCGCGCGAACTGACCGATGAGTTCAAGCGATAGCCCTTCAATCACCAGGGGCGAAAACGTATCGTCGCGCTGTAATTCGCTGAGGATGCGGCGTCCGACGTCAGCCACGGCCAGCGAGCGCAAGATAGGCGCGTCGGCCAGTCTAGTCATATCTTCGACGCGCGCGACGGTTTCGGGCGTCGGATCAAAGACGAGTTTATACAGTCCGCCGCGTCCAAACCGTTGCGCATGCGGTTCATCACTGGGACAAACCAGCAGTGTCCCCGCTACATGGGTTTCGCTGCGGCCACGTATCGTTTCTTCATAACCGCCGGCCAGAACAAGCGAAAAGCTAACCTCGTCATGGACGTGCGCATCCATGATCAGGTCTGGCGCATATCGCCCAATCCGGATAGAGGAGAAAACCGTGTTCACCCTTCCATGCTTATCCCTTGTCGCGAATACCGTCTAGACTCTTCGCGGGCAAAGCATTGCGGTCAACGTGCGACGGTTAAAGACCGTATGGGAGGAAGGGGAGGTTCCAATCTGCGCCGGGGTTCACGACCTCGCATCAGGCCGTTCGGTAGTGCGCGCCAGTACACTTAGCTGTGCTCCGGAAAATCATTGTATAATGCCTAATCTAAGGGCGTCGGCTACCGCCTGGCTGCGATTTTTGGACCCCAGTTTCCGTGTAGCGAGTTTGATATAGGTGTTTATTGTTTCGGTCGGAAATCCCATTTCCAGGCCGATTTCCTCGCTCGTCATGCCAAAAGACGCCAATTGCAGGCATCGGGACTCATTTGCGTTCAGGCCGACCTGAGCGTTGAAGGCTTTGAGTATCGGCTTTGACATGTCGTCATGAAGGCGTTTGCCTGTCCATTGCAGGAGGCTGCGCTCGTGTGCATTGAATCGGCTGGATCGCGTAAAAATGGCGCATCCATACAGCTGGTTCTTGTCATTCCAAAATGACACGACCGTGCGAGGCGCAATAGCGTACAGGTCGAGCAGCGTCATCAGGGGTTTTACAGTGGCGGCTTCGGCGGCCGCATCGGGAATATCGAACCAGGATAGGGTGGGGCGGTCCGCTGACAGGCCCTTCATCAATGGGTCCACGTCGAACAGCTGCTGTTGCTGATAACTATCCGTGAGCGCCCTGGGCATATCCGTTTCCAGCACGAAGCCCTTGTCAGCTTCGCAGCTTTGAAGGTCGATGCCGGCAAAGAGATAGTGTTCAAATTTCATAACACTGCGAAGATCTTCGATCACGGTGGATCTGAAAACCGGGTCGTTCTGTTTCAGATGGAACAGTTCAGCCTGTGTAAACTCGCGCGCGTTTAGCAAACGGGAACGGACGTATGAGGGCATATTGGCGGTTCAGTGATCGAAAGCACACATTATAGGCGTATTGTCGCGTCTAATCCAACATTATTTGTAAGTATTTTTGCAAAACGGATTATGGATTTACCATATATTTTGCCCAAATATCTCTATCTGTATTAAATTTTATCGCTATAAAACTGTTGTTTTTACTGTAACGGAGCAGTTGTTGCATGTGTAGTTCGAAAATGTGTGTATTGACGTGCTATAAACTATCTAATGAAAGCGCTGCGGCGGTGTCAGCGGCTCCTGCCGTTTTTTACACATTTACGTCACGTCAGTGACGACAGATACGGCGTAAACGGGAATGGAGAACGACAGGCGCGTGCCTATGTTGAGTTCGCTTTCGACGTCAATCGTTCCGCCCATGAGCTCAATGAGTTGTTTGCATATAAGAAGGCCCAACCCTGTGCCGCCGCGTGACCGACCGGCGCCGCTGTCAACCTGCGAAAATCTTTGGAACAGTTGCGATTTGCCTTCCGGGCTGATGCCTCGCCCTGTATCCTCGACGCAGACGTCCAGGTGTTCGCCGCCCAGTCTGCGGACTGAGGCGGCAATGATCCGGACATGACCCTTATCGGTGAATTTTATCGCGTTCCCGATCAGATTGTGAAGAACCTGCCGGAAGCGGGTATCATCAAGCATTATGGACTTGGGTAGAGTGCCGACAATGTCGACACTCAAGTCGATGTGTTTTGCCTCTGCCTGGATAGCGAGAAGATCTTTTACCTCGTGGATTATGGCGGCCGGATCGCAAGGGGCGAGGTCCAAGCGTAAGCGGCTTTCATCCAGTTTGGCATGGTCCAAAATATCATCGACCAAGGCGAGGAGGTGCTGGCCGGCCGTTTGAATCTTGCGGCTGAAGCGTCCGTCTTCGCTGTCAGCCGGATTGCTCTCGGACAAAAGTCCGGAGAAACCGATGATGCTTGTAAGCGGGGTGCGGATTTCATGGCTCATCGTGGCCAGAAAACGCGCCTTGGCTTCTGCGGCAACCTCAGCTCTCTCGCGCGCTGCGATGAGTTCGGTATTCAGCGTTTCCAGAGCCAGTTCTTTAAGCTTCAGGGTGGTTACGTCTGTCACCAGCACATAGAAGCCTCGGACAGTGCCTCTGGCGGTAATATCAGGCAGATACTGGGCCCAAGTGTAGCGGGTCTCGCCATACGATGTTATAAGGGTTCGCTCAAATGCCTGCTTCTCCCCCTTTAAGGCGCCCGTAATGAAGGGCTCATTGCGGGCAAATAGCTCAGGCCCCAGCAGGTCCTGAATGGTCAGGCCAATCATCTCGTCATTGGAGCGGCCGAACCATTCTTCATAGGCCTTATTGGCAAATCGACAGATAAGATCAGCATCCCAGAATGCGACCAAGCCAGGCATATTATTCGCCAAGAGGCGTATGCGAGCTTCATTCGCCGCCAGTTTTTCGTAAGCCTCGACCGTGTCCGTGACATCCCGAAACACCCCGAAGAGTGCAACGGGGGTTCCCGAGGCATCGAATTGGCCGACACCAACGGAATCGACTATACGGATATCCCCGCGATCCCGGCGTATCAATCGTTTGCGGAAACCAAACGGTTCGCCGGTTTGGAGCGCTTCTGTAATTTCCAAGACCACAGAGTCGCGGTCGTCGGGGTGGTAAAAATTGATCGCCTCGTCAAGTTGGGGCTTGCCCGCAGCCGGGTCGCAACCGTGTATGGCATACACTTCCGGCGACCAGTAAGTTTCTCTTGTTTTGAGATCAACATGCCAATGACCGACGCGAGCCAGTTTTTCAACCAGAGCCAGATAGCCCTCTGAGCGCTCCTGACGTTCACGTTGGATGACATCGTCTGCGGACGGTAGAGTACGAATAGGGGCCGCAACTATGGAAAATAAGTCTCTCGCTTCGCCGTCTGATGTCTGCCTTCGGTTGGCGCTGATGATGACGGGGATCACGCCCGCATCTGCGCCGCGCAGGTCGAGCCAAAACCCGCTGGCTTGGCTGTGTGTCGCCAAGGCCGGCAATAGGGCGCATTCCAGTTGAACGGCTGAGCCTGGCGTTAGCAAAGCTTTGAAGGTCTGGCCGGCTATGGCTTCGGCTGAATATCCGATCAAACCTCTAAAAGCGGCATTGCCGCGCAGTATATGCCCGGATGTGTCGCAGGCGACGAGTCCACAGGGGGCGAATTCGAAGTCGTCCCCATCCGAATTGGCTGATGAACTGTACGCTAAGGTCTCCATGCCTGCCTTTGAAGCGCCTTGCGAAAGGAGAGGCGCACGTTTCGGACTATCATTTGATGATGCCACTTTCAGGTCTGAACATATAGCCCTTCCCGTAGACGGTTCGGATCAATTCTTCGCATTCATCGCCATCGGGATAAGCGTTTTTAAGTTTGCGGCGCAATCGCGAGATAAGCGTATCAATGGCCTGCTCCGTAGTGCTTTCGTGAAGCTCCGACATCTTGGCTACGAGTTGCTCTCGCTGCAACGCTCGGTCGGGATATCTTAGAAATACGGACATGAGCGCGAATTCAGCTTCGGACAGGATCAGCTCATGGCCAGATGGACTTGTGAGCCGCCGTGACACGTTATCGAGCGCCCAGCCAAAGAAATGTAATGTTGTCCCACTTGCGGAAACGGCACCAAAAACAGCTTGCCGGCCCAAAACGATCCGGATGCGCGCTGCTAATTCATCCGCGTTGAAGGGCTTGGCGACGTAATCCTGGGCGCCTAATTCGAGCCCCTCCAGCCGGTCCACATCTTGGCCGCGTGCGCTCAGCATGATTATCGGCGGGCCCTTGGCTTGGGTCAGTCGTTTACATATCGACAGTCCGTCCTCGCCCGGCATCATGGAGTCGAGGATAATCAGGTCAATTCTGCGGTTATGCAGGATTGCATCCATCTGGGCCGCGCCATCGGCAGTCAGCACATGAAAGCCGCGTCGTGACAGGGCGGCCTCCAGCAAATCGCGGATGTCCTGCGTATCGTCAACTACGAGGAGGGTGACTTTGTCCAGTGGCTGAATGGGGCTGATCATTTGGGCGCCGATCTTCAGTTACAGCTACACCTAAAACCGAGTGTTATCGCAATTGGTAAGGTCCATCGCTGATTGGCAGCGCCAAACGCCCTGACAGCCATTCCCCTACTGGTCACCCGAGACGCGGAAAATGATACGTACGTATCAAAGAAACGGTGAGTTTAAATGATAATTGTTACGATGTTGTAACGATCTCTAAATGTCGAGTTAAAGCCATTGTTATAAAGTTTCGTAAAGAAACGCTGGTCCGTCGGCGCCCCTGAGGCAGGGGAGGCGATTTGGTTATCGCCGGGTGTAAGGCCAGGCGGGCAAGAGATAAAGGTAATAAGATGCTTTGCAGACTGATATATACGAGTCGTTATGTACCGGGAAACCGGGGGCCGCTCAGTGATTTTCGTGGGATTATGGAAAGCTCGCGCGCCAACAACTATGTCCATCATGTCACCGGCTTTCTGTTCTTCGATAAGCATAATTTTATCCAAGTCCTTGAAGGAAATGGCCTGGCCATCGATACAATCTTCGAACGCCTCCAGCGCGATACCCGTCATACGGACATTGCGGTTATAGCGCGTTCGAGAATTGCCAAACGTCGCTTTACCGTTTGGGCCATGGGGGGCGCAGTGCGCTCGCCCAAGCAGGATCATGTCTTTGCTGAATACGGCATCTTTGACGATTTTCCGGACATTTTGCCTGAGGAGGCAATCGTCGATTTCTGTGAGGACATTCTGAAACTGGAAGAGGTGCGGTCCCAGTCCCGCGTCATCAACCTCATGGGCGATACCGAAATGATGGGGTTAAGAACAATGACTCATCGTCAGAATGTGGAACTGAGCAAATGAATTACAAGAATTGGCCGATCCTGGCAAAATCCTTGTCACTATTGGTGGCTCTGGGCATGGTCTCGATCGCGGCAACCGTGTTTGCGACGAACAACATGCGCAACATCGACACGCGCTATAGTGCCGTGCTTACGGGGCCTGAGGTCGCTATTCTAAATGCTGCCCGTGCCAACCGGGGTGTAATTGCGGTCTCTCGCGATATTTTTCGTCTGGCGCTTGTGACGGACCCACAGGCGATTGCCGAGGCGGACAAAACATTTTCCGCATCCCGTGACCTCACACTTGGTAAGCTCGATGCAGCCGCCAAGGCGGCGCCACAGGAAGCGGATCAGGTTGCGGCCATAAAGCATGATTTTGAGACCGCATTGTCTGGGGCGTGTGCGGAAACGCTGCGTCTGGCGCATTCTACCGACCCTAATGATTCCGTAAAGGCGGCAAGGGGCATGCTGGATATCTGCGAGCCAGCGTTGTCGCGTGTCTCTGCCAAGATCACAGCCTTTAATGACGGGCTTACAGCCAGTCTGGGCAAGCTCGCGGCAGCCACAACGGCTCAAACGCACTCTACGATCTGGCTCACCTATGCCTCGGTCGTAGGCGGTTTGCTTGCCGTCATGGCTGTGGCCTTCTGGCTGACACTCTCCGGCATTGTTAAGCCGGTGCGTGGCCTGACCGATATGATGACCGGCATGGCGCGGGGGCAGCTTTCGGTGAGCATTCCAGGACAGGATCGCAAGGACGAATTGGGCGAAATGTCGCGCACGGTGGAAATATTCCGTAAGGGCCTTACAGACGCGGAAACTATGCGTGGTCAGGCCGCGGAGCAAAAAGAGCGCTCGGAAGCCGAGCGCAAGGCGGCAACATTGAAGTTGGCCGATGATTTCGAGAAGTCGGTCGGCGGGATTGTCACCCTGGTTTCGTCCGCGGCGACCGAGATGCAGGCGGCGGCGGCACAGCTTACCGCGACCGCGCAAGAATCTTCGGCCCAGTCGGTGGCAGTGTCTGCTGCGGCAGAAGAAGCGGGCGCCAATGTGACGTCGGTGGCGTCGTCAGCCGAGGAGTTGGGCGCCTCGGTGGCTGAAATTGGACGGCAGGTCGAAACGTCGGCCGCTATCTCTTCGGAGGCCGTGCGCGAAGCCGATGAGGCGGTGCGTATCGTCGCGGAACTCGATGGGGTTGCGTCCTCGATCGGTGGTGTGGTCGATCTGATCGCTGGCTTGGCAGGGCAAACCAATCTGCTTGCCCTCAACGCAACTATTGAATCGGCACGCGCCGGCGAGGCCGGCAAGGGCTTTGCGGTTGTCGCTTCTGAGGTCAAGGCTCTTGCGGCGCAGACCGCCAAGGCAACGACGGACATATCGGACAAGATTACCCAAATACAGGCAGCGACGTCCAAGGCGTCCTCCGCCATTCAGAACATCACGGGCACGATCCAGAATATCAGTCGCACCTCCACGATGATTGCCTCTGCGGTCGAGCAGCAATCCGCCGCCACTCGGGAAATCGTCCAGGCCGTCAATCAGGCCTCGATTGGCACGCAGGAGGTGACGTCCAATATCACAGGCGTGGCCCAGGCGTCTGAGCAAACGGGAGAGGCGGCCTCCCAGGTGCTTAGCTCTTCCGCCGAATTGGCTACCCAAGCGGAGCGATTACACGTCGAGATGGACAAGTTTTTGGCCACCGTTAGGGCGGCGTAAAGAGCGAACGCTGTACACCGATAGTGCCAGCATGCGGTTTATAGCGTTTTTTTAGTGAGTAGTGACATGACAAAGACTATTTTGATCGTAGAAGACAGCAGCACCCAAGCCCACGCGATTGGCGCGATGTTTCATAAGCTTGGCGCGCATGCCGAGAGTGTTGCATCCCATGCGGAGGCCTATGAAAAACTAAGGACCTCCGTCTTCGATCTGCTCCTTCTGGATATTTTTCTGGAGGAAGACAATTCTTTGGATCACCTGCACGAGTATAAGGCGTTGCAGCCGGATCTTAACATTGCCGTCATGACGGCCGGGGACTATTCAGATAACGGCAGCATTAGCGATGCCATTAATCGCGCCCGCCGGGCTCATGTCGATTACATACTCGCCAAACCGTTCAAGCTGGTTGATTTGGAACATCTCTGCAAAGAGTTGGACACCAAACTAATGAACGCCATGATCAGCATTGAAGCCGATACAGTCTTTATCCGATAGACAGCTCGAGCCGGTTGGCAAGCCTCAGGTTGCTGTCGAAACGTCCCATACGGAAAGCGTTTGCGCGCGCGTCACGACAGGGGTAGCGACAGTCGGGGCAGGTGTCTGCGCAATTTGGATTAGGTGTACCGTCCCGGGCTCACCGGGCGGTTAGGTTGTGAATCGCGCAGATGGCGATCAGCGCGGCGTCCGAGCCTACCCGCGGTCATGCCGGCAAAGCAGCGAGAAGAGGACCTGTGCGCAAAGTCGACGTTTTCGTAAGAGGCGGCTAATCATCCCAAAATCGTCGGCAAACATAACCAAAGCTTAACTTGCCATAAGAGCGAGGTGACATAGCAATATCCTTGATTTGCCATGTAACGGCTACGCCTTCGAACGACGAAGATGACGTGTCGTTATGGACGTTTAGGACAGAGATTTCAGATGAAGAACCTTCCCCTATCGTTTTTGGTGGCCTTGTTATTGGGTGCCGCCACGACTCAAGTTCATGCTCAGTCGAAAGAGGTCGAAGCCGTGATCAACGGTCTGCGACCGGCAGTATCTCTGGAAGGGGCGCCTCCCACACTCTACACCCTAACCGACGAGATGCGAAAACTGCATGTTCCGGGCGTCAGCATCGCGGTTATTCACGATGGCAAGGTGGCCTGGAGCCAGGGGTTTGGCATCGCTGGGCCGAGCGGTCATGCCGTTACCTCGCAGACAATGTTCCAAGCAGGATCCGTGAGTAAGCCAGTTGCTGCCATGGCGGCGTTGCATCTGGTAGATGAGGGCAAGCTAAGCCTCGACACCCCGGTCAACGACACGCTGAAAAGCTGGAAGCTGCCGGACAACGCGTTCACCAAGGTTACGCCCGTCACTTTGCGGCTGCTTTTATCACATACGGCCGGCACGACCGTGCATGGTTTTCAGGGATATGCGGCCGACCAAAAGGTACCGCCACTGGTGTCCGTGCTTAATGGCATACCCCCAGCAAATTCGCCGCCCGTCGTCGTAGATCAACCGGTTGGCACAAACTACCGCTACTCCGGTGGGGGATACGCCATCGTTCAGCAAATGATGATCGACTCAACGGGTAAAACATTTCCGGATATCCTGGATCAGACAGTGTTAAAGCCCATTGGCATGAGCCACAGCAGCTTTAGCCAGCCGCTTGACCAACGCTTCCAAAATGTCGCTCAACCGTTCGACAATAAAGGTGTAGCGATTGCCGGCGGCGCACATAGCTACCCGGAGATGGCGGCGGCCGGTTTGTGGACCACGGCCCCGGATCTCGCGGCCTACGTTCTGGAGGTCCAAAAGGCGTTGAATGGCAAATCTAACGTGCTTTCTGTAGCGATGGCTCGCGAAATGCTGAAGAAGGGCAAGGGGGATTCCAGCCTCGCTTTCAGGATAGGCGGAAGCGACAAGGGTCCGTATTTTTATCACGATGGCTCAAATGCCGGCTACAAGGCCACAATCGTTGGGTACGCCTACAGCGGTGACGGCGCGGTGATATTGACTAATGGCGATCAGGGTTTCCAACTTGGAAACGAAATCTTGCGAAGTGTCGCGGCTGCATATAATTGGCCGGATTTTCATTCAATTGAGCGGCGGGCGGTTACGCTGCCCACATCTCAACTGGCTCCATTTGCCGGTACATTCACTATTCCCGATCTCGGTGATTTTGAAATCCGAATGGAAGGGGACCAGTTGGTTGCCGAAATCTGGAAGGGCGTGGTTGACCCCTTGTACGCGTCGTCGCCGAAAGACTTCTTCCTGACTTCGCAGGCCTTGCAATTAAATTTTACCGATGCCGACCACGGCACAATTTCTCTCGACGATTTCCATGCCGAATTCGCCAGAGCTCATCGCTGACGGGCTGCGTTTCGGTCCATTATACGCCCCAAGCGTTGAGTGAGCGGGTTTGGGAAGGTTCAAGCATTGATTTGCTTGTTGCGTCTATCTGTCGACGAATACGCAGGCCAGACTCTCTTCGAAATCGATCAGCAGTTCCGCAAACTCCAGCAACGACAGGCGGTGCGTGCGACTCCCGCCCATGCGGTAGGACCAAAACGACGCGATATGGCTTAGGACACCAACGTTTTCGCCCAGTTCAAAGAACATGGCCGGACCATTGATCAAAAAGGTCCGAAACGGCGTTGGGTTAAGGTCCTTCGTCAGGGCGGCAAAGGCGGAATCGTAATTTTCCAGGATTTTGCCGACACTGGCCAGTGTCGCCATGATGTCCTTTGCAATGCGGGGCCGCGCGGTGGTGATATATTCCTTCAGATCAGCGTCGGTGAAACCCCGCGGTTGATATTTGGCCAGGCCCTCGATCACGCGTCCTAATTCTTCGCGCAAAGCAATATATCGCCATTTGAAATACAGAAATCCACGCCAGGAGAACAGTCCTTCCGAGAACTCACTTGAATTGAGCCTAAGGGTGGCGCGCAGCGGATCAAGCTCACTGTCCACGTTGTCAGACAGTATCTTGCTGGCAAACTGCATCGACGCGGTGCTCTGCGAGTCGCCGAATGCAATCCGTACAAGTTTGTCGATTTCGTCATTGGCGAAGGACATCATCGAAGCAATGTCGCTTTTCGATATGACGAAATAGCAGCCGGCCGGATGGACGCCTTGTCTGGCGAGACACTCCTTGAGTATGAAGGGGTCAAGGGAGGGGAGGGCGTCGATCATCTTCAAAATGCGTAGATCACTCTGAATGTCCATCGCGCTTCCGCCGCACACCTCCCTGAGGATGCGTTCGAAGCCGACCTGGTCGACAAACAGTGCGCCACCACCTAATCTCAGATCCGTTGAATCGAAGGGCAGAATGACTTTTGTGGCGGTACGGCGATCTCGCGTAAAGGCTTCCAGTTCATTCGGTCTCAGTGTGTGCTTGACCAGTATTGCCTTGTTTAAGGTCGGATGCTGAAAAAATGGCTGCTTTTTGTACTCAGGTTCTTCGTTGGCGTGATGATGGACGTAGGCGAGATTCAGTATGCGGGACGTGGAGGCGGTCTCGGCGATATTGGCGAGGTTGCGGAATTCGCGCGTGTTGCCTTTGGGACGGTGGCCGCTCATTCTTCGCCGTCCAGGCTCGACAGGCTATCCTCGAAGTCCATGAGTATGTCGGCATAGTCTTCGACGTGAAGGCGCGACTTTAAATCGGTTTGACCCATGCGATACTGCCAGAAGGAGGCGATGTGGCCGAGGATAGCGATGCTTTCGCCCAGCGCGTAGAACAATTTTGGGCCATCCAGCAGAAAGGTTCTGAACCGTGACGGGTCGGCCCGGTCGACCAATCCGGCATAGGCCTGGTCATAGACCGCAAGGCTGCGTCCCACATGGATCATGGTCTGGCCGATGCTGCGCCCCAGGCGTGGGCGAGCTTCCTCCAGATAGGCTTTTACCGCATCATCGGGCTTGCCCGCCGGTTGGTAGGTTGACAGGCCGGCAATCACGCCGCGCATCTCTTCCTGAAGCTCAAAGAACCGCCATTTGAAATAGAGGAAGCCGCGCCACGAAAAAATACCTTCGGAGAATTCGGCATCCGACAGACGCAGGGTATGTTTTAGGGGGGTCAATTCCTGGTCGAGCTCGTTCGACAAGATCTTGGTGGCAAGCTTTAGGGACGCCCCATTAATGGTCGATCCGAACGCGCGTTTCACCAGCCGTTCAATTTCCGCGTTGGCAAAGCCGATCATCCGCTGGATATCGGCCGGTGAAATCTTGAGGTAGCAATGGGCGGGCTTAAAGCCATTACGAGCCAGTAGTTCCCGCACCAGGAAGGGATCGAGAGCGGGAATTGAGTCGAGCAGGCCCAAAATTTGGACATCCGGATTCACCGCCATATCTGAATTCGAGGACAGCTGCGACTTGCAGAAGGTGTCAAAGCCGCGTTGGCCGACGAAAACCGATGCCCCCCCGAGTTTGAGGTCGGCCGGATCAAAGGGCAGAATAATTTTTGTCGCGGTGCGCCGGGGTCTGGGAAATATCTCCAGCTCGTTGGTGCGCAGGGTATGCTTTATGAGGATCGCTTTGTTAAGCCGCGAGTCCCTGAAAAACGGCCGTCTAGCGTAATCAGACTCATTGGCGGCGGCGAGGTGTATCTGGGACAGATTTAACACGCGGCTGGTGGACGCTGTCTCTCCGAGATTGACGAGACTGCGCAAATCGCGCCCCAGCTTTCTGGGGGCTACACTGGTTGCGGCTCTTGACCTGCTCATAGGTAGTCTCTCTTGATAGATGGAGGTGCAGCAAAACGCGGGACAATGCCGTGCGCCAGCCACCTGGTTTCAGAGCAAATTAAACGCTTACACGCACTATTGGGTTCGGATGCGCCAATTGCAGAAACTCAGTTGCAAAAGGCTTGTCCGAAAAACCGTCAGTAAAACTGCACCGCAGTCATCCCCAGGATTCTTTGTATCCCTGGCGCCTGGCTGGCGGAGGCATGGCCCGAGGGGGAATGGCTTTCAGCGGCTTACCCAGAAGATAGCCTTGCCCGTACCTGAGCCCCATGGACTTGGCCAGTTGCAGGATCTCTTCCGTTTCGATCATCTCACCTATTATGCTGGCGCCAAGGTCATCGCACAGAACCTTGATCGAGTGTATGAGGGCACGCTGCCGCTCATTCGTGACGGCAGCCTGGAGGAAGTTGCCATCGATCTTGACATAGTCGACCTCAAGGGCGCGCAAATAGTTATAGCCAGCTGCCCCCGCACCGAAGTCATCGAGGCAGAGGTTGAAGCCGCGGCGCCTCACGCTGCCAAGAAACGCGGCAGCCGTGTCCAAGTCGGTAATCTGGCTTGATTCGGTTATTTCGAAGAGCAGCCGTTCGCTCAGCGCGCGCGCGCTTGCCAGTCGACTCATCAAGGCGTGTCTGAAGCCATCGTTTTCGATCGACGCTCCGGAGATATTTACCGCAAGGGAGATGTCTGAACGTCCCTCAAGAGCCCTTATCGCCTGTTCGGTTGTTGCGAGATCGAGTTCCTGGACCAAGCCGATTTCTTCGCTGAACCGCACCGTCTCGTAAGCGGACTGGCCATTGTCAAATCGTACCAAGGCCTCGAAATGATGGACTGTACGCGCCAGCAGGTCCTCGACCGGCTGGAAATGCAGTTCAAATCGACGTTGCGTAATCAGATCCCGCGTATGGCTGTATCGGCCGACTGTGGCTTCGAGGGCGGCAGAAAGGCCCGATTGAAATCTTTTCAGGTCGGCCTCATTGCCGGTCGCGAAGCTTTGCAGGGCGTAAGAAATGGCCTTGAACGCACTTTCCGGCGTCAGATCGCCGGCATCGATCTGGATATTCACGACGCGCGATGTGACGCTTTTCTTTGTGCCGGCCATTTTCAGGGCGTCGGAAACGCTGACATCCAGCCGCTGCTGGACAGCATCCGATGGGGTTGTGCCGGAGGTTACAACGGCAAACTGATCAGGACCGACTTGACCCGCCAGGTTGCCGCTTAGCGCATTGGCGCGCAGAACAGCGCCGACTTCCGCCAAGACCTGTGCCGATTTGGTTGCGGGCAGGCCCTCCAGAACATTGGCCAGTCCCGGAAGGTCGATAAGCTGCATGGCTTTCGGATATGCGGCGTCATCGGCCGCTTGACCGACAACGACGGAAGCGAGTTCGCGAAATTCCTCCAGGGAGAGGAGGCTTGTGACGGGATCGATTTGGGGCACCAGCCGGGCGAGCAGGGCCGACAACAAGGTCAGGGTGATGAATAGGGTTTTCCCTCCGGGAAAATGACAGGCGCCGATATTCACCCGAAGGGCGTTACCATTGCTCTGTCGGAGCCTGACAACGACGGGTTCGATGCGCCCGCTATCCCAGGCCTTGGCCAGCAAGCGGACCACAAGGGGGCGGTCCTGCTCGACGAACAGGTCCGCGAAGGGCTCCCCCGCGCTGTCCCCCTGCAGCAGGGTCTGCGTGGCGCCGAAGGTCGATAGCGTCCTTGAGTCGTGGTCAACCTCTACCAATATATCCGCCGCAGCCATTGCGAAGGCCAGAAACCGGTCACGTTGTGCTTTAAGCTTCAACAGGTCTGACATAGGGAGGCGAAGGTCCTGATAGCGACGGAAACGGCGGCCAGATGCCGCCGTTCCTCAAAAATCGTATTATATAGTTAAGCGGCGGTAAATTTTTCAGCCGTTATGCGAGCACTTCCCTATTTTTGAAGGAAGTGACGGCAGGCTTTGGACATTTTTACGGTAAGATTAGACACCTGACGCCGCTTAGCCTAATGCTCGGGCCGCTTCGCTCACACTCCGGGTGGATTGGTCGACTTGCGCAGCGGCGCTGGCAATGGTCGTGGCGTTATTTGTGATGGTCTCCACGCTATCGGCTGCCAACTGCATGTTGGAGGCGATATCCCGCACAACGGCCGACTGTTCGGTCATGGCGCCAGCGATCCCTGTTGAAATGTTATTGATCTGGCCAATCACGTCGGTGATCTGACTTATCGCATCAACTGCACTTTGTGTGGAGTTTTGAACGCCGGCAATCTGGCTGCGGATTTCGTCGGTAGCTTTTGACGTTTGGGAGGCAAGAGTTTTGACTTCAGAAGCGACAACCGCAAATCCCTTGCCGGCCTCTCCGGCCCGAGCCGCCTCTATGGTGGCGTTTAGGGCCAGGAGATTTGTTTGCGAGGCGATATGGTTGATGAGAACCACAAACTCGCCGATATTTTGCGTTGCTTCGAACAGGCCCGACACGATCTCGGTCGTATCTGTCGCTTTTTGCACAGCCGCCTGAGACACTTCGAGAGCCATGTGGACTTGATGATTGATTTCGGAAACCGATGCCACCAGTTCCTCCGCCCCGGCGGCGACGACTTGTACGTTTGAAGAGGTTTGGGTAGAGGCCGTGGCCGTTCCCGACGCGAGTTTGGCAACGTCGGTAATGGCGACCGTTATTTCACCCAGGTCGCGGCTGATGCCCACCTGAATTTTTTCGCGGCGCATGCGCTCGTGAACCTGCGGGGTCGTATCGGTAGCGAACTTCACCACCTTGAAAGGAACGCCCTTGGCGTCAAATATGGGATTATAGGAGGCTTGGATCCAGACCTCTTTTCCATTCTTGCCGATGCGCCGATACTCCGCGGCTTGGAATTCTCCGCGCCTCAACGCGTCCCAAAACTGCTTATATTCGGCACTGTCGCGATAGGCGGGGTCAACGAACATCGAATGAGGCCGCCCCTTGATCTCCGATAGATCGTACCCCAGAGCTGTGAGAAAGTTCTCGTTCGCGTCCAGAACGACCCCGTTCAGATCGAAGTGGATAACCGCCTGAGCCTTGTTTATGGCGGCAATCTGGCCTTCGAATTCGGCCGTCTTCAGCTTTTGCGCAGTCACATCGGTGGCGATTTTGACGACCTTGAACGGTTTGCCGCGCTTGTCGAGAACCGGATTATAGGAGGCCTGGATCCAGACCTCCTTTCCATTCTTGCCGATGCGCAGATACTCAGCCGTATCGAATGTGCCCTGGTTCAATCGCCGCCAGAACTGCTTGTAGTCTTCCGTCTGGGCATAGGCGACGGATACGAACAGGCTATGATGTTTGCCTTTGATTTCGTCGAGCCTATATCCCATGGCCGTCAGGAAATTGTCGTTGGCCGTCAGGATCGTGCCGTCCATGGCAAATTCGATCAGCGCCTGCGATTTGGAAAAGGCTGACAATGTCGCCTCTGCCTGCGAACTCTTAAACATGCTCAATTCCTCAACCTCTGTAGTGATCTAACGATGTTATGAAAAAGCTAATAATTCATTTCTTTTAAAAACGTAGTGAAGGTTTGGGCAATTTTCTTCGACGTTATTGCTCTGCACGCATAAGTTGATATCTGTTCCATCTTGATACATTCTCAATATTTGGCAGTTTGTTATTGGTTATATGATGAATATTTTTCTTTTCTATATAATATAAATTTGCCGCTTACACATGGATTGGTAACATTTTACTGAAATTGATATTTGGTGTTTTGTCGCAAATTGCGTCAATGCGATAATTTTACAAGTATTTTGGATACTTTTATTATAGCCAAGAAAGTCTTTTTAAGACCATATTAATTTTGTGGGATTGAGGGTTTCTCCACGCCTTGTTAGGCGGCTGGAGGAGCAAATGAACATTCACTCTGTAAAAACCAAGATCGTGGCCCTGTCCGCTTTATGCCTATTAACGGCAACGGGGGCATTGGTCGGGTATGGTGTCTTTTCGTCAGGAAAAACGACACATTTTGTAAACGAAAACGTCCAGGGATTGCTTGACCGCAGTAGTAGCGAGTCCCTTACCCGGCTGGCCTCTGCTCAGGCGGGTAAGGTTGGAACGGAAGTCGACACAGCCTTCTCCTCGGCTCGCAATATGGCGCGCAGTCTAGAAGTGGTCGCCGGTCCCGATGGCGCCCCGAAGGGGGAGAGGCGCCGCCAACTCAATGACATTCTGGTCAGCGTTCTCAAGGACAACCCGCGCTTCAACGGCACCTACAGTGCATGGATGCCAAATGCGATCGATGGCGCAGACGCCGCATATATGAACCGAAAAGATGTCGGTTCGGACGCAACGGGGCGGGCCTTGCCATATTGGACGCGCAACGGCCAGGGCCAGATCGCCATCCAGCCCCTGGTGGAATATGACAGTAAAGACCTCCATTCCAACGGCTTGGTGAAGGGAGGCTGGTTTATCGGGCCGGAAACGACCGGACATGAAAGCATCCTGGCGCCTCTGCCTTACATTGTGCAAGGTCGTAACGTCTTCCTCGCCACCATGTCGGTTCCCATCATGATAGGGGGCCAATTCAAAGGTGTGGCGGGTGCCGATTTTGATCTGTCTTTCGTTCAGGCCCTGGCCTTGGACGTCAAGAAGTCGATTTACGATGGCAAGGGCAATGTAACGATTGTCACTTCAGACGGTCTTGTTGTCGCATCCAGCGCTTTTCCAGAGGCGATAGGCAAGTCCATTCAACCCTTCGATCCCCTGGCCTGGAATGCTATAGATGTCATAAAGGCGGGCAAATCTGCCGTGAACTTTGACAAAAAGCACGATGATATGCGGGTTTACGCGCCGGTGCAGCTGGGGCGTAGCGGGCAGTATTGGTCGGTCATCATTTCTGTTCCCCGCACCGTCGTCATGGCGGATGCCGACAGGCTGTCGAATTCGCTCAAAAAGCGGGGTGGCAGCGATGTCCTTTGGGAACTGATTTGCGCTGGGATTGTGGCCGTGCTGGGCGTCATCGTTATTGCTATCATGGCAAATAATGTCGCCAACCCTATCGCGCGCCTGACGGAAGCGCTTGGCCGGCTGGCCATGGGTGAAAAACTGCGTGAAATTGTCGGGGCTGAGCGTCGTGACGAAATTGGGGACATTTCACGTGCGGTGGATCGCATTCGCGTCGTGACGGAAGAGGAAGCCCTTCAGAAAGCCGCGGGCGCCGAGGCCGAGCGTATAAGGCAGGACCAGGATCGCCGCGAGATCATGCTGAAGTTGGCGAACGAGTTCGAACGTTCTGTGGGTGGCATCGTGACCTTGGTGTCGAGCGCGGCCACAGAAATGCAGGCCTCCGCTCAACAGCTGTCCACAACGGCGCAACAGGCATCGGCTCAATCCATCGCAGTCTCGGCGGCGGCAGAAGAGGCGGGGGCAAATGTCACCTCTGTGGCATCCTCGGCAGAGGAGCTTGGCGCTTCGGTCAACGAAATCAGCCGCCAGGTCGAGACGTCGGCAACCATTTCATCAGAAGCCGTCCGAGAAGCGAGCGGAGCTGTCAAAATCGTGGAGGAATTGAACGAAGTGACGGCCAGTATTGGCGGCGTGGTCGATCTGATCGCGGGGCTAGCTAGCCAGACAAACCTGCTGGCACTGAATGCCACCATCGAGTCGGCGCGCGCGGGAGAGGCCGGAAAGGGCTTTGCTGTTGTTGCGTCTGAAGTCAAGGCTCTGGCCGGACAGACAGCAAGTGCGACAACCGAGATATCCGCCAAGATAGCGCACATCCAGGAAGCCACCGCCAAGGCAGCCTCGGCTATTGCCAATATTTCAGGCACGATCCAGAACATCAATCAGACCAACACAATAATCGCTTCGGCCGTCGAGCAGCAGACGGCGGCAACGCAGGAAATCGTTCAAGCCGTCAACCAGGCGTCGATTGGCACTCAGGAAGTGACCTCCAACATTACCGGCGTTGCGCTGGCGGCGGAGCAGACCGGCACCTCGGCCACCGAGGTATTAAATGCGTCGGCTGAATTGGCTCAGCAGGCGGAAAGGCTGCACCACGAAATGGACAAGTTCCTGGCAACGGTGAGGGCGGCATAAGGGTGAACCGCCGGCGCTCCCGCGCCGGCATTAGCCACATTTACCCACTCAGGCGTAATGGTCAGCGCTCGGATATGGGCTCGGATATGGGAATGCATAGAGTAACGCGCCCGGTCGTCTTAACCTTCCGTGAATAGTCAGGGT
The DNA here is from genome assembly GCF_032490435.1 of Asticcacaulis aquihabitans. Lineage (NCBI taxonomy): Bacteria > Pseudomonadati > Pseudomonadota > Alphaproteobacteria > Caulobacterales > Caulobacteraceae > Asticcacaulis > Asticcacaulis aquihabitans. The sequence goes on from NZ_JAVGWM010000002.1 coordinate 464,952, forward strand.
TCAGTCTGGGTCACGTGCAGGCGATTTGGAACCGCCGGACAAAAGCAGGCTCTTGGTCGACTGTCACTCTGCGTCATCTATTCGCCCGCACGAAGACTTGCCTGAGAGGAACTACCAGTAACTTAGCAGCGTTCGAGGACTACACTGATGAAAAAGAGGGAAGCGGAAGCGACGGGGCCTATCGATTTGTCGCTCCTGAATGTTCTGGTCGTGGATGACAGTCACAACATCAGGAAAATCGTCTCGGAAATCCTTCGGACCATGGGAGTCAGGAACGTCAAACAGTCTTCAAGCGGTGTCGATGCATTTGAAATTCTTAAAACGTCTCCGATGGATCTGATGATCCTGGATCTGGTGATGGATCAACTGGATGGTATAGAGACCGCGAAACTTTTACGTCAGGGGTCCGACAGCCCGAATAGAACTCTGCCGATCATCATGATTACCGGGCACACGGTTCGCAGTAATGTCACCAAGGCACGTGACGCTGGCGTAAACGAAATCATCGCCAAGCCGTTTACGGCTCAGGTCCTCATGGACCATGTCCAGCGCGTCATGAGAAGCAAGCGGGAATGGATTGCCATTCCGAGCTATACCGGTCCTGACCGGCGACGCAAAACCCGTCCGGACTATGCCGGGCCGTTCCGCAGGTCGACAGATCGTACCGAATAGGCGCTTACGGCACAGAGATCAAACCGGCGTGTATGTCAAATGCCGATTGCATGATCAATACGATCATGTAATCGGCACCGACAGGGTCGTTTTCGGATGCGCCGTCAAGGTGATACAACTCAGGACCCAAACAGACGCGGCGGAAAAAATTCGCCTACTCTGTTAGACTGTGCGCGGATTGCTTGTCATGTTCTAAGCATGGTATGAACGTAGGTTAAGTTATAAGCCCGCGAGCCTCGACATAACCTTATAGCGGCAGGGCCAGCACAGCGAAAGCCAAAAAAATAAACGAAGTGAGTTCATACGCTTTCTCCTCCTGGCACGGCCATCAACCCGCTTTCAGGAAACGCTCAACGCTGCCCTTCAATCCGTCAGAGTGTCCCGCCAAGACGGAGGCGATTGCGCTCACGCTGCCAGCAAGCTCTCCTGTCGCTGCGGCGGCGGTGGAAACACCGGTAATATTGGTGGACATTTCTTGTGTGGTCGCCGCCTGTTCCTCAACGGCGCCGGCCATGGCGGTTGTCAGGTTCGACAGCTCATCCACCGCCCGGGTAATGGTTCCGATGGCCAAAACGGCTTCTTCGGTCGATTTTTGAATTGCGCTCACCTGCTGCGTGATTTCATCGGTCGCTTTGGCTGTCTGTCCGGCTAAGGCCTTAACCTCACCAGCGACTACGGCAAACCCTTTGCCAGCCTCTCCCGCACGTGCGGATTCGATGGTTGCGTTCAGGGCGAGAAGGTTGGTTTGTGCAGCAATTGAATTGATCATAGCGACAACGGCATCAACCTTGCGTGCATTTTCAGCCAGCAAGCGCACTGTCGTATCCGTAGTTGCGGCCTGTATCGCAATCTGCTGCGCGCGATCCGATACCCGACTTACCTGTCCGGAGATTTCATGGATAGCACCGGTCATCTGTTCGGAACTGGTCGCTACCGAGGACGCTTTCTCGCTGGCATTCTCGGCAGCCCCCGCCAAACCGTCGGCGGAGCGCTGCATATCGTCAACCGCTTGGGACACAGCGGCGACGACCTGTGACACGTCCGTGGCAATACTTTCCTGGTTGGTAATGATCGCCCAGGTCAACATTGGCGCAATATACTCGCCATCGGGCCCTTTGATGGCTGTTATCTGTAGTTCGAGAACTTCAGGCCCAATCCTGATCTTTGTTTTATGCGGCAGAAGTCGATCGTCAGCCAACATCTGTCGTTGGTGCGAGGGGTTCTTGTGAAAGATATCGATCGAGGCGCCCAACATATCCGCCACTTTGACCGGCAGATATTGTTCAATCGCGCCCAAGGTTTTCTCAGAGGTGGCATTGAGATAATTGATGCGGAAATCATTCTTTGGATCGACCGTCATAACGGCCACCGGCATGCCGTCAATCATGGTCATCAAGCGGCTGGTTTCATTCTTCTTGGCCGTGATATCCGAGGCGAACTTAACTACCCGCTCAGGCTTTCCATGCTCATCGAATACCGGATTATAGGTTGCTTCCAGCCAAACCTTTGCGCCGCCTTTGCCAAATCTCAGGAACTCTCCAGAGGCGAACGTGCCACGTCTCAGATCTTGCCAGAAGCGCTCGTACTCGGCGCTCTTTGCGAAGGCAGGATCGACAAAGAGACTGTGATGTTTGCCCTTGATCTCGCCGAGATCGTATCCAATAACGCGCAGGAAGTTTTCATTGGCATCAAGAACCGTACCGTCCATAGCAAATTCTATGGTAGCTAAAGACCGGTTTAGAGCGTCAAGTTTTGCCTGTGCCGTGTTAAATCCAACCTTTGTGAACATATTCCAGCTTCCCACTGCATGACTCCTACTTATCTATGTTTGCCATTGGGTTTTTATTGAAAACTATTAAGACATGTCGTGGATAGATTAATTTTCAATTTATGTTTTTTGGACAAATCGCGCGCATACTTAACCTTGGGTAAATAGATGCCACATCTGTACATCATGGCTTACGCTGTCACGCCAATATCAATCACTAACCGAGTCCAGAAGCCTTGACACACCTCCACTAAATAATGTCGATTTCGGGCGAGTTGAGTGCAAGGTTAAGTTCGGAATCGCGCAACCGGGGTTTCCTTTCCAAGTGCCTGGGGAAGCATAGAGGGAAGGATTATTGACGAGCGTACGAAGGCGGTGGCCTGATGAGCCGGCTGGCCAGTAAGATAGGGCTCGCCGGTCAATCTTCGGGCCTTATTGCTGACGCATCGCCTTCTTTATTGATGCGCGATCCACGTGTCGATTTGCTGCGACAGGATATCAAGCGGCACGGGGCCGTTTTTCAGGACCTGGTCGTGGAAGTCGCGCAGGTCGAACTTCGGCCCCAGCGCCGCTTCGGCCTTGGCCCGCAGTTGCCGGATGCGGATCTCGCCGATCTTGTAGCCCAGGGCTTGGCCCGGCCAGCCGATATAGCGGTCAACCTCGTTCTGGATAGCGCGGTCACTCAGGCCGGTGTTGTCGCGCAGGCAGGCCACGGCCTGATCACGGGTCCAGCCCTGGACGTGCATGCCCGTGTCGATGACCAGTCGGCAGGCACGCCACATCTCCAAGGATAGGCGGCCGAAATCCTCATATGGCGTGCGGTACATGCCCATCTCCACACCCAGATGTTCGCTGTAGAGCGCCCAGCCCTCGACAAAGGCATTGATGTCGTCACGGCGGCGGAATTTCGGCAAGGCGTCATTTTCCTGGGCCAGCGCGATCTGAAGATGGTGACCCGGCAGGCCCTCATGCAGCGTCCAGGCGGTCAGTCCCGAAGTCGGACTCTGATCGAGATGGTCCGTATTGATGACCACCGTGCCGGGCAAGCCTTGGGCAAGACTGGCGGGGTTATAGCCAGACGACGAGCTTTTGAGCTGCGGATCGACTTCGTGGACCGTTACCGGCTGGCGCGGCAGGTTGCGGAAATAGAGCGGAAGCAAGCCCTGGACTCGGATCAGCACCGCACTGACCTTCGCATAATAGTCTTCAGGGCTTGTGGCGATGAACTGCGGATCGGTGCGGATAAAGGTCTGGAACTCGGCGAAACTGCCTTTGAAGCCACTGGCCTTGATGTCGGCATCCATCTCAGCGCGAATACGCTTCATTTCGTTGAGGCCCAGTTCGTGAATGGCCTCTGGCGTCATGTCGGTAGAGGCGTTGCGGTGGATCAGGTACTGGTAATAGGCCCGCCCGTCGGGCAGATCGCCGATGGCGATACTTTCCGGCGCCCTGGGCACATAGTCGTTCTTGAAAAATGCCACGAGGGCGTCCTCCGCCGGGCGCACCTGGGTGGCGATGACCTGCGTGCCTTCGGCCACGAGTTGGGCGCGCGTGGCGGCCGGGAGGCTGTCCGGCAGGTTTTTCAACGGATTGAGCAGGCTATGCTCGGCCACGGCTTGCGCGGCGTGTTTTTCCATCACCGCGAGCGCCTTGGTCGCGACCCGCTTTGGCCGCATAAAGCCGGTCGCGATCCCGCGCTGCATGTTTTCCGTTTCGGTGGCGTAGTAGGCGGGCAGGGCTTTCAGCTTGGCGATCCACGCGCGGGCCTCGGGCTCTGTGCGCAGGACGACGCCGGCGGCGGCATAGTCAGGCACGGTGTAGAAACCATCGCCCGTATTGAAGGGCAGGCGGGCCTCGTCAAAGCGCAGGCCATCGATTTCCAGGGCGAGGCGGTCCCTGATCAGGGCCTGGTTCAGGGCCTGATCAGGACAAAGGCCGGTGGTGGAGATAGCATTCAGGCGCGACATCAGACCGTTCAGCGCCAGGCGGTAGGCTTTCAGGGCTGCGGTGCTGTCATCCGGCCATTGCGCCAGTGCCGCCAGGTTGCCGTTGCCGCTTTCACGGACGGGATCGCGCGCGGCCGACAAGGCTTCGAAATCCGCCACCAGGGTCATCATTTTTGAATCGGACGCACTGGCACAGGCGACGGCAGACGTGACCGGTGCGGCTTGGGCCATGCCACCAGTCAGCAGGAGAGCCGCCAAGGTAAGGGGTGCGCTGTAACGGATCATGCGAAAATTCCTATTGCTCGGCGTAAGGGCCTTTACCGCCCTCGGCGATAAAACGGTCGATGCGCGCTTCCAGCACCGGCAAGGGCACGGAGCCTAGGTCGAGCACGGCGTCATGGAACTGGCGGATATCGAACCGATCGCCCAGGGCGGCCTCGGCCTTGTGGCGCACCTTCCAGATGGTCATCTCGCCGATATAGTAGGAAAGCGCCTGGCCAGGCGTATTGATATAGCGGTCGGTTTCGGTGGTGATCTCGTGCTCGGAAAGGGCGGTATTATCGCGCAGGAAGGCGATCGACTGATCGCGTGTCCAGCCCTTGGCGTGCATACCGGTATCGACCACCAATCGGCAGGCGCGCCACATCTGGTAGGTCAGCATGCCGAAGCGATCATAGGGCGTGTGATACATGCCCATCTCAACGCCGAGGCGCTCGGCATATAGCGCCCAGCCTTCGCCATAGGCCGAGATATAGGTCGACTTACGGAAATCGGGCAGGGTCTTGTTTTCCAAAGCCAGTGGCATCTGCCAGGCATGGCCGGGGGCGCCTTCGTGTAGCACGAGGGCGGGCAGGGTATAGAGCGGGCGTGATTTCAGGTCGTAGGTATTGAGGATCAGCACGCCGGGGCCGCCATTGCCACCTGTGTTGTAGGGCGCGATGGCGTCGGGCGTTGGCACCACGGCGAAGCGCATGCGCGGCGCGCGTCCGAAATACTGCGCCGCCTTGCCGTCAAATTCCTTGGAAATCCAGGCACCACGATCAAGGAAGGCTTGTGGCGTGGTGACGTAGAATTGCGGATCCGTACGCAGGAAGTCGTTGAACTGCTGGAGCGTTCCCTTGAAACCGACCTCGTCCATAACGGCCTGCATTTCGACGCGGATCTTTGCCACCTCGTCCAGACCGATCTGGTGAATCTGGTCAGGCGTCAGGTCGAGCGTTACATATTCGCGGATCAGCGACTGGTAATAGGCCTTGCCGTTAGGCAGGTCGTAGGCGGCGATGGTCTTGCGTGCGCCAGGGATATATTCGTTACGCACGAAGGCCAGCAGGGTCTTGTGCGCGGGGATGACGCTTTGGGCGATAGCCTCCGTGCCCAGTTTGCGCAATTGCGCCTGTTTGTCAGCCGGGATTGAGGCAGGCATGTTCTGAAACGGCGTATAGAAGACCGTCTGTTCCGGCGTCTTGTTCTCGAAAGTAATAGCGATTGACGAGTCGCGGCCCTGGAGGGAGACCTGGGACGGGGTGAAGCGGCGCTTGAGCCCAGCACGCATATTATCAATGTTCTGGCCGAAATAGCGCGGCACGTCGTTCAGGTAGGCAATATAGTTGCGGTAATCCTGCTCGGTGCGCATCGGCTTGCGCGCGGCATAGCTCAGGCCGCTCCAGAAACCGAAGCTCATTTCGTAGCTGCGGAACGTCTGCCGCGCCGCAAGGGTCTCGATCTGGTTGCGATAGACCGTGTAATTGACCTGCTGCTCCGGCGACAGGGCCTGGAGATCGATTTTATCGAGTTGGCTCAAGGTGTCGGTCCAGCGCATCAGCTTGGCATCCTGCGCCGCCTTAGACACATCCGGGAAGTGCGATCGGATAGCGTCTTCGCCGCTGTCGTCGTCATTGTCACCGGTCAGCGCTTTGCGCCATTTCCATTCCGATTTCCAAATGGACTGAAAGGCCGCATCGTTACGGTTTACCGGTGCGGTCGCGGCAACAGCCGGAACGGTCGATGCCAGGCTCAGGCTGGTGGCTAGCAAGGCCGCGATGGCGATTGCAATTTTCATAGTCCATTCCTCCCAATCCACATCGGAAGAAATTAACGTATACCGTATATATTATTTTGCAATCGCTTCTGTAAGTCTCGGAGGTCATACTGGTGCGGTAAGGCCAGCATAGGGCCGGGACGTTGCCGCAGAACGAGGATGGCAAGTGCTGTCCGCGCGAAGGGCAATCGGTCAGGTGTGGCTTTTCAAGCAAAGCGCACGTCGATACTGAAAATCTCGCCAACTGAGCCTGACCTTCCCTTTCAGGAGGTCGCTCGGTTATGTCATCAGATCGGAAATAGTCGGGTAGACGCGATCTTTCAGGCCCGCGATGATGCGATGTCGGTCACCCTCCGGATGGGTTTGGCTGAGCTTGGTCGTGCCTTCGATAGTGTCGATATGGATGCGGAAGGATCGTATTTTTGGCAGCAGAAAGGCCACCCGCCCTTCGGCGGCCATGTCGATCGTCCAAGGATCGTCAAATCCACCTTCGGCGACTTCAATTGTTCGGCGCAAGACCTCGGTTTGGCCGGCGTCGTCCTCGATCACTTCCAGTGTGCCGCGCACGTGGGCCGCGATATAGTTCCAGGTCGGAACCTCCGGTTTTTCGACATACCAGCGGGGCGAAATATAGGCATGTGGTCCGGTGAAAATTGTCAGGACCTTGTCGCCTGTGTGCATGGCTTTGGCCTGCGGATTGCGTCCGGCCATATGCCCTATCAAGGTTCGGGTGCTGTCGTCCGTCTCGAAAACGATGGCTGTGGTAGTGGCCGACAGGTTTGGCAGGATCAGGGTCGCGAATGGGTAGTCGCGCACTATGGCGGCGGGGTCGGCGGCGATATAGGGTTCGGCGCGGAAAAGGCTGGGGCTCATATTTCTTCCTGACTGTTCGGCGTGCGGAAAAGACACAGACGGCCGGTAATCATACCCACGCCTCCTGACGGGCAACACCCATAAAAGGCAGCGCTGGTGGTGAGCCTGCGTCACCGCTGCCTCCGGTCTTTGCATCCTGACAGTCACAAATCCTTGATCTAGCTTGACTTCATCGGCCATCACGCCCGACGCATTTTCGGTTCTATTCCCAATATTGCCCGCGCATGTGGCTTAGGTGGTGACTCTGGCGCACCACACGCGACATTTTTTGCAATGCGGCATAGTCTGCTGCTGGCCCCAGTCTAATCAGTCCACGAGGATATACACATGACCAAGTCTTTTCTGCTTCTTGTCTCAGCCTCGGCTTTTGCTTTGGCGCTGACGGTCGGCCCCGTCGTGGCCCAGACGCCAGCACCGACCCCGCCGGACAGTCAGGCCAATCTCAAGCCGCTGATCAATTCCGGCGGCAAGGAACTGCATTTCGACTGGCCGATGCTGAAGATCGGCACCGGCGAATATAGCGAAGGCCCGACCGGCGTGACGGTATTCAGTTTCGACAAGAAGGTCATGGCGGCTGTGGATGTGCGCGGCGGAGCACCTGGCACCGTCAATACCGATCTGGCGCGGCTGGGCTATCCGACCTCGGATTTTGACGCGGTCGTTTTTGCCGGCGGTTCGGCCTACGGCCTGGAGAGCACTACGGCGGTGGCCAGCGCGCTCAAGGATGACGGCAGGAATACCGGCAACTGGGATTCCATCGCGGTGGCATTGGGCGCTATCATTTTCGATTATGGCGACCGGCGCCTCAATGAAATTTACCCCGACAAAAAACTGGCTCAAGCGGCCTACCGCGCCGCTCAGCCGGGCGTTTTCCGCAACGGCGCGGCCGGGGCCGGACGCATGACCATGTCCGGTTACTTCTTCGGTTGCAAGGCGCACTCCGGGCAGGGCGGCGCGTTTCGCCAGATTGGCGACCTGAAGATCGCTGTCTTTACCGTAGCCAACCCTTACGGCGTGGTGGTTAACCGGGACGGCAAGTTGGCCGCCTGTTACAACGATGCCGGCTGGCCAGCCAATATAACGGTCAATGATTTGATGCATAACCTGCCGGAAAGCCGCAAGGCCGGATGGGCCACGCCGAGCGGGCCGATGCATAACACCACGATCAGCCTAGTGGTCGTAAATCAAAAGATGGATGCGGCGGAACTTCAACGTCTGGCGATCCAGGTTCATACCTCCATGGCGCGCGGCATCCAGCCCTTCTCGACGATGAATGACGGCGACGCGCTCTATGCCGTATCCACCGGTGAAATTGAGGCCGAGAAGGGTATTGCCGACAGCACCGAAATCGGCGCCATCGCTTCCGATCTTATGTGGGATGCTATCCTCAATTCTGTGCCGGCGCAGGACCCGTTGCCGGTCATCACGCCGCAGCCAGCTGTTTCTGCAAAAGCCTTGGCGGGTTACGCAGGCGACTACCGGTTCTCAAACTTTGTCACCGTTTCGGTGACCGAAAAGGACGGCAAACTGTTCGGCCGGGCCACCGGTGCGCGCAAGGCGTTCAATGTGCCGCTTGATCAGGCGGTCGAGTTGGTGCCGTCGGGGCCCGGCACCTTCGCCGTGCCGGGCCGCTACCCAACGGTGCTTGATTTCAACCAGTCCGGCACGCTTGTTATGAATCCGGGCCTGTGGAAACAGACCGGGATCAAGCAGAAGGCGAAAAAGTAGGCGGTTTGGTGCGTGGCGCGCACCGGTCTGGACCGGCTACGCGCCTATTCACAGGACCGTCACAAAAACAATCTGATGCCGTGGATATCCACACACACGAAGGGGATAACAAGAAATGACATCGAGATTTTTCAAGACGGCTAAAGGGGGTGTGTCGGCACGCGCACTCCTGTCGGCCCTGCTGGTAAGTGGTGTGCTGAGTGGAATTGGGGCGGTGGCACAGGCTCAGGAAGCGACCAAGGAAACGGCCGCTCCGGAGACGGATGAGGTCATCGAAGTGGTGGTAACCTCGCAGAAGCGCCGTCAGCGCCAGATCGACGTGCCTGTGGCGGTCAATGTATTGAGCGCCGATACGCTGGAAAAGCGCAATATCCAAACGGTCCAGGACCTGTCCTATTCGGTGCCAGGTCTGATTCTGCGTTACGACGGTCCGGGCTCCTCGCAGATCTTCCTGCGTGGCGCCACCAATATTCGCGGGTCCGATGCCCTGGTCTCGTCTTATATGGACGATGTACCGGTGACCCTGACCGGCGGCTTCCGCCAGGTCGACCTGCGCGCACTCGATCTCGAGCGGGTGGAAGTGCTCAAAGGGCCGCAGGGCACGCTCTATGGCCAGGGGGCCATGGCGGGCACAGTGCGGTTTATCACCAAGAGTCCGAACCTCAACCGCGTGGACGGCTTTATCAAGGGCGATGTCTCGTCGATTGACAAGGGCGACACAAATACCAAGGTGTCTGGCGCCGTCAGCCTGCCGTTGATCAAGGGCACATTGGGCTTGCGTCTGGCGGGCGACTATGAAACCGGCGGCGGCTGGATCGACCAGCCCGGCCTCGGCATCAAAGACGGCAACAATCAGGACATCTATAATTTCCGCGCCAAACTGCTTTGGAAGCCGACCGACGATTTCGACCTGACCGCCACGGCCACAACCTATTCGATGAAGAGCAAATTTGGTCTCGACTACGAAAATCCGGACCGTACTCGCCCTGTGCCGGTCAGTCCGGATTATGACCTGCTACCGCCACGCCATGATCGCTCGCAGATCCTAAACGTCACAGCCAATTACAAGATGAGCATTGGCCGCCTGACCAGCTCAACCAGCTTTGTCGAGCTCGACCGCGACTACACAACCACCTACATCGCCGGGCCGAAGACGACGTCGGCGGGCATCGAGAACGAGGGCTTCGACGGCATTACCGATCGCGCCCAGCAGTTCACTCAGGAAATTCGCCTCACCTCCGAAGGCACAGGTCCGTGGCAATATACCATTGGCGCCTTCTACAAGGATGCGCAGGGTAATCTCGACGACCGGGGTATCTCCTACTATGCCGGCGGCACCTATCCCTTCACCTACCGCAAGTACGATACGTCCAAATCGGTCTCCGCCTTTGCTGATATCGGATATAAGGTCACGGACAAGCTGCTCGTCGGTGTCGGTATTCGGTCCTTCAAGGATGATGAAACCGCCACCGACCTGGCGGGCACCGTGCAGAAGGCGACCTTCGATTCGACCGATCCGCGCGTCTATTTCACCTATGCCCTGACGCAGAAGTGGAACCTCTATGGCAATATTTCCAAAGGCTTCCGGTCGGGCGGTTTCAATGGCGCCGGCCTGCCGCCCTACAATCCCGAAAAACTTGTGAACTACGAACTGGGCACCAAGGGGATTGTGGCCGACGGTAAGGTGCGCTTCGATATCGCGGCCTATTACAGCCAGTATGACGACGCCCTGCGCACCGGTCAGTTCTTCAACTTCCCGGCCGGCTATGTCAGCTATACGCGCAATATCGGCGAGATGGAGATCAAGGGACTGGAAGGCACGATCGATTGGCGCGTGACCCCGGCCCTGACGCTCTCTGCCAATGCTGCCTATATCGATGGCGAGGTCACCAAGATCAATCTGGCCGCCGGGGAAACGACCAACTTCCAGGTCGGTGACGGCCTGGATTATGCGCCGAAATTCTCCTCCACCATCGCGGCGGATTACAGCTTCGACTGGGCGGCCAATATGCCGGGCTTCGTTCACGTCGATTACGTCTATCGTGACAAGACCTATGCGACCGACGATTCCATCCTCGTCCCGCGCACTCAGGCCTCCGACAGGATCAACCTGCTCAATGCCAGGATCGGCGTGACCTGGTCCGATATCACCGCGGAACTTTACGTCACCAACCTGACGAATGAGAACCTGCTGGTCGATCCTTACGACGCCTGGCAGCAGTCGTCGCGCACCAAGCCGCGCACCGTCGGTGTCAGCCTGTCGCGTACCTTCTGATACCTGTACCGGCCCGCCGCTTTATTGTGGCGGGCCAATTTTTTTGTGGAGTGCCTGATGAGCAAAGACGATTTTATGGGGCATCCCAAAGGCCTGGCCTATATCGCCTTTACCGAAGCGTGGGAGCGGTTCTCCTTCTACGGCATGCAGGCGTTACTTATGCTCTATATGACGGGCCGCCTGCTGAAGCCGGGCGTGGTTGATCACGTCTGGGGATTCAGTACCTTCCAATCGTTGGTTGAAAGCGTCACTGGGCCGTTGTCAGTGCAGGCGCTGGCGGCGCAAATATTCGGCATCTATGTCGCCCTGGTCTATTTCGGACCTGTCGTCGGTGGGCTGGTCGGTGACCGTCTTATTGGGCGCACTCCGGCGGTGCTGACGGGGGCGCTGCTGCTGGCCATCGGGCATTTTCTGATGGCATTCGAACCGGCCTTCTTGCCGGCTCTCGGCTGCATCATCTGCGGGGCTGGGCTTCTCAAGGGCAATCTGGCGGCACAGGTCGGGGCGCTCTATCCAGAGGGCGATCGCCGCATCGACGACGGGTACACCCTGTATATTACGTCAGTGGTGGTCGGGGCTTTTGTTTCGCCGCTCGTCTGCGGCACGCTCGGCGAGCTCTACGGATGGCACTATGGTTTCGGAGCCGCAGGTGTAGGCATGCTGGTTGGTATTGGCATTTATTTACGCGGCCTGAAACATTTCAAGGAGCCCGCGAAGAAAACAGAAGCGCAGTTGGCACGCATGACCCGCGCCGAGTGGGGGCGAATTGGGGTGCTGTGTGGACTGATCCTGATCACCTCGCTGTTCTGGACGGTACAATCCCAGATATGGAACACCTATCCGGTATGGCTGCGCGATGATGTCAGCCTCGGTATCGGCTTTGGCCTCAGCATACCTGTTACATGGTTCCAGTCGCTGGACGCCTTCGCCGTATTGGCCCTGACGCCAGTGACTATGGCTATGTGGAAAGCGTTGGGAAAGCGTGGGCTGGAGCCCACCGATATCGTCAAGCTGGCCATTGGCTGCGCCCTGTTCGGCGGCGGTTGTCTGTTGCTCAGCGTGGGCCAGTGGGTGGCTGGCAGTGGCAAGGTGGCGGTGGTCTGGCCGCTGGTCTTTCACTTTGTCATCGGCGCGGGATATTTGCTGTGTTCACCGGTTGCTCTGGCTTTGGTCGCCCGCAGTGCGCCCGTTCAGGTCAAATCGATGATGGTCGGCGGTTACTATATTGGCCTGTTCATTGCCGGTATTTTTTCAGGCTGGCTCGGCCGCTTTTACGAGCCCTTGCATCCACCGCTATTCTGGTTGTTACATGCAGGGATTGGTTTGGCGGGCACGCTTATATTGCTCGCACTTTATGCGCCGCTGCGCCGCATCTTGTTGCCGAAGCCCGTATAGTTGGAGTGCCGGATGGATACGCATGAAGAGGATCGCGGCGCCGCCTATAATCCGCCGTCACGCAAGACCATTCCGCCCTTCGAGGCCTTGCGCGCCTTTGATGCCGTGGCGCGTCTCGGCGGGGTACGCCAAGCAGCGAGGAGCCTCGGCCGCGACCATGCGGTCATCAGCCGCCACCTGAAAACACTGGAGCAGTGGACCGGCGCGCGCCTGATCGAGCGCACGGCGCGCGGGGTGGTGCTGACCGAGGATGCGCGCCGCTACCATAAGGATATCGCCAGTGCCATGGATGCTATTGCCGCCTCCACCATCGACCTGATGCGGCGTGGCTATCACAATCATCTCAACATTGCCTGCTCGCCCGGCTTTGCGCTGCACTGGATGTCGCGCCGGGTCGGCATGTTCGAGAAGTTGCATCCCGATGTCGATATCGAACTGCGTTCGCTTGACCGTAACGCCCTGGCGGGACTCAACGAGTCCGACATCGAGATCCGTTTTGTTCCTGCCTACCGCGTCACGGTCAAGTTGCCGGCGGAAATGCGCGCCCAGGAAGTGGCCAGCGTCGCTGTCATGGCTGTGGCCTCGCCGGAATATCTCGCCCAGGCGGGACCCATCGAGACGCCGCGCGACCTCATTCACCAGAGGATGCTGCATGAGATGGACTTCGACAGCTGGGCGCACTGGCTGGCCGCTCACGGGGTCTATGACGAACTGGACCTGACCGGCCCACGCCTGTGGCAGGGCCATCTGACACTCGATGCCGCCCTTCACGGCCGCGGGGTGGCACTGGTCAATGCTTTGGTAGGGCAGGCGTTCTTCAAGTCGGGACAACTGGTGGAAATCGGGCGGGGTAATCCGGCTTTCCAGCCCTATACCGAGGGAAAATATCTGATCATCGGTCGCGCGGACCGTTGGGAGACGCCGCTGATACGGCGCTATCGGCGCTGGTTGCTTGATGAACTCAATAAGGAACTGGCCAGCTTTAACCGGCCGGCAGCGTAAGCGCTTTTTTTTGGCATAAGCTATTGCATTATAAGGCATATTGTTTGCCGTGGTGTTTTGGGCGCACCGCCCTTTCCATGGTTCGCACCTTCGCTCAAGGGGGCTTTGGGCGTAGGGATTAGGCGTCAATACTACCATAGAGGGGATCGCTTTTGTCACGTTTGCAGATGCCGGGAATGCCGGCGATGGTCTCCCCGATCGAAGAGGGCATTACCGGCAGCGATGTCGGTGACATGACCGAGCTATATGCCGGGCAGCTCATGCCGGATTTCCAGGCGCATACCCTGAAAAACACCCATCGCGCCTTTGCCACGCGGGTGATCCGCCGTGGTGGGCCGGTCAGGCCCCTGTCTTATGCTGCAAACCAGATTGAGGATTTTCCAATTCAGGCCAATGGCCCAAAAAGTGAAGCCGTCTATGACCTCTATGACTATGTCTCACGCAACCGCGTGGCCGGGCTGCTGATTATGAAGAACGGTGAGATTGTCCATGAGCGCTACGAACTGGGCAATGCACCATCAGAGCACTGGGTGTCGATGTCGATGGCCAAGTCGGTGGCGACCACGCTTGTCGGCTGCGCCATTCATGATGGCTATATCCAGAGCGTCGAAGAGCCGCTGACCCGCTACCTGCCGGAACTGGCCGGCTCGGCCTATGATGGGGTTTCCATCCGTCACCTGATGCAGATGACCTCCGGCGTGAAGTGGGACGATACTCAGGTCAATCCGGCGTCCGAGCGCCGGAAAATGCTGGCCCTGCAGGTGGCGCAAAAGCCGGGTGAAATTATGCGTTTGATGGCCTCCCTGCCACGCGTTGCCGAGCCTGGCACCTTGTGGAACTATTCGACCGGCGAAACCCATGTGGTCGGCGCCCTGGTGAAGGCGGCGACGGGCCGGTGGTTGTCGGATTATCTGTCGGAACGCATCTGGTCTCGCCTCGGCATGGAGGCGGACGCCTACTGGTGGCTGGAGGCGCCGGGCGGTCTTGAAGTCGCCGGCTCCGGGCTATGCGCACCCTTGCGCGACTATGCCCGCTTTGGCCGTTTCATTATGAACGGCGGCGTCATCGATGGTGAGTCCGTGCTGCCCGAGGGCTGGATGGCCGAGGCCGGAGCGTCGCGCATGGTTGGCGGTGAACGGCTCGACTATGGCTACATGTGGTGGACCGTCCCCGACATCAACGGGTCCCTGGCCGACGGCGCCTATGCGGCGCGTGGCATTTTCGGCCAGTACATGTACCTCAATCCGGCGCAGGATGTGCTGATCGCCGTCCTGAGTTCGCGTGCCAAGCCGCGCGGCGCCGAGGCCATTCTCGACAACGATTTTTTCAATTCCACGGTAGAGGTGCTGAAATCATGGACACGCTGACCGAAACTTGGCCGCGCAACGAAGCGCCTCGCACCACCGCTGACTGGCAGGCGGCGGACCGCGCCCATCATCTTCATTCGTTTACCGATCCGGCGGTGATCCGTGACAAGGGCTCGCGCATCATCACCGGGGCCGAGGGGTGCCATGTCATCGAAAGCGATGGCCGCCGCATCCTGGACGGCATGGCGGGGTTATGGTGCGTCAATGTCGGCTATGGTCGCCCTGAGCTGGCCGATGCCGCTCACGCCCAAATGACGGCTTTGCCCTACTATAACAACCACTTCCAGAGCGCTACGCCATCGATGATCGCACTGGCCGAGGTCTTGGCCGAACTGACGCCGGATGGCATCAATCACTTCACCTTCGCCAATTCGGGCTCGGAAGCCAATGAAGTCATTATCCGCCTGGCGCGCTACTACTGGCAGCTGAAAGGCCAGCCGCACAAGCGCACCATCATCAGCCGGACCCTGGCCTACCACGGCTCGACGGTGGCGACCTCAAGTCTCGGCGGCATGCCCTTGATGCACGACAATGATGGCGGTGTGTTGCCGCAGATCACGCACATCGAACATCCGCACTGGTATGTGAATGGCGGCGACCTGACGCCGGCGCAATATGGCCTGAAGGCTGCACAGGCACTGGAAGCGCGCATCCTGGAGCTAGGTGCCGATACGGTGGCGGCCTTTATTGCTGAGCCGATACAAGGGGCAGGGGGCGTGATTGTACCGCCAGAGACCTACTGGCCGGAAATTCAGCGCATCTGCAAGACATACGATGTCCTGCTGATCGCCGACGAGGTCATTTGTGGTTTCGGGCGCACCGGATCGTGGTTCGGTTCGCAGACCATCGGCATAGAGCCTGACTTTATGCCGATGGCCAAGGGCCTGTCCTCCGGCTACATCCCGGTGGCGGCGGTGGGGGTGCATGATCGCATCTTCGACGTCATTGAGCGGGGTGGCCTGTGGCCGCATGGCTATACCTATTCCGGTCATCCGGTGGCCTGCGCCGTGGCTTTGGCAAATATCGCCATTATTAAACGTGAAAATCTGGTCGCGCGTGTGCGTGACGATATCGGCCCCTATTTCCAATCCCGGCTGGAAGACCTGGCGCAAAGCCATCCGCTGGTCGGCGAACGCCGCGGTGTCGGCCTGATGGCGGCCCTGCAACTGGTGCGCAACAAAGCGACGCGCGAGGTCTGCACTCCGGAGGACAACGCCGCCATCTTCTGTCGCGAAACCTGTTACGACAAGGGGCTTATCGCTCGCGCCGTCGGACAATCCATGGTGATGAGCCCGCCCCTGACCATCACCCGGAACGAAATCAACGACATGGTTGCCATCCTGACGCGCGCGCTTGATGCCACGGCCCAAAAGCTTGGATATATCTGATATGACGTCCCCGCATAACCTGTCCTCCGCTGGCGCCAAACTGCTGTTCGAGACCTCAGCCTTTGCCGAGGAGCTGGGCTTGAGACATCGCACCACGGCCACGTTCGCGGTCACCAATCCGGCTGACGGTAGCCATATCGCCGATGTACCCGACATGGGCGTGGCGGAAACCGAGGCGGCGGTATTCGCCGCGAAGTCAGCCCTTGCCGACTGGTCCGCCCTGACGGCGCGGGCCCGGGCGGATATACTTCGCCGCTGGTACGATCTGATCCTGCAAAACAAGGATGCGCTAGCCGAACTCCTCACTCTGGAACAAGGCAAGCCGCTGGCCGAGGCTCTCGGCGAAATCGTCTTCGGTGCGCAGTTCATCGAGTGGTTCGCCGAAGAGGGTAAGCGCCTTTATGGCGACATTATCCCGAGCCATGCGCCGGACAAGCGCTGCCTGGTATTGAAACAGCCGATCGGCGTGGTGGGCGCCATCACACCGTGGAATTTTCCAAGCTCGATGATCACGCGCAAGGTGTCGCCCGCGCTGGCGGCGGGCTGCACCATCGTCATCAAGCCGGCCGAGGATACGCCCTTGTCGGCGCTCGCTCTGCAAATGCTGGCCGAGGCCGCCGGTTTCCCGCACGGTGTCCTGTCGGTCGTGACCGCTAAACGCGCAGAAGACGTTGCCGGTGTGCTGACGACGCACCCGGACGTGCGCAAAATCTCCTTCACCGGCTCGACTCGTGTTGGCAAGCTGCTGATGCAGCAGTGTGCAGGCACAGTGAAGAAGCTCTCGCTCGAACTGGGCGGTAATTCCCCCTTCATCGTCTTTGACGATGCCGATCTCGACGCAGCGGTGGCGGGGGCGATTATCACCAAGTTCCGCAATGCCGGTCAGGCCTGCGTCGCCGCTAACCGTATTTACGTCCAGTCGGGTGTCATGGCGGAATTTGCCGCGCGCCTGAAGGCGGCTATCGCGGAAATGCCGGTCGGGCCGGGCTTGGAAGCTGGCACACGCATTGGGCCGCTGATCAATCAGGCAGCCTTCGATAAGGTCGGTGGTCTGGTGAAGGATGCAGTCGAGAAGGGGGCCTATCTGGCGCTTGGCGGCGGCCTGCATGAACGCGGCGGCCAGTATTTTGCGCCGACCTTGCTAACGGGAGCCACGCGGGAGATGGACATATTCAGCACCGAGATTTTCGGACCCGTGGCGGCGCTGTATTCCTTCGAGACCGAGGCCGAGGTTATCGCACTGGCCAATGACACGCCCTATGGCCTGGCCGCCTATTATTGGACGCGCGACATTGGTCGGGTCTTCCGCGTGGGTGAAGCGCTGGAATATGGCCTGCTAGGCGCCAACGAAGTCCTGACCTCCAACCCCGCAACCCCCTTTGGCGGAATGAAGGAATCCGGCCTGGGCCGGGAGGGTTCCAAATACGGCCTCGAAGACTTTATCGAGATCAAATACCTCGCCCTTGGGGGCATTTAACGTCTTAAGTTACGGAAATTGAAATGAAAAAGACTCCGATCAACCCAAGTGGGACGGGGTGGGCCCAGGCCTGCGCCGTCGACCAGGCCGAACGCCTGGTGTTTATCGCCGGTCAGGTGCCGCAGGACAGGGATGGCGTAGTTCCGTCCGACATTAGCGACCAGTGCCGCTTGGCCTGGGCCAATGTCGTTCATCAACTGGAGGCAGCCGGTCTGAGGCTGGAGAACCTGGTCAGCGTACGCGTCTACCTGGCCGATCGGCAATACATTCCCGAGATGATCGCCGTGCGCAATGACGTGTTAGGCATGCGTGCAGAGCCGGCTTTTACCGTGGTTCTAGCGGGGCTCTACGACGCCCGCTGGTGCATTGAAATCGAAACCGTGGCTGCGGCCTGAGGAAAAACATCATGACAACCAATGCCGAACTATATAGCCGCCGCATCGCCGCCATTCCGAAAGGCGTGGTCAACGGTCTTCAAGTCTTTGCGGCACGCGCTGAGAACGCCGAGATATGGGATATCGAAGGCCGTCGTTATATCGACTTCGCCGCCGGCATCGCCGTTTGCAATACCGGCCACCGCCATCCGAAGGTGGTCGCAGCGGTTGAAGCACAGCTCAAGGCCTTCAGCCACACCGCGTTTCAGGTTATGCCCTATGAAGGCTATATCGCCTTGGCCGAACGGTTGAATGCAATCGCCCCTATTGCGGCCCCCACCAAGACTATCTTCTTCAATACCGGCGCCGAAGCAGTTGAGAATGCGGTGAAAATTGCCCGCGCCGCCACCGGCCGCACAGGCATCATCGCCTTTTCCGGTGCCTTCCATGGCCGCACCCTGATGACCACGGCCCTGACCGGCAAGGTGGTGCCTTATAAAAAACGCTTCGGCACCCTGCCTGCTGAGATCTGGCGCGTCCCTTTTCCGGTGGCACAATACGGCGTGACTGTTGAAGACAGTCTCAAGATGCTCGACAGTATCCTGCGAACCGACGCCGATCCCGATCAGGTGGCGGCGATCCTCATAGAGCCGGTGCAGGGCGAAGGCGGTTTTCATATCGCCCCGCCGGAACTGCTCAGGGCCATACGTAAGGTGTGCGATGAGCATGGCATTCTGCTGATCGCCGACGAGGTGCAGACCGGCTTTGCACGCACCGGCAAGATGTTCGCCATGCAGCACAGTCGCGTCGAACCCGACCTGATGACCATGGCAAAGGCCTTGGGTGGTGGTTTCCCGATTTCGGGGGTCGTCGGACGGGCGGAGATCATGGATACGGTGGATGGTGGCGGCCTGGGCTCGACCTATGGCGGCGCGCCTCTCAGCTGCGCGGCGGCGTTGGCCGTTCTGGATGTTATCGAGGCAGAAGACCTCGTGGCGCGTGCCGCTGAAATCGGTGAGCGCCTGCGCAGTCGCTTTACGCAATGGTCGCAGCGTAACGATCTCCAACCGGTCACGAATATACGCGGCCTGGGCGCTATGAACGCCTTTGACCTGCCGGATGCAGCAACGGTCAAGACCGTCATCGGCAAGGCCTTTGAGGGGGGCTTGATCCAAATTTCCTGCGGGGTCTTTGGTGAAACCCTGCGGTTCCTGCCACCCTTGACGATCTCAGATGCCCTGATCGATGAAGGGCTGGATGTGCTGGAAGGCGCGCTGGTCCGATGACAGAGGGGTTGTTTCGGCAAAAGATAGCCATCATCGGCTGCGGTCTGATCGGTGAGAGCTGGGCCGCCCTAATGACCGCTCATGGCCACGACGTCGTGGCTTGGGACCCATCTACGACAGTGCTGGCTGGTTTCGAGCAACGAGTCGAAAACGCCCGCAAGCAGGTGTGGCAACTGATGCCGACGGGGAGACCCGATACCGGTTGCCTGGCCCTCACCGATCAGTTGGAAACAGCGCTCGTTGGCGCGACGTGGGTACAGGAAAATGCGCCGGAAAAGCTGGAACTCAAGCAGACACTTTACGCGCAGATAGAGGCGGCTATCGATGATTACGTTATCATTGCCAGCAGCACCTCGTCCCTGACCTGGTCAGAACTTTCAGTCGGAATGAAGCGGCCGCAGCGTCTGATCACCGCGCATCCATTCAATCCACCACACCTGATGCCGCTAGTCGAAATCTACGCCGCAGACGCCGCAATTCGCGCGCTGAGCCTTGCCTTCTACACTGGCTTGGGCCGCCAGCCGGTGGTTCTGAAACGCGACGCGGTGGGGCATATCGCCAACCGGCTGGCTTCAGCCTTGTGGCGCGAGGCGGTCAATATTGTCGCCGAGGATATCGCCGACGTCAGCGCGGTCGATGCGGCGCTTGTACATGGGCCCGGCCTGCGCTGGTCGGTGATTGGCGCGCATATGGCCTATCACCTCGGAGGCGGCGATGGTGGCATCGAGGCCTATCTCAAGCACCTCGGTCCCAGTCAGGAACGACGCTGGGTCATGCTGGGCTCGCCCAAGCTGACGCCGGACGTTTGTAAAAAGCTGATAGATGGCATTGCTGACGAGGCCGGAGGGCGCAATATCGAAGCTTTGGCGGCCGAGCGCGATGCGGCACTGATCCGCATCCTTCAGGTCAACCTGTCATGAACGAACCGGTTCGCATCGCGCTGATTCATGCGCTGGAAGAATCCGTCCTGCCGATCCGCGAAGCCTTCGCCAGGCTATGGCCTGAGGCGTATACCTTCGACTTGCTCGATACCTCACTGGCAGTCGATCTCGCGCACACCGGCACGCTGGATAGAGCCATGATGGATCGTTTTCAAATTCTGGCCGACTATGCCTTGGCCAGCGAAGGCAAGGGCGGGCGAACCCAAGGTATCCTTTTCACCTGTTCGGCCTTTGGTCCCGCCATTGATGCGGTCAAGGCGCGACTCCCCGTACCGGTTTTGCGCCCCAATGAATCGGCTTTTGAAGCGGCGCTTGAGGCAGGCGACCGCATAGGCCTTATCGTAACCTTCGGTCCCTCGCTGGCTGCATTGAAGCGGGAACTGGTTGATATGGCGAAGGCGCGTGGTCGGTCACTAGAGGTCAATGCCGTCCTGGCGGAAGGCGCTTTGGCTGCCCTCAAGGCTGGCGATGTGGACCTCCATGACCGTCTCGTTGCAGATGCGGCGGGGCGCATTGGAGATGTTGACGCGGTCGTGTTGGGACAGTTTTCAATGGCTCGTGCGCACCGGGCGGTAGAACGCGCCACCCATCGCCGCGTTATCTCGACTCCAGACAGCGCTGTGGTGGCTCTGCAGCGTTCACTACGTAGCGACCAAGATCGATAGGGAGGCAAGGGAGGTCTGAATTTGAACCTTACGTCCGGGTCGTCGCTTGAAAATTACCTAATGTTAAATTGACGGCTGGTCAGATGGAGGCGCTATTCGTTCCCTGAGCGATAATAGGGATCGGACAATGCAATGAAGACCCGGATTGCCCTGGTGTTCCTATTGGCAGTGGCAAGCCTTATGCCGGCTGTGTCGAGGAGTGAAACCACGCTTGACACCGTGCTGACGCACTTCGATCAGGACGCACATTCTGACCTAAAGGGTGTCGTGGTACTGCGCGATGGACACATCGTCGCTGAGCGCTATTACAACGGTGAAACGCCAGACGCGCTGCATGACATCCGCTCGGCGGGCAAGAGCATCACCTCGCTTCTGGTGGGTATCGCTATCGATCGCAAGGCGATCCACGGCATAGACGATCCGGTCTCCCTTTACTGGCCTGAGGCGAAGAGCCGCCCGGTGGGAGAGGTGCCGCTCAGGGACATTCTCACCATGCGCTCAGGCCTGGCTGCGTTCGATGAGGACCCGGCTTCGCCGGGTAACGAAGACAGGATGGATGATGCTGCCGACCCGCTTGCCTTCGTCTTGTCTGTCCCGCGCGCCGATCCGCCGGGGCTGCGCTATCGCTACAATTCCGTCACGGCATACACGGCCGGTGTTGTGGTCGCCAAGGCCACCGGCAGGTCATTGGAAAGCTTCGCCAGTACCGCTTTGTTCGCGCCGCTAGGCATCACCCGCTGGCACTGGGCATCGGATGCGTCTGGCTATACGAAAGGACAGGGCAATCTGTTGCTGACGACGCGCGATCTCGCCAAGATCGGGGAGATGGTGCGCGAAGGGGGCGTTTATGAAGGCCGCCGTATTGTCAGCGAAGCCTGGCTTGCTGACGCCTTATCGCCCAAGGTCACCATTTCGGATACTGATCCTTATGCGAATGGCTACGGCTATTTCTGGTACGCCAAAAACCAGCAAATCGACGGCCAACCGGTCACCGTATCATTTGCGTCAGGGAACGGCGGCAACAAGATCTATATTGTGCCCAGTCGTCACCTGGTCGTCGCCATCACATCGAGCGCCTATGGAAAGGGCTACGGGCAGAAGCGCTCGGAGGCCATCCTCAAAGCAATCCTCACCCAACCGAATTCGACCTGGATACAGGTCGCGAAATAAGCACGCACGGGAGCCAGAGAAAATGCTTGATACCCTTCCTTTTGAGTACGCGTCCGCCAAAGCGCCATTACTCGTCGTCAAGGGCCAACTGGGCGAGAGCCGTGCCCCGGTGTCGGTCGTGCTTGATACGGGCGCGGGTGCGCCCTTTTCGCTTTTCTTGAGCACTAAGGTGGCAAAATCATTGTCGCTTGCACTGTCCGATGAAATAGTTCCGGAGACGTCGACCGCGGTCGGAAGCAAACGCCAGGGCTACCGAACGGCTGACCTGCCATTTTTTTCACTTGGACCGGTGAAACTGGTTCATACTCCTGTTGCCGTCTTGCCTATGATCGACGATATGGCGGGCCAGATAGGGCGTCCGGTAGACGCCATCATAGGCTACCAATTCCTTCGCGATCGCAGATTTTCAATCAACTACCCCATGCGCAAGATCGATCTGTCGGCGTCCGCACCGTCCGAGGGGGAGGCCATCGCCTTCACCCTGGCGGCAAAAAAGCCGATCATTCTCGTCCAGGCAAAGGTCAACGGAGAGGGCCCATTCACCTTTGAAATAGACACGGGCGCCACTGTGACCAGCCTGTCGCCAGAGACCGCCGCCCGCGCCCACATTACGCCCACAGGAGAAGGCGTCCTCGGTGGTGCGGGCGGGGCGGTGACCGTTAAGCGCGCGGATGCAAACCTGGCCGTGGGAACGGTCAAATTCGATCTGAAAAACGTGACCATAACGGACAGTTTGACCGGCATCAGTACCGCTGCCGGCAGCCAGATAGATGGTATTGTGGGGTTGGACTATTTTTACCGCACCACCCTCATAATCGACTACCCCAATGCCAAGGTTTGGATCGCCTTACCGAAGTAGACGGGATTTATATCACTGCGCGAGGTAAGGTCCGTCCGAATTTCAGAATCTGATGCATGGTGGTAGGGGTAAGTCTATTAATCCGTAGGGGCCGGGTAGGGCTATGACTCTCTATTCTGTAATTCTCTCTATCGGCGCGGCAAATGGCGCGGTCTTGGCGGCGCTCATCCTGCGGAGTCGACATAACCGTTTCGCCAATGCCGCGCTGTCGATGCTTCTGGGCGCCGTTCTGCTGAGCGTAGTCGTCTACATCATTGGCTACGCAGGCGCTTATGATAGATGGCCATGGCTCACCTTTTGCCCGCTCGATTGGTCACTCTCGTTCGGCCCCTTGCTTTGGATCTATGTTGTTTGCCTGACGACGGGCGTACGCCCAAACGGACTTGGCTTTCATTTTGCGCCGCTGGGTATGCATCTGGCATATCAGGTCGTGTGTTTCGCGTTGCCTATGCCTGAAAAGTGGGCCTGGTTTACCGGGACGGACCGACATCTTGTCGCCCCCTTCGTCCAGGGATTTTATTTCATTCAATTGGGCGTCTACCTGGCTTTGTCGGGTCGCGCCTACCTCGCATATACCGCGTGGCTGGTCCAACGGTTCGGAGACGCGCGGCCACGCACCGCCTGGCTCGGTGCCATATTGGGCACTATCGGGGTGTACTGGCTGATGGCAATCGGATTTTCCGCGTGGCATTGGTGGGTTCATCCCCTCGATTATTTCCAACGCTTTCCCGTGATGATCGCGTTTTGCCTGCTGGTCTATATCCTGGGACTTATGGGGTGGCGTTACAGTGGTTTGAACTGGCCACATGCCTACACGACGCCGGAGCCGGCGCAGCGAACAGACTATTCGGCTCTGGTGAGAGAATGGCGCCTCCGTATTGAGGCTGAGGGATGGTGGCGGGATGAGGCGCTGTCATTGCCCAGTCTGGCTAAGCGTCTGGCCGTGTCAGAACGCACTCTGTCGCGTGGTCTGCGCGAAGGCTCGGGAGAGAGCTTCAGTAGCTTTATCAATGCGTACCGGGTTCGCGCAATTACCAACTGGCTGGATGCCGGCGCAACAAGCGATTTTCTCACATTGGCGGCGGAGGCTGGTTTTGCCTCCAAGGCTAATTTCAACCGTGCTTTCAAGGCGGTTACCGGCATGACGCCCTCTGCCTATAGGCAGGTCAAGGCGGCGCAGATTCCGCCAATCGCGCATTTAGGCGGCCAATGAGGCGACAATCCTCCGGATTTGCGGTGTCTGGCCGTGCGTCAGGAGGCATCACATGCATAACATTAATCGTCGGTCCTGGTTAACAGGTATGGCTGCGCTGGCTGTTAACCCAGCCTTGCCCGCTATTGCGGGAGAAGTAGATCCGGCCGCTTTGCGCGCTGACCTGCCAACCCTGCGACGGGCCTACACCCTGCTGCATCCCGGCATTTATCGCTATCAGACGCCGGCACAATTCAATGCGGGATTGGACGATTTGGCTAGTGTGCTTGAGGCGCCGGCCTCCTTAGATACGCAATATCTGCACATCGCCCGGCTAACGGCGGCGATCAAATGTGGACACACCTACGGCAATTTTTACAATCAGTCAGATGGTGTCGCGGCACAGCTTTTCGAGCGCAAGACACGGCTGCCGTTCTTCTTCACCTGGACAGGCGCGCGTATGGTCGTAACCGACAATCCGCTCGGCGTCGATGGAATAGTCCGAGGCAGTGAAATCCTGTCGATCGACGGCGTCCCGGTCTCGGACATTCAGAGCACACTGCTGCCCTACCTGAGGGCTGATGGCTCAAACGACGCAAAGCGGCGTAAACTGCTGGATGTACAGGGCGCCGATGCCTTCGAAACCTTCGATGTTTTCCATAGCCTGCTTTATCCGCCCCGCCGCTCCACACTTAGGCTGAGGGTCCGCAAGCGTCCGGAGAGCGATGTTCGGACTCTGAACATTGAACCTATCGACCGCGCCGCACGTTTGAAGGCGTCACCGCAAAAAACAACACGTGACAGCCCCGACTATTGGACGCTCTCATTCCCGATGCCTGGCATAGCCGTCATCAAAATGCCCGGCTGGGCGCTTTACGACGCCAAGTGGGACTGGCGGGCAAAGATCGACGATATGTTCCAGAAGATCGCTGAAACGTCTGTCACGGGACTGATTATCGATATCCGGGAAAACGAAGGTGGTCTGGACTGCGGCCGTGAAATTCTGGCGCACCTGATCGATGAACCGGTGTCGCCGGCTACTGATATCGACAGGCTGGTTCGTTTCCGGTCGACTCCGGAGGACTTGCGGCCTTGTCTGGACACATGGGACCGTAGCTTCCACCATCTGGGCGAAGGCGCGACAGATCTCGGAAACGGCTATTTCGCTCTGGCAGACGACAGTGATGCAATACAGCCGATCCAGCCCAAAGGGCCGCGTTTCAAGGGCAAGGTCATCGTTCTCAGCAGCGCACAAAATAGCTCAGCCACCTTTCAATTTATCCAGGTCATGCGCGATTTGAAGCTGGCCTCTATCTACGGCGAACCGACAGGTGGAAACCGGCGCGGTATAAATGGGGGCTGTTTCTTTTTCCTGCGCCTGAAGAACTCAGGATTGGAGGTTGATCTACCATTGATCGGTCAATACCCCAAAACGCCACAACTGGACACTGGACTCCTGCCCGACGTTTTTGTTTTCTCGACGATTGAGGACATCGCCGCGGAGAGAGACGCAGTCTTGGCGCGCGCCATCAAGGACTTGAGAGGTTAAAGGTTCTAGACGCGCGCCTGTCCGTTGCAACGATACCCTGTCAGAAAGTTAACTTGGCATACGAAGGATTTCGTATATCGTCGCCAACATAGATGGAGGACGGGAAATGGGGACGGGAGACGCCATGTTATCGAGACGCAATTTAATCGTCGGCGCCGGAATTGGAACGGTATGTTTGGCGACTCGGTCATTGGCCGCGTCGGGCGATCATGGCGCCAGTTTCGTGGATCGTTTGGCGCAAGAACAAATCAGCAGTGGTCAGTGCGCAGGCCTTGCCGTGGGCCTGAAACACAAAGGGCAGGTTATTCTAAGCAAGGGTTATGGTCTTGCCGATGTGGCCAGTAAGACCCTTGTGACGGACCGGAGTGTTTTTCGGATAGCGTCGATTACAAAGACCTTCACCGCAATATCCATCATCCAGCTTAAAAATGCGGGCAAGCTCAAACTGGATGACCGGCTAAGCCTTTATTTTCCGTCATTCCCACGTGGGCACGACGTCACACTGGCTCAGTTGCTCAGTCACACAGCCGGTATATACGATTTCGTGCGGGGCTTTCCGCCAGGTTCCAGTCCGCATTGGACGACCGCAGATGAATTCATTGACCGTTTATTGAAGGTCGAGACACTCTACGACTTCGATCCGGGGACACATTATAGCTATAGCAATTCAGGCTACGTATTGTTGGGCGCCATCATTGAGCAGGTTTCCGGTCAACCGCTTGAGCGCTATATGGCGGGTCATATTTTCACGCCCCTCGGCTTGACGGATACGGTCATCGACCACACGGGTGATAAGGTGGACAATCGCGCCATCGGCTATAACTTGGTGGGAGGGCAGCTAAGCCCCGCGGCAGATGACGGTATGTTGCCGTTTTCGGCCGGGGCAATCCGGTCCAGTCTGCGCGACATGATGGTTTGGCAAACCGCACTATGGAATGGCACTTTGCTGCCGAAGGCCGACTTGGCAACCATGGCAAGGCCGGCACGTTTAAATGATGGCCAACTTGCCGACACGTCCATCTGGTGGCCGTCTGGCGGCCCGCCTGGCAAGCCGCCCGCCTTTATTACAGCGCATGGCTACGGTTTCGGACTAGAGAGCACAACAGCCTATGGCCACCTCTCTATCGGTCACAACGGGGGCATTAGCGGATATAACAGCATTGTCGCGCGATTTCCGCAGGATGATGTGGAAGTCGTAATGCTGGCGAACACCGATAACGGTATTGTCTCGCCTTGGTTCAAGCTGCTTGAGGGCGTCGGCAATGGAAAAGTGGGATGACACAGTCCATAGTCACGTGCCTAAAGCCCCTATTGTCCGTCATTTTGGGTGTCTGTCTTCTGATCGGGACAGCCCCGGCTTACGCCCAGATCGCGACAGGTAGGCAAGGCGAGGCAGCGGGCGCCATAACCCGTGCGGATCGCGACCGAGCCATTGCGGCTGTAAAGGCAGAGTTTCAAAAGACCTACGTCTTTCCCGAGACGGTGCCCGCCATAATCGCCAAGCTTGATCAGTCCCTGACGTCTGGCCGCTACGATGTCGATAGCCCGTCTGAGTTGGCCGCTCTTATTACGGCCGACCTGCGTGATAGCAGTCACGATCGTCACGCCTATCTGTCCTACGATCCCGCCAGATACGCCGCCGCCCAAAAACCGGCACAGGCGGGTGGGGATGATGAATTGGCGGCCTATGATGCGGCGCAGGCTCGGCATGATAATTTCGGTCTAACCGACCTGCGCATCCTGCCCGGCAACATCCGTTACCTGAAAATCGACGGCTTTGAATGGGTCGATGATGAAACCGGTCAGGCCTATGACGACGCAATGCGCTTCCTGAAAGGCGGCGATGCCGTCGTCATCGACCTGCGCGGAAATGGCGGCGGATCGGGCCAGGCTGTCCTCTATCTGGTCAGTCATTTCATGAAGGCGGGCACCCTCGAAATCACCTTCCTGCAGGGCAATGAAACACCTATGCAGGTGCACATCCTGGACAATGTCCCCGCGGGACGGATGATAGGCAAGCCGCTTTACGTGCTGGTCGATAGCGCTGTCGGCTCGGCGGCGGAAGGGTTCGCCTATGATGTACAACAGTTCAAACTTGGCCAGTTGGTTGGTGCAAAAACGGCAGGCGCGGCCAATAACAATAGCTTCGTCCCGATTGCTCCGGGATTTATGCTGAGCGTCTCATATGGCCGTCCGGTACATCCGATAAGTCAGAGCAATTGGGAGGGCGTCGGCGTAACCCCGGACATAGAGGTCGATCCCGCGCAGGCCCTGGACGCAGCGCAGGCGCTTGCCCTTAGCCGGTTGGATATCTCTTCGGCGTCTCCTGAGCAACGGGCCGACTATGCGTGGGCGAAAATTGAAGTCCAGGCGCGCCTGCATCCCGTCACCGTGTCGCCGGCGGTCGCCCAAACTCTGACCGGCGTCTATGACAAATATATCGTCACCTATCAGGACGGCGCTTTGTGGCTGGCCCGTCCAGGCCACCCGCTCTGGCCGCGCCCCTGTCAAATGCGGGCGCTAAATACCGAAAATCTTTTTGCGGTAGACGGCGTTGACAGGCTGCACGTGGTGCTGACGGGCAAGGCTATGGAGTTGTGGTGGAAGGGCGAAAATACACCCCGCACTCTCATTAAGAACTAGCGCCTGTTTCGATCCGATCAGACCGGAACGCGGTCTGATAACTGTGCGGCCGAGTCAGGTTTGGTGCCCAGCGTCTTGCTTTTAATGTCTACGACCTTGTCCGTTCGCGGGAAGCGCGCCCTGAACCATGTTCCGTCTTTTTCGGATGATGATACGCTGATTGTTCCGCCATGCGCCGTGATTATTTCCTTAACAATAAAAAGCCCCAGGCCCAAATTCCCCGATAGCGGCCGGCTTTTTGTGTCGTCGTTTGGTTGGGCCCGCGTGAGGGCGTTGAACAGAGTAGGCAGAGCGTCTGCACCAATCGGCACGCCTTCGTTATGTACAGAAAGGACGACCTCGTTTGGCGCGCCCTCCACGCGTATGGCAACCGGTGTGGTCCTGAACCCATACTGGACGGCGTTGCCGATCAGGTTCGAAAACACCTGGCCGATCCTGGCCTTGTCCCACAGGCCACTCACGTCGCCTGACACGTTTAACAGAAACTCCTGATGGGGATGAATGGCGCGCATCTCATCGACGATCAGGCGGCTGACAAAGCCCATGTCCATTACGTGGCGAATGATCGGTAAGCCAGAGCCCAGCCGGGCGCGCGTAAGGTCCAGAAGATTGCCGACGATTTCGCTGGCCCGGCTTGCACTCTCGACAATCTGAGACTGAAGCATAAGTTGTCGGCCACTTAATTCTCCGATTTTCATTGTCAGCTCGGCTGACATTGATACGGCGCCCAAAGGGTTGCGCAGATCGTGGCTGAGAATACCGAGAAACAGGTTGCGGGATAGTTCAAGTTTTTTTGAATAGTCAGAAATCGATTCCTTTAGCGCCTGATCAATCGACTCGTTAAAGCGGGTAAGATCGTCAAAGTCCGGCATGTTCAGCGCGATGCCCGATGCTTTCCACAGCCGAACAACGCTTGTCCGCAGTGCGCGATATTCTGAGACCATCTGCTCCATGTTGAAGCCCCCATCATAACGCAATGACGCGTGAACCTCCGCAGCACTGGGATAGTGCTGTTCGGGTTTTTCACCGCGAGATTTCTCAACCTGCTCGCCGTCTGTCTGCGTGGTTTCAATATCCGCCACTATGAATTCGAGAATTTCCTGAATGTGATCTCTTATCACTAAAGACTCGGTTCGAGCGCCGGAAGGGTCTAAGGTTATTGCGAAGCTCTCCCAATCGGCAACTATTGGCGCTATATTTTCACGAATGAAGCTGGCGAGGCGCATGATGGGGCTCCATGACTTTAGAAAAATTACGAAGTCGGCCCGAATAACTTTAGAGCGTCAGCTTTTATTTTGCAAAACGCCTAGAGTCAGGAGTCAATATATATCTCAGAAGGCGAAAATTGTGATAGACTCGGAAAATACGCAGGCTCACCTCTGTCCGTCGGATATCCCGGCCGCATGTGCGTTCGTTGAAATGGCAGAAGCGGCAGTTCCTTGGTACAGACGGCTTCACACGCTCCGCCCAAAGTCTGTTCGTCGTCAGCACGGTTGTCATCGGCTAACATGTTAGCGCCTGGGATCTCGCCCCCTTCGGATGCAATTGACAAACGCCCGATTGTTTACATCGTCGACGACGATTTACTGATCCGCGACGGCCTACGGTGCTTGCTGGAGGCGGAAGGGTTGGCGGTCGAAGATTATGATAATAGCGAAGCGTTTCTGATGACATATCAACCCGGCGAGGGTGGGTGTTTGCTACTGGATGCCCGCTTGCCGGGCATGAGTGGAATCGAACTGCTGCGCTGGCTGCGCAAAAACGGCAGTAGGATACCCATCCTTATGATGACGGGGCATAGCGATGTCGCAATGGCTGTCGAAGCCATGAAAGCCGGCGCGTCTGATTTTCTTGAAAAGCCGGTGACGCGCCGTCGTCTGGTCGATTCCGTAAAAGTCGCTGTCACGGCCTCTCGCCAAATCAATGAACGCGATGACGAGCAGAGGTCCGCGGCTGAGCATATTGCCAAGCTCACCCCCCGCCAGAAAGAAATCCTTATGCTTGTAGTGGGGGGGCGTCCCAGCAAGAACATAGCCGCCGATATCGGCATCAGTCAGCGCACGGTTGAGAGTCACCGGGCATCGATTATGCGAAAACTGGGGGCCAAGTCATTGCCGGAACTGGGACGAATTGTCATGAGACCCGACGCGGAAAAAGAGGCGTGACCGGCGTCCGCGCCGGCATTGGAGCGCATCTCGATCTGACTACATCAGATCGGCACTCTACTTGTTTGCTTTAAGCTGCCTTTGGCAGATCCGGTCCGGATGCGGGTATTGCGGGGAAGGTCACCGTCCAGAGTGTGCCCTTGTCTGAAGCGAGATTAATGTCTCCACCAATCTGCTGGACAAGGCGCCGAACCAGCCCCACGCCGTGGCGCTTACTGCCGATCTTTTCAACGAAGCCGGTGCCATCGTCGCGTATCGTCAGGCGGGCTGTCTCAGGCGTGTCCGCACCGATGATCAGGGAAACGGCTATTGTACCGTTTCCCGCAGGAAAGGCGTGGTCAAAACTGTTCGTGACCAGCTCAGCAACGATAATGCCGAGTGCCGTCACCATATCCAGATCAAGGGTAATGGACGCGCTCTCGCAAGTCAGGTCGATATTGTCTGTATTGCCGTCCTGGATTTCGGCGAGGTTCACACACAACGATTTCATATAGATGCCGAAATCCGTTGTATGGGTCATCTCGGTACCCAGCAGGTTCTCATAGACCTTTGCCAGGGTAAAGACGCGCCTTGCAATCGCTCTCAAACCCCGCTGACCGTATTCGTCGCTCGTGTCATCCAATTGCTTGGTCAGCATCCCGTAGATGAGCTGCAAATTGTTTCGGACCCGATGTTGCAGTTCTTCAGCAAGAACCTTTTTCTGATCCAGCAACCGGTCTTTTTCCTCGACGAGGATCTTCATCTCCTGGATTGTCGCCTGAAGCAGCTCGGTTCTGGCCGAGGTTGCCACGGCTTCGGCCAGGACGTTGGCGAAACCCGTCAAGAAGTCGATGTCGTGCTGGTCGTAGTCCTGCTGGACGTTGTTGTCGATTTCAAGCACGCCATAAGGATGTTTATCCTTGATATGGATCACGACGTCGACGGTCGAAATGATGCCATGGTCGGCGTAAAACGCCGGCAGCACGAAGGTGGTGTCCGTGCGCAAATCTTTGGAGATGGCCGGTTCTTTCGTGATGAACGCGCGCCCCTGTGGAGAACTTTCATCGGCCCGTGACACCACATTGCCTATAACGCCGGGCTTCCAGCCGTAACCAGCTTCCACGAGCAGGTCATTTTCTTCCGATCGATAGCGGCAGACCTTGCTGAAAGGCACATCAAGTCCGGATGCACAAACCCGGGCGGCTTCGGTTAGAACCTTATGCAGGTCGTTCTCACGCAGCGCAAAGCTGCCAAAACTGGCGATCGCCGCCTGCTGTCGAAGAAGCTTATGTATTCGGGCGACGTTGTTATCGGGCATGCAAGGTCTTACGATCAGGGGTGGGGGGCTTCAAAAGTTTGAAGCCGCGCGGGTGTGGCAGGTCGCTTGATCCTGTGGTGACGACGTCGCTAATGATACTCAGGCTGCAGAGCAGATCTTTTGTCAGATATGGCTTCACCAAAGAGCCATCGCCGTCGTCTGATGTCAGATTGAACTGTGAAATATTGCCGCTGGCAAACAGGATGCCTATCCGTTTAATTTTTTGCAGCTCTAGCGCGACATCGGTGCCAAATCCACCCCCCGCCAGACGTAAATCTATAATAGCCAGGTCGGGGACATCGGATTTTGCCAGTCCAATAGCCTCGTCGACTGTGCGGGCAATGCCGCAAACTTCGTAACCCGACGCGACCAGGAATTCTTCGGTCATATCGGCAATCATGAGGTCATCTTCGACGATCAATATTTTCCGCATCTGCGGTCCTTTTGAAGCGGGCGAACCGCGACCACAAATGACCGACGGGATCCGGACGGATACGGGCTGCCTGGATAAGCGGCTAACGAGGCTGGTAGGCGAGGCTTTACGTCCTAAACCCTATCGTACGCAGGCAGACTTCACCATCCTCGGAAACTACCCATAAAACGTCGGCCGGACGCCCGTGCAGAGCGCTGATCTGACGCCAGCAGGTGGGGACGCGGTCTAGCCGGCCATATCGGAGACAAGCTCTTGGATACGCTTCGGAGCCAGGGACTCGCATTTCTGGGGGGTATGCTTAGATAGGTAGGCAGCAATGTCGTCAGCCGGCATTGGCTTGCCGAAGATATACCCTTGAATCATCGTGGCGCCAACCGACCGGACTTCGGCCAGTTCCTCTGCGGTTTCCACGCCTTCCACGACGTGTTCCATGCCCAGATTACTGGCGAGCTCGATCATCGACTTGATAATCTTTTTGGCGTGGGTGTTTTGCCCAAGCGCCAAAACAAATGAGCGATCGATTTTCACCGTGTCGACCTTGATGCGATTTAAGTAGCTGAAATTCGTATACCCGGATCCAAAATCATCCAAGGCAATACGGCAACCGATGCCGCTGAGGCGCGAGGTTGACCTCAGGGCTTGGGTGAAGTCAGTGAGCATCGCCGTTTCGGTGATTTCCAGCTCAATCCGATCCGCAGCAACGCCGGATTCGCGAACGACCTCGAGTATTCTGTCGACGGACTTCGGCGACAGCAGGTCGCGCGCCGACAGGTTAAAACATATCCGGATATCGCTTGGCCACGCGGCCGCGGCCCCTAGGGCTTTCTCCAGCAGCGTGTGCGTGAGGCTTGTAATTAAGCCAGACCGCTCGGCAGCGCGGATGAACACATCCGGCGCCACGCGCCCCAGTTTGTCACTATGCCATCTCGCCAAGGCTTCAAATCCAACAATACGGTTTTCGTTCAAGTCGTATTGCGGTTGGAAGGCGAGGGTGAGTTCCCTTTCCCGGTCAATGCCACGCAGCGCCTGCTCGACGGCCTTTGTTGACCGGATGAGTTCTTCGTGGCCGCGATCAAACAGCACGGCGATCCCGCGACTGCGTTCCTTGGCCTCATAAAGAGCGTAATCTGATCGTTCCAGAAGCTTGGATGGGTTGCGCTCACCCAAGGTGCGTTCGGTGAAGCCTGCCGACGCCGACAGATAGGCGGTTTCGTTATCCAGGCTGTAGGGTTCGGCCAAAGCGGCACAAATGGCGTCACCCACTATGCGTAAGCCGGGTTCGTCGAGTTCGAGCAAGATAATGGCGAACTCGTCGCCGCCCAGACGGGCAACGGTTGACGCCTCGCCGCAGGCCACGCTCAGGCGTCTGGCAACTTCGATAAGGACTTGATCGCCAGCGTTGTGTCCGTAGATGTCGTTGATCGGCTTGAATCCATCCAGATCAACGAGGCCCAGATAGAAGCTGGCATCGTGGGACAAGTGTTTGTCCAGGGCCTTGAGGAAAGCCCGTCGATTTGGCAGTCCGGTCAGGGTATCATAGGTGGCGAGCGACATCGCCTGATCACGGTTAAGGTCTGAGTCAATCTTGGATTTGACAGCTCGCAGCATGGCCGAGCGCGTCACCCGTGATAGCCCGATGGCTATAACCAGACTGGTGAACCCAACCCAGCAGCAATTTACGAACTGACCTGGGTCAAACCAATAGGCCGCCGCGAGAAGGCCGGTGATTGACGCCAGCGAAGTGGTGTAGACGACTCGAGGACGTACACCAGACACAGCGAAGGCTGGGACCAGCAGGACCAAATACATCAGCTTGATCGGTTGGTATCCGGCAAAGATATCCAGCAGCGCGTTGCCTATAAAAGAAAACCCGATGACATGGCCGGTAATTTCCAGACGGATAACCGACGCGCGCTGACGGTTGTACGCCCAGAAAGCCACACACATAAACAGAGTAATTAAGGATACCGCCGGCACGAAACCGGGATCACCTTCGACACGGTAGAAAAGGGTATTAATAAAAAAATAGAAAGCGGCAAAGACGAGGAAGTAGCACATGCTGGTGCGCATCGCTGCAGCAAAGGTGTCTGCAACTGTGCTGGTTTTCATCGACATGTTAGTGGAGGATGGTTCAGCCCCTGTCAGATGGATGCTGAGGCGGGAATAAAAACGCGATAGCCCCATGGCAAACACCTTTACCCCTACTAAGTCTACAAAGCGTAATGTTACCGGAATAGTATCAATTCATGAATTTGCTAATAAGGTAAGTGGTTAACTTGTTATGGACTGGGGCGAGGTACTTGCCGACCTGATCCCTGAAAATATCTACTGCCACACCCGCTCTCACCGACGTTCTCTATTTCGACGATCAACTGGCGGATTGTGGTGACCACACGCTTTCAGCGCCAGGCAATTGCCATCTTCGCCGCTGTTATGTTCTGCCTGTGCGCTATGAGTGCCGCCCTTAAACGACGGGTTAGAAAGCGTCGCGCGGCTGCGCGCCGAGTGCATTTGACAAGGAGGTGCAGGTGTCTACAAGGGCGTGAGCGCAGGCCTCGACACTGATGCTCAGCTTGCTACGAATGTAGGGTATAGTGATGGCGGCGACCAGGCCGCGATCGTTGAAGACCGGGCAGGCAATGTCGGTAATGCTTTCCGAATAGGCGCTCTGAGCGATCAGGTAGCCGTTTTCACGTGCGCGTATGGCCTGTTGCTCAAAGCGCGTCCATTCGCTTTCAGATACGGTGGGTTGCAGGGCTTTACGCCAGGCGGCTTTACTCATCGGGTTTTGGAAAGCGTATAAAACCGTGCCGGCGATCGCTTCGACTATACCCTGACGATATCCGACGCGGACGTGAAAGCTGGGAGCGGCGGGCGCGTCCATCTGGCCAATCACGACCACCTGATCGTCCGAAGCAACGACAATGTGCGTCGCCTGCAGAATTTCGTCGCTGAGCGTCCGAATTGCCGGAATAGCGTAGTCGAGCAGATTTTTGCTGATGCCGCGCGACATGCCCAGCGAAAACAGCTTGTTCGTCAGTTCGTAACCGTTCTGATTTTCAGCCATGATCACGTAGCCGCGATGCTCCAGAACGGCAATCATGCGGAACAATTCACTGACAGATCGGTTCAGGTGCTCAGAGATTTGCTTTGGTGGCATGGGTTTGGGCGATGTCGCCAGGAGCTCAATAATATCCAGTCCTTTTTCCAACGCAGGCGCGCGATACTTGAGTTCGCTCTCGTCTATTTCGTCCTGAACGGATACGTCTGGTTTCGCCATAACTTGCCTTCATGCGTCCGCTCATCGGCGGGCGATCCCGTCGCGGCCGTTTAGCAGCGTCCCTGCTGATTTGAATTAAGTCTTACCAATCGCCACCATATATGAAAAGCAAAAACAGCGACACGTATAGCAGGCGAAGGGAGAAACTGAATTGCCATGCCGTTCAACGACATCGGGGATTTGCATTTAAAAATAAATTTTACTTTTGAATTTTTTACCTACTGTGCCATCTTGGTTGCGACGTGCGTTGACCGGATGATCAATTGGAAATGGCCTAAGGCCATAGAATCCAAGGTCACCCTTTTACAATAGGCGGGGATGAAATGGGCATGTCTCAGGTCTTCGGCTAAAAATAAATAAAGTAACGAGACAGATGATGAAACACAGGGGCATGGGCGCTGCTTTGGGCGCTATTGTAGCGGTTTTAATGGCCGGCGAGGCGTTGGCACAAACCGCCCCGGTAAAAAGTGAACCCTATATTTGGGCGACGGCGCCCATGGGCGGCGGGGGATTTGTCGATGGCTTCGTCTATCATCCCGAGAAGAAAGGGCTACTCTATGCCCGTACGGATGTTGGCGGCGCTTACCGCTGGGACGCGGCTGAGCAGCTCTGGATGCCTTTACTCGATAGCGCGAGCAGCGCCGATGGCTTAGGCATTTTCAGCCTGGCTGTCGATCCGCAGGATGCGAATACGGTTTATGTCGCGGCGGGACTTTATACCAGCCAATGGGGCGGCAACGGGGCGGTTCTACGTTCAGACGACCAGGGTCAGACCTGGCGAAAGACCGATCTGCCGGTCAAGCTGGGCGGGAATGAGGACGGGCGCAACACCGGCGAGCGATTGCAGGTCGATCCCAATGCGCGTGATATTCTGTTTTTGGGTACGACGACGGGGGGGCTGCTCAAAAGCGCCGACGGCGGCAAGACCTGGAGCGCCGTTTCTTCGTTTCCGGAAGCCTATGTCACCTTCGTGCTCTTCGATCGGGATTCGGGTCAGAGGGGAGCGCCGACACCCACACTGTATGCCGGCGTGAAGGCGAAAAACGCCGGCCTCTACGTCAGCCACGATGGCGGCGTCTCCTGGCAGGTGGTCAAGGGCGCCCCGAAAGGCTTTATGGCGCACCATGGCGTGTTCGATGGCGACAGCCGGCGTCTCTACGTCACCTTTTCGGACACGCCCGGCCCCAATGATTGCAAAGATGGCGCGGTCTATCGCTACGATACGGTCGCCGGCAGCTGGACCGATATTACGCCACAAAAGCCGGGCCACGGTGGCCCTAGCTTCTGTTATGCCGGGGCAAGCGCTGCGGCAAGTGTGCCCGGCACCCTGGTTGTAACGACGCTGGACCGTTGGTGGGGCGGCGACACGGCTTACCGCAGCACGGACGGCGGCGCACACTGGATCGACATCGGAGCGACGTCAAAGCATGATGCCAACGGCTATCCGTGGATGAGCCTTAGTCGCAACGGTCACGAAGCCATGGGCCACTGGATGTCCGACATAGAGATCAATCCATTCGATCCGAACGAGGCCATCTACGGCACAGGTGACGGCCTGTGGATGACGCAAAATCTCGCCGATGCCGATTCCGCAAAACCGGTGACGTGGACGTTTGAGGTTGGTAATTTTGAAGAGACGGCACCGCTTGACCTGATTAGCCCGCCCGCCGGCGCGCATCTCATGGCGGCGGTTGGCGATGTCGGGGGCTTCCGGTATCTGAACTTTGAAGCGTCTCCGCCCGCCGAAGGCGGCTATTTCCAGCCGGCGGCCGGGTCGAACCGCTCTATAGATTTTGCCGAGCTCAATCCGGGATTCGTGGTGCGTGTCGCCGATGGCGATGCGGCCACTCGCCACGCGCTCTATTCACTCGATAACGGCAAGACCTGGGCGGACATGCCATCGGCGCCACCGATTGTTACGCATGACGCCGACGGTTGGTACGCACCGGGGCGCATCGCTGTATCGGCGCGGGGCGCGGCTATGGTCTGGGTGACAGGCAAGGGCGATGCCTATTCTTCACTCGATCGCGGTAAGTCCTGGCTGCCGTCGCAAGGTTTCCCGCAGATGAAGGGGCGCGCCTTCCCGGTTTTTTCAGACCGCTCGACTGAGGGTGTTTTCTACGCCTATGACGCCAGTGCCGGTAACCTGTCCGTCAGCACTGATGGCGGCTTGAGTTTCAAGGTGTTCGTTAGAGGCCTGCCCGTGATCGAATCCTGGCGGTCATTGGGCCAGCCGCGCGCTGTTCCCGGCCGGCTGCGCGACATTTGGGTGCCGACACCGCAAGGCCTTTTCCATTCTCCTGATCCGGACTCTCCGTTCAAGCAGGTGCGCGATATTTCGGAAGCGGCGGCCATAGGCTTCGGCAAAAGCACTACCGGACAGGACTATCCGGCGGTTTATATGTGGGGGCGCTACAAAGGCGTATGGGGAATTTTCCGCTCCGATGACGCGGGTGGGTCTTGGGTCCGAATCAATGACGATGCGCATCAGTATGGCGGCGGTCTCGGCGGTCAGGTCATCGGCGATCCGCGTCAGTACGGACTGGTCTACATTACCACGTCGGGGCGGGGCGTTGCTCTCGGACAGCCTGCCGTCGCTCTGGGCGACGCGTCGTCAACGCAAAAGTAAAATCCGATGGAAGGAAAACACATGTTGAACCTCACGCCCTTTGCGCGCGTACTGCTTCTCGCGGGTCTAATCGCGGCTGAGCCTGCGGCGTCGAAAGCGGAACAGCTGAACCTGTCGCAAGACTGGCTTGTTCACAAGACTGACGCTGCGGGGGCGGATCAGGGCGGATATGATGATCGCGGCTGGACGCGTATCGTTGTGCCGCATGACGCCTCTATCATGGATGGCTCGGATGGAACGCCCTTCGACGCCAATGCTGAGGCGGGCCAGGATTCCGGTTATTTGCCGGGCGGTATAGTCTGGTACCGCAAGCACCTGAGTCTCAGCACAGCCCAGGCGGCCCAGGTCGCGCGGCTTAATTTCGAAGCTGTTTACATGGACGCCCAGATTTGGGTGAACGGTCAGCCGGTAGCGACCCATCGCTACGGTTATTCCGCCTTTTCCATCGACCTGACCGGTAAGTTGCGGGCCGGCGACAATCTGATTGCGGTGCGTGTCAATCATGAAGACCCGTCATCGCGTTGGTACGCCGGAACCGGCCTGATCAGGCCGGTGTCACTCGACCTCATGAATTGCGCGCATATCGAGCCCGATAGCATAGCGATCACGACGCCCGTGGCGACGCCTAAGACCGGTGAAGTCTCCGTCGCCACAACTGTCGCCAACTGTGCTGCCGGCGCCAAATCCGTAGAACTGGTCAATAGGGTTGTGGCCGCCAACGGCGACGTCGTGGCGAGCGCCGCGATCCGGCTATCGGCGCCGGCGAAGGGCCGTATGGCGCATAAGCAAAACCTGACCGTGCCCGATCCGGCCCTGTGGTCGCCGGAGTCACCGAACCTTTATACGCTGGTGCAACAGGTCCGCGTCGGCGGCGCCGTCGTCGATGAGCGCCGCACGCGTTTTGGTATTCGCACGATCAGCGTGGATGCCGTCAAGGGACTTCGCATCAATGGCCAACCGGTACGGCTTAGGGGCGGCAATATCCACCACGACAATTACATGCTGGGCGCGGCGGGGTTTCCGAATGCCGACACGCGAAAGGTGGCCCTGATGAAGGCGGCGGGCTACAATGCTATCCGTATGGCCCATAACCCTGCCAGCCAGGCCACGCTCGATGCCGCCGATCAATTGGGGATGCTGGTGATTGACGAGGCTTTTGACGCCTGGAACAAGAACAAGCGGCCTAAGGACTATGCCCGTTTCTTTGCGGACAACTGGGAGCGGGACATCACCAGCCTCGTTGTCAGCGGGCGCAATCATCCGAGCGTGTTGTTCTGGAGCATCGGCAATGAAATTCCAGAAAGCGGGACGCCATTGGGTGTCGAAACGGGCCGCAAACTGGCGCGCGTGGTGCGCAGCCTCGATCCGTCGCGCCCGGTGACGCAAGGGGTGAATGCCGAGCCACCTTTGGACGACGCGCAGTTCGCAACAGGGGACGTCGCGGGCTATAATTACCACGCCAATTTGTTTGCGGGTGATCACGATCGTTTCCCCGATCGTGTCATGTTCACATCAGAATCGACCTCAAAGGATGCCTTTGACTATTGGCACCCGGTTGAAACCATGCCCTGGGTAATCGGTGATTTCGTCTGGACGGCCGTAGACTATATCGGCGAGACCGGCATCGGATGGATGGGGTATAGCCAGGACTGGCAGAAGTTAGGCCCCTATCCCTGGCATCTCGCCTATTGCGGCGAAATCGACGCCATCGGGCGCAAGCGCCCCGCCGCCTATTACCGCGAAGTGTTGTGGAAAACCGGGATTGACCCGATCTCCGCTTTTGTTCGGCAGCCAAAAGAGACGCAGGACCTGCCCGATCGCGGTCTTTTCCCGACCACTCCGCCGCATCTTGACTGGTCGCTGGATGATGTTCACCCAAGCTGGACGTGGCCGGACCAAGTTGGCAAGGCGGTCGAAGTCGACGTCTATTCCGAGTTCCCGGAGGTGGAGCTATTCCTCAATGGCAAAAGCCTTGGGCGCAAAGGTGTAGGTGTGGCCAGCCAGTACAAGGCGACCTATTCCGTTGCATACGCACCTGGCAAGCTGGTGGCTATAGGCTACCGCGATGGGCGCGAGGCAGGGCGATGGGAATTGCGGACGGCGGGAGATCCCGTTAGGGCGCAACTCCACAGCGATAAGACCCAAATCGTCGCCAATGGTGAGGATCTGGCCTATGTCAATCTGACACTTCTCGATGACGACGGAACGCCCATCTACGCCCGCGATGGCGACCGCCAGGTGACGGTGCATGTGTCCGGTGCTGCGGCCTTGGCCGGTATCGGCAACGGCAATCCCATGGACGCCGCCAGCTTCCAGTCCGGTAAGCGAACAACCTTCCACGGCCAACTCGCCTTCGTGCTGCGCGGCCTGAATCAGCCGGGGAAAATCCAGGTCACCGTCGATATAGACGGCCTGCCCGCACAATATCTCAGGCTTGACGCCGTGGCTGGCAACGGAGGTACGCGGTGACGGGGTGAGGGGCAGATGCGACATGAAAAGCGGGTGGAATGGGTTGCCCGACGACGTCTCCGAGGCTGGGGCATCACAGAGACGCGACCAAATCCGGCCAGTGAAATGTGTCCTGGTCCGGTGCCTTCAGGTCATGGAGTCCGCCCTCGATCGGCCACCTAGGTTGGGGACGAGACAGGAGTTAAACGTCATGGCGTGAAAGGCTAGGCGCGGGCGTCTGGCGGCTTTTACGGGACCTCCTTGGTTTCTTTTGCCGCACGCCTGATCTGACTTGCGTGCAAAGTGTTATATATGATAGCAGCTGCCACAGATGATATTTAATTCCTGTTTTGAAGTGATACGCCATGAAAGCCATCGTCTGCGACAAACCGTTTTCTCTGGGCATTGAAGACAGGCCCGCACCGGTCCGCAAACCCGGCGAGGTGATGATCCGTATTCGGCGTGTTGGACTGTGTGGCACTGACTACCATATCTTTTCAGGCAATCAGCCGTTTCTTGCCTACCCACGCGTCATGGGACATGAACTGGCTGGCGAGGTCGCCGGTGTCGATGCGGGGTCACCTCTTCAGATTGGGCAGCTTGTTACCATAAATCCCTATATCCCGTGTGGCACCTGCGTCGCCTGCCGTAAGCAAAAGCCAAACTGCTGCGTCAACATCAAAGTCCTCGGTGTTCATGTCGACGGCGGCATGACCGAATTTATCTGCGTTCCGGCCCCTGCCGTGATCGCGGTGGATGGTCTGTCACCGGATCAGGCGGCCATGGTGGAGTTCCTGTCCGTTGGCGCGCACGCCGTGCGGCGCGGTCAGGTGACGAAGGCGGACAGGGCGCTGGTTGTCGGCGCCGGACCCATCGGCGTCGGTGTCGCGCTGTTTTGCACGTTCGCCGGGGCGGCGGTCACGCTCATCGACACCAGTCAGGAGCGCCTGGCATATGCGCGCGACAAGGTCGGTATCGAGCACGTAAAACAGGTAGGGGAAGAGCTGCAAGCGTTTCTCGAAGCCCGTTCGGACGGTGAATATTTTGACGTCGTCTTCGATGCCACCGGCAATGGCAAGGCCATAGAGAAGGGCTTTTCCTATGTTGCGCACGGCGGCCGGTACGTCCTGGTCAGCGTCGTGAAGGACACCATCGCGTTCTCCGACCCTGAATTCCACAAACGGGAGACCACCCTTTTGGGTAGCCGCAATGCGACCCGTGAGGATTTCGAATATGTGATCGAGAATTTGCGTTCCGGCGCCATCCCCAGCGACATGCTGCGGACCCACAATTTTGATCTCATGGATACACCGACCATGATCAAGGACCTGATCGCAAACCAGGGTTCGGTACTAAAGGCGATCGCCACATTCTGATCGCTAAAAAATAAGCGGCAAAGCCGCATATACAGGAGGACAAAATGGTGGATCTATCAGGCTCGTCCGGTCAATCCGGGCGGACTGGCCCGGTGACGGGCAGCTTTATCACCCGCGGGTACACCGCCGGGTTTGTCTTGGTGACGTCGTTGTTTTTCCTGTGGGCGATCGCCAACAATTTCAACGACATCCTTATTCGACAGTTTCAGAAAGCTCTCGATCTGACACGTGCGCAAGCGGGTTTGATCCAGTTTGCCTTCTACCTGGCCTATTTTCTGATGGCCCTGCCTGCCGGATTCCTAATGAAGCGGTTTGGCTACCGCGTGGGCATATTGGCCGGCCTCTCCCTCTACGCCTGCGGTGCCTTGCTGTTCTTTCCGGCGGCTATTGTGCGTGAATACAGTGTTTTCCTCGCTGCCCTGTTCGTCCTGGCCTCAGGTGCGGCCTTCCTGGAAACGGCAGCCAATCCGTACATCGTAGCCTTTGGCGATCCCGGGCGCGCCTCGCAACGCCTGAACCTGGCGCAGGCGTTCAACGGATTTGGGGGCGTGCTCGCGCCGATCCTTGGTGGCCTATTCATATTTTCCGGTGTCGAGCATAGCCATGATACCTTGAAAACCATGTCTGCGGCCGAGGTTTTGGC
Source organism: Asticcacaulis aquihabitans (assembly GCF_032490435.1). NCBI lineage: Bacteria > Pseudomonadati > Pseudomonadota > Alphaproteobacteria > Caulobacterales > Caulobacteraceae > Asticcacaulis > Asticcacaulis aquihabitans. The sequence goes on from NZ_JAVGWM010000002.1 coordinate 507,831, forward strand.
CTTCCGCGTCAGCGAAGCCAGGATGGTTCAAGTCCCTTACCTTGTGCTGGCCGCAGTCGTTATAACACTGGCTCTGGCGATTGCCTTCGTCAAGCTTCCCAAGGTGTCGCAAAGTGATCATGCCGGCGGCGATATCGCCACGCCGGGCAAGACCAACCTGCTTGGCGCCGTTATCGCTCAGTTCTTCTATGTGGGCGCGCAGGTGGGAATTTGGAGTTTCTTCGTCGATTTCGTCAAGGAAATGACACCCCAGTTTTCTGAAAAACAGGCCGCCTTCATGCTGTCGGCCAGCCTGGCCCTGTTCATGATCGGGCGCTTCATTGGGACCGCGCTCATGACTCGCGTCAGCCCGACACGCATGCTGTTTATCTATGCGCTCTTCAATATCGCACTCTGCCTCGCTGTCATCGTGTCGCCCGGAATAATAGCGGTCATCGCGTTGGGTCTGACGAGCTTCTTTATGTCGATCATGTTCCCGACCATTTTTGCAACCGGCATCAAGGGACTGGGGCCCAGGACCTCGATTGGCGCCTCCTACATAATCATGGCGATCATTGGCGGCGCCATTTTTCCGCCGGCAATGGGATGGCTGGGTCAGACAACCGGTCACCTGCAGTATGCGTTCGTGCTGCCAGCGGTTTGCTTTGCCGTAATTGCGATCTACGCCCGTAAAGCCGGGGCGACGTCAGAATCAACCTCCCCTGTATCGGAGGCCGGGCAATGACACATATCCCGGCCAATCGGATCGGAGTGACGCAGGCCACCATATCGGAAATCGGCTTCGGCGGTGGGGGAATAGGCAATCTCTATCGGGCTGTGTCTGACGATGATGCCGAGGCGACGGTGCAATGCGCCTTGGACCTGGGGATTCGCTATTTTGACACCGCTCCCAGATACGGCCACGGCCTCAGCGAACGGCGCCTAGGGGCGTTTCTGCCAGATGACGTGGTGATCTCCACGAAGGTGGGCAGACGCTTGACGCCGATTGCCCGCCCGCCGATGGGGACCCTGCGCCATGGCTTTATGGATGCAGACCCCTTCGAGGAACACTTCGACTACAGCTATGACGGTGTCATGCGCGCCTTTGACGCCAGTCTAGAGCGGCTGAAACGGGATCGGGTGGACATAATATATGCCCATGACATCGGCGCACTCACCCACGGGGAAGCGGCGCCACGCCATTTCCGTGAGTTTATCGACGGCGGCTTGAAGGCCATGCACGCGTTGAAGGCAGCTGGGCGGGTGAACGCGATCGGATTGGGTGTGAATGAAGAAGCGGTCTGCCACGAGGTGCTCGATCATGCGGACATCGACGTTGTGCTGCTGGCCGGACGCTATACGCTTCTAGAACAGGCGCCTGCAAACAGCCTCTTGCCGCGGTGCGTCTCGCGTAATGTCTCTATCGTGCTGGGTGGGCCCTATAATTCGGGCATCTTGATCAAGGGCGTTGGAAACGGGCCTGCTAATTATGACTATGGGCCTGCGCCGGCTGAAATCGTTGCGCGAGTTGCCCGGATTGAAGACATTTGCCGCGCCCATGGGGTTCCCATGGCGGCGGCGGCCCTGCAATTTCCGCTGGCGCATCCCTCTGTGGTCAGCGTTATTCCGGGCATGGGCAGGCCAGACACCGTCACCTCGAACCTGGCCTATTATCGAACGCAAATTCCATCCAGCCTTTGGACTGATCTCAGGCTGGCAGGCCTTATTGAGCCGTCTGCGCCTACACCGACGGTCGCGAGCGGTGACATGTGCTTAGACACTTGACCATAGTGCGTTTTGCACCCTAAGGTCCGACAAGCACCGCTTAAGATCGAGCGGTGTGTGGATGTGGGGGCATCCACCGGCCGGCAATTTTGGGGGTGTACAAATTTGACGCAGACAGGGGCCGCCACAAGCACCTTGCCACTGGCTGCGCACTCTGCGGGCAAGGTTGATCCGAATGCGCCCCTGACCTCTACTGAGGCGCAAAAGTTGATTGCCGAGGTCAATGCCCGGCATGATTTGCAAACGACCTTCACCGCGCCACCAAAACCGGATCTGGAAGCACTCAAATTCTGGAAAAAAGTCGCCGATGCAGTGGGTGAATTTTTCCAAAACCTGGCGCACCTGTTCAAACCCCTCGGACCGTTCATGCCGTGGATATTGGGTGCCTTGGCGATTGCCCTGCTGGCGCTGCTTTTGTCGCCGGTGGTACGACTGCTGATCACGTCACGGTTCCAGCGTTTGTTTGCCCGCGATCACTTGCGTGGCGAACCCCCCTGGCGGCCCACGAAAGACGCCGTCGTGGCGCTCCTGGCCGATATCGATGCCCTGGCCGAAAAAGGTGAGTATGACGAGGCCGTCCACCTCCTTCTTGTCCGCTCGGTCGCCGATATCAATAATTTCCGCCGCGATCTGGTGCGCAAACACTATTCCGCCCGCGATATTCTCACTCATCCCCTGCTGCCGGAAGCCGCCCGTCCGGCCTTCGCGGACATCGTGCGGTGGGTGGAACAAAGCTATTTTGCGGGCATTCCCGTCGGCAAGGCCGGTTTCGACGCTTGCCGCGCGGCCTATGTTGCCTTCCTGGCCGCGGAGGGGATCGCATGACGGCGGTGAAGAAGACACTGGGAGAGCGCCTGGGCAAGGCGTCGGGCTGGTTGCCCGCGATTGCGGCCTTCCTGTGCCTGGGCCTATTCGCCATGGCGGCGATCGCCCTGTTGGACGTGAACTCGGAGCCGAAAGGTGGACAGTCGGCCAATATCACGGCCGTGTCGGCGCAAGGATTTTCCGGCTTGCGACGGCTGCTCGAAGCGAGGGGGCACACCATCACGGTCAATCGGATGGAGGACGGGCCGCGACTGGACACCGCTGATATCGAAATCATCACGCTGGATGACGATGGCGGCACCTTGACCTATGCCTATAATTTCGAGGATGAGGACACCGCTTCGGGCAGCTCGGGGGCCCCAACCTCATCCTCAGACTCCGTCGGTCCCGCGCCGTCCAGCGCCGATAGCGACACCTCCGCCTCAGCCGCCAGCGTAGCCGCGTCGTTGGTCGACTCGCAATACGGTGCGGTTCAAATCCCAGATCCCCGGCGATCCCGCCACGTCCTGCAATCGCCGCTCGGCCGGGCCGTGTTGATCGTCGCGCCCAAGTGGCAGGCCGGACCTGACCGGCTCAATCCGCGTTGGGCTATGGGGCAAAGCCTGATCGGTACGAGCACGATATCTGATGCGTTGAAGATACTCGCCCCCATGACGGACAGGCCGGCGCCGGATGACAAAACGGCCTCCAGGGCCCCGAGCGAGGACGCTTTCACACGGACAGTGCGTAGCGGGGATCGCCTGGTGACCTTCGACAAGGCGGACTATGCCATCAAACGCGACATGCAGGCGGTTGTCACCACGGGCAAGGCCGGCAAGCGCGCCACCACGCACGAAGGCGTGTCCCGCGCCGTCACCCTGACACCGGCCGCCCGACAGGCCCTCTTCAAAACGCCGCTAGCGGTCAACCGTATTACGGCCCTGCAGTCGATCGAAGGGCCCAACCTGCAACCCATCCTCACCGGACCGGAAGGCCAGCCCGTCCTGTCGCGCGTTATCGTTACGCGCGGTCGTCCTCAGCCAAAGGTGCCGGTCTATCTGCTCAGCGACCCCGACCTGCTCAACAATCTCATCCTGGCCGACCCACAGAAGGTGGTCACCGCCCTCACTCTGGTCGACGCGGTGACCCCGACTGCGGCGCCTGCGGGGGCAAAAAGCCGCATCGTGTTCAACCTGACCTTCAACGGGATCAGCTTCGATCATGACCTGCTTCACGCGCTAGCGCGTCCGCCTTTTATTGGCGTGCCCTTGTGCCTGCTGATCGCGGGGCTTGGCCTCATGTGGGCCGCTTTCGCCCGTTTTGGACCGGCGCGTGAGGCGCCCCTGAATGCGCCGCTGGGTCGCGGTGTGCAAACCCTGGCCGACAATGCGGCCCGCCTGATGGCCATTACGCTAAAAGAAACTCGCCTCGGTCCGGCCTATGCCGATCTGATCCGCGACAGCGTCATTCGCGAGCGCGGCTATGTTGCCGGTCGCCATACCGGTCCCCTGGCCGAAGCGCCTGACGATTTGGCCGAACGCATTGGCCAGGCGCATAAGACGACCGATTCATTCACCGACCTCAAGGCCCGCTCGGCCAAGGTCCTCACCGTGCACCAACTCATCGGCATCACGCTCAAACTGCACGCCTGGAAGACGGAGATACAACGTGCTCATTCCTGATATTCAAGCCCTGGCCGCGCGCCTGCGCGCCGAAATCGGCAAGGTCATTATAGGCCAGCACGATACGGTCGACCTGCTGCTCACGGCCCTGTTTTCCGGTGGCCACGTCCTCCTGGAAGGCCCGCCGGGCACGGCCAAGACCCTTCTGGCCCGCGTATTCTGCCAGTCGCTGAGCCTGAAATTCGGCCGCATCCAGTTCACGCCGGACATGCTGCCCGGCGATGTGCTCGGCTCCAACCTGTTCAATTTCCAGACCTCGAGTTTCACTCTCACCAAGGGGCCTATCTTCTGCGACCTCCTCTTGGCTGACGAAATCAACCGCACGCCGCCGAAAACCCAGGCAGCCCTCCTGGAAGCCATGCAGGAGCGCTCGGTCACGCTCGATGGTGTCAAACATGATCTGGGGCCGCATTTCACGGTTATTGCCACCCAGAACCCGATCGAGCAGCAGGGCACCTATCCCCTTCCGGAAGCCCAGCTCGATCGCTTTCTCTTCAAGCATGTCCTGGGCTATCCGTCGGTCGAGGACGAAAAGCGCATCGTCGACAGTGCCGGCAATGCGGCGGCGACGGATCCAGTGCTGGCTGGAGTCTCTCCGGTATTGAGCGCCGCGTCACTAAAGGAAGCCATCGAGGTGGTGTCGACGGTCAAGCTCAATGACGCCAATCTCAACTATATCGTGGCCCTGATCCGCGCCACGCGCGAGACGCCGCAATTGTCGGTCGGGGCATCGCCGCGCGCGGGCGCATTGCTGGCCCGCGCCGTCCGCGCCCGTGCAGTGCTTGATGGTCGCGACTACGTCCTGCCCGACGACATCAAGGCGCTATACCCCGCCACCATGCGTCACCGCGTCCTTCTGTCGCCGTCGGCCGAGATCGAGGGGGAAAACGTTGACCGCGTCCTCCAGGGTCTGCTCGAGCGCATCGAAATTCCACGGTAACCCATGCCCATTTACCCCACCCCCCGCCTGCTTGTACTGCTGGGCCTGAGCGTTATCGTCGCGCTCGGGGTCGGCATATTTGCGCCGGGTGTGTGGGTTTGGGTGCCGTTGGTGGCCCTTTTGCTGTTCGTGCTGGCCCTGCTTGATGGCGTCTTTGCGCCTGTAGGGCAAGGGATTGTCATCGACCTGAAGGCCCCGCCCGTTCTGGGTGTCGGGCGCACCTGTGACGTGCCGTTCAGCGTGCGGTTTACCAAGTGGCGTCAGCCGGCCGTGATCGAGCTGCGGCTGGGTCTTCACCCGCGCCTGGCGGCTTCCGTCTACGACCGCAGGCTGGCCCGGGACGGGGAGGTCTTCCATGGCCACCTGAGACTCACGGCCGATGCCCGGGGGGTAGGGGGCATTGATGCCGCCTGGCTGCGCTGGCAAGGCACTCTGGGTCTCGTCTACGTCCAGGCGAAGTTACCTCTTGATATCTCAATTGTGGTGACGCCTGACATACAGGGTGTGCAACAGGACGCTGCCGAGCTCTTTTCGCTCGACAATATCTATGGCGTGCGGGTGCAGAACCAGCTGTACAATGGCTCTGAATACCATGCCTTGCGCGAATACGACGCGTCCCAGGATCATCGCCGCATCGACTGGCGCTCGTCCGCGCGCCACATGAAGCTGTTTTCGCGCGAATACCAGGCCGAACGCAATCACCACATCGTCCTGGCCTATGACACCGGCCGCCTGATGGGAGAGCCGCTCGGCGGGCTGAAACGGCTCGACCGCGCCATCTATGCCGGTCTCTTGCTGGGCTACACGGCCTTGAAGGTCGGGGACAATGTCCGCACCTTTGCCTTCGCCGCCAAGCCTTATCATTCGGCCCCGCCGATCACCGGGACGAACGGCTTTCATACCCTGTCCTACCAGTTGTCCGCCCTGGACGATTCGCCTGAGGAATCGAACCATACCTTGGCGCTCGCCGATCTGAACGCCAAGGTCGCGCGCCGGTCGCTTATCATTCTGTTCTCCGATTTCATCGATGAGATCAGCGCCGACCTGATGGTCGAAAGCCTCAATCGTCTGTCGAAGAAGCACCTGGTGTTATTCGTCGCGTTCAAGGATGAGGTGGTCGAAACCTTGATGGCGAAGACGCCCGAGGCACCCGAGGACGTGACGCGCGCCGTTTTCGCCCGCCGGCTGGCGGCCCAGCGTGAAAAGGTTTTCGCCCAGCTGCGCCGCCAGGGCGTCGAGGTTTTGGAAACACCGACAGAGCACATGGCGACCGAAATCGTCAGCAAATACCTGGCGCTCAAACGCGCCGACCGGTTGTAGGAGAGGATACCCCATGGTTGATCGTCCCGGCCCGTCCGATGCCCCCAGGCCCGCCCTGCGCCTGAAAAGCCAGAAGTTTCGCGAAGCCCGTCAGGGCGATTGGCGCGCCTTGTCCGGTCAGCTTGACAAGGCTGAGCGCCGGGGACTGGGCAGCTTTTCCGTCGATGAACTGCTGAACCTGCCGGTGCTGTACCGCTCGACCATGTCTTCCCTGTCTATGGCGCAGTCGATTTCGCTCGACCGTAACATGATCACCTACCTGCAAGCCCTGTGCGTGCGGGCCTATGTTTACATCTATGGCCCGCAGACGCGGCTGAAGGACGTATTGAGCGGCTTTTTCATCCATGCCTGGCCCAACGCGGTGCGCAAGCTGGCGCGCGAAATGTTGCTGACCTTTCTCATTCTCATAGTGGGCGGTGTTGCCGGCTGGCTGTTGTGCGCTTTTGATTCAAATTGGTACAATGTCCTGCTGCCGTCGGATCAGGCGCAAGGGCGAGATCTGGGCGCATCGGTGGAGTCCCTGCGCAAAAGCATGGGGGGGGCGGAAGACCACGCCCTGTCGCCGTTTGCTGTCTTCCTGATGACGCACAATGTCCGTGTCGCCATCATGACCTTCGCCATGGGAGCGATCTTCGGATTACCGACATTCGCCATCACCCTCTATACCGGCATCACCGCAGGCGCCATGATCTGGCTGTTTGCCTCCAAGGGACTGGGCTACGAATTCGTCGCGTGGCTGACTATCCACGGCACGACGGAGTTTTTCGCCCTCATCATTGCCGCGGCGTGCGGCTTTCACATCGCCCGGCGTCTCATGTTCCCCGGCGATGCCACCCGGCGCACGGCTCTGGCCGAGGCAGGCCTACTCAGCGGCACGGCCATGATCGGTGTCGCCATCATGCTGACGGTAGCGGGCTGTCTCGAAGGCATTGGCCGCCAGACCATCACCGACAGCCTGTGGCGCATCCTTATCGGTCTTGTCATGCTGACCATATGGTCTTGCTACTTCCTGGGCGTTGGGCGCAAGACGCCGGCGGATGCCTTCACCGGCCGTTCGCCCGCGACAGGGGAGGGGGGCTGATGGCGCGCGCCGCGAAAGCTGCCAAGGCTGCTCCAAAGCGCGATTTGGTCGCCAATGCGTCCTATGGCGAAACCGGTCGTACCACGTCTGATATTCTGACGCCCGAAGGTGTGGTGCTGCCGTTCATCAACGCGACCTTCGGCGAGCGGGTTGGCGCGCTGTTGATCGACATGCTGATCATCGTCTTCGTTCCAATCATCGTTTTTATCGTCTGGATCGCGCTGCCCATCCATGTCGATTTTGACAAGACACACAAGGCGCTGAGCTCATTCGTGCAGATCCTGTTGCTGTTCTTCATGTTTTTCATCCGTTCGGGCTATTTTATCTTCTTCGAAATGGGCCCGAAGGCCGCGACACCCGGAAAGCGTTTCATGAAGCTGCGGGTCATCTCCCACGATGGCGGGCGCCTGACACCGGCGGCTATTTTCACGCGCAATGCCTTGCGGGAAGTCGAGCTATACCTGCCGGTGACCCTGATCGGGGTGTTTCTGGCAGGGGAAAAAAGCGGGTCCGCCGCCCTGGCCGCCTTGTGGGCATTGGCGCTTTTGCTACTGCCGCTGTTCAACAAACAGCATGCCCGTTTGGGCGATTTCCTGGCAGGCACCCGGGTGGTCCACATGCCAAAAGCGGCATTGAGCTATGACCTGGCTGACCTGGATGGCGATCGAGGCCTAGGGATAAGCTTCACGACCGAGCAACTGGCCTATGGCGAGATGGAACTGAGTGTGCTTGAGCAGGTTCTGCGCGAGCGCAAGCCCGCGGTGATGAAGGCGGTTGCCGACAAGATCAAGACACGCATCGGCTGGGTGGAGCCTCAAAACCCCGAAGACGTCCCCAATGACGAAAACTTCCTGCGTGCCTATTACGGCGCTTTGCGGGCCCATCTGGAAAGCCGGATGTTGCTGGGACGGCGCCGCAAGGACAAGCACGACGGCGCCGTATAGTGCTACGGCGGGACGAACGCCTGTAACCTAAAGTGTTCAATTAACCCATTTTTTGGGAGAAAGCGCTTGCCTTGGGGTAAAAATCCGGGTTTTGGTGCGATGCAATAGTTTACGGCAAAGAGGGCCTAACGATGAAAATTACAATGATCGGTTCCGGCTATGTCGGCCTGGTGTCGGGTGTATGTTTCGCCGAATTTGGGCATGACGTGATCTGCATGGACCTGAATGCGGAGAAGATCGAAGGCCTGAAAAAAGGCATTATACCGATCTTCGAACCGGGTCTGGAGGAAATGACCCTCGATAACGTCAAGGCCGGCCGCTTGAGCTTCACGACCGACATCAAGGCCGCCGTTGCCGCTTCCGACGTTGTCTTCATCGGCGTGGGTACGCCGACAAACAAGGAAACTGGTCACGCTGACCTGAAATACGTCTATGCTGCGGCCCGCGATATCGCCCAGGCGGTCGATGGCTTCACCGTTGTCGTCACAAAGTCGACCGTGCCGGTTGGCACCGGCGACGAGGTTGAGCGCATCATTCGTGAAACCAACCCCGATGCTGATGTGGCCGTCGTCTCCAATCCGGAGTTCCTGCGCGAAGGCGCGGCGATCAAGGATTTCATGATCCCCAACCGTATCGTTGTCGGTATCGAGGATGAACGGGCCCGACCGGTAATGACCGAGGTATACCGTCCGCTGTTCATCAACCAGTCGCCGCTGATGTTTACTACGCGCCGTACCTCGGAACTGATCAAGTACGCCGCGAACGCCTTCTTGGCCATGAAAATCACCTATATAAACGAAATGGCTGACCTCTGCGAGGCTGTCGGTGCCAATGTGCAGGAAGTGGCGCGCGGCATAGGCCTGGATAATCGTATCGGCACCAAGTTTCTGCATGCTGGGCCCGGCTATGGCGGGTCGTGTTTCCCCAAGGATACCTTGGCGTTGGTGAAAACAGCTCAGGATTTCGGCGCGCCCATCACCCTTATCGAGACCACGGTGGCCGTCAACGATGCCCGTAAGTCCAAGATGACCGATAAGATCGTCAAGGCGCTGGGTGGGGATGTCAAGGGCAAGACCGTCTCCATACTGGGCCTGACGTTCAAGCCGGAAACCGACGATATGCGCGACTCACCGTCGATCACCATCGTTTCGGAACTGACCGAGGCAGGTGCAACGGTACGCGCCTTCGATCCGGAAGGCATGGAGCAGGCCAAATCCGTCCTGCCGCCGATCACCTATTGTGAAGGCGCATACGACGCGGTGACCGGCGCAGATGCCGTTGTCATCGTTACCGAATGGAATGAATTCCGTGGTCTTGACCTCAAGCGGGTAAGGTCTCTGGTCAGGACGCCGGTCCTGGTCGACCTTCGCAATGTCTACCGCAAGGAAGAGGTTGCGCGGCACGGTTTTACCTATAGCTCGATCGGCCGCCCATCGGAAGATATTACGGCCTGATCCGTCGAACAGGCTACGATTGCTGCCGCCGCGTCCGCCCAGAAAAGACGTGGCCGGCGCACGGCAAAGGATGAAATCGGAAGTCAATAAGACGGCGGCAGGACGTTGCCTCCAGCCACGCCCTGTCGCCGCCAAGATGTCAAAATGGTCGACTGAAGCTGAGATTGACCGATCGTCCCATGCCCCGCGCCGGCGCGAAGGCCGCCATTCCGTTTGAAGCCAGGTAATTGTCGACGCTCACGCCGCCAAGTGGAAGGGCGTATGACGTGTCGAGCAGGTTGTTGACCGACAACGAAATCCGCGTTGCCTGATCGGTTTCGGCCCGCGGCGTTTGCCGTGGTCATTCGCGTTTTCGGAAATCATCAAGAGCCACGGTCAATAGGGCCAACCTAGTTGACATCAAAGACGCCAAGGGCGTCACCCGGACGAAATGTTGCACGATTGCAATTTTGCGGCGGTTTTACGGCTTGACCAAATGTATGTTATTACATAACAGATGTGGCGACGCAGCATTTCCGAGGTTTTCGCCATGTATTTCCCTTTCCATACCCGTCCCCTCACTAAAGCCACGCTCCTGGCGGGTTTATCGTCATTGGCCATGGCATTTGGCGCGCAGGCTGAGGATGTGTCCGCAACCACAGAAAATGGCCCGACGGTTGTCGTCGTGACAGGTACCGGTTACCGGATTTCGAAAGACGCCCTGATGTCGCATGTCGATATTTTGACGCGCGATGAAATTGACCAGAGGCCTCCGACAGGATTGGGCGATATGCTGGCCTACTTGCCTGGCATCCGCTCGTCCAGTTTCTCGCCCGGGGCCAGCCGTCCGATTATACGTGGCCTGGAAGGTTTCCGTGTCCTAGTCCTCAACAACGGCATGGGTATGGTCGATGTCTCAGCCCTGTCACAAGACCATGCGGTGCCAAGCGACCCGACAGAGGCGCGTCGTATTGAAGTGTTGCGCGGCCCGTCCGCTCTGGCTTACGGTGGCAACGCTATAGGAGGCGTGATTAACGTCATTGACGACCGCATTCCGTCGCAGGCCCCGGCCAAGGGGTATGAGGGCACGCTGGCTCTGCAAGGCACAAGCGTGGACCAGGGGCTGCAAGGCGCCTTCAATATCAAGGCAGGGAAGGGGCCGTGGGTATTCACCTTTGACGCGTTTGACCATAAGACCAAGGATTACGCGACGCCGGTACCGCCGCAGCTTTTGTCTTATAGTGAAGCCGACGGCGAAGCGCCTGATACGCGTCGCAAGCAGACCAATTCGGCTCAGGACATGCGCAATGTCGGCGCGGGCGTCTCTTATGTTGGTGAGCAAGGGTTTGTCGGCCTGAGCTACAAGACTACGGACTATACCTATGGCACGGCGATTGAGCAGGATGTGCACATCGATCTGCATCAGGAACGCTGGGATGCGCGCGGCGGGCTCAACCTGAACTGGGGTGGTTTTAATCGTCTGGACGCCTCGGCCGGCTATTCCGACTATAACCACGCCGAAGTGGAAGGCGGCGAACTCGGTACGCAATTCCTTTCCAAAGGCAGTGAATTCCGCGCTGCCCTGGTTCGGGACTCGCTGGGCAAGGTTAGCGGCACGGTTGGCGTCAGCGCTTTGAAGCGGGACTTCGAAGCTATTGGCGAAGAAGCCTTTGTGCCCTCCACGACGACCAAACAGACGGGTATTTTTACGCAGTATCGCTATGACAGCGGCGCGTGGGGTATTGAGGGCGGCGCACGTGTGGACCAGACGTCGATTGTCTCCCGCGAATCCAACTTCGACCGCGACTTCAATACGGTGTCAGCCTCCTTGGGCAGCTTCTATCGACCCTCGCAACACACATTCGTTGGTTTGAGTCTGACGCGGTCCGAGCGGGCGCCTGCGGATGTAGAAGTCCTGGCTAACGGACCTCATGCGGCCACCGGACAGTACATCATCGGTAATCCGAATTTCAAAACCGAAGTGGGTTACAGTCTGGAACTGACAGGCCATCTGGCATCGTTCGAAAACCAGCGGTTCAGTGTTGACGCCCACATCTATACAAGCCACTTCGACAACTTCATCGATCTTCGCGACACTGGCGGAAAAGATGACGAGGGCATGCCCATCTTCGAGTATGTGCAGACCAATGCCGATATCTACGGGTTGGAAATCGAGGCCAATGCCCGTCTTGGCGAGGCCTTTGGCCAGGCCTTCAGCTTGAACGCGGCGTATGATTACACACATGGCAATACCGACATCGGCCCGGTCGTTCGCATTCCGCCCCAAGCCCTGACGCTTCGACTAGAGAGCAAGGGCGGTGCTTGGGAGTCCTATGCGGAGGTCCGGGCCGTCGATGCGCGCAAATCGCGTCTGGCCACTTTTGAGACTCCGACAAATGGTTACACGACCGTCAATATCTTTACGTCTTATAAGCTGCCGCAGTTGCCGAACGTGTCCCTGTTCGCCGAGGTACGCAATCTCGGCGATATTGAGATGCGCGAGGCGACGTCTTCCACCAAGGATGCAGTGGTCGAGCCCGGCCGAAACCTGCGCCTAGGCTTGGTTTATAATTTCTAGTCTTAGGACCTGAAACAGTCCGCCGAAAGCCGTTCATCTCCCCGGGGTGAGCGGCATTCTGTTCGTTCGGCGCAGCGATAAGATAGGCGCCTATCAGGTTAAAAAGGCCGCATCCGAATGCTCACTCGGTTAGTGAGCCGCCACTGGCGGTTTCTTAGTTCAAGTCGTTAGGTCTATCGTTGGGAATAAACGAAAAGGAAAGGGTACCCGCGCTTGTCAGAAAATACCGCATTCCTTGGTCTGAAAATGCCTTAATGACGGCTTCGACGCCGCTTCGCCGAAACCTGCCGACAAGAACGCCATCTGTTGCGCAAAACCGGGTGACCGTCGTCTCGGAAAGCCCCGATCGCATTGCCAGGTCGCTATGAGTCCAATTCAGGAGTGCCGCGGAAGCGCGTGTAATCGCACCGGTCGTCATTTCGATTACATCGGCCGCTGAAGCCTTAGTTGTACTCGTGTTGCGTTGGGTCTCATCTGTATCCTCGACAATAAGACCCCACCACTCTGTGATTTTTCCATTGTCATCGCGAATAGGCGTGCCTGTCTTATGATACCGGCGAAACTTTCTATCGTTCCCCATTATCCGGAGATGAGCAGATATAGGCGTGCCTGCGGCCATAGCTTCGGCAATGGCGGGTAATACGATTTCCCGATCGTTAGGATGAACCATCGCGTCTGACAGTGGGTCGAATGTCGGAATTATGCCGGTGAGATGTGATGTCGCAAAATGCTCAAAGAATTGCCCATTGGCGTCTGCGTACCAGATACAATCGATTTTAAGCATATTTAACAGTGCGCTTAAGCGCTCATCCCGCTGGCTCTGGGCGCGAACCCTGACCTCTTCAGCCGTGACGTCGCGCGCAATGCCAATAATTCCGCCGCCTGCCGGCCCAGTCGAGCCATCTTCAAATTGAAGGCTGATGAAGCGAGCGGTCGCGCTTGGGTGCCCAATACGGACGACCCGGTTGGGAGGGAGTTGTTTTCGCCGAATAGCGGCCAGGTCTTCTATGAAAGTAGCGCGGTCTTGCGGATGTATGGCCCAGCCAAACGCGCTGAGTGTTGTGTCCGATTTATCAAGACCGCAGAGACGCGCAAATCCTTGCGAAAATAAAACGGACTCGCCCGCGTCCAAAACCTCGACCATACCGATCCTGAGCGTTTGCTCTAGTATGGCGAGCTTATGAACAGATGAAAGCTGGCTCTTGACGGGCATATGCGTCCCTATCTCTACTTCGGGATTTTCAGACCTGGGTAAAGGCCCGCCCACTAAGGTATTGATGAAGATAATTCATCCGGTTCAGACCTGATCAGGACGTAAAGCCATTGGCAGATTGTTGAGGTGTTGAGCCTGATCCTTTTTCATGGCCAAAGCTTCGATACTCGCCATCTGTCTATCCTTTGCAAGGCGCGGAAGGGTCCCGGCTGTCTTCGCCATTCGGCACAACAAAAAAGAGAGGGAGGCATCGTGGGGTGAGACTTGGTTTCAGTATCAATGGCTTGTCGGTGGCGGTGGATGCGGATTTAACAGCCCGCCGTGACAATTCGGCGGGCTGTGACTTTTCTGGCTAGGCCGCGCGAACGGTCGTCAGGAACTTATCCATTTCAAGATTTAGGCGTTCCGCCTGTGTCGCCAATTCGGCTGATGAACTGAGGACTTGCGAGGCTGCCTCACCGGTCTGCTCTGCGGCCAGCGCCACGCCGGTAATATTGGAGGTGACCTCCTGGGTGCCAATCGAGGCCTGATTGACGGCCTGAACGATTTCTTGTGTGGCCGCAGATTGCTGCTCGACGGCTGAGGCGATGGTTGTAGAGACCTGGTTGATATTCTCGATCGTCCCGGTGATGCTCTGAATAGCGCCGGCTGCCCTTGATGTGGCCTCCTGTATTTGCGAAATCTTGCTTGAAATTTCGGTCGTAGCCTTCGCCGTCTGGCCGGCCAGGGCCTTTACTTCGGAGGCAACGACCGCAAAGCCTTTGCCGGCCTCACCCGCCCGCGCGGACTCGATGGTTGCGTTGAGCGCCAGAAGGTTGGTCTGGCCCGCCAGCCCGGCGATCAGGTCAACGACCCCACCAATGGAGGAAGCGACCTCATTCAGCTCCGCAACAATCCGCACAGCCTCATTGGCTTCGCGCACTGCGTCAGAAGAAATGGCCGACGAGGTTTCGACTTGGCGGCCGATTTCAGCTACCGAGGCGCCAAGTTCTTCGGCCGACGACGCGACGGAGGTCACATTGGCCCCAGCCTCTTCGGCTGCGCTTGAGACGGCCACCGATTGAGCCGAAGCTTCCTGGGCGGTGGCGCTGAGCTGTGACGCGGCAGCTTGCATCTCGGTCGCGGCGGATGAGACCAGGGTGACAATACCGCCTACCGACTTTTCAAAATCGTCCGCGAGCTTGAGCGTTGCGATCTTACGCTGTTCAGCGGCTGATGCTTCAAGCGCCTTTTGGGCCTCCGCCATGGCAGCGACCCGCCTGGCGTTGTCTTCGAAGGCGCGTGACATAGCGCCAATCTCGTCGCCACGTTCAGCGCCCGGCACCTTCACATTGTCCTCGCCTCGCGCCACCTTTTCCATTGCACCGGTCAAGCTGGTGATCGGGCTAACAATCATCTTCGATACGGCGAACAGGATTGCGACAATCACGCCAAGGCTCACCAAACTGCTCAGAATAATCGTCAGGACAATACCGGACAGAGAAGACGCCAGGGCCTTGGACCGTACTGTCAACAGGCTGGATTCTGCCTCCCGGAATTCCGCCATCTTGGCCCGAAAGCCATCCATGTAACTCTTACCCTTGCCGGTTTTTTCATAGTCCTGTCCCTGCGCTTGGGTCGCCGGGTTCCGACCGAGGGTAATAGCCGGCTCGGTGACGTCATTGTGCCATGACGTCGCGATCTCGTTCATATTGTCGAGCCGCTGCTGCTGCGCCGGATTGTCCTTGGTGAGGTCCTTCAATGTGGCGAACTGGGTGTCGAAGCTTGTCTTACCGTTCTTATACGGGTCAAGATTGGCGTCATTCCCGGTTATCAGGAAGCCACGCATACCGGTTTCCTGATTGACCATCGACATCAGCAAGGCATCGGCATTTTGCAACACCTGATAGCTGTGATCATTCCATCGGCTGTTTTTATCAACCGCCGATTCCATGTAAAATATGACGAGGCCGGAGGCTAAGGTGTTCAGCGCAATGGCCGCCAACATCACCATCATTTTAGCGCCGATTTTTTGGGTTTTTAGCATAGGAACTCCAGGGAACGGACAGTAGGTTGGATTAGAAATTTTGCATCAGTTGCAGAACGAGGCGTGATTTGAAGGCGTCCCCGGCGTCATGCCGATCCGTGTCGTAATATCTCAGATCGATTTTCGTTTTGGGCAGAAGGGCATAGGTTGCACCGAGATTGACGGCGCTGTAGTCGTCCTTCGGCGTCCGGTGACGCGTACCGACAGACCCCGACAAGGACCAGCGCGCGCTGATCTGCTGCGATAACCCGGCATCTATCCAGTTGTCGCCTTTCGTCGCGCCTGGCGCATCGGACGTATAGACATCCGTTATGCGCAAAGTTGTTCCGGTGGCGAAGGTGCGCGACACATCGGCTTGCCACTCAACGAAATGCGCGTCGAAACCCGATGGTGCATTGTTTTTAATTTTATAGCCGCCGCTGAAGGCCAGATCGAAGCCCCCGGACTGACCCTTCAGCCCTAGCACATATTCCTGCTGTCCATCGATGCCGCCGCCTTCGTGCAGATTACGCCATTGTGCACTGATAAAAATTGGCCCGCGGTCGGCTTCAAGAGCGGCCTTCAGTTGTCCGCGCCCGTCCGTTTCGGTAACATCCTTGCTAACGCCTTCGCTGGCAACGGCAAATGTCCCAGACATTTGCCAATCAGGCGTTTGCGCCAGCACGCCGTGTGCGCCGGCCAGGAAAATGAGAGATGAAATGCCCGCTAGTAGCCGAATGTGCTTTGACATGGCCCGCCCCTTACTCAAACGCCACAATACTCTGCCGCCACGAATCAAACCCCGTGACAACTGAGAACATGATTAGGAAAACAAGGTTAGCTGAGGATTAACCGTTTATGGCTGGCCATGGGGCGCTTTCGCCAATTATTGGCGGAAAAGGTGTCTATTGGGCGAAATTATGTGATCAGTCGTTTAAAAAGACGTCTGTGGTGTCTTTTTTGCCAAATATTGGCTCTTGTTGTGATCACACTCGCCTTTGGCGATCCTGGTTTTTGTTCGCTTTTTCGTTGCGTCGGCCCTTTGCTCCATAGAGACCTGCGGCTTGCGCGTCGACAAACCAAATCTGCCTTCATCGGAAATCCGCGACGTCCAATTCACCAAGAAGACGGTATAGACGGTATGGGGCCGAGTCATCCCGTTGGGCATTGCGGGTGTGACCTAACGAAATCGATGAAGGCGCGCAGCGGTGCGGGCAGATAGCGGCGGCTGGGGTAGTATAGGAACGGCCCTGAAAACCGTTGCCACCAGGGTTCGAGCACCGGCTCCAGCGTGCCTGCGTCCAGATGCGGCCTGAGCCAGTCCTCGAATAGTCGAATAAGGCCGAGGCCTGCAATGGCGACATCCACAGCAAGGTCAACTGTAGCGCCAGAACGCACAATCAGCGGGCCGGTCGGATTCACGCTGATGACCTCGCCGTCTTGCTCGAATTCCCAGGTCGACACCTCGCCACCGCCAAATCGATGCAGAAGGCAGGCATGTGCTAACAGATCGCGCGGGTGGTTGGGGCGTCCGTACTTATCAAGATAAGCGGGTGACGCTGCGGTCGCAAATCGCTGATCACGTGGACCGATGGGAATGGCTATCATGTCTTGCTCAAGCCGTTCTTCATAACGGATTCCGGCATCATAGCCACTTGCGACTATGTCCACAAAGCCGGTCTGGGCAATGATATCGAGTTGTATGTCGGGATAGGCGGCCAGAAAGGCTGGGACTATGCCGGGCAATATCAGTCGTACCGCGCTCACGGGTACATTCAGACGCAGCGTCCCTGCCGGACGATCGCGAAACCCGTTGGCGACGTCCAGGGCGGCATCGACCTCTGCCAAAGCCGGACCCAGGCGGTCAAGAAGGCGTACCCCGGCTTCCGTGGGCACGACAGCGCGGGTCGTCCGGTTAAATAGACGCACACCCAGATTGGCTTCTAAACGGCGTACCGCCTCGCTCAGGCTCGACGCCCCCCTCGCGGTCGCCCTGGCCGCCTCGCGAAAGCCCTTAGCCCGCGCCACGGCGACGAAAGCCGTAAGGTCGCCCAGATCGTTCATTGTTCGCCTTTCCGCACAGGCTGTGCCGATTGTACCCCATTATCACATATCGAGCTTAGGTCTATGCTTCCATCCAATGCAAGGAGCATCACTTATGACCGATATCAGCACCGCTGGAATTTTCAGGCTTGGCCAACGTGCCGTTAACAGGATTGGCTACGGCGCAATGCAACTGGCAGGCCCAGGTGTATTCGGGCCGCCGAAGGACCGTTCGAGTGCCCTGGCCGTCTTGCGTGCGGCCATTGCTGCGGGCGTGAATCATATCGACACAAGTGATTTCTATGGGCCGCACGTAACAAATCAGCTTATCCGTGACGCTCTCCAGCCCTACCCAGACGACCTGACCATTGTTACCAAGATCGGCGCCCGGCGCGGCAGTGACGGTTCGTGGAACCCGGCGTTTTCAGGTGATGACCTGATAAGTGCTGTCCATGACAATTTGCGCAACCTGGGTTTAGAGTCGCTTGATGTCGTCAACCTGCGCTGCATGTTCGATGTGCATGGGCCGGCCGAAGGCTCGATTTCCGCTCAAGTGGCCGTATTGGCCGATCTTCAGCAAAAGGGTCTGATCCGTCATATCGGCCTGAGTAACGTCACGCCGTCGCAAATTGCCGAAGCCCAGGCCACTACTGAGATAGTCTGCGTTCAAAATCAGTACAATCTGGCGCATCGCCAAGACGACGCCCTGATCGACGAACTCGCCGACGCCGGAATTGCATATGTGCCATTTTTTCCGCTCGGCGGGTTTACACCGCTCCAATCGACCGCCCTCTCCGACGTGGCTGCGCGCCTGGGCGCCACACCCATGCAGGTCGCACTGGCCTGGCTGTTGCAGCGGTCGCCAAATATTCTCCTTATCCCCGGTACATCGTCGGTGGGTCACCTGCACGAGAACCTCGCCGCCGCCGCCCTGGCTTTGCCTGCCGATGCAATTGAGCAATTGAACGAGATCGGCGCGGGCTAAGAGCGGTCTGAATATGCGCGCATTTTGCGCTTTGCGGATGCGGCCTATTTACAGACTTGCAAAAGGTGGCGGCACAGGTTTATCTACATTAAGTCAGACAAAAAGCCTAGGTTGCGTGTTCCTAGGGTAGAACCGGACTATACCGGTCGTTACACAGGGAAGAACCATATGCGGAATCCATTGCGGAATGTTAGCGCTACCTTTATTTTTGCGGCCGCTTTAACGAGCGTCGTGCCACCTGCTTTCGCTGAGGGCTCAGCGGTCGCCCAGATATTTCCTGTTCGCGCCGGCATAGATGCCTCAAAGGCATCAAGACCCATCAGCCGCTACGAATATGGCATGTTTATCGAGCCTATCGGCCGCGCGATCGATCGCAGCCTGTGGGCTGAAATGCTGGATGACCGGAAGTTCTATTTCCCAATCCTTGCCGAAGGGCAGGACGCGCCGCCTAAGCGGCCTTCGTTCACCGGCCCCGATCGCCATTGGCGTCCGCTTGGTCCGGCTGAGTCCGTCACCATGGACAAGACGGCGCCCTTTGTCGGCGATCAGAGTGCGAAAGTCGCGCTGGTTGGCGACAGTCCGCATGGCATCTTCCAGTCAGGTTTGAGCCTTGTTGCCGGGAAAGCCTATTCCGGCCGCGTTGTGGTCGCCGTTCCTGCTGGGGCAAAAATATCTGTCTCCTTGGTCTGGGGCGAAGGGCCTGCCGACCGTCAGACGCTGCGTCTGCCAGTCAGTGGCAGCGCATGGAAAACAGTGCCAGTCACGTTTATCGCCGGTGCGTCTTCTGACACCGCACGGCTTGAAATTGCGGGTACCGGCCAAGGCAGCTTTCGGATCGGCGCCGTTTCTTTGATGCCCGCCGACAATATGGAGGGGTGGCGGGCCGATGCCGTGCGGGAATTACGCACACTGAAGTCAGGAATGTGGCGCCTGCCGGGCGGCAATTATCTGTCCAACTGGGACTGGCATGATGCCCTTGGGCCGCGCGATCAACGGCGGCCAATGTATGATCATTCCTGGAGCGCCATGCAGACAAACGACATCGGCATGGACGAATATATGACGCTGTGCGCCCTTATCGGCACGGAGCCCTATGTGACGGTCAATGCCGGGCTGGGCGATGCCAATTCGGCCGCCGAGGAGGTTGAATATCTCAATGGGCCGGCGACAAGCTATTGGGGGGGCAAGCGCGCGAAGAATGGGCACGCGGCGCCATACGGTATCAAATACTGGAATATCGGCAACGAGCCCTACGGGGACTGGCAAATCGGCAAGACGTCGCTGGAATACTATACGCTCAAGCACATCGATTTTGCGCAGCGGATGAAGCGCGCGGATCCATCGATTACGCTTCTGGCTTCGGGGGCCATGCCGGACCAGCGCAAGTGGCTCGGGGTCGATAAGGAGAATGCCAACCTACAGAGCATTCTCCCGAAATTCGGCACCGAACTGGATTGGACGGGCGGGCTGATCGCCAATGCGTCGGGCTATTTCGACGGTATAACCGAGCACTGGTATGATACAGCGGAAAAACGTCCGAACGCACCGCCTGAGGACGAACTCCTGGAATTTGCCCGCCAGCCGTCCAACAATGTACTGATGAAGGCTGAGGAGTGGAAGATTTACCGCTCCAAATATCCGGTGATCGACAAGAAGGACATGTTCCTGTCGATTGACGAATATGCCTATTTCCCGGCGGCGCCCAACCTCAAGACGTCTTTGGCCTATGCCATGGTGTTGCAGGAAATGCTGCGTCACACAGACGCCATTCGCATGTCGGCCTTTACCATGGGCAGCAGCACCATGGACATTACACCGACCAATGCCACCCTCAATTCGACCGGCAAGGTATTCCAGTTTTATGGCCAGCATTTCGGCGAAGGGGTCATACCGCTGGGCGTCGACGGCGATACACCTTGGCCGGCACCTAAATATCCCGTCGGTCTCGACCATCCCCAGGTCGTCGCCGGCAGTTCGACCTGGCCCTTGGATGTCGTCGCCGGTCTGAGCCCCGACCGCAAAAAGCTGATCGTAGGCGTCGTCAATGCGACCACGGCAACACGGCCGCTCGTCCTGGACGTAAAGGGCATCAAGATCGCCGCGAGTGGCAAGATGTACAGCCTGAGCGGCCCTAATCTCGAAGCGGCCAATGTCGTTGGGAAAGAGCCTGGTGTAACCATCCAGACCGGCGACATTGCCATGGCCGGTCGCGGGCTGTCCGTGCCGCCCACCGCCGCAGTCGTATATGAATTAGACATCACAGGCCAATGAGGATCGTCATGAAACCCGTAAATATCGTTGCCGTAGTCGTTTGCCTGGCCTTGCTGGCTAGCCCGCTTCACGCCGCGCCGTCTGTCGGCGTCGAACGTATCACGGTGCACAGTGTATCATTGGAGGGCAATCTGGAAGGCGAGTCGCCGGACCGAACCGTCATCGTTTATCTGCCGCCGGACTATGCGACCAACCCCAAAAAACGATATCCCGTTGTGTATGCGCTCCATGGATATTCCATCAATAACGATATCTGGAGCAAGGAAATAAAGGCGCAGGAGACGATCGCGGGCGCCTATGCGAGTGGAACCCAGGGCATGATCATTGTTTTGCCCAATTCGCAAACCCTGCACAACGGGTCCATGTATTCCAGCTCAGTCACCATAGGCGACTGGGAAGGTTTTATCACACACGACCTCGTCAGCTATATCGACTCCCACTATCGCACGATTGCGGATCGGGCCAGTCGTGGCCTCGCCGGGCATTCTATGGGCGGTTACGGTACGCTGCGTCTCGGCATGAAATATCCCGATGTCTTTGGCGCGCTCTATGCGATGAGCCCGTGCTGCTTGTCGGCCCGCAGTGCGCCATCGCCTGAGGATGCCGCCCAGCTTGAGGCATTGAAATCACCCGAAGAGAGCCAAAAGCTGGGATTTTTTACGCGTGGCACCCTGGCTGTTTCGGCGGCGTGGGCACCGAACCCAAAGAACCCCCCCTTCTATCTCGACTTGCCGACCAAGGGCGGGGTGCCACAGCCGTCCGTACTGAACCGCTGGGCGGCCAATGCCCCATTGTCGATGGTTGACCAGTATATTTTCAATTTGCGCCGCTACACGGCCATTGCCATCGATGTCGGCGATCGCGACGGCCTGAAGGTCGACGCGGAGCAAATGCACACCCTCATGCAAAATAGCGGCGTGGCCAATAGCTTTGAAATCTACTCGGGCGACCATGTCAGTGGTGTAGCGGATCGCTTCCAGAACCACGTCCTGCCCTTCTTCAGCAAGACGCTGTCCTTCACCCAGCCTGCAAGGAAGTAAAGTCGGGCCAGAATCGTTGGTGACGGCTGACCCGCGGATCGGACGCTTTTGCGCGTGACGCAGGTGAGGCTTCAGAACAGAAAATACAGGGAAAAGGGAAACGAAATGTCTAACATATTACGCTCATGCGCATCCGGATTGGTATTGGCGGGCTGCCTGGCCATTAGCGCTACCTCCACCGCCACCTGTGCGCAAACACAGGCGGCACCCTTGGAGTCCTCCATACGCCAAGAGGCGACCGAGAAGGCGACGGCGCTGGTGGCGCAGTTGACCCTGGACGAAAAGGTGGCGCAGCTGTTGAATGTGGCGCCCGCTATTCCCAGGCTCAATATTCCCGCCTACAACTGGTGGACGGAATCCTTGCATGGCGCCATAGGCGCTGTCCCGACAACCAATTTTCCCGAACCTATCGGGTTGGCGGCGACATTTGACAGCCCGCTGATCAAGGACGTTGCCTCGGTCATCAGCGTCGAGGTTCGCGGTCTTCATACCCTGGGTCGCAAAACCGGACAACTTGGCCATATCGGCACGGGTCTCGACACCTGGTCGCCTAACATCAATATCTTCAGAGACCCGCGTTGGGGGCGCGGCCAGGAAACCTATGGGGAAGATCCGTATCTGACGGCGCAAATGGGGGTGTCCTTTGTGCAGGGTATGCAGGGCTCCGATCCTGAGATGCCGGATGTCATCGCCACGCCCAAACATTTTGCTGTTCACAGCGGCCCGGAATCGACCCGTCACGTCGCCAATGTTTTTGTGTCACCGCACGATATGGAAGACACCTATCTGCCCGCCTTCCGTGCAGCGATCGTCGATGGCCATGCGGGCTCGATCATGTGCGCCTATAATCGCATCGACGGCCAGCCGGCGTGCGGCAACGATTTTCTCATGAAGGATCGCCTCAGGACAGCCTGGGGCTTTAAGGGATATGTCGTTTCGGACTGCGATGCCGTGGTCGACATTGCCAATCACCACAAATATGCCGCCGATCCGGCCGCGGCTGTGGCTGTCGCCCTTAAGACGGGGGTGGACAATGAATGTAATGGCGCCACGCTTTCAGACACGCCGGGTTTGGGCGAACGTTACAAGGAGGCCTATGCGCGCGGTCTCATCAGCATGGCGGATATCGATACCGCTCTGGTGCGTCTGTTTTCGGCCCGCTATCGCAATGGCGATCTGGCGGGATTGGCGGGCCGGTCCTTGTCCGCTACGCCGGTGTCGGCCATAGGCACGCCAGAGCATCAGGCGCTTGCGCTCAAGGCCGCGATCGAAAGTCTGGTCCTCTTGAAGAATGATGGCGTGTTGCCGCTCAGGCCCGATGTTAAGATTGCCCTCGTCGGACCGCTGGCTGATGCCACGCGTGTTCTGCGCGGTAACTATTCGTCGTCGCAAAGCGCACCGCCCATATCCGTGGAAGCCGGCCTTCGCGCCGCGATGCCGAAAGCCGCCATCACCCTTGTGCCGTTCGGCGCTTCAATGACGGATGGCGACCCGGTGCCAAATACCGTCTTTTTGACGCCCGCGGGGAAGCCGGGTCTGAAGGCCGAATATTACAATGCGGCACCTCGCGCGGCTGGATCGGAGGCCACTTCGGAGCCGCAGTTTGAAGCCCGGCCGCTGGCCACGCGCACGGATAGCAATCTGGCTTCGCGCGCCAGCGAAGTCCCCGGGCTGTCCGAGCAGAACAAGGTTGTCTGGACCGGATATTTCGTAGCCCCCGAAACGGGCACCTACCGTCTTGGCCTGACCGGCGTAAAGGGCGACATTGAGCTCGACGATGGGGTGCGACTGGAGGCCAAGACCTATTCGCGCTGGGCCGAACCGTTGAAGCTGACGACCGTGACGCTGCAAAAGGGCAAACGCTACCCACTGCATTTGCAAACCCAGGCGGGGGTCAGTGCGCCGTCTGGCCTGGTCTGGAAGCGCATATCCGCCAAACCGGAGGCAGACCTGGGAGAGGGCATCAAAAACGCCGATGTCGTGGTCGCCGTCGTCGGCCTGACCTCCGATCTGGAAGGGGAGGAGATGCCGGTCAAGATCGAAGGGTTTGAGGGTGGCGACAAGACCTCGCTCGACATCCCGGCGGACCAGCGCAAAATGCTTGAGCAGGTCAAGGCGTCTGGCAAACGCTTGGTCGTCGTGTTGATGAACGGCAGCCCGCTCGATCTGTCGTGGGCGAAAGAAAATGCCTCGGCCATCGTCGAAGCCTGGTATCCGGGCCAGGCAGGTGGGCGGGCCGTCGGCGACGTCCTGGCCGGGGCCGCGGATCCGGGCGGCCGCTTGCCGCTGACCTTCTACAGCAGCGTCAGCGATCTGCCGCCGTTCGACGACTATTCAATGAAAGGCCGGACCTATCGCTATTTCAATGGCAAGCCGGTCTATGGCTTTGGATATGGGCTCAGCTACACGCAATTTGCCTACGAGACGCTTCAAATTCAGCCGGTCGGCGGCAAGGCCGAGGATGGTGTGACGGTCACCGTGAAGGTAAAAAATGTCGGGCCACGTACCGGAAATGAAGTGGCGCAGCTCTATCTGACGCCGCCAGCGTTTGAGGGGGTGCCGCGGCTGGCTCTGCGCGGATTCCAGCGCCTGTCCCTGAAGGCCGGCGAAAGCCGCACGCTAACCTTCACCCTGTCGCCTCGCGATCTGAGTTTTGTTGATCGTGACGGCCATCGCTCCGTTATGCCGGGACGATATCAGGTGTCCGTCGGTTCCGGCCAGCCCGAAGCGGGTATAGCCTACCAGGCTGGGGATCTTGTCATCGCCAGCGCCCGTTCCATTCCAGAGTAGGCTTGGCCACCCATACCGTGCAAATACAAAGACATCAGGAAAATGCCATGATGAAGACAGCAGTTTTGGGGCTGGTAGCGGGCGTGTTCGGCCTTCCCGCCATAGCCTTGGCGGCCCCTCAGTTTGACGCGCTATATGGCGATCACGCCGTCATACAGCGCGGACGGCCTGTGGCAATCCGCGGCACAAGTTTGCCCGGCGAGACGGTTTCCGTTCGCTTGGGGGCAAAGCTTGCCACTGCCGTCGCCGATTCCGATGGGCGTTTTGTTGCGGACTTCTCACCCGTTGATACGCCAGGCCCGATAGCGCTTTCTGTTGACGCGCCGTCTGGACAGGCAATCGCCAAAGATGTCCAGATAGGGGATGTTTTTCTGTGTTCGGGTCAGTCCAACATGGAAATGCCGGTCAAGGGCGCGCAGGACGCCTTTGGTCAGTCCTTTTCGTCGGCCGATCCCGATCTGCGCTTGATGACTGTCGAAAAAGCCGTGGCCTATACGCCGCGCGATACCTTTACCCATCCCACGGCCTGGCAGGTTGCCGGGCCGCAGACGGTCGCCGACTTCTCGGCCAACTGTTATTACATGGTCAAGACGTTGCGGCAGAGTGAAAACGTACCGATCGGCGCCATCACCAGCAGTTGGGGCGGCACGCAAATCAGTCCGTGGATGGGCGAACGCGCTCTGGCGACCGTGGGCCTGGGCGCGCGTTCCGATTTGCTTAAGCTGTATGGCCGCGACCGTTCGGCGGCTGAGCTGGCCGCAAATGGCCAGTGGGAGACGTGGTGGCGGCAGAATACGGGGGACACACCCGGTAAAGAACCGTGGCAGCCAAAGACGGAACGGCAATGGAAGCCCGTGCCGGCGATCACTGTTTGGCAGAAATGGGGCGATCCTGCCCTGGCCAGCTATGTCGGCATGGTCTGGTTCCGCAGGGAAATTGACATCCCCGCAACCGCCGCCGGTCAGGCCGCCGTTCTGAACATGGGCGGCCTGGATGATCTGGGCATGGCGTGGATAAATGGCACGTCATTGGGTGAGGCCGATCAGTCGGGCCCCTTGAAAGCCTTTGTTGTGCCAAAGGGGGTGCTCAAGGCTGGCAAGAACGTCATCATCGTCAATATCAACAACACCTATGCCGATGGCGGCATGCGGGGACCGGCCGAGGCCATGACGCTGCAAATGGCGGATGGTCAGTCCCAGCCCCTGGCGGACAAGTGGCAGTATTCCATTGCGCTGAAAACACCGCGTAATCCGCCGCATACGCCCTGGGAAGACATGGGGGGCGCCGGCACTGCCTATAACGGCATGATCGCACCATTAGGTGCCTATGGCCTGAAAGGCGTTGCCTGGTATCAAGGCGAATCGGATACGGACTTTCCGGGGTATGAGGGGCGTCTCAAGGCGATGGCTACGGACTGGCGACGTCAATTTGGCCAAACGGACCTGCCCTTCGTTATTATCCAGCTCTCCGCCTATGGCACTCCGGCGACAAAGCCGTCGGAAAGCGGTTGGGCCAATGTGCGTGACGCCGAGCGCAGGATGGCAGAAGCCGATGGCCACGCCGCCTGGGTCTCCACGGTCGACCTCGGCGATCCGTTCGATATTCACCCCGGCGAAAAGCACGAGGTCGGGCGGCGGATGGCGCGGGCCATGCGAGCGCTGGCCTATGGCGCGACCTTGCCGCCTTCGGGCCCCCGGATCGCTTCGGCCCGTCTTGACGGTGGTGATGTCGTCCTGCACTTCACGGATGTAACGGGAGCCCTCCATACGCGCAGCAGCGCGGTGGCGATCGGCTTCGAACTGTGCGGCGAGGGCCCCGGTTCCTGCCGTTACGCATCGGCTACTGCCGAGGGAGCGACGGTTCACCTCAAAGGAGACGGCAATCCGGTAAGCCGGATCCGGTACGCCTGGAGCGATTTCCCGGTCGTCAACCTGTTCGACGAGGCGCAATTGCCGGTCACGACATTTGAGTTGCCGGTGAGCAAATGAGCCGAGACAACGCCGGCGCGGATATGGACAGGCGGCCAGGACATCCGTCTCGTCGCAGCGTTTTGGCCGCATCGACCGCATTGGCGCTGGCGTCAACCTCGGGCCTGGCCAAGACGACGGTCGAAAAGACGCGCAAGAATGTCCTGTGGTACCGGCAGCCGGCGCGTTTCTGGGAGGAGGCCTTGCCCTTGGGCAATGGCCGTCTCGGGGCCATGGTCTTTGGTCGGGTAGCGCAGGAGCGTATCCAGATTAATGAAGACACGCTGTGGTCCGGCGCGCCCTATTCGGCGGACAATCCGCAGGCCTATGGCGCCTTGCCTGAAGTTCGGCAACTGATCGCCAACGGCAAGTATGCGGCCGCTACGGATCTGGCCAGCCGCAAGATGATGGGACAGCCTCTGCATCAGGCGGCCTATGGCACGCTCGGCGATCTGCTGCTGACCTTCGACGGCGCGTCAAAGCCTAAGCACTATGAACGCCAGCTTGATCTGGCCACCGCGATATCCACGACGCGGCTGTCCTCAGGGAACGGGCATGACACCGTGCGCGAAGCCTTTGTGTCGGCGCCGGACCAGGTGATCGTCCTGCGTCTCGACGCGCGTGAGTGTCTGATCGGCTTCGATTTGAGCTGGCACGGACCGCGGGCAGTTAAGGTGCCTGGTGCGGTCTATGGTGGCCACGACGAAAAACTGACACCGCCCGTGACCACGGACTGGTTGATGACGGAAGCCATCGACCCGTTGCCAGCCGGCGCGGCTACAGTCGCGGACGGCGCCGGCGCCCTACTGTGCACCGGACGTAATGAGGCGGGCGAAAGCACGCCGGCCTCCATGACCTTTGCCATGCGCGTAAAAGTCCTTTCGGATGGCCAGGTGACGGTTGAAGAGGGACGCCTGAAGGTGCGTGGTGCAAAAACGGTCACCCTGTTGATCGCAGCAGCGACCAGTTTCGTCACCTATGCCGATGTCAGTGGCGATCCCGTCGCGCGGGTGCGCCAGCAGACGGAGGCGGCGGGGCGAAAATCCTACAGCGCCCTGAAGCAGGCCCATCTGGCGGACTATCAGCCGCTGTTCCAATCGGTCTCGCTTGATCTGGGACCGGAAGCGGCCGATTTGGCGCCGACCGACCACTGGGTTCAGGCGGCGGCGACAACCGATGATCCGGGCCTCCAGGCCCTTTATTTTCAGTATGCGCGCTATCTGATGATTTCCTCATCGCGGCCGGGGACCCAGGCCGCGAACCTGCAAGGCATATGGAATGAGTCCACGACCCCGCCGTGGGGCAGCAAATACACCATAAACGTCAATACCGAGATGAATTACTGGCCCGCCGATCCGGCCGGGCTCGGTGTGTGTGTCGGACCGCTGATCCGGCTCGTCGAGGAGCTAGCCGTAACGGGAGCGAGGACGGCCAAGACGATGTATGGGGCCAGGGGCTGGGTGGCGCATCACAATACTGATATCTGGCGGGCCACCGCGCCGATCGACGGGCCGATGTGGGGCCTTTGGCCCTGTGGCGGTGCCTGGCTGTGCAACAGCTTGTGGGATCATTATGACTATAGCCGTGACGACGCCTTGCCGGCCCGGCTCTATCCGCTGATGAAGGGCGCGGCCCTGTTTTGCATGGATACGCTGATCGAAGACCCAAAAGGGCGCGGCCTTATCACATCGCCCTCCGTATCGCCGGAAAACCAGCACCCCTTCGGCTCATCCGTTTGCGCCGGGCCCGCCATGGACCGGCAAATTATTCGCGACCTGTTCGCGCACACGCTTGCCTGCGGGCAACTGGTGCGAGACGAGGCGGGCTTCCTCGCTCAGCTAAAACAGCGGCATGACCGTCTGGCGCCGGATCGGATCGGACAGGGCGGCCAACTCCAGGAATGGCTCGAAGATTGGGATGGGGCGGCGCCTGAACAGCAACATCGCCACGTCTCGCACCTTTATGCCGTCTATCCGAGCGATCAGATAAATGTTCGCGATACGCCGAACCTGATACACGCGGCGCAGACAAGCCTGGCTGTTCGCGGCGACATGGCCACCGGATGGGGGACAGCCTGGCGTCTGTGCCTATGGGCCAGAATGGGGGAGGGCGACCACGCCTATCGCGTCCTGAAAGACCTGGTGGGACCGCAACGCACCTATCCCAATCTGTTCGACGCCCATCCGCCCTTCCAGATTGACGGCAATTTTGGCGGCGCGGCCGGCATAATGGAGATGTTGCTGCAATCCTGGGGTGGGGAGATCCGGTTGCTTCCGGCCCTGCCATCCGCCTGGACGTCCGGTGAAGTGCGCGGTCTTCGGGCGCGCGGGGCGTTGACGGTCGATCTGGCCTGGCGGGCGGGTGTATTGACCGCCTGCCAGCTCAAGGGACGTGCCGGGCAAGCTGTACGGGTCATCTATCGCGGCACAGAAAGGACCCTCACCCTGGGGCCGGACGGAACGGCCGTGTTTAAGGTTTAAAGGTCCTTTTGCCGCGAGAGTCCGCGCGCATGCGATTGCTCGTTCGGAAAGGTTAACGCAACTTAGTGTGCCTCCGTCGCAGATTCAGGCTGGATGCCGGCGCGTGAGATAACTGCCTTGGCGTCTTCGGGCCAGGCCTCGCCCTTGACGGCGGCATTGTTAAGGAACTGATTGTTCAGATAGTCGGTCCACGATCCGTGGCGGACGCCCGAATTGTACCAATTGTCCTTTGCGATATTGTCCATGGCCGTGCGCCGGGGGGCCAGGTTGTCCTGCGAATTGAGGTTCAGCCAGACGCCGACATTGCTGACCACATTGTTGCGGACGGTGATGTATCGCGACCCTTCGTCGAGATAGAGGGCGATGCCGCCGGGTACGTCATAGACATAGTTCTCGGCAATCAGGGCGCCAGGATCGGCGGACAGGTGGTATATGGCGCCGCCGTCGGGGAAGGATTGCTTCACCTTGTGCACGCGGTTTGCGAAGACCACGGTGTCACGAAGGATCGTTGGGCTATTATAGACCAGATTGCCCGGCTGGTCGTAATAGGCGCGATTGGCGGTGCGGTAGGCTGGTGACCCGCCGGGGTCGTTGGCGCCCCAGCCCCAGCCAATGTCAATGCCGTCATAGGGCGCCTCTGAGACATCGTTGTGTATGACGGTCGCGCCGGTCGCGTAGGTGACCATGATGCCGGCCTGTTCGTGATAATCCTGAGAGATATTCTGAACTAGGTTATTGGCGATCAGAATATCAGCGACGGTCATTTCCGGGCGCGAGGGGTGATGCGCGTCGGGGGTTACGCCGCCGACCATTATAGCCCCGCCTGCAAGGTCGACGAAGCGGCTACGCACGACGTTGATCGTGCTGGCGCCGAGCCCTATTCCGCTGGCATTGGCTTCGGCATTGTTGCCGATACCAAGCCCAATCTGGCCCAGGTGCGTAAATTCGTCATGCGAGAAGGTGATACGCTCGGCGGCCGAGACTTGAACGGCGGCGGGTTGCTGGCTCCACTTGTTGCGGGAGGCTTCGAAGGCGGTACATCCCCAACTGCAGTCACGGATCGGATCTTTTGGATAGTTGGGCAAGTTTCCGGCTAGATAGGCGCCGCTTTGTTGGCTGGCATAGCCTTCCGGCTCGGAAGGGCGCAGCCAACTTGTATACTGGAAACTGAGACCTGTGAATTCGAGGTCTACAATCGGACGCTCATATGTGCCGCTAATCGACATCAGCCATTCCAGTCGCGGCGCTTCGACTGTTGCCGTCGCCATATCCTCACCCTTACGCGGCTTGTAATAGATTTTGCCAGTCTTCGGGTCGGCGTACCATTCGCCTTCGGTGCGCAGGAAGGCCAAAGCGTTGACGAATTCCAGACGGGCCGTGTCCGGTGACACTGGCCGGGCCAAGGTGTCATAGCCCACTATGTTGTTGCGCCAGCCGGGTTGCTGCATGATGATGCGGTCGCCATCGATCCGCGCGACCGTGGCGTGGCGGTCGGTGAACCAACCGAGGCCTTCGACTTCCAGGCGGTTCTGGTCGGGCAGATCGGCCAGGAAGCGCCAGGCCGGATCGACTATCTTCAAGCCCCAGTCATAGAATTCGAAGGCCTGGCGGGGTGCTACGACGGCAGCGCGGCGTGACAGCTTTTCGTTTACCCAGATTTGGCGCGGGTCCATGCCGCGGGGCATATCGGCGACCCAAATATTGCGACGACCATCCGCCAAGGTCCAACCCTCTATGCGCACCGCCCCGGAAATGACCGGGTGTGCGCCAGGGGCGGCCTTGTAGCGGACTGTAAAGCCGTTTTGGCCACCATCGGCGGCGGTAAATCTCAGGGGCGCGTCGAGGCGGTAAACGCCATTGGCCATAGTGACCGTGACGTCATTATCCTGGCTCAGAGCGCGCACTGCGGCCTGAGCGCGCGCAAGCGTGGCGAATGGACGGGCTGACGAACCGTCACCACCGTCTGAACCCGTGGTGGAAACATAGACTATCGACGGTACGGGCTTGGGGCGATGTGCCAGGTTGACCGAGCCGGACAATCGATCAGACTTCGGAGGCGTAACGGCAGGAATGTCCGGCATGGGCGGCAGTTGCGCAAGGGCAGGGGACGCAATCAGCCCCATCCCGGCAATTGACAGGATGAAGCCGCAGACCAATACGGTACATTTTGGGTTTTTCATTGAGGCGTATCCTTCCCAGCATTTGTCTACGCAACGGAGGGTCGCTGCGTCATTATTTATATCATACGTATTATGTCTTAAATGTTGTCTCGTCCATTCCGAATCTGGAAATTCTCGCCCCGGAGACGCTATTTGAGAATTTGCTGGAACGGGGTCGTGCCACGTCGCGCCTCTTAAGGGGGCCTTTTTGTCACGTGAGCGAAATAAATCGACGATATGAGCCTGTTTCGCGTCGATTCCAGGCAGGGTGAGCAGAGAGCTAATCGGATTTGCTTGATACCCATTAACTCTCCATCTAAGTGGACATCACCAAAATATGGAAGGGATTCCATTGATAAAGATCACACCACACAGCCGCCGCCTCATAGATATGCAACCCGCTGCCCTGGCTGCCGTGGTCCTTTTCCTGTTTGGGCTTTTACCGATATCAAGCCGGGCGTCTAATGCTCTCCCTGCGGCGCCTGACTTCAACTTTCATTTTCAAAGCACATTTACGCTTCAGGGAAATGATCGGTTTAAGGCGCCATATTCGGGTGCCAACAGTCTTTCGCCAAAGGCCAACGGCAAGGAGACCTTCGATGCGACGCTTTACATCGGATATCGGCCTTGGTCTGGCGCGGAAGTTTGGATAAATCCTGAAATTGATCAAGGGTTCGGGCTTTCAAACACCTTGGGATTGGCCGGCTATTCAAGTGGCGAGGCCTATAAGATTGGCGCCAAAAAACCTTACCTGAAATTGCCGCGCGTCTTCCTGCGACAGAATTTCGATCTGGGTGGGGAAAATGAAACCGTTGACGCTGATCTCAATCAATTCGAGTCTGTCCGCTCAAAGGACCATGTAACGCTTACGGTGGGTAAATTCGGCGTGCCCGACATCTTCGATGCGTCCGTATTCGCCCACGATCCGCGCCATGATTTTTTGAACTGGTCCGTCATTGATACGGGCTCTTTCGACTATGCCGCCGACGCATGGGGCTACACCTACGGTGCCTCGGCAGAAGCCTATATCGGTCGTTTTGTGACCCGCATAGGCGCGTTTGACATGTCAAATGTACCCAATTCGCCAACGCTTGATAACTTCCACCAGGTCCAGGGCGTATTTGAAGTCGAGGAACACCACTCGATCAATCATCTTGACGGCGCCCTGCGCGTGACGGGCTTTGTCTCACGCGCCCGCATGGCGTCATTTTCCCAGGTGTTGGCGCAGACCCCGCCGGGTGAGGTGCCCGATACTGCAACGTTGAGGCGGTATCGGTCCCGTTCCGGCGTGGCGATGAGTGCTGACCAGGTCTTGATGCCGGACATCAGTTTCTTTGCGCGCCTCGGCGTTTCGGATGGTCATGTTGAGACCTATGAGTTTACGGATATTGACCGGACAGGCGCCATTGGTTTCTCCATCGTGGGTTCCGCATGGCGTCGGGGCCAGGATCACGTGGGCTTAGCCTTGGTCGACAACGCCATTTCGCGCCAACACGCGGCCTATCTGGCGGCGGGCGGATTGGGGCCGTTGATCGGAGACGGCGCGTTGCCGCACAAACGTGACGAGCATATCTTTGAAACCTATTACAGCCTGCCTTTGACGAAGACTGTCGTCGCAGCACTCGATTATCAATACGTCCAAAACCCCGCGTACAACAAAGATAGAGGGTCTGTTTCGATCCTGGGACTAAGGCTTCATACCCAGTATTAGAGCGCTTGCGATCGGATCGGCGCCGATTGTTTTGCGATGTTGCGCCCTAGGCGCCTAAGTCCTACTGTGGTGATACGTCCAGACCACTGGCTGTTACGGGTGGACGATGGAGACCGTTTTGAAGTGTTTGCTGATTGAGGATGACGTCAAAACCTCGCAATACATTTGCAACGGTCTGAAACAGGCTGGGCATATCGTCTATGCCTGCAGCGATGGCGTGAATGGCCTGCATCAGGCCATAAACGAAACCTGGGATATTGTTATTCTCGATCGCATGCTGCCCGGAGGTGTTGACGGGCTGTCCATTGTCGCAAAGCTCCGCGATCTGCGAAAGAAAACCCCCGTCCTGATCCTTAGCGCCTTGAACAGTGTCGATGAACGTGTACGCGGTCTGAAGACGGGCGGAGACGACTATCTGTCCAAACCGTTTGCTTTTTCGGAATTTCTGGCCCGCGTCGAGGCGCTGCTGCGTCGCGGCGAACCCCAGACGGACGCCGATCAGTTGCAGGTTGCCGACCTGGTTCTGGACCGCAGTTCGCTGCGCGCCACCCGAGGGGGCCGTTTGATTAACCTCCAACCGCGAGAGTTTCGCCTTCTGGAGTATCTGATGCGTCATGCCGGACAGGTGGTCACGCGTACCATGCTGCTCGAGGCCGTGTGGGACTGCCACTTCGACCCGCAGACGAACGTCATCGATGTTCAGATTAGCCGCCTGCGGACGAAAGTGGACAAGTCGTTCTCGCCGGCCCTGATTCATACCATGCGGGGCGCCGGTTATATGATCGGCATCAATGATTAAGCTCACGCGTTCCATAGCTTCGGGACTGGCCATAGGCTATGGCGCTGTGCTGGCGGCTGCCATTGCCTTATTGGCGGTTGCCTTCTACGCCGGAACCATCGGCGTGCTCAACCAGGCCACAGATACGAAGATAATCACTATCTCCAGACGCCTGAGCACGCAGTTTGCGCGCGGTCAGGACAGCGGCCTGGCGACGGCAATCCGGAAGCAGCTGAACGATGGCGTTGATAGCGATACGGAAATCTTCCTCCTTCTTTCACCGGACGACAAACCCGTTGCCGGCAATCTGTCGCAATGGCCAGACGCCACGACGAAAACCGATTACCCCCTGACGCGTTCGGTGTCGCGAAACGACGAACAAACCGAGGCCCGGCTTATCATCCGCCGGTTGTCTGACGGCTACCGGTTGATCGTTGGAAAGGACCTCAAAGAGCAACAGATGATAGGCGAGTTGGTTATTCGCTCTATTCTGGTCGGCATGGTTCTGTCGATATGCCTGATTATTGCGGGCGCGATCCTGTTTCGGCGGCTTATCGAAAGCCGCATTGGCCATATTCGTCACATCGCGCACGAAATCGAACGCGGCGATTTGAGCCGCCGTATTCCGGCTTCGAACAATGACGAATTCGGACGGCTGGGCGTCGATATCAATCGGATGCTTGACCGGATCGAGCACCTGATGGACGGGGTTCGTCACGTCTCAAACGCCATCGCCCATGACCTGCGTACGCCGCTGACCCGCCTGCGCAATAAACTCGACGAGGCCATAGGGCCGGACGCGGATCTGAATACCCTCCCCGAAACCTTCGTCGAGGCGGTGCAAGATATAGATGATCTGATCCGGCTGTTTGAAAAGTTGCTTCAGATTGCCGAAGCGGAGTCGGGCGTGCGCACCCAGGTGGCTGACCCAATCGATCTGGCAAGTATTGTCCAGGATATGGTGGAGCTATATGACGCCACAGCCGAAGCCGCCGGCGTAGTGTTGATGGCTCACTGTGCCGTGTCCGTGCCAGCCAACGGCGACCGGAACCTGTTGGCCAATGCTTTGGCCAGTCTGATCGACAACGCCATCAAGCATACCGCGACAGGCAGCCATGTCCATGTTAGCGCCTTTCTACATGAGGCCGGGGCATGCCTGGAGGTGCGTGACGACGGGCCGGGCATCCCCGCCGACGCGCTCACCAAAGTGACCGAGCGCTTTTTCCGTCTGGACCAAAGCCGGCATTTGCCGGGCAACGGCATTGGCTTATCCGTCGTCTTGGCCATTGCCACCCTGCACGGCGGCAGCCTTCAATTGGAATCGGCGTCGCCTGGCCTCGTTGCCCGCCTCGTGTTGCCGGTGATCTGACGGCTACCTTTCCAATCGGTAATATTCCCGCCATCGCCCGGTAAGGTCAGCGGATATAGTGTCGCTGCGCTGCCGCATCGCAACTGTTGCGCTGCGGCATGAGGTGGAATTCACGATGCGCATGAGGCCTGGGTCACTTTTTCAATCCGTTGCCAGGCGGGATATTTGGCTATTCGGGTTGGCCGTTGCCGTCTGTCTTGCCGGCATACTGATGTTGTGCCTGGGCAAGGGGCACGACGAAGCAGCGGCAAGGGAAACAGCGGCTCAGACGGGCACGGTCCAACTGACACCCGATCAGTACGGCGCATTGACGTTTGCAACGGCCAGTCCGCGCGATTTTCACGACATCGCGTCGGCAGATGGCAAGATAACGACAAACGACGATCAAACCGTCTCGGTTTACTCGCCTTACACCGGGCGGGTCGTTGCTGTTATGGTGGAGCCGGGCCAGCGAGTAACCAAGGGCCAGCCCCTGTTTGCCATCGCCGCCAATGAGTACGTCCAGGCGCGGTCGGATCTGTCGGCGCTCGAGGCCAACCTATCGGCGGCGCGCTCGCAGGAGGCGTTGGCGGACGCCGCCGAGAAGCGCGCCGAAGGGGTTTACCGGACGGCGGGCGGCGCCCTGAAGGACTACGAGCAGGCACAACACGACCTTATTGCGGCTCGCGGGGCAGCACAGGCGGCGCAGTCGGCCTTGCAAAGCGAAAAGGAAAAGCTGGGCATTCTGGGCGTTTCGTCAAATGAGTTGGGCAGCGCCACGTTTGGCGGCAAGGATATAGCGGTGGTGCGCGCGCCGATCTCTGGCTTGGTCGTGCAGCGCGCCGTATCCCCCGGGCTTATGATTACGGGTACGGGAACGCTCACCATAACCCTTACTGATATTTCCAGCGTGTGGCTCCAGGCCCAGGTATCGGAGAGCGATGCCGGCAAGATTGCTGTCGGTCAAACGGTGTCGGTACATGTCACAGCCTATCCCGACAAGGCCTATACCGCCCGGATTCGCTCAGTCGCCCCCAGCCTGGATCCGGACACGCATCGGTTGCCTGTCCGTGCCGAAATCACCAATACGGATGGTGCACTGAAACCCGAAATGTTCGCCAGCTTCGACATTTCCGGCGATCGCACCCAGACCGCCCTCGCCATACCCGTCGATGCCGTCATCCGCGAGGGTGACCAAGCACGGGTCTGGGTCGTCGACACCGACCGTACCGCGCACTGCCGTCCGGTTACCTTAGGTCTGGTCAACAGCGGTTTTGCCCAGATTTTGACCGGGTTGGCGCCGGGTGAACGGGTCGTCGTCAAGGGCGGGCTTTTTGTTGATAAGGCCGGCCTGGGCTGAGGCCTGGGTGGTTGTGGCACTGCGCTCGATTTTCCGAATTCAAGGCATTTCATAATGAGATATATCGTCAACTTCGCCCTGCATAAGCGCGTGCTTATCCTTATGGGGCTCGCCGCCATGATGGCCGTTGGCGTCTTTGCCTTTACACAGCTGAACATCGAAGCCTATCCGGATCCGGTCCCCCCCACCGTGGAAGTCGTCACGCAGTCGACCGGCTATTCGGCTGAGGAGATGGAGCGCAATGTCACCATCCCGGTGGAAATACAGATGGCGGGCATACCGCACGTGTCCAGCGTACGGACGATTTCTCTGTTTGGCCTGTCTGACGTCAAGGTTCAGTTCACCTATGACCTGACGCACGAGCAGGCGCAGCAGCACGTCATCAATAAGCTAAGTCAGATGGATGCACTGCCCGGCGGGGCACATCCGGGCATATCGCCCGTCAGTCCAATTGGCGAGATCATGCGATACCGTGTGGTAGGCCCCAAAGGGTACAGTCTTACGGATTTAAAGACGATCGAAGACTGGATGCTGGAACGTCGTCTAAAGGCGGTTCCCGGTGTGATCGATGTGACCGGCTGGGGCGGCAAAACCAAGAGCTATGAAGTCGTCCTGGACCGACAAAAGCTGAATGCCTACGGCATATCCGTGCCGCAGATATTGGCGGCCATTGGCAATGCGGACGTCAATGTCGGCGGTCAAACCGTCAATTTTGGCCCTCAGTCGGCGATTGTCCGTGGCGTCGGCCTGGTTCAATCGATCAACGATATCCGCACCACTGTCGTGACCTCCGCGAAGGGTATTCCCGTCCAAATAAAGGATTTGGGCGAGGTGGTCGTTTCCAACCTGCCGCGTCAGGGCATCGCCGGACAGGACAAGGATGACGATATTGTTCAGGGGATCGTCCTGATGCAGCGCGGCGCAAAAAGCACCCCGACGATCAAGCTGGTCGAAGCGGAAATCAACCACATCAATGCGGGCAATATCTTGCCTTACGGCGTCCATATCGAGCGCATCTACGACCGCAGCGACCTGATAAAGATAACGACAGAGACGGTTTTTCATAGCCTCGTCGAAGGCATTCTATTCATCTTCATCGTGCAATGGCTGTTTCTCGGCAATGTCCGCAGCGCGCTCATTGTGGCGGCAACAATTCCGTTCGCCCTGTGCTTCGCGGTCATAATCATCGTTGTCAAAGGCGATTCCGCCAATCTGTTGTCGGTCGGTGCTATTGATTTCGGTCTCGTTGTCGATGCGACCGTGATCATGATGGAAAACATCTATCGCCACCTGTCGGAATTGTCGACGACGCATAAGGCGCAAGCGCTACCCGGTGGTATGCGGCGCTCCGCCATATTGGAGGCGGCCAGCGAAGTCGGAAAGCCGATATTCTTTTCCGCCGTCATCATAATTACGAGCTTCCTGCCGCTGTTTACCCTCACCGGTGTGGTCGGACGGATTTTCGGGCCCATGGCCACGACTTACGCCTATGCCATTATCGGCGGGTTGATCGCGACCTTCACCATAACGCCCGCCCTCAGTGCGGTCTTTCTGAAGAAAAACCTTGAAGAAAAGGATACGTGGCTGGTCGCGCGTCTCCACAGCCTATTTCGTCCGCTTTGGGCGCTGTGCATGAAATCACGCCTGAAGACGTTGGCAGTGGCTGGCGGATTCGCGCTGTTTGCCGCTGTAGCGGTCCCGTTTCTCGGCATGGAATTTCTGCCGCATCTCGAGGAAGGCAACATGTGGATACGCGCTACCATGCCGGCCTCGGTGTCGCTCGAAGCCTCGAATGGCTATGTCAATGACATCCGGCGTATTTTGAGTACCTATCCGGAAGTTCAGACCGTCATTTCGCAACACGGCCGCCCCGACGACGGAACCGACGCCACGGGCTTTTTCAACGCAGAATTCTTCGTGCCGCTCAAACCCTTCACGGACAATGCCGCCTGGAAGGGCCAGTCCAAGGAAAAGCTCATCGAACAGATGAACGCGAAGCTCGCTGGCCGGTTCCCCGGTATTGAGTTCAACTTCTCACAATATATTCAAGACAATGTCGAAGAGGCAGCTTCCGGCGTCAAGGGTGAGAACTCCATCAAGCTATTCGGTCCGGATCTCGATACGCTGCAAAAGACGGCGGGACGTATACAAGAAGCCATGTCTCATGTGCGAGGTATCGCCGACCTGGGTGTGTTCAACTCTCTGGGGCAGCCGACTTTGAACATTACGGTGAACCGCGAAAAGGCGGCGCGCTACGGGCTCAATACAGGCGATGTAAATGCGGTCGTTCAGGCGGCTATTGGCGGCGCAAACGCAGCAGCCTATTACGAGCCGGGAACCGACCGCAATTACCCGATTATCGTTCGCTTCAGTCCGTCTGACCGCAATGACATTGCCGCTATTTCCCGCATTCCCGTTACAGGCACATCTCCCACAGGCCTTCCCCTTTCCGTGCCCTTGAGTGATGTCGCTGACATAAAACTGATCTCGGGCGCGTCCTTTATCTACCGGGAAGGCGGGGAGCGGTATGTGCCGATCAAGTTCTCCGTGCGTGGACGCGATCTGGGCGGCGCGGTCAAGGAAGCGCAGGCACGGATAGATAAAGAGATTAAATTGCCGCCCGGCTACCACATATCCTGGGCGGGAGAACTGGGCGAACTCAATCAGGCCCTGGCGAGACTTGCGGTTATCGTGCCGGTGGCGATTGGCCTTATCCTGGTCCTTTTGTTTATGAACTTCGGTTCCGTGCGGGACATGGCGATCGCCGGCGCGGCCATGCCGCTGGCCATGATCGGGGGCGTGGCTGGGCTTCTACTGACCCATACGCCGTTTTCCATATCCGCTGCCATCGGCTTTGTCGCCTTGCTGGGCATATCGGTGATGGATGGCATTATCGTTGTCTCAACCTACAATCAGGCCATTGACGACGGCCTGTCGCGGACGCGCGCCATGCAGTTGACCTTGAAACACTGCCTGCGACCTGTCGTCATGACCTGCTTCGTCGCCTTTGTCGGGCTGCTCCCGGCTGCGGTTGCGAACGGCGTTGGCTCGCAGGTCCAGAAACCCCTGGCCATCGTCGTTGTCGGCGGCGCCAGTCTGGCGCCCCTGCTGATACTGACCGTACTGCCCGTTCTGCTGAGCCTGTTTTCCAAACATGTCAGCCGTCACCTGATTTCGGAAGAGGTGGACGAATCCGGTGCCACCACCCCAAGCGCGCAGGTTCTGCAATGACAGATATTCGTTTTTCGTCGTCCGTTCGCGCCTTGGCCTTCTCTCTGGCCATCGCTGCCCTCTTGGGGTCAAGCGGATGTGCAGTCGGTCCGGCTTACGTTGCGCCGTCCGCGCCTGTACTCAAATCCTACGCCACGTCTGGTGATCCAACGGCGCTCCCGCGTGCCGACGCGGTAACGCAGACACTTGGCGCCCAAATATTTGGCTCGCAGAGTCACGACACTGAGTGGTGGCGCGCTTTCAGGTCGGATGAGCTGAATCAGCGGGTCGCGGAAACCCTGGCGCAAAATCCGGATCTAAAGTCTGCGGCCTTCAGCTTGGCGGCCGCCAGGGAAATGTATGCCGCGCAAAAAACGTCGCTGTTGCCCCAGGTCGGGATAAATTATTCGCTACAGCGCAGCAAAAATTCCGATACGCTTGCCAACCCCTTATCCGGTAATGAACCCCCGCCAACCTACACATTGCATACGGGCCAAGTGGCCGTAAGCTATGCCGTCGACCTCTGGGGGGAAAATCATCGCAGCCTCGAGCAAGGCAAGGCCCTGCTCGCCAGTCAAACCTATCAGACGACGGCCGCGCGGGAGATTCTTGTTG
This sequence comes from Asticcacaulis aquihabitans, assembly GCF_032490435.1. NCBI lineage: Bacteria > Pseudomonadati > Pseudomonadota > Alphaproteobacteria > Caulobacterales > Caulobacteraceae > Asticcacaulis > Asticcacaulis aquihabitans. Next base: position 548,352 of record NZ_JAVGWM010000002.1, read on the forward strand.
GCAACATGGTGGCGGCCGAGCTGACAGTGGCTGGCCTTCAGGACCAGTTGGCAGATGCCGCGGTGGCAAGCCACGCCAGCCAAGAGACACTCCGATTGATGCAGACCCAGGCGACACTGGGCGCCGTTGGCCAAGCCGATCTTGTCGTTTATCAGACCACCGCCTCGCAGGATGCCGTTCAGGAAGAGGGTGTTCGCCACCAATTGACTGTGGCCCAGGACGTACTGAAACGCCTGACCGGCCATGAGCCGGCGGCCCCTGTCGCGGCCCCCCTCGGTCTGCGGCTATTCTCGCTGCCGGATAATCTGCCCTATGTCGCCCCTGCTGACCTGGTGGCGCAACGACCGGATATATTGGAGGCCCAGGCCAATTTGCGCGCGGCCTATGCCGCCGCAGGCATGGCCCAGGCGGCCCGCCTACCTGCCATTTCCCTGGACGGAAGTGCAGGAGGGGCGGCGAGTCAGTTGTCGCATTTGGTCGATCAAGGAAACGATTACTGGACAATGGCGTTGGGCCTGACCCAGCCCATAACGAATGCAGTGGCCCTTAAGCATCAGGCGAGAGCGGCAACGCAACAACTGGAAGCCGCCAAGGCCAGCTATCACTCCGTTGTTTTGCAGGCGCTTTCAAATGTCGCAGATTGCCTGGACGCCTTGTATGCCGACGCCACAGGATTGGCGCATGCTCTGGATGTACAAACCGTGGCCAACAGAAATCTGGCCTTTAACCAAAGCCAGGCGGCGCAGGGCGCCGGAGGTCAGATTCAGCTTCTGGCCGCTGTTCGGGCCAAGGCGCAGGCGGACAGCGCTGTGGATGCCGCCCGGCTGCAACGCTACCTCGATACGGTCGCCTTTTACATTGCCGTCGGTCCGCCGACGGCGGATCGGTAGCGAAGATGGCGAAAAACCACACCTGGATTTTGATAGGTTCGGGCTTACTGTGCGGTTGCGCCGCCGGTCCTCAAATCCCGCCGAACCTGGCCGGGATACAGGACATGTCCATTCGTGAGCACCTTCTGAGTGATTGCCGGCTGGATGCGCGATGGCCAACCTATCGGTCAGCCGCCTATCGTGGCGGAGCAGGCAGGGTAAGGGAGCAACTGACGAATTTTCCGAGCGGCAATGAGGCCGCAGCCATCGCCCTTTGCGTGCGCCTCGAACGGGCGACGGATGCGGATGCGGCGTCATTGTCGGAGGATTGCAAGTTACTGATGGAGCAGCGACGACTTAAATACGGCGACGCCGCCCTGTCCAATATTCGTCATTTTCAAGACGTGTGCAGACAACTGACGGGTCGTTAGGGTGACGGATCATAGGAGTGATTGGCCAGTGGAATGCCGGGCGGCTGACCGTCGGGATTTCCTCTGTTCAGTCATAAAAATATGGTAAATTTTGTACGTCGTAGAGGGTCGGTTTTTGATATAGACTTTTGCGCTACTAAACTGAATGAATCTGGGGAAAAAGATGGCCATTCAATCAACCGAGTTTGATTACTTTCTAAAGATATTGCTCAGGCTGGCGGAGCAGATGATCCCGCAATATGATATTTTGGCCGACATCGAAAAATGGAAGACAGAATGTACGCCGCTGCAACAGCGCAGGGGACTGGAGGCTGGACTCGGAGATCTTGCCGAGAATGGTTTTCACCTACCTCCGGAAGACCGCCAACGGATCGACGATATTATGCGTTCTGAAGGCCTCATGACCTTGTCGGAGTTACAAGTGCTGTATGGGCAGAGGATCAGGCGGCTGCTGAAAAAGAAAAGGCTTATCCGCGAGGAAGACGCCGTCGCATTGAAAGGCGCTCTGGATGCCGATCTGCTCGACGCGCAGGAATTTGAAATCGCCAAACACCTGATTGCAAGTCACGGATCCTAGTGACAGATCCGGCCTGGTTCGATCAAAATCCTCGCTCTACATTTTAAGTTTGTCCGCATCTCGCGTTCAATTCAAGTCAAATTGAACGCGAGATGCTCTAGGAGCACCCGGTCGAAGAGAACGCTGCGTACAACGCATCGGGAACGCCAGTTCGGGTGACAAAGACATAGGGATCAGGTCCATAGACTCCCACGGCCGTCTAAGTTTAACATATCTTCTCTCGCCCTTCAGAGGCTGGACGAACGCGCGGTGGGGCCAGAACCTGACAGCGGGATTGACCTTGGCAGCCATAACCCTGCCCGAACAAATCGCCACGGCGCATCTGGGGGGATTTGCACCGCAGGCGGGTATATTCGCCTTTGTTGCGGCGACCTTGGGGTTTGCTCTGTTCGGCGGCAATCGCCTCCTGACGGCCGGTGCCGATTCCACGACCGTGCCAATTTTTGCCGGCACGCTGGCGGCGCTTGCGGTTACCAATGCCAGTTCTCTTCCGGCCGAAGCGGCGGCTTTGGCGATACTGGTCGGCGGCATGCTGATCGTCAGCAGTTTAATGAAGCTGGGATGGGTGTCGGGCCTTTTGTCCGTCCCTATCATCACTGGCTTTCTTATTGGCATTAGCGGGCACATTCTGGTGTCGCAGCTCCCTGAGCTTTTAGGGATTTCAGCCGCCGGCGACACCTTACCGGAGCGTTTGGGATATATCATTGGACATATGTCCGCGCTGAACCCGTACACCTTGGCGACAGGGTTGGGCGTGCTGGCCATAATGCTTGTGTCGGAAAAACTGAGCGGCCGCCTTCCAGGTGCGCTTATTGCCATAGTCTTGGCGACACTGGCTGTCAGCGGTTTCAATCTAACCGTTCATGGCGTATCGGTCATGGGCGCTATACCCTTCGGGCTGCCTCAGCTAACCCTTCCGGATTTTTCAGGATGGGCGAGATTGGTGCCGCTGGCCCTTATCATTACTTTGATTGTCATGATGCAAACCGCGGCCGTCAGTCAGTCGGTGTCGTCACCTGCGGGTAGCGGACCGGACATCGATCGTGATTTTCTGGGCATGGGGGCGGGAAACCTGATCGCTGCCCTGGTGGGGGCGTTTCCAGTGAATGCCAGCCCGCCGCGTACCGCAGTGGTGGCGCAGGCCGGGGGCACGTCGCAACTCGCCGCCATTATCGCGAGTATCTTTGTATTGATCGTCGTCTTTTGGGGCGGCGGTCTGTTCAGGCTTGTCCCGCAGGCGGCCTTCGCCGGCATTTTATTGTTTGTCGCTCAGCGCATTTGTAGCGTCGGCACCGTCATAAAGGTGATCAGGCAGACACCGCTTGAGGGTGGCCTGGTTATCCTGACTGCGGCGGCGGTTATAGGACTGCCGATACAAACCGGTGTCGCCGTTGGCATCGGGTTGTCCCTGCTGCATGGCGTTGCCATGATCCTTCAGACCCGACCGGTTGAATTGTCCAGATTGCCGGGAACGACGATCTGGTGGCCTCACAAGGGGAATGCCCCGGCGCCGGAAGATGCAGGTATTCTGGTAGTGGCATTCCAGGCGCCTCTGTTGTTTGCCAATGCCGACGTGTTCCGGCGGGGCATGATCGGTAAAATAAGCACAGCGAAGCCGTTGCCGCGGGTCGTGGTTTTGGAAGCGAGCGGTATAGCCGATATTGACTATTCCGCGGCGCAGGCGTTCATAGATGTCATTGCCTATTGCCGCCTTCATCATATCAGTCTGGCCCTGGCCCGGCTTGAATCCATTAAGGCGCAGGACGCGTTTGAGCGCTTCGGTATTATGCGTGAGCTGGGCGAAGGCCTATTTTTTCACAGCGTCAATGAGGCGGTAAACACCTTGAAGGCCTCACCCACCCTGTCGACGGGAGATGTGAATGCGTCCGGTTCGTGAACCTCGGGTCAAACCCACGCCTATCCGCGATCTGCGCCCGACTCAGATGACGGTAGGGATGCGCGAAGTGTCCGCCAAGCGCGAGAGATGGCAGAGCGAGCGGGACGGCAAGGGCGAGGTGTTTCTGGGCCGCCATATGATCCCTGTCGTGTTGGGCCCGAAGCAGCGCGCCTACATCATCGACCATCATCACCTTACGCGAGCCCTGCATGATGAAGGTGTGGAGGATGTGCTCGTGTCTGTCGTCAGCGATCTCAGCCATCTCACCAAGGATGCGTTCTGGGTTGTCCTGGACAATCGTAACTGGATGCACCCCTTCGATGAAGCGGGCCAAAGGCGCAGGTACGAGGATATTCCTAAGTCTGTCCAGGATTTAGCCGATGATCCTTATCGCTCTTTGGCGGGGGCTCTGCGTCGGGCGGGTGGCTATGCCAAGGATACGGTGCCATTCAGCGAGTTCCTTTGGGCCGACTTTCTGCGACGGCGTATCAAAAGCTCGGCCCTGGCGAAAAACTTTGAAACCTGTCTTGCTCAGGCGTGTGAGATCGCCAAAACATCTGAAGCCAGTTACCTGCCGGGGTGGTGCGGTCCAACGGACTGAGGCGGTAATGCGGGCCATCATTCGGGACGCATGGCATCCTATCGAGTCGGTGCAGGCTGAATAGGCGAAAACAGGTGGAGGTTTGGCCGTCTGTGCTTGTCCCCGCGCCTGCACGTCATGTAGTGTTTGAGCGATTCCCGCTCAGGATGCCGCTTATGAAGATTATCTCTATTGTCGCCGCTCTTGTTTGTGTCGCGGGGGTTCAGGCGATGCCAGTGGCCGCGAAGGCGCCCCGGCAGCCGTCGGCCAATCAAGCGGTCTGGATTCCCTCTTGGTATGCCGCGCCGGAGCCTGCCGGCAGCACCTTGCAGATCAAGGACATGACCTTGCGTCAGATTGTTCGCGTCAGCGCTGGCGGTAGCGCCGTGCGCGTGCGCCTGTCCAACGCCTATGGCGTCCAGCCGTTGCGGCTTGACGAGATACACGTAGCGCGCAGGGTGTCCGGCAGTCGTATTGACGCGGCCAGTGACCGCACCGTGACATTCAATGGTAAGTCGGGCGTGACTTTGGCGCCCGGCGCCTATGCGCTGAGCGATCCTATCGCCCTTGACATAATCGCCGATCACGACCTGGCGGTCAGCGTATATGCCGCTGGTTCGGCGTCGCTCTCTACGGTTCACGATATTCAGCGCAGCGTCCTTTACACGGCGCCGGGGCGGATGACCGACATGGCCGAATTTACAGAAGCGTCCGCCGCCGACATTGGCTTAGGCAAGGCTTTCCCATGGATTGCGGAAGTCGAAGTGTCGGGCGGAGAGGCCAAAAGCGCCATTATTGCCTTCGGCGATTCCATCACCGACGGCTATGGTCTTACACCCGATCGTGGCGGGACCTGGCCGGAGGTTCTTGGGCGCCGCCTGCGTGAGGCCGGCATTCCGCTCAGCGTCGTCAACAGCGGGATTAGCGGTAATCGCCTGCTGCACCATGGCCAATGGGCACGGTTCGGTGACAACGGTCTGGCGCGCTTCGACCGCGACGTCCTGGCCCAACCGAATGTCTCCGCCGTCATTGTCCTTATCGGCATCAACGATTTAGGGCATGCGCAAGGGCCGGGGTCGCAAGACTATGTGTCCGCCGAGGATATCATTGATGGCCTGAGCCAGATGGCGGCGCGGGCCCATGAGCGGGGCCTCAGCATCTATGCCGGCACCCTGACGCCTTTCGAAGGCACGGTTTTCAGCAGCTATTATTCCGACGAAAAGGAAGCACGCCGTGTGGCGATCAATACATGGCTGCGGACAAGCCATATCTTCGATGGTGTGTTCGATTTCGATCTGGCCGTGCGCCAACCCGACACCCCGACGAAGCTAAGGCCTGATTTCGACGTCGGCGACCATCTTCATCCCAATGATGCGGGCGCCGCCGCCATGGCCAATGCTATTCCGCTTGGCTTTTTTGACGGGGGCAGGCGGTAGGGTAGGCAAGGTCACCGGCGGTCAAGCCGCTTTTCGGCCAATAAACTCAACCGGTCGCCCCAACAGGTACCCCTGAGCTTCGTCGCAACCTTCTTCGCGCAGCAGTCCCAACTGGCTTTCGGTCTCAACGCCTTCAGCCAGAACCGGTATGCCCAGTGATCTGCCAAGTGCGAGGATGGCGCGAACGATGGCGCGCGCTTGCGGGCTCTTATCGGCCTCCATCAAGAAGGAGCGATCGATCTTGATCTTGTCGAACGGGAAGGAATTGAGGGTGTCCAGGGAGGAATACCCGGTGCCGAAGTCGTCGATGGCTATGGTGACGCCCAGCGCCTTGATCTGTCGCAGAAGGTGCAGGGCTCGGACCTTATCGCCGATAATGGTCGTTTCCGTTATTTCCAATTCCAGACGCGATGGCGACAGGCCGGTTTCGATGAGCACCGATTTAACTGTTTCTATCAGAGCGACGTCATTAAGTTGTATAGGCGAGAGGTTAACGGCGATCTTGGCTGTGTTGGGCCAGCTTAGGGCTTCCAAGCACGCGGCTCGCAGCACCCAGGCGCCAATAGCGATGATTGCACCACTTTCCTCGGCGATGGGGATGAATTCGGCGGGAGAAATGAAACCACGTTCCGGGTGGTTCCAGCGGATAAGGGCTTCGTAGCCAGTTATCTCCCCGGTGCGCACCGAATGCTGCACCTGGTAGAATAGCCGGAATTCGCCATTGCCCAGTGCGACGTCAAGATCCGCAGCCAAGGCACGCCGATGGCGTTCGGCCTCATCCATTCCGGAGTCATAGAAGCAGATTTTTTGCGTAGCATTGCTCTTGGCGCGGTTCAGCGCCAGATCGGCGTTATTAAGCAAGGTTTCTCGGTTGCCGCCGTCACCGGGATATAGGGCTACGCCGAAGCTGGCCTGGACTGTAGTAGGCCCTCCGTCGAGTGAAATGGGCGCACAGACGGCGTTGCTGAGTGCGGCAATCCTCGCTTCGACCGTCTCGCGCCGGTCGAAGCGCATGACCACGGCGAATTCGTCTCCACCGAAACGGGCGATCAGCCCGCAACTGTTTGCTGCATCTGACAGGCGACGGGCTACGGCCTTCAAGACCGTGTCGCCGGCGCCGTGCCCACGTTGGTCGTTTATGTCCTTGAAGCGGTCGATATTTGCAATGATCACCGCGACCTGCTCGCCGCTGCGCACCGCGGCGGTCAGCTCTTGATCAAGATATTCGTTGAAATGCAATCGGTTGGGCAGGCCTGTCAAACCGTCATGACGCGATAGGTGGGCGATGCGTTGTTCAGACAGCCGGCGCTCAGTTACATCTTCAAATGTCGATACCCAGCCACCGTCAGAGGTCGGCCGATGCGAAATCGCAATGGAACGCGCCTTGAACAGATCCGATACCATGGTCCCACCACCGGGTTCGGTGATCAACGCCATATGGCGCGCATGGTGCATGGCTAAGGTTCCGGGATCCACGGACCGACCCAGGCATATGCGGACCATATGGTCCGACAAGGCACGGAAGGTTAGTCCAGGAGCCATGAAGGCCGGATCCAGACCGTATAACTCGGAAAAGCGCGAGTTGGCGAGGATTAGATGCTCGTTTCGGTCGAAGAGCAACAGGCCCAGAGGCATATTGGATAGGGCAGCGTCGAGATTTCGCGCGCTCTCTATTACGCGATCCTGCGTTGCCTTTCGTTCACTGATGTCTTGTGTGATGTTGGCGAAGCCCAGCAATTTGCCGTCATCGTCGCGCAGTGCACGCAACAGGGTGTGGCTCCAGAAGACTTTCCCGTTCGCGCGGCGGGCGGGGCCTTCAATTTCTGCCCGATCTGCCTCCGCGGCTTTAATCAGGGCGGCGCGATACTGGTCCGGAAAGGTGGTGTCTACGGCACAGACATCTGCGTAACATCGCCCCACAATGTCTGAAGTCAGATAGCCATTCATCCGATCTCCGCCAGCTTTCCAATCAACGACGTTACCGCGCGTGTCCAGCATGAAAATGGCATAGTCTTCCATCCCTTCAAGAAGGATACGGAAGCGGCGATCTGTGTCGGCGCGCAGGCTATCTAAGCGGCGAGCCGACACGACCGCAAAGGCGCATAGACTTAAGACGGCGACGGCGGCAACGGTGATGGCCAGAGACATGGCTTGTGGTGACAGGACCAAGCCGCTCATCTTGCGTGTCGCATCGAGCCGGATGGTGACTGCGCCCATGGCAGTAAAGTGGTGGCCGACAATCGCTAGCAGCAATATAAGCCAGCCGACGCGACGCAGTTTGCTATGGGCGGGCAGTGTTATGGTCCAAAGAGCGAGTGCACCCAGTAGCAGGCTTATAAGGATCGACGCGATAACGAGGTCGGGCGCCCATTCAACATTGCCTGGAACATCCAGCGCCATCATACCGAGGTAGTGCATAGTGGCGATGCCGGATCCAATTACGCTGCCCCCAACGAGACGCGCGTGCGGGAAAGCGCGACTGACGGCAATCTCTACGCCTCCTGTAGTAATCACCAGGGCGCAAATGAGCGACACAAGGGTCAACATCAGGTCGTAGGCGATCGCTACGTTGGGATTGAAGGCCTGCATGGCGACGAAGTGTGTAGCCCATATGCCGAAGCCGCACGCCATGCCGGCAGCCAAAATCCAGCGTAGGCGTTGTCCACCTTGGGTGGATTGCGCACGCCCAATGAGGAGTGCCGACACAAAACAAGAGATGAGACAGATGACACCCGCCAGGAGCACTAGTCTCCAGTCGTGCTGATCCTTAAGGCAATACAGAACTCTAAACATACTCGAACGTGGTTATGACGCGCCAATTTTAATACATATTGCCCTGATGTTAACTTTGGCGATGTATTTATTGTAGAATATATTGATTTGCTTGTTGTTTTATTAAATTCGTAGCGCTCTGGCAGGTGGATAGGCGGTTATTTTAATCGAAACCGCCGATTTGTCTTTATCCGGCCTTCGCCGGCATCGGCACAATATGGTTGCGTATCCAGCTTGCGAAATTTTCAGCGCTCAGTTCGCCGTCAGCCACAACCATAAGGCCGAGGAAACAGGTGGTATCGTCAGCACTCAGCATGTAGCCGTTCAGCGTCAGGAATAGTTCTATGGTGATCAGGGCGACGGCCAGATTGCCGCCATGGAAAAGCTGATCGTGCGCCAGAGCGTAGCCATAGCATGCGGCCAGGCTGGCCAGATCGGTCGCAGAACTCTGGTTCAGGGCGTGGACCCGGGCATGCATCATCTTCATCATGCTGCGTTCGCGCAAGCCCGTCGCGCGGTCGGCGTTGGTACCGTGGTCCGCCACCAGTTCGGCCTGAACGGCCTCTATTACGCCCTCGCGAATGAGCAGAAAGGCCATGCTATTTGCTCAGTTCATGAACAACGTTGCGGCGTTTTTTCATCAGTTCGCGCGCCGTATGCATTTGCTCGGCATAGGCGGGATCGTAAGGGGAAAGACGGTAGCCGTCAGGCGTCTCGGTGATGAAGATGGTATCGCCCTTTTCCAGCTTCAGGCGCGTAAGCAATTCACGTGGCAGGATGACGCCCAGTGAGTTGCCGATCTTGGTGATTTTAAGTTCCATGGCCCGCCTCGAATCAGGAGTTTCCCAAGCCTAGACTCTAATCGTCAAAAATCGGTGTATAAACGCCTGTATATACGTGAAGAGGTAATAAGAAACCGTATTCGGAGGCGTGGGCATGTCCGCGCCTCCGCGACTTGGGCCTACTGCGCCATGCGGAATTCAATCGACAGATTTGCGCCGCTACCCGCTGCGTTTGTCTGGGACTGCGCATAGGACGCGACCTGCAACATGGGCTGGCCGCCAGGGTCTTGTTGGGCGCGCAACTGCGCCAGTAGTGGCTGATGGGCGATGAGGGCGTCGCGTAAGGCCACAGATTGTTCCAGGGCCAAGGCTTGCGCCGCGCGGCCCTGCGGCGTGCTGACATCGAGGTTCACACTGGCCACCACATTGACGATGGCCATCTTCGTGTCGTTGGTGCAACCGCCGGCCGGGGGGACGCCATAGCTATAGCAGGGCAGCTGCGATGCCAGGGTCTGAGCGACCTTTTGGGCGATAGCTTGACCTTCCGGCTTTAGGGTAGCCGTGCCCGTCACGAACAACTGGTCGGCCGTGAAGGAGAGGGTGGCCGCGTTCAAATCGCTTCTGGCCACGCTGCCCAATTGCGCATTTATCGATGACATGAAGGCGGCGCGATCGGCGGCGGCAATCGCGGTCGCCGGCTTTGCCGGTTCCGCCCCGCCCGAATAGGCGAAGCAGTGCCGGTCGCCCGATGGATCGCCGAGCACGCTACCTGGCAGGCACACAATGCGGTTTTTGGTATCGACCTCGAGGGAGGCATCACGACGTTCAAGCGCGGTCGCCGTTTGCAGGAGCAGAGCCGTCTGGCTGTCCTTGGCGCTTGTGAGGGCTGCGGTGGTGCTACGGTAATTGAGGGCGAAATAGCTAAGCAGGATGATGAAGATGAAAAGAACGCCGACCATCATGTCGGTCATGGAGACATAATAGCTCTCGCCTTCCTCGACATCCTCGGCGCGCCGGTGACGGAACTTCATGCCGCCGCCTCGCGCGACAAGGCGATTTCCAGACGCTTTAGGCTCTTGAGTTGTTCGAGCATGACTTTTTCCGGCGGCATGAATTGCACGCAGGCATCCAGGCTTTCGAATAGGGTGGCTTCCAGAGACTGGATACGCTGGCGGCGCCAGCGGGCCACGAAGCGTAAAATAATGGAGGCCAGAACCCCGGCGATCGACGTCCAGAACTTGGTGGCGGCAATGGCCAGAAGTCCCATGAGGGCGGCTTCCATACCTGCCCCCTTGGTATCGGCCATGGCGGCGGTGGCCTCGCTGAGGGCTGCCACAATGCCGAGAAAGGTCACGACCAGACCGATGGCGACAAGGATATTGGCCCACCATTCCAGGCTGCGTGCCGGTTCATCCAGGCGGTCGAAGGCTTCGGCTGCCCGTATGGACGTGGCATAGGTGTTGTCACCCGTATCGACCAGGAGGCTTCTATAGTTTGCCCATCCCAGAACCAGGGCGGCTGATGTGGAAGCATTGTTGGCCGCCCCGCCGAAGCGGACATCCAGATTTGAAAATTGGCTATAAAACGCGGCACGCGCTGCGCCGCCGCGCAAGGCTGAGAGCAGGTTCCACCGCTCACGCAGTTCTTCCTGCAAGGGCCGATACTCGCTGAAGCTTGACCAGGTGATCAAGCCTATACCGAATAGAAGAATGGCGCCGGCCAGAAGAAGCGCCACGCCGGGCGAACTGAACAGGGTGACGACGAGAGCGGTAACCGGGTCGTGCAAAACAGGCGTCCTTTTATAATCTCTATCCCGACCGCGACTTTGCCGACCGATGTGGCGAAAATAAGGACGCCGCGCACCCACACAAGCTGGACGGGCGTTGGTGCGGATGCCTAAATCTTCATCTTGGGCCGGACACGTGATAGACCGCCATCAACTCCCAAGGTTTGGCCGGTAATCCAATCGTTCGAGGGGTCGAGCAGGAAGGCTATGGCGGCCGCCACGTCTTGCGGCTTACCCAAACGTCCCAAGGCGTGCATCGATTCAGACACTTTGCGTGCCGCCTCGCTCACCGTAAGCTGTGCGGTCAACGGCGATTGCACGAGGCCGGGGGCGACCGCATTTATGCGTAAGTTCATAGGTGCATAGGTGGCTGCCGAAGACAGCATCAAGCCGATAACGCCCGCTTTGGCCGCCGCAATCGCCTCGTGATTGGCAAGCCCTTCAAGCGCGGCTGCAGACGATATGAGAACAAGGGAGCCGCCGCCAGTCATATGCTTACCGGCGGCACGAACGGTCGCAAAAGCCGTGGTCAAGGAGGCGGAGATCACGGCGTCGAACTGAGCGCGGGAGGTGAGGTGCGCTGAGCGCAGCAAAAGCGACCCGCTGCAATTGACGGCGCCGTCCAACGGGCCCGCGTCGGCGAAAACCTGCTCTACGGCATCAAAGTCGGACGCATCTATTATGTAATCCGGGGTGATTTTATCGGCGGTACGTGCGGTGGTGAGAACGCGGTGGCCTTGCGATTTCAACCGTTCGGTGGTCGCCAGACCTATGGCGCTTGATGCCGCCAAAACGAGATAATTCGCCACGCGTGTTCCCCATATGCTTGCTCAAAGACCTAAATGACCGCGAAAGGCAAACGCCTTTAGCGGGCGGATCGTTAGGTGTCGTATTGTGCGACCAGCCTTAGTTCATACGTACGCGCCCTGGTATCGGTTCATGTGCCGCCGCGATAAGCGTAAAATATATCGGCGCCGCGTCATTGGCGGGGTTGGGTGGACGTGGCAGATTGGCGATTGCCTTTGCATCGGTCGGAACAATATTTGACGTCGTCCCACACCTTCGCCCATTTTTTGCGCCAGGTGAACGGACGCTGGCACACCCCGCATAGTTTCACGGGCAGATCAGACTTTTCCGTGCGTCTTGCCATGTCAGAGGCTACCCTGGCGCATCGACCGAAGATGAGCCTGTGCCTGGCTTCGAATATTCATGCGTTTGTCTTCGCCCATTTTGTCCCAGGTTGCGTAGACATAGGGCAGGCGGGGATTGCCGGCGAAGCGCGAGCGGTGTCTGGCGAGGAAATCCCAATAGAGGGCGTTGAAGGGGCAGGCGGACTCGCCCACGGACAACTTGGGATTATAGGTGCAATCCGCGCAATAATTGCTCATGCGATTGATATAGTTACCGCTGGCGGCATAGGGCTTGGAACCGACAATCCCCCCATCGGCATGAAGAGCCATTCCGAGTGTGTTGGGTAACTCTACCCATTCGTAGGCGTCGGCATAGACGCTCAAGTACCAGTCGTGGACGTCAGCCGGCCTTAGACCAGCGATCAAGGCGAAATTGCCGGTGATCATCAGGCGTTGAATATGGTGGGAATAGGCATGTTGCCGTGTATGCGCGATCGCTTCTCGCATGCATGCCATTTTTGTTTCCCCACTCCAATAGAGCCAGGGCAAGGGCTCCTGCGCATCCAGCCCGTTGTGTTGGGCGTAGCCCGGCATGAACCGCCAGTAGATGCCGCGGATGAATTCGCGCCATCCCAGGATTTGGCGAATAAAGCCCTCGGCGGCGTTTAGCGGCACGTGCCCCTGCCGATAGGCCGCCTCCGCCGCCTGACAAATTTCCAGCGGATATAGCAGCCCCGCGTTCAAATAGGCCGATAATAACGAATGGTAGAGATAGGGCTCTCCGGCAATCATGGCATCTTGATGATCGCCAAAGTCAGGCAGAATGTCGGCTATAAAATGCTTCAGTTCGCGTAAGGCCTGGGTCCGCGTCACGGCGAAATGAAATGGCTCAAGCACACCAAAGCCGTCCGGAAATCTCTCTCGGACGAGGTCGAGTACCGCACGTGTGATGTCGTCCTTTTTAAAACTCAGACGTCGCGGTCCTTTGAGTTTGGGATTGGGCGGCTGCCTGTTGTCGGCGTCATAATTCCACTTCCCCCCGGTCGGTTGGCCGTCGGGTTCCATAAGGATACCGTAGTCCCGACGCATCTCCCGATAAAAGAATTCCATGCGCAAGCTTTGCCGCTTTTCTGCCCAGGCAGCGAACCGTTCATGCGAACACAGAAAGCGAGTATCCGGCAGATTGTGCAGCGGGACGGATAAAGTGCGTTCCAGCGCCTTGAAGGCTTCCTTCAGACGCCATTCGCCGGGCTCGGTGACCGCGACACACTGCGGTGCCAAGCATTCGACGGCACGTTCGATTTCGCCCGATAGGGTTTGCCGATTTTGCGGATCGTCAAGTGTCACGTAGCGGACATTGAATCCGGCGCGCCTAAGCGCTTCGGCAAAATGACGCATGGCTGAAAACAGGAAGGCGATTTTCTTGACGTGATGGCGCACATAGGTCGCCTCCGCCATCACCTCAGCCATCAAAATAACGTCGCTTTGCTTGTCCGCATCCATAAGGATGGGCAACCGCGAGGACAACTGATCCGCAAGGATCAGGCGGACAGCTCCGACCCGCCCGGCAGGCTTTGGCCCGGTTGTCGCCACCTCAGGCCCCAATGGCGCCAGTGGCCACCAGTTCCATAAGGAACGCCATGGCGGTTCTGCCTGTGCCGGTAAACGGGTCGAGCTTCGGTTGCGGAAAATACTTGAGCAACAGTCCCGGATTGACTAAGTCGATATTCACCTGGCCCATCGTCCAGCCCGAGAAGGCGCGTTCGGCTATTTCCTCGAACAGTAAAACGGTTACCGCCTGATGCCTGTCGTCCTGCATCAGTTTTGCCAGCAATATCGATACCTGTTCACGATCGCCTTCCAGCACCTGCACAAAGACCGATTGCGTGTGACACAACAGCCCGGTTATGCCGCGGGCTGGGTTGTTGCGGCGAGACTGGTCGAGAATGTCCGAGAGCAGGGATGCAGACAACTTTGACGTTAGACGGCTGGCGTAGAGACAACGAACAAGCATGATATGCCTCAGCGGCTGGGGGTGATAAGCGATAGAAATTCGCGTCGCAGGGCGGGGTCCTTTAGAAAGGAGCCCCGCATGACACTGTTGATCATTTTCGATTCATTGTCCTTCACGCCGCGCCAATGCATGCAGAAATGGTCTGCCTCCATGACGATAGCTAAGCCATCAGGCCGCACGCGCTCCATGAAGTGGTCGGCCAGTTGGGTGACGGCCTCTTCCTGAATCTGCGGGCGCGACATGATCCATTCGGCGACGCGGGCATATTTGGATAACCCTATCAGGTTTGAGTGACCATTGGGCATAAGCCCGATCCATAGACGGCCCATTATGGGGCAAAAATGGTGGCTGCATGCGCTTCGCACGGTGATGGGCCCCACGATCATAAGTTCGTTGAGGGCGGAGATATTCGGAAATTCCGTAACGGGCGGCGCGGGTGAATATCTGCCGGCGAACACCTCCCGTAGATACATCTTCGCGACGCGGCGTGCTGTCTCACGCGTATTGTGATCCTGCTCGACGTCTATGATAAGGCTGTCCAGTACCGCGGCAAACTTCTCGGCCACCTCGTTTTCAATCTCTATGAGTTCGCCGGTCTCGATGAAGGCTGAGATATTGTCATTGGCAAAAAAGCGTGTTTTGGCGGCTTGCAGACGTTTGCGTATGCGTGTCGACACCGGGTCGCTGTCCTCGCCGGCGGTGGGCAAATCTGGATTGATCATTCTCTCACTTCCTCAGATATTTAGCGCCTTGTGAGCCGCCTGTATCGCCACTCGTTTGACGGCGATGCGCCCTAATTAGCGATTAAGACTCCAGACACCGGCATTCAGGGCCGTTGCGAAGCACACCCAAGCCAGATAGGGAACCAGACATAGCGCAGCTATACGGTCTAGGCGCAGAAATCCGATCAAGGTCGCCACGATGGCTACGATCATCAAAGCGATGACAATCAGCGCGCCGGCGGGCGAATTCATGCCAAAGAAGACCACTGACCAAGACGCGTTCAAGGCAAGTTGGACGAGAAAGCAAGTAACGGCGAACCGTTTGTTTCGGGCATTGTCGGACACGGTCAGGATGCGCCAGAAGGCCACAGCCATCAAAACATAGAGAATCCCCCAGGCCGGTCCAAACACCCAGTTCGGCGGTGTAAAGGCCGGCTTGTGCAAATAAGCGTACCACGTCTTCAAATTGGCAAACGTGGCCAGGTTGCCGATGGCCGCGGCCGCTAGCACAAGACCGCCCGAGATAGCGGCGGCTCGCAGTGGATGTCTTCTGGTCTGTCTTGTGGCGTCCATGGCCGTCCTTTATCGTTTCGTACGTATACGTGCGAACGCGCTACTTGGTTCAGCGAAAGGCCGATTTGCGTATATTCAATCCGATATCCGGGCTACGGCCGATAACGCGGCGACATGAGACGGTCAGTCAGCGCCCGCCAAGCGCGTCTGTCTCAGCCCACGCCCTGTAGATGAACTTCGGTTTTCCGCTTGAGCATGGTGCCAAGCGTTTGCGCATAATCCCCGTTTCAAGTTTGCTTTTTTCTAAATAGGGCAAGATCAGCGAAACGTGTCGCCGGGAGACATGTTGCGATGCGCCTGTCGCGGCCTCAAACGACGGCACCTTATGCCCGCAGCCTTCGCATACAACGTAGTCACGACCATTGTGGCGGATGAACAGGGGAACAGTGAGGCAGTCCACACAGACCACATCATGATCTCGCGTAAAACGCTTCAAAGCTTTGTCGTTTGGTCCCATGTCATATGTCCTGACGGTACATACGTGATCACTTGGCGAGTGGATCAGGCCAATATGCAAATCCATATGGCATCGGTCGGTTCAGGTATGTCGGAAGCGATTGTCGCCTCAGTTTGTCTGGCCGATGACCGGGAAGGGGAGACCCGTCAAGTCTTCGCAAGTTTGCCAAAGACGTTCGGCGACGGTCAGGTCCAGCGCTTGATCGGCAATCCGGGCTTTCCCTACGCGTTGGCCGCGAACCTCCAGAATTCCTTGCGGGCCGTAGTAACACCCGCCCTCCACAGCATCGGCCGTCGCCGCATAGAGTGTCGGTAATGCGCCCGCCGCATCGGTATTGAGGGCCAGGCCGATCAGTGGCCCAAAGGCATTTCACACGACCTTTTCAATGCCGTGATAGTCGCCCGTTTTAAACAGATTGGTGCTGGCAATTCCAGGATGCGCGGCAACGGACAAGATGTCCGAACCCGCCGCGCGCAGACGTCGATTGAGTTCCAGGGCGAACATCAGATCGGCGAGCTTTGACTGCGCATAGGCTGCCATTGGCGAATACCGATGTTCGGATTGCAGATCGTCAAAATTGATACGGCCACGTTTGTGCGCGATAGAGGCAAGCGTGACGACGCGGGGCGCATCGGTAATATTAGCGCTGATGGCGTGTTGAAGGGCCGGCATTAAAAGGGCGGTCAAGGCGAAATGCCCCAGCACATTGGTTCCGAACTGCAATTCGAAGCCATCCGCTGTTTCAAGCCGGCGCGGCGGAGCCATCACGCCGGCATTGTTTATCAGGCAGTGCAGTGGCTGGCCTTGGTTCAGCACGCTTTCGGCAAAGCGCTTCACCGATGAGAGCAAACCCAGGTCGAGATGGCCAAGGATAAGGCGGGCGTCAGGCACGCTCTGGCGGATAGCCTGGAGGGCAGCGTTTCCCCGAACTTTGTCACGGCAGGCAAGCGTAACCTGTGCCCCCTTCGCGGCCAAGACCAGCGCCGCCTGATATCCTATGCCACTATTCGCGCCGGTTATGAGCATATTACGGCCCTCTAAAGAGGGTATATTGGCGGGCGTCCATTCCGTCTTCGCAGATCTGTTCGCCGTCACGAATTGCGCTCCCAGTTCAAGATGTTACACCGCCAATAAACAGGTATTGTGGTATGGCCATGGCGTTTAGGCGGGTTATGCCGCAGTTGCGGTTGGCACCTTGCCTCGCCCTATTGCCCGATTCAGAGCGAAAACGTGATCCGATTGCCGACATAAGGACGGATAACCTTCCCAGGCATTAGCCGTGTTGCCTCGGTAATAAACACTTCACCCGTACAATGCATGGGAATGATGTAGTTGGGGTTGATATCCTTTAGCGCAGCCGCTGTTGCCTTGGCCTCTTCTTCTGTCCGGGGTCTCACAAGATGAAAACCGCCCATGACGGCATGGATCTTCTCGACGCCGGACACGCGCTGCGCCTGGCGAATGGTGTTTAAAATGCCGCGATGTCCACAGGATGAAATCACCACGAGCCCCAGGCCTTTGACGACATAGGCGGTGGCCAGTTCGTGTTCGCCGTCATCTTGCAGCAGAGCTTTATCGCGTTTGGACGGCGACAGCAACGCGACCTCACAGCCCACTCCCGGACGCATCTGAGTCGGGATAGCGGCGCGCTCGGCCGTCGACATCGGTATGATACCGGTGGTGAACGCCTGATCCGCAATAATCACGGGGTCAGGGCGTGTCAGAACAACAAAGCCCGCATCACTCAATCCCGCGCGATCCAGCGCCCCCATTATAATGGGTGGGTTGCCGCCAAGGCCGGTACGTTCGCAAAAGGCTTCTTCTTCGCCGACGTAAAGTGGAAGAGGGCGGTCCGGCTTTCGGGCTGCGAACAGTCCTCGATAGCCACCATAGTGGTCGATATGACCGTGGCTAAGAACAGCGGCGTCAATTTGCGTCGGATCTATCCCGAGCTCGGTAATGTTGTTCGCCAGGACATCGTAGGTAAAGCCGAAATCGATTAAAATGCGTCGGGTTTGCCCGACCATACGCGACTCATTGAGGAGCGAAAGGCCAAATTGGCCCTCCAAGGTTTTCCCAGTCATCCTGGCGGCAGGCGGTCTCTTGCTACTGCTGCGTTCAATAAGCAGTCCAGGGCGTTTCACATCGTCCAGAAAGGGTCCAAACTGAGCGCTATCAACCAGAACCTGGGTTGAGAGGCTATCGACGACGGGTACCGTTAGTAATGGACTTGCCCGCGTGGTGGTAGATAGCGCGCCCGCCACCGCTGCGCCGGCCACCATAAACGATCTGCGTGAGGGATAGGAAAATGCCATTTGCAGTCCCCGGCTCTATTCGGACGAAGGTGTGATTTCAAATCCAAGGTGTTGAGCCAAACCTATTCCCTAGCCTTTGTCCAGCTTTAAAAAGCGGCAAGGTTTATGGGAAAACGTGCTCGGCCTTGCACCGGACGTTGATCACCTAACCGGTACAAGCCGCCGAGAATACAGACGAGGGCTGTCTGCCCCCATCCGGTTGATGCCCTGACCATATCAACGCGACAGCTACCTCATTACGAGTGTAGCATGGGGCGACACCGCAAATTCGCAGCAAAACATAGCCTGATTCAGATTCTGGGAATAACTTTAAATTATTGAAAATGTTATCTTATTTTCGGCGGGCTCACTTTTCAACTCATTTAGACAAGCATGCTTGTTCTGTGTTAAGCTTTTCATCTCAGAGGGGGAGAGCATGAAATATTTTAATTTTGCCAGATATATGGCCCTGGTGCCGCTGATTTTTGGTCTGACACAGTGCGATGTGATCGAAGCCATTCACAACCCAAAGCCGAAAGAGGGCCCCTACAGCTTCGACCTGATCCTAAAGACGTCACCAAAGGCGGAGGTGACATTGAAAAGCGCTGAAAACCTATACGTCGATGCCTTTTACTATGGTCACGCCAAGCCCGCCTTTATTGGCGAAGCCGACACACTTCACCGCATATATCTCGGCCGGGAAATATTTAAATATGCCAATAGTGCTCGTAGGGTCCATCTGTATGGAAGCCCCCTTGACGCAAAAAAGTTGCCGCAAACGAGTGAGGGTGAACCTCAGGTTCTTGTGTCCGTTGACAGCACCGGCATGCCCGGAAAGGCGGTAACATGCCACACGTTCACAGGGTCGATCCGACTGGCTCGCCAGAAACCGCCGGTGCTTTTTTGTGAACTCGAAACCGAGAGCTATTGGGCAAACGAAGGGGCAAGCCACTGAGGTCTATACAAAACGCCACGGCTATTACCGGGCTTGTTGACCCTCCGCTGCCTCCCATCGCTTCGGGTAGTGGCGCTGGGGTATATCTGCCTATACTAAGGCCCGCATAGATGCGATCACGGGCACCCGTTCATTGGGTGCCCGTGGGTAAGGATCAGGCTTGGATGAAGGCAAGTAGGTCCGGGTTGATAACGTCGGCATGGGTGGTCAGCATGCCGTGCGGATAGCCCTCATAGATTTTCAAGGTGCCGTTCTTGACCAGCTTGATGGCTTCCAGGGCGGCGGCTTTATAGGGCACGATCTGATCGTCATCGCCGTGCATGATCAGGACCGGCACGTCTATTGCCTTCAGGTCTTCGCTCTGATCGGTTTCCGAAAACGCCTTGATGCCTTCATAATGGGCCTTCGCGCTGCCCATCATGCCCTGACGCCACCAGTTGTCGATCACCCCGTCAATAGGTTTTATGCCTTCGCGGTTGAAGCCATAGAACGGGATGGGCAGATCCTTGAAGAACTGGGTCCGATTGGTGGCTGTCTGTTCGCGCAGGCCATCGAACACGCTTATGGGTAAGCCCAGCGGGAAGGCGTCTGTCTTCAGCATGATGGGGGTAACGGCGCTGACCAGGACGGCCTTGGCGACACGGCCATTGCCATAGCGAGCGACATAGCGGGCGACCTGACCGCCACCGGTCGAGTGGCCGATATGGACGGCGTTCTTCAGGTCCAGGGCCTCGACCACCGCATTGGCATCGGCGGCGTAGGTGTCCATATCGTGACCATCGCTGACCTGAGTCGAGCGGCCATGCCCGCGGCGGTCAAAGGCGACAACGCGATAGCCCTTACCCAGGAAATAAAGCATTTGGGTGTCCCAGTCGTCGGACGACAGGGGCCAGCCGTGATGGAAGACGATCGGTTGGGCGGTCTTGGGGCCCCAGTCCTTATAGTAGATTTCGGTACCGTCTTGGGTGGTGACATAGCTATTGCTGGTCATGGTCGTATCTCCGATTTGTGATGGGATTTGAAGGTTTGGCTTACGCTTGAGCCTGTCCCGATCTGACTGCATCAGATCGGCGCTCTAATTTTTTACTTTTACGCGCTTTTTATACGAAAAGCGCTTTGGGCGACTAAAAACGGCCGTTAGGCGGCGTCTACGAGAACAAGTTCCGAGTCTTCCAAGGCAGTGACGCGGATAAGCGCTTCATCCGCGATCGCGGCGCCGTCTCGGGTGTCGATGCGTACCCCGTTGACGGTAACCGATCCGGCCGATGGGACAAGGTAGCCATTGCGGCCGGCCAGACTATATTCCGCTGTTTCTCCGGCTTTCAAGGTCGCACCCAGGACGCGGGCGTCGGCACGAATGGGCAGGGCGTCATCGTCGTTGGCGAAACCGCTGGCCAAGGCCACGAACTTGCCGGACCGGTCGCCCTTGGGGAATGGCTTGGTGCCCCAGGCCGGTCCTTTTCCGGTTTCGCTCGGCAGGATCCAGATCTGGAAGATGCGGGTAACGCCTGGCTCCTGGTTATACTCGGAATGACGGATGCCGCTGCCGGCGCTCATGACTTGCACATCGCCCGCTTCGGTGCGGCCTTTGTTACCAAGGTTGTCCTGATGGGTGATGGCGCCTTCGCGCACATAGGTGATGATTTCCATATCGGCGTGCGGATGGGGCGGGAAGCCAGTCCCGGGTGCGATCGTATCGTCGTTCCAGACGCGCAGATTGCCCCATTGGTCGCGGGCGCGATCCCGATAGCTGGCAAACGAAAAATGGTGTTTGGCGTCCAGCCAACCGTGGTTGGCGCCACCGAGGCTGTTAAAAGGTCTACGTTCGATCATGGTTATATCTCCACTTGCTAAAATTGCCGGCCGCCGTGTGCGTCCTGTCTGAACACACTATGGACTTTTGCCATGACCTCTGAAATACAAATGATAGAAAGAAACCATTTCGAAAAATGACATCATGAAGTTGCCAGACTTTGAAGCCTGGGCCGTTTTTGCCAAGGTGGCCGAAACCGGTTCGTTCGTTGCGGCGTCCCAGGACCTGGGGCTTTCTCAGGCGACGGTGTCAAAACTGATCGGCCGGCTGGAGACGAAACTGGGCGCAACCCTGTTTCATCGCACCTCACGCCGCGTCGCCTTATCCGAAAGCGGTCTGGCGGCGTTGGAGGGCGCCACACGTTTGCTGGCCAGCGCAGAAGCCCTGGAAACGGAGGCGTGGGCCCTGGCCGCACGGCCGCGTGGCGTGGTGCGCATGACGGCGCCCATGTCGTTTGGCATTGCGCATCTCGGGGCCATGCTACCGGAATTTTTCGCCCTCTATCCGGAGGTGACGGTCGACCTGACCTTGGCCGACCATTTCATCGACATTGTCGAAGACGGCTTTGATGTGGCATTGCGCATTTCTGATCTGGAGGATTCCAGTCTGATGGCGCGGCGATTGGCGCCGGTTCGTATACTGCCTGTCGGGGCGCCGAGCTATTTTGATCGGCGTGGACGCCCAACTCACCCCAAGGACCTTACCGATCATGTCGGGCTTGTCTATACGAATGGCCGTGCCAAAGGCATGTGGCGCTTCCAGCACGCCACGGATGGGCAGTATTCCGTATCCGTGCCGGGCCCGTTACGGGTGAACAACGCCGATATTCTCCGTCCGGCCCTTATTGGCGGCGCGGGCATAGCCATGCAGCCAGATTTTCTTGTGTGGGACGATATCCAGGCGGGGCGTCTGGAGATTGCCATTCCTGGCTGGGCGCCCCCGCCTTTATCCCTTTATCTCGTGACCCCTCCCGGCACGCTGCGTCCGGCCCGCGTTCAGGTTCTGATGGCCTTTCTTGTCGGGAAGATCGCCAAGGCCAACTGGACGCAAGGGGGAACATAGGTGCCTGGGAGTGAAACCATTCTTCGAGTGAGGCAACGACCCATTAACGGAGTCGCCTCCCAGGCATAAACCTTGCAGGTAAAGGTATTCCTGACGCGGGAATGCCGGAAATGAGACACATCAGGTACGCAGAAACGAAACCGCCATACGCGAAAGCGAAGGCACGCAAGATCACGACTAGGCCGACGGCTTATGGCAATGTCGAGCAGACGAGGGCGCCTTCAGCGCATATCTGGTTGTATGTTGCTGGCATCGCGTTGATACTGACCGGCATGGCTCTTATCATTTGGTGGCCGTGACGAAAGCCGTATGTGGGCGTGTGGCCCTTACCTCTAGAAGGCCGCGGCAACCCGCTTACGCCAGCATATGGCAATGTTCTAACATCGATGTCGAGACGGTGTCATCGGGCGTTGTGTAGTTCCGTTTCGGGCGACGATATAACGGGAGAAGTCATCGAGGATGGTGACAGTTAGAACTCGCCCCAGCGTATGATATTAGAGTAGGTGAAGTCCCTCCGCACATTTGCTTCGGCTCTATCGTCTTGCTGTGATATTCGTCCGCCGCCTTCATCACCAAATAGGCAGGCTAGCGGTCGAAGTAGGAACCAGCTATACCGCTATGACTCTGTCAGCCAAACCTGTTACCGAAACAGCAGTAGCACCCGTCGCGAAAGCCGTAACTGAGGCAGTTCAATAGCTTGAGAAGTAAGCGGTCAATAGTACAATGGCACGGAAGCGCCGATGGGCGCATAATTCGTTTTGAGGGGGGGGGATTGCGGCGAATTCTTACCATATTGGGCGGCTCGTTCGTGATTATTCTTGTGGCCGCAATGGCAATATGGAGCACCTTTCCGAGCCGCTTTGGAGATAGTTATCGCGTCTTATCGGTAGCAGATGGACGTATTTATCCGCATAGCATGAAGGGGGATATTATTTACGTTAATATGTCAGATCTACATATGCTGGAAGTATTCGACTTTGGACTTCCTTGCCTATTGTTCTTAATATTAATTACAGGGTTTTTGCACAGACGGTTAAAATAGATTTCGAGAGATTGCTGACAAAGACGGGATATCATTATAGCCTGCCAGCATGGCTGTTCATGACCGCGCAGAACTTGACCACGTCCGTCGTCGTGTACGCAGCACGACGATCGGTTCGCTTATGTCGGACACAAAGTGGCGAAAGGTGTTTGCGGCGATTCAGGCGCATCAAGAATTGGAACTGCGCCAATGCATAATTAAGTTCATTGACAGCCCTGAAGAACGAATTGGAAATCCAGGCGCCTGTTTGCACGTCCCTCGCCCTTGGGTCGACACGACTTCGTTCGGTCCAATCCCGCTCCGATCAATCGAATGGCTGTTGTTTCCACGTATTGCAGAGTATCAGACAGGTCGTACGACTCCAGCCCACCTTGTTCGTCAGGACGTGGACGGGGCTATGCGCGTTCTGACTGGCTTGGGGCAGTTGCCGCTGGAGATGACCGAACGGGGCTTGATAATTCGCGGGTATATCCGAACGGCTTAGGTGCGCCGCCCGCTATTAAGGCAATCCGCTAGATATTTGCCCTAGTTCAGACTCGTGTCGTCCCCGAGGGCCCTGTAAAGGGCGACTAGGTTGGTCGCGCGCAAGGCCTGAAGACTAATGAGCGTTTGCTGGGCGCTGTAGAGGGTGCGCTGGGCATCGAGCAGGACAAGATAACTATCCGAGCCAGTATCGTAGCGCGCTTGTGACAGGGTCAGGCTACGACTTGCGGCATTGGTGGCGGCGGTCTGGGCACTCAGGCGTTCGTCGATGCGCGACCTTACGGCCAAGGCGTCACTCACGTCTGAAAACGCCGATTGAATCGCCTTTTCGTATTGCGCCACGGCGATATCGCGGTTGATCTTGGCGCTGTCCAGGCCCGCGCGATTGGCGCCGCCGGCGAAGATCGGCACGCTGATGGCGGGCGAGAAGCTCCAGGTATTGGTACCCGATTTGAACAAGCCGTCGAGGTCGGAACTGGATGAGCCGGTTGAGCCGGTCAAGGTGATGCGCGGGAAGAAGGCGGCACGGGCCGCGCCGATATTGGCATTGGCCGATTTGAGGTCGTGTTCGGCCGTCAGCACATCGGGACGCGCCAGCAGTACGTCGGACGGCAGTCCGACCGGCAGGGCATCGATCACCAAGCCGGAGGTGAGGCCGTCAGGCAATAGGTCCGGCGTCAGGGGAGCGCCGACAAGCAATGTCAGGGCGGCTTTGTCTTGGTCGATGACGGTTTCAAGGCGTGCGACATCCGCACGCGCGGTTTCAGCCTGGACTGTGATCTGGTTGAGATCAAGATCGCTCAGGACGCCGATGCGAGCGCGACCTTCGGCGATCTTCAAGGTGTCCAGCTGTCCGGCCTGGGTCTGCTTTGCCAGACGCAAAGCGTCCTGATCGGCGGCCAGTGTCAGCCATTGCTGCGCGACGGCGGCGATCAGGCTGATCTGAACGGCGTTGCGGTTTTCACGTTCGGCGAAAAAGCTTTCGAGGGCGGCATCCTTCAGCGAGCGGACGCGCCCGAAGAGATCCACTTCGTAAGCGGCCAGACCCAGATTGGCGCTGTAGGTGTCGCTGGTCTGGTTACGGGTGCTGGTTCCCGATGCGTTGATCGCAGGCAGGAGGGCTGAGCGTTGGATGCGGTACTGGGCCTGAGCATGATCGATATTCAGAGCGGCGACCCGCAGGTCGCGATTCTGGGCGATTGCCAGGTCTATGGTCGACTGCAGGCGCTTATCGAGGAATAGGTCGCGCCACTTCAAATGAACGTCGGCCGTGGTGGGCGTGTCGATGGGCCATTGCGACGCCACGGGAGGCGCGGGCCGGACATATTTAGGCGCCAGTGTGCAGGCGCTCAATGTCACGGCGCTGAGCGTGAGCATCAGGGTCAGTTTAGCGTTTTGCATTTTTCGCCTCCTCACGCGCCGCGATGTCTTGCGGCCTATTGTCATGACGGAACAGGCGTTGCACCAAGACGAAGAAAAGCGGCACAAAGAAGATGGCCAGGAAGGTCGCCGACAGAACGCCGCCGATCAGGCCCGTGCCGATAGCATGCTGCGAGGCAGAGCCGGCCGAATTGGCCAGGGCCAGGGGCATGATCCCGAAAGTAAAGGCCAGCGACGTCATGATGATGGGACGCAGGCGGATACGGACGGCTTCGAGGGTGGCATCGATCAGGGTGCGGCCTTCTTCGTGCAGCAGCTTGGCGAACTCGACGATCAATATGGCGTTCTTGGCCGACAAACCCATGGTGGCCAGCAGGCCGACTTGGAAGTAGATGTCGTTATCGAGGCCGCGGAACCAAGTGGCCAGAAGGGCGCCGAAAACGCCGAGAGGCACCACAAGGATGACAGCGAACGGGATGGACCAGCTTTCATAAAGCGCCGCCAGCAACAGAAAGACGACGAGGATGGAAAGCGCATAAAGGGCAGGGGCCTGGGCGCCGGATTCCTTTTCCTGCAGCGAGATGCCTGTCCATTCAAATCCGACGCCCGCCGGCAGTTGTTTAGTCAGTTCTTCCATCTTGTCCATGGCCTTGCCGTTCGATTGGCCAGCGGCGGCTGTGCCCTGAATCTCCATCGAACCCGCGCCATTATAGCGCTGGAGCTGTGGCGGTCCGAAGGTCCAGCGTGAGGTGCCAAACGTCGAGAAGGGCACCATCTCGCCGGCGGAATTGCGCAGATACCACCGGTTGATGTCCTCAGGCTGGCTGCGGAACTCCCTGTCCCCCTGAACATAGACTCGCTTGATGCGGCCGCGATCGATGAAGTCGTTGACATAGGTTCCGCCGAGCGCGGTGCCGAGCAGGGAATTGATGTTGGCCACCGAAACGCCCATGGCGCCGGCCCGGGCATTGTCGATATCGAGCTTGAGTTGCGGGGTGTCGTCCTGAATATTGGCGCGGACATTGCTCAGAAGCGGGTCTTTCGCCGCCATACTGATAAGCTGATCGCTGGCTGCCGCGAGGGTTTCATGACCGACGCCGCCCACGTCCTTAAGCTGGAGGTCGAAACCGGACGAATTGCCCAGTTCACGCACCGCCGGCGGGATCATTGGGAACACGCGCGCGGTGTGGATCTGCGAGAACTGCTTGTTGACGCGCTCAACGAGCGCAAACACCTTCATATTGTCGTCGTGACGCTCCTTGAAGTCCTTCATACGCACGAACGACATACCTTGGTTTTCACCCGAGCCGGAGCCGCCGAAACCGGCGATAGTAAAGACATATTTGACAGACGGGTCCTTCTGATAGACGTCCTGCACCTGCTTTAGTACGGCAATCGTCTTGTCGGTCTTCGAGCCGACCGGCAACTGTACCTGCGTCATCAGGGCGCCCTGGTCTTCATCGGGAAGGAAAGAGGTTGGCAAGGTCATAGCCAGCCCCACCACAGCCGCAATGATAGCGGCATAGACGACCATGAAGAGGCCGGGCGTGCGGATAATCCCCTTGACCGATTTTTGATACCGGTTGGAAAAGACCTGGAAGCCTCGGTTGAAACCGGAGAAGAAGCCCTTGACCTTGACGTCCTCTTCGGGAGCGTGTGGATCATGCTCTGCCGCGCCTTCGACCTTTTTGGGCGCCTTCAGCAAGGTGGCGCAAAGAGGCGGCGTCAGGACCAGGGCGACGATAACCGACAGGGCCATGGCCGACACGAGGGTGACGGAGAACTGGCGATAGATGATGCCCTGCGTGCCGCCAAAGAAGGCCATTGGCACGAACATCGCGGCCAGAACCGAGGCCACGCCCACCAGGGCGCCGGTAATCTCATCCATCGATTTCTGCGTGGCTTCGAGCGGGCCCAAGCCTTCTTCGTGCATGACGCGCTCGACGTTCTCGACCACGACGATAGCGTCATCGACCAGAAGGCCGATGGCCAGTACAAGACCGAACATGGTCAGGGTGTTGATCGAATAGCCGAAGACAGCAAGGATGCCGAAGGTGCCCAGGAGAACCACCGGCACGGCGATGGTGGGAATGAGGGTGGCGCGCCAGTTTTGCAGGAACAGAAACATGATCAGGAAAACCAGCACGATCGCTTCGATCAGGGTCTTGACCACGTCCTCGATCGCCAGCTTGACGAATTCGGTCGAGTCATTGGGGATCGCGTATTTGACGCCGGGAGGGAAGGAGGGTTCCAATTCCTTGATCTTTGCCTTGATCAAATCAGCGGTTTTCAACGCATTGGCGCCGGTGGCCAGGGTGATCTGCATGCCGGATGCGGTGTGGCCGTTCAGACGGGCGATATTGCCGTAGGATTGCGGCCCAAGCTCGGCGCGCGCGACGTCACGCAGATAAACCGGCGTGCCAGCGGTGTTGTTCTTGACGATGATGTTCTCAAACTGCGCTGCCGTCTGGAGCTGCGATTGCGCCGTTATGGTGGCGGTCAACGCCGTATCCGGCTTAGCCGGATCGGCGCCGAGATTGCCGGCGGAGACCTGCGTGTTCTGGGCTTGGATGGCGGCCACGACGTCGGCCGGCGTCAAGCTGTAACTGGCGAGCTTGTCGGCGTTGAGCCAGATGCGCATGGCATATTGCGAGCCGAACACGCGCGTGTCGCCCACGCCTTCGATGCGCGAGATTGGATCGTTCAGGTTGGAAGCGATCCAATCGCCCAGGTCGGCGTTGGAAAGGCTCTCATCTTCCGTATAGAGCGAAATGGCCATCAGGGTCGAGCCTGAGGCCTTGTTGACGCGCAGGCCCAAGGTCTGCACATCGGTGGGTAAGCGGCGCAACACCGAATTGGCCTGATTCTGCACCTGAACCTGAGCGACGTCGGGGTCGGTGCCGGCCTCGAAAACCAGTGTGACTGATCCTGAGCCAGTCGAAGAGGTCGAGGTCATGTATTTCAGGCCGTCGAGCCCGGTCATGCCCTGTTCGATCACCTGCGTCACCGAATCCTCAACCACCTTGGCGGAGGCGCCGGTGTAGGTAGCGGAGACCGTCACCTGCGGCAGGGCGATCTTCGGGTATTGCTCGATCGGCAGGGTGAAGATGGCCAGCGTACCGGCCAACATGATGACGATGGCGATGACCCAGGCAAAGATCGGCCGGACGATAAAAAAGCGCGACAGCATAACTTATTGCTCCGTTGCAGGAGCGGGCTTGACGGGCTTCGCCTTGATATCGCCCTTGTCCTTCAACTTCATGGCGCCCTCGGCGATCACCTTGTCACCAGCCTTGAGGCCTTCCATGACCTGCCACTGGCTGCCCTGCATTTGGCCTAGTTTGATTACCTGCTTGTGCGCTTTGTTGTCATCACCGGCCAGTAGCACGCTGGCGCCGCCCTTGGCGTCCAGGATTACGGAAGCCTGCGGGATCAGGATGCCTTGCGCCACCGTGCCTTTGACGATACGCGCGCGGACATACATGCCCGGGAGCAGCAGGCCGTTAGGATTGGGGAACACCGCGCGAAGGGTAACGGACCCGGTCGACGGATCGACGCTGACGTCCGAAAACTCCAGACGGCCGGTCAGGGGATAGGCCGAACCGTCGTCTAGCGTCAGGCTGACGTCGGCATGATCAACCGCGCCGAGTTCACCGCTCATCAGGGATTTCTTCAACCTCAGCACGTCCGTGGCAGATTGGGTTATGTCGACATAAATCTTAGACAGATCCTGAACCGTGGCCAGAGGTGTCGTCTGATTGGCGGTCACCAGCGCGCCGGGCGTGACCGCAGACTTGCCGATTCGGCCGGAAATAGGAGAGGCGACCTTGGTATAGTTGAGATTGATGCTGGCCGTTTGCACATTGGCTTTTTGCAGGGCAAGCGTCGCCGCAGCGGTTTTCAGATCGGTCTGGGCGTCGTCATAATCCTGCTGGCTGACGGCCTTGATGGCGATCAGCTGCTTGGCGCGATCAGCCTTCAGTTTGGCGGCATCGTAATTAGCCTGGGCCTGTTCCTGTTGCGCCTGTGCGCTGGCCAGCACCGCCTGGTAGGTCGAGGGATCGATCTGGTAAAGCGACTGCCCCGCCGACACGACTCCGCCTTCGGTAAACAGGCGCGATTTGATAATGCCCCCCACCTGAGGCCGCACGTCCGATACTAGGTAGGCCGAAGTCCGTCCCGACAATTCTTGTGTCAAACTCAGCGGTTGGGTCGAGACCACGACATAACTAACATTGGCCGCCCCCCCTGGTCCCCTTTTACCCCCGGCGTCGTCTTTTTTTGCACAGCCGGCGAGACAAGCGACGCTCAACATCAACGCGGCGACAGGGACAAAAGCGGGTTTCAACATCGAGGCCTCATTATATACCGTCACCTTAACGCTATCGCGCGTCAAATCCGGCGAAAAAATATAAATACGCGAATGATGACAGTTTTTGTCTGGTGATAATTACTAACCGCTCGAAAAGAGGTATATTGCATATGTGCTTAAGAAGCATTCGGTTGGAGAGCGAATCGACATATTCTATATTTTCCAAGTTTCGCCATGGATTTTTTCGATGAATGACCTTGGCGTTGTAAAGCCGGTTGACGGTGTCAGCCTAGGCGTTGTCGTAGAAACCGCAAACACTCCGACCAATGGTTCGATACCCGCCGGCCTCATCAGTTGCCAGACCTCATCGACGCTATAAGTCTGGTAGTTACCGGCAAACCGCGTGCAACTTCTGGCTTGAGTTTAAGGTCACGCTTCACCCGCGCAGACGGTGGAGCAGGATCATTATGCTGAACGATGCGTTCAAAATAGGTATACTAGGCAATCGGCAAAACCTGCAGATCGGCCATAGCCATCAGGCTCGCACCGATGGCGCTGATGTGACTACGCCCGTATGTCTCATCGTCGATGAACGCAGTCAGCGCTTGAACGGGCAGTCGAGCACCACCTAGGCGAATAAGCAGGCCTGCTCAATATCTCATTAGCCTGCTGAAGCTCCTGGTTCTCGCGCTCCAGGACGTTCATCTTCTCGGCCAGATCAGGCGAGGCGCCTGCACGCTTACGCTGTCGACCTCAGTCTTCCTCATCAAGTGGTTTAACATGCCTAATACAGCCGATCTTCTGGGCCACAGACAAGATGGGGGCATTGCGATGGGTAATCGGCTTCGTGATCCAGAGCCTTCCGTACAAAGTGGTCGCAGCTCTGGGGGGGAATTCATTCGTCGTCTTGTTCGTTATGGTCTTAATCTACTCACGAGCTAGGGCCCCTGCCCAATCCGGTGCGCTTCAAACCGGTTTTAGATTGGCTCGTGCGAACCGCGTGCGGAGTATCGGGGCAAGCGCAACGCTTTTCGAATTACCTAGATTATCCCGCTGACAATCAGCCGATGATTCGCACGCGCAATTCCACATGACGGAAAAATACGAATCAACACGGTGCATCTGTGCTTCGTTCAGCAAAAATAAATTACTCCCACCCAGGAACCTCCGGGCGTTAAGTGGATCGGCCAAATAAAGAAGAAGCAAAAAATTTAAAGGGTCTTGAGCACGAATCGGAATCCCAAAGGCGCGATTATTCTAAGGCTGTCGTTATGGGCGCATATTTCTACTGCTAAATAACAAAACTATCGCTTGCTAGTCGAGAAACGATCTCTATGATCTAAACATTGTTTATAAAATGCTTTATTTTATTGTATAGCGTATGATATATCAGAAGGGCATCTTCAATGAACGTTCATGATGCATGTGTTAAGGACTTTCGCGCATGGGCCGGTCTGAACACTGTCTTTTGGAAGCAATATGACTTGGCGGGAGAGGTAGGCCTCGGTGCCATTTATGTCGACCTAATGCATGACCATCCAGGGTATCTTCTCCGGAATATCTTAGCGGGAAGATTGCTTGGCCTTAGAACCGGGCGCCCTGTTATCGGCTTAACTGGGGAGTTTGGCATTGTCCCAACTTCGTGCCCTCGCCGGTCGGCCTCGGCACTTGCCATTTTGGCACAGTCGTTTGGTGTCGAGTTGGTTACCCTTGACAACTGGCAGGATACCGCCGCTTTTCTGGTCCTTCTCAAGGACGCGCTCCATTCTGCTGGTTTGGATATAGAGGCACGGGGGAGTGCGATGCGCGATTTCCTCCGTACCTGGACTCTCGATGATGGCTTGCCTGTCGGCAGATTGCTTTACGATAGCGTGCTGCGAATTTATTGTATCGAAACATTGGATTTCGTAGACGAACGTGTTGTCGCGGTAGGGGCGAATCTGCTGTGCTTGCTTCAGGCAGTGGATATTCAGTTTTCCGCTTGGGAGCCCGTATGGTTTGTAACCGGTCATTCGGATTATTCCCCTTATGGATTGATTGCGGATAGGACGCTTAGGCGGAAGGGGAAGGTTCTTTTCATCCGCAACGAGGGTTTTGTCCGTGCGCATATATTGGAGGGGGCGCCGAAGCTCGGACAAACTCTTCAGGGAAAGATCCGAGAGCAAAGCGTTTCAATGCTCCAGAAGCAATATGAGACCCTTATTGCCAATGGTCGAGACCATATCTACAAGCATGTGGATCTGGTATGCTCACACGGTTTTCACCTCTCGCACCGAGCTTTGACACAGTCGGTAGCGAGGCCTGAGGGGGAAGCGTTGAGGGCGGCGCAATCGTTCATATTGCAAGCGTTGAATCTCGATCCTGCGGCTCCGACAGTGGTGTTGTATACGATTACATTTTCCGATATCGCGTTGAACGACACCCAAATCTTCGCCGATAATTATGTCTGGTTGGAAGAGGTGCTGGCCTTTGCATATGGCCATCCGGAAGTTAATTGGGTGATAAGGGTTCATCCGAACGATGAGATATACAATACAACCGGTGCCGTCCGGCGGCTCATAGCGCAATATGAGCACTGTTCCCACATACATTTTCTGGCTCACGGCATATCCCCTCAAGTCTGCTATCTTATTGCAGACATGGCAACCACGGTCCGTGGAAGTCCTGGCATCTTGGCCGCCTATCTGGGTATACCAGTGGTGTTATGTGGTCGGGGTTTCTATTCGGACCTGGGCTTGGCAAGGGTCGCGGAAAGCCGTGATGCCTATTTCCGGATGCTGCTTGATGTCATCAAGGGACGTCCCGAAAGTCCCGGTAGCCGTGATGCAGCTGCGGCATTCATATTTGACGAAGTTGTACTGTTTAATATCTACTCAACGTTTTTGGGTGAATTCGATGAAGCGACGGAAATTGACTACTGGCAACGTCAGATCCGTCGCATAAAGTCATACGACCCGATGGGGGATCAGTTTGCCCGCGCGCTTTTCTACTCCGTGGAGACGGGTCAGCCGCGTGTTAGCTTGCCGATCGATGTTAATTTTATGCCTGCGACTATAGGGGGACGTGAAGAAGATCAGCGGACAGACGTCGATTTCAGCGCCGGGAGCGAAAATCTTATTCCGGTTCTTGGGCCGCATGAAGCCGAAGCCTGGGGGACTTGGCTGCCCGCAGGAAGGTCCGCCTTCCTTATTTATGTGTCGACTATGGTAAGCGGAGGGGTTTCGGTTCGTATTAGGTGCCGCGGCCTTGTATACGCCGGCCTGCCGAAACCCTCTTTTAGACTTGAGCTCAATGGATACGCAACGTCTGAGATCGAGATTGACCATCCAGAGATGGCGGAGTTCCTTTTAGAGGTTCCTGGATTGGAGCGAGTTGAGCCCGGATATCAGTTTCTGGGTATTGTCTCAAATGGCGGGGGAGTTCCGATTCAGGTCGGAATCAACGAGGATGTCCGGCATCTCACAGTCGCAATAGAGTGTATTAGTATAGTTTCGGCGGACTAAGAGGTATGGGTTGGCCTTTCGGGGCAGGTTGACGCAGAGTTTATTGTTAATCGATACCCGAGATTGCCTCTTTTTTCTCCGCCCTGTAGTTTAGGTTAGTTTGGCGGCGCTAACCCTGAGGGGGCATGCCGCCTCCCGTTTTTCTGAAGAGTTAAAATCTTAAAATGCTGATTTCGTACGCGCAAAATTTTGAAGATGTGCTTCTATGGCGCGCTTTAAAAACAGTAAGTGACGGCTTCTATATCGATGTTGGCGCGCAAGATCCGGTAATAGATTCGGTTACTAAGCTTTTTTATGACAAGGGGTGGCGTGGTGTTCATGTCGAGCCGACACCAGATTACGCGAGACAGCTGCGCGCGGCGCGCACGGGGGACGTTGTGCTTGAAGCCGCCGCCTCCAACCAGCGCGGACAGCTAATTTTTTATGAAATTCCGGGGACCGGAATTTCAACTGGCGATGCTGAGATTGCGGAAAAACATCGTCAGAGCGGGTTCGAGGTCAGGGAAATATCGGTCCAGGCTGTTACATTGGCGGACGTCTTTGAAATGGCACGCGGCCAAGACATCCACTGGATGAAGGTGGATATTGAGGGCATGGAGTGGCAGGCTCTTCGGGGATGGGGAGCTTCGAACGCCCTACCTTGGATCGTAGTGGTCGAAAGTACGCTTCCGTTGACAACTATCGAAGCTCATTTCGAATGGGAACCGTTGTTACTTCAGCGCGGCTATGTCTTTGTCTATTTTGATGGGCTTAATAGATATTACGTTTCTCCGGAAAAAAAGGACCTGGCTCGATATTTCACCTATGGCGCAAGTTTAACCGATGACTTCTGCCTGAGCGGTTTGGCCTCCGCTCCCTTCTGCCGACACGTCCTTGAGCAAGGGCTAGTCAACGTAGGTGAGCTTAACGAGCAGTTGCAAGCCGCCAACGAGACGGTTGTACGCGAGAAGGGCGCGCGTGAGGCATCCGAGCGCCAGCATGTCGCTGTACAACGCAGCAAGGATCAGCTTCATACAGCAAAGTTAAGCGCAATCGCCAGCGAACTCATCGAGGTGCAGAGGGAGGCGAGGGAGCGCGAGGGCAGTCTTAGGACCAAAATCGAATCTCTGACCACGGAATTGCTTGAAACGCAGAAGCGGTCAGTGGAGCGTGAAAACGCTGCAGCAGATCGTGAGCAGGCATTAAATAGAACGATCTTGCAGATTAACGAAACGTTACGGCTGTCTGCATCGCAATTCGCCGCACGTGAGCTGGATTTAAAAGATGAAATCAGTCAGCTGAAGGCTCAGGAGCTTAAAAATATAGGCTTATTGCGTGAGTTTCAAGAGAGTTTCGTCCAGGCGCAGGCGGAGCGCGATCAGGCTCGGGACAGTTTCGAAGTTGCCCAAAAGGAATGGCTTCACAGGATGGACCAGTTGCAGGCATCTCTGGCGCAAGCGGCGGGGCGCGAAACTGAGATGGCTGAGACTTTTGGGACCTTACAGCTCCAGTCTGAGTTGCTTTCTGATGCGGCAAATGAAATGTACACCCACTTTTTGGGAATTCAGGAGCAATTGGTGGCGGTCAAAACCAGTCACTCTTGGAAGCTGACACGGCCGCTACGGGCGCTTAAGCGACTGGCGTCCGGAGCGGCCGCAATTGAAGATAATTCCGTCATTCGCTTCATCTGGCCGCCGGAAAGATTGCGTTTAGGTCATGCGTCGGATCCGTACCCGTCGATTGAAAGTGGTCGTGATGGCGCAACTCCAGCCATCGAGATAAAATCTCTAAATGATTTGCTTCGGCTCGCTGACATCGATTTTGTATTTGCGATTTATCGTTCTGTACTGAGGCGAGAGCCGGACGAGGGAGGGCTTGCACAAAATTTAGAACGTGTTCGTCGCGGGGATGATAAGCGTCGTATCGTTTTTGATATCAGAACCTCTGCTGAAGGCAGGTCGGTGAATGCTGTATTGCCGGGACTTATTGCTACGCGTTCTAGGATGAGGGCGGCCGCAAGCTCTGTTCGAAATTTGTGGTGGAAGATTACTGGCAGAGCCGCAATAGAACGTGCGGTGAGGGTCTTGGAGAACCAGATTGGAATATTGCGGGCCCGACAAGCTCAATATAGTGGGGCCATCGATACCAAACTTGAGGCGCCCATAATTGAGAAAGCGTCGAATGCAGTTGCCGTAGAAGTCCCTGCCGTCCCAGCGAGTTCTAAGCCGATGATCGTCGGTGTTGGCCCGAAGTTTGGTCGAATTTCTGAAAAAACGCAGAAAATTAACGAACTAACATTTTTCGATTTGGTTATGTCTAATGAGTCAGGGGCGCGGTAAGATGAAAATTGTTCTGGACCTCCAAGGTGTTCAGGGCGAAAGCCGGAACCGCGGAATCGGCAGGTATAGCCTTTCCCTAGCAAAAGCTCTTGTGAAAAACCGTGGCAGCCATGAAGTTATTATAGCGCTCAACGGTATGATCTCCGAAACAATCGAGCCCATTCGCGCGGCGTTCGACGGGTTATTGCCGCAAGAGAATATTAAGGTCTGGAATGCTGTCGGACCAACGACGCCCCTGATCGCGGGGACGCAATGGCAGTGCGAAGTCGCCGAGTTGACGAGGGAAGCATTTCTGGCGAGCTTGGAGCCCGATTTTGTTCACATATCAAGTCTGTTTGAAGGATTTGGAGACGACGTTGTCACGTCGATCGGGCGTTTGCCGGGGCATATAGCGACTGCGGTTACGTTTTACGACCTCATCCCTCTGGCACAAAAGGAAGTCTACCTAGATCCCAACCCGGCATACGAACATTTTTATAATAGAAAAGTAGAGTTCCTCAAAAAAGCCGACCTCTTCTTAGCGATTTCGGAGTCTGCGGGGCATGAGCTTGTCGACTATCTTTCGATCCCGCCCGAACGCATCGCAAATATAATGGCGGCTGTCGACGAGCAGTTCGTGCCTCAGAAGCTGGATTTAAATGCGCAGGACGCTATACGACGTAAGTTCGGTATAAAAGACTCGTTTGTTATGTATTCTGGTGCGACGGACGAGCGGAAAAATCATCTAAGGCTGATCCGGGCGTTTGGATTGTTGCCAACCGCCATTCGGAAAGATCATCAGCTTGTCTTTGTGGGCAGCCTCCCCCGAGAGCATGATATTCGATTCAGGCAGGAGGCAAGGGATTATGGCCTCAATGACGGCGATTTGGTCATTACCGGCCGCGTTACAGACAGGGAACTGGTCGAACTTTATTCGACGACGGACTTGTTTGTTTTTCCGTCTTGGCATGAAGGTTTCGGCCTGCCGGCGCTCGAAGCCTTGGCGTGCGGCGCACCCGTTATTGGTTCGAACAATACCAGCATCCCGGAGGTTATCGGCCTAGAAAGCGCCTTGTTTGATCCGTTCGAGGAAGGGGCAATCGCGGCCAAGATGAGCCAGGCGCTGACCGATAAAGCGTTCAACGATCTGCTGAGGACTCACAGCCTAAACCAGGCAAAGAAATTCTCTTGGGATATCAGTGCACGGAAGACCTTGGCGGCGATGGAAAATAGCGTGAAAAGCGCTGACGTGATACGCCTCAGCGACCGGCCGGCCTATGTCGCCGACCTCATTCCTGAGATGGCCAGGCAGGTTGTGCCGCTGGTGTCCATGCTTCAGCCCCCGGCGGAGGTGGTGCGTGAGCAATCGCGTCACATAGCGAACAATTACCAGACGGGCGTGCGCCAATTGTTGATCGACGTTTCGGAATTGGCGCGTCACGATGCCAGAAGTGGTGTCCAGAGAGTGACTCGTAGCCTAGTAAACGAAATTCTGCAAAATCCACCCATGGGCTACGACGTCCAGATGGTATACGGCGCGCATGACAGGCCAGGATATCGTTATGCACGGAAGTATCGGTGCCAGTTTTTAGGTTTGCCTGATTGTGATTACGAAGACGAAATCATCCGCTTTTCGGCGGGCGATATCTTTCTCGGCCTGGACCTTCAACATGACGTCACCTTGACGAACAGGAATACGTTTGCCGAGATGCGCAGTCGGGGTGGGCGCGTGTACTTTATGCTATACGACCTTCTGCCGGTGCTTATGCCTGAGAAATTCCAGACGCATATGGGTGAGCTCCACTCCGACTGGCTAAAGATTCTGGCCCGGGCGAGCGGTGTGGTGTCTATCAGCGAGACCGTGGCGCGGGAATTTCTGACTTGGCTTGACCGGAGTGGCCCCACTCGGTTGCGTCCCTTGAAAATTGGCTGGTCCCATATTGCTGCGGATATTAATGGGTCGCGCCCCGATGAAGGGCTTCCGGATGACGCAAAAGAAGTGTTGGCGAAGCTAGCGGGAAAGCTGACGTTCCTGGTTG
Source organism: Asticcacaulis aquihabitans (assembly GCF_032490435.1). Classification (NCBI taxonomy): domain Bacteria; kingdom Pseudomonadati; phylum Pseudomonadota; class Alphaproteobacteria; order Caulobacterales; family Caulobacteraceae; genus Asticcacaulis; species Asticcacaulis aquihabitans. The sequence continues at coordinate 585,558 of NZ_JAVGWM010000002.1, forward strand.
TCGGCACTATCGAGCCGCGAAAGGGGCAAAAGCAGATTCTCGAAGCGTTTAACCGCCTATGGAGCGATGGGATAGACGTCAATCTGGTTCTTGTGGGCCGTGAGGGCTGGAATGTTCAGGCGCTCGGTTCAGCCTTGCGTACGCATAAAGAACTTGGCGGCCGATTATTCTGGCTTGAGGGGATAAGTGACGAGTATCTCAACAAAGTATATTCTGCATCGGTGTGCCTAATTGCGGCTTCGGAAGGCGAAGGCTTCGGGCTGCCGGTCGTTGAGGCTGCCGCCCACGGCTTGCCGCTGATTGCGCGCGATATTCCTGTCTTTAGGGAGATTGCCGGAGTACATGCCCACTATTTTTCCGGCTTGGAAGCGGAGGATTTGTATAGCTCGCTTCTAAATTGGCTCGAGCTCCGCCGCAAGGGACAGGTGCCGACAACCTCCGGCCTGCGGCGGCTAACCTGGATGCAAAGTGCGCAAAACCTGTTGAACCTAATTTTGAAAGACGGCTGGCAGACCGAATGGAATCGGAGTTCAGGACAGGATGCAACTGATACGGACCTGTCCAATTTTGCAGCAAAAGCAAGTGTGATGTTGGGGCGACGGAGCGACCAGAGGGGGGAGCATACACTGTTTGTCGACGTCAGCGAACTTGTCAGGAAGGACTCGCGCAGCGGTATTCAGAGAGTTACGAGAGGTATACTTCGTGAACTCCTGAAGTCGCCGCCGCCGGGCTACAGGGTCATGCCGGTTTGCGCTAGCGAAAAAGCAGATGGCTATCGTTCGGCGGTGGAGTTTCTTTTTAATTTTACGGGTTTGCCTGATCTAGACTTGGCGGAGGAACCTATCGACGTTAAGCCTGACGACATTTTCTTGGGCTTGGATCTTCATCTGGTCATCGCGCCACGACAGGAAGCTTTTCTCTCGCAAATGCGGCAAGCCGGCGCCAAGGTTTATTTTATTGTCTATGACCTTCTACCCTTGATTTTGCCGGCCTATTTCCCAGAGGGGACAGAAATGGCCTACATGAATTGGTTGGGAAGTATTGCAAAACACGACGGTATCATTTGCATTTCGAGAACCGTGGCGGATGAGCTGAACACTTGGTTAGATAAAAGCTATGCCGATGGTAACGCGCTGAATATCGGTTATTTCTATCTTGGCTCTGATATACGCGGAGAGCAAAGTATAAAAGGGCCGAGCGTGGAGGATCAGCGTCTGATTTCAGCCATCAAACATAATCGGATTTTCTTAACGGTATCGACCGTCGAGCCGCGCAAAGGGCATCTCCAAACGCTTAAGGCCATGGAGCGGCTGTGGGCGGACGGTAAGGACGTCTGTTGGGTTGTCGTCGGCGCAAAAGGATGGAATGTTGAAGCGTTGTCCGATCGCATGGTGAAACATGCGGAATTTGGCAAGCGTCTGTTTTGGCTGAAGAACGTAAGCGATCGCTTCCTTGAGGAATTGTATCGGTCAGCGGACTGCCTGATATTCGCTTCCGAAGGGGAAGGATTCGGGCTCCCGCTGGTTGAAGCGATGCAGCATAATCTGCCTGTTGTTGCGCGTGACTTGCCTGTTTTTCGCGAAGTCGGAGGGGATTATCCAAATTATTTCAATGGTTTGGACCCGGATAATTTGGCCGATGTCCTTGGTGACTGGCTCGAGCGGCCTGTTGAAAACAAACTGGTTACCCAATTTGACGTATCGGGGCTCAGCTGGGCCGAAAGTGCGGCGCAGCTTAAAGCCGTGCTTTTCGATGAAAAGTGGTACAAAATAAGAAAGGCCGAAGGGCGCAAGGTGTATAAGGCGCATGACAGGAGATTTGGCAGCCTAAACGGTATTCCAACTGCGGGTGGGGTTAAGAGCAGTGGCGATGCTGGGTATCTTCTTTTCGGTCCATATGTACCCCTGGAGGTCGGGTCATATATAGTCGAGGTTAATGGACATCTCGAAAAATTGGAATGTGGGTCCAGCTATGTCGATGTCGCTTACGACCGCGGAGCGCAAGTGTTGGCAAGGGTCCCGTTTGGGACGCAGAAGGATGGGGTTTTGGCATCATTTGTCGTTGCACCATCACAATCTATCCAGGACTTAGAGGTACGAGTCTGGACGGGAGCAGGCGATATTGTCGAGGTTACCCAAGTGAACGTAACTAACCAGGCTGAAGTGGCAGTCGCACACTAACCCACCCATGGCAACCGAAAGACAAAGCCAGTTCGGATCGCCTCTAGTCAAAAACCTGGTGCATTTCGGCGAGCAAGAATTTGTTGCGCCCATCGAGGTTGTCATCTTGTTCTGGGCGCGGGAGTATGCTTTAAACATCATCAATGTCTCATTCATTGGTGTTTGGTTACCTCTTTCTTATGAAAGAGGTAGGAAAAATTTCCTTTTGGTGATTGCCAAAGCTGGCGGGGATTGTCGAAATTCCGACATAAGAACTTATAGGTTTCAAATGACTGATCAAATTCTGCGCGCAATAATCCCGCTCGATGATGCAGAGACGACTTACGACTTAGGGATTCTGAGAAAGCTTCATTCTGTGCCCACTGAAAGGTGGACAGGAGGAAACGGTCGAGCTGTATGGGGCGAATGGAATCATCCGGGTGAAAGCGGGCGCTCATTAACGTCGATTGTACATGCGCCCTTGGACTATCATTGGGATTTTGTGATAAAGCGCGGGACAGTTGCTGTCGATATTGGTGGCCATTCCGGTGACACGGCGATCCCTATGGCGCTAATCGGGTATGATGCGGTACCGAAAACAAAGAGCAATGTGGTTGTTGTTGAGCCAAATCCTGCGGTTCTTCCGGTGCTGCATGTCAACCTGGCAATGAATACACATATTGGTGACTTCTACGTCGTCGAGGCCGCGATTACCAACTCCGATATGGATGAGATAGAACTGGCCGATCACGGCAATGCAGAGTGCAACGGTGGGGTACTCGAAGGCGGGCTGTCCGCAGATCTTGCAAAAAAATTGCGTGATGTTGCTGGCGTCAAATACAAGGCCCGCGGTGTAAGTATGGAAACGTTATTCCATCAGATTGAAACCGATATTGGCCAGCCCGTAGGCTTTATCAAAATTGACTGCGAAGGATACGACAAGGAGATTATTCGTCCCTGCCGTGACCTGTTCGCCAAGTCCAAACCGGTTTTGTTTGTCGAATGGTTTGCCTGGTTTGCGCCTGACGACGACCGCGATCTGTTCGATGTAATCAAGTCTATCGATTACGTGCCTTATGACCCAATAACACTTCAACCCGCAAGCCTGTCCAAGCGCATTGGTGACCTGTTGTGTTTTCATAAGGACGAGATACCGTCGTTTGTTAAGGCCAGCCTTTCGTAGCAGCGGTTAAAAATTCTGGTTATTATGAATGTCGGTTTTTGCCGCGACCAAGGTTAGCATAGGACGGATAATAAGACTTTCCGCGCGTTTTGTACGTAGCCAGCCAGCAATGCGCAGCGTCTTGCGGAAGTTTGTTGGCATGCTCCCTGAGGACATACAGCGTAAACTTCAAAAAATTGCGCCGGCGAGTCCGGTCGAAGCCGGCCTGTTAAGCGGTTCTAATCCAAATTTTGATCCGCATCTGATTGGCGAGGACAGATGGATTTATGATCGCTTAATGGCCTGGGTGCCTGGTGCTTCAGAGGAAATCGAAGATGAGGTTGTGCCTGGACCTTCAGGTCCTGCAAGGAGAGTCCGCTGACCGCGGCGTAGGCCGGTATTCTGCAGGATTGGCCAAGGCGATCTTGGAGGACAACCGCGTCGCCCTCAAGCTCCTACTGAATACAGCCCTTACAGCTCGCTTCGATCACGCGGTGCAATGGGCCGAACAGAACGGTCATGGCCACAATATTTGTGCATACCATGGCCTTGACAGGATCATGGGGCTAATCGCGGATAATCAGCGGCGCTGGCGGTTTTCGTCTGCGCTTTATGATGGCTACGTTCAGAGTTTGGATGTGGATGCTATTCATTTCTCGGCGCCATTCGACGGCATGGGTGATGACACGGCGATGGGAGACCCGCGCCTCGATATAAATCCCGGCATCTTTCAAACCGCCACGCTATACGACCTTATTCCGTTCGAGGAGCCGGATCTATATCTTGCCGACGCTAGATATAGGCAATGGTTTGAAGATCGCTTCGAGCGCCTAAAGCGTTGTGATTGTCTGTTTGCGATTTCCAATTACACCCGCAATGTGGCGATTCAGTATGGAATATCTCCAGATAAGATAGTAGCTATCTCTTCCGACACGGACGAGAAATTCAAACCGCTGACAGTGTGTGCCGATGATCGCGCAGCGCTTTTGCATCGCATCGGTATTGACAGACCATTCGTCATGCATACTGGAATTCTGGAGACGAGAAAGAACGTTCGGCTGTTGCTGGATGCATTTGCACAGATGCCCCAAGACGTCTGTCGTAAGCACCAGATTGTTTTGGTTGCAAATGCTACGGACCTACAGAAGCAAACCCTTACAAATTATGCAATACGGTTGGGCATAAGGCAAGACCAGCTAGTATTCGCAGGCTTCCTGAACGATTTAGATCTGATAAAGCTCTATAACATCACGGAATTGCTTGTCATGCCTTCTCTGAAGGAAGGCTTTGGTCTTCCACTATTGGAGGCCATGCGTTGTGGAGCGCCGGTTCTTGGGGCTAAGGCAGCAAGTATACCGGAAGTTGTGGGAGCTGACGCTTACCTTTTCGACCCTCGAAACGCCTCAGACCTGAGCGCCAAAATGCTCACCCTGCTAACAAACCCCGCCGCGGCCGCTGCGGCCCGACACTATGTTTTACAGCAACAGGCTCGTTTTTCTTGGAAAAGCTCGGCCGATATTGCGGTAACTGCGTTGTTAGAACGCTGGAAGGCGCATGAACGGCGTACCAATGCGGCGATTACAAGATACTATGTCATGGATGCTGTAACGACGCCATCGGTCTCACCCGGACGGTCCGGCGGTATTGTGTCGATCCCACTCCTGCAGATAAAGAAATCGGATTTGTCGTCTGTTCAGGAGGCTGCAGCCCTGAATGGGCCTTTTGGAGCGACTTTTGCGAAAGGATTGAAAAAGCTGTGCGTGTCCCGAGAGCTAGCCTATTTTTGCGAAGGCTACGGTGCCCTGTCGTCGACGAGAAGTCTGGATAAGGTTACCGTCGCCGCGCACAGTCTGAAAAATATGCAAAATGCCGTGGGCGTAGACAGCGGAGGCCTGTCAGGAAACCAGCGCAAGGCTAGACAGGAGGCGGAACCTTTCCTCGGTCCGGCACTCAGTAATATCACCACTATTTCCGACATGATCCGGGCGATGGCTTTGGATTTTAGGTCTGATGAAGCCGCCGAATTGTCTCAGGTGATAGGAGCCAATTTTTCGCCTCGCGGCCGCCCCCGGACTCTCCTTGTAGACATATCGGAACTTGTCCATCGGGATGCCAAGACGGGTATTCAACGAGTGGTAAGAAGCATATTGTTGAGCTTTCTTTCTAAATCGCAGCTGTATCGGATCGAGCCCATATACAGGGAAGGGACGACTTACCGATATGCACGGCAATTCACAGCTAGGTTCTTGGGTTTGTCGGCGCTAAATCTGACCGATAGCTATGTGGTCTTTAATCCCGGCGATATTTTCCTCGGGTTGGATCTCGACGCGACAATTACGCCGGAAGCCCTGGACGTTCTGAAACGCCATCAGTGCCGTGGGGTCAGACTGGTATGGATTGTCTATGACATCTTGCCCGTAGTACGGCCTGAATGGTTCGATGCAGGACTGGCTCGAGCAGTCTCCACCTGGGTAGACCATCTGCGGGACTATGCCGATGAATTGATATGTATTTCCAAGACCGTCGCGGATGAGGTCAAGGCGTACTATTCAAGGCGCCGAGCAGAGGATTCATCGGGCCCCGAGGTTTCGTGGTGGCATCTAGGGGCAGACTTGGAAGGCAGTATGCCCACCAAAGGTGTGTCTTCGGTCGAACAAGCAGCGCTGGATGCTATTCCTGTGGATATGCCCATATTCCTGACCGTCGGGACAGTGGAACCCAGAAAGGGCATTCACAAGCTTTTGGACGGCGCGGACTCGTTCTGGGCTTCTGGCGCTGAAGGCTGCTTTATAATCGTCGGAAAAACAGGTTGGGCCGTAGATGCATTGGTGGCGCGGATACGGGGTCATAGAGAGTTTGGGTGTCGGCTCTTCTGGTTTGAAGGTGCCTCTGACGAAATTCTTGCGCGGCTTTATCGGCGCGTGACGGCCGCATTATTGCCGAGCGAAGGGGAGGGCTTCGGCCTGCCACTGGTCGAAGCCGCGCGGTGGAACCTTCCCATCGTCGCGCGCAATATACCTGTATTTAAGGAAATTGCCGGTTCACACGCCTTCTATTTTACGGACGAGACACCAGGTATCTTTTCGAGTTCGTTAAAAAAATGGCTCGCGCTTTACAATGCAAATCAGCACCCGAAGTCCGACTTTCCCCTTATGACATGGGAGCAGAGCGCCCATAGCCTAATAGAAGTAATAGCTGATGGTGCGAATTCTCCGGATTTGCTACAGCCACCCATGCCAGCAATGGGCCAAGAGGGACAGCACTAGTTTCGGACGTCGATTAGCCGACAAAGCTATCGCTATAGCAGTGGCGACTGCTGCGGCAAAATTTTTGGCGAGTTTGTCTTAGCGCATAGCGATACGTCTCTATACTAGGCTAGGCCTACTGCGTCACAAAAAAATTGTTGGCCGGGTCTAGCATGGAAATTTTTGCTTGTAGCAACTTAGCGCTATGGTGGATCTTTATCGGATAGCCAGCATTGAGGCTCTGAGTGATTAATGGCCTACCGTTGTGGAAGGGGCATGCTTAACCTTCGGCTGAAACTGAACACTGCGAGTAACCCAGCCAAAACTCGTGCGACGTCACGCCTTGTTCCTTTATATTAAGAACGACAATCAGTGGCGCACAAAATAATATTCAGCTGCATAAGGCTTAAGCTTGGGCGCATAAACTGGCGGCTATCTTCAGCCTACTATTTCTACGCCTTCACTGGCGAGTTGTTTGCGAACATTGCCTTCGTTGATCGGCGGCAAGTTATGAAGCCTGGCATAATCCCCAGCGGCATTGAGCATAGCACCCATATTAGTCGTCGGGAAGGTGAGGAACCAGAACTCGTTGGTGCCGTATCTGAGACCCGGAAACTCTATAGCCTGCAACGTCAAATAGCTATATAGCCCGAACTTCAGGTGCGCCGAAATGTCCACCTTGAACTGGTTGAGATGGTGAAGGCGCAGCGGAAACGGCTCGCAATCGTAGTAGGCGTTAATCTCCCCGATCCAGACTTCCTCATGTATCATGCCTTCCCATCGCGTGCGCGGTAGATTGCGATATAGTCGGCGATGGGTTTCTTTTGTAGAGCGAGCTGACGCCAAAACGTCGGGTATATTGTCGAGTGAGTAGCCGTCTTCCTTTACATAGTTGAGACGCTCGAGGTCGAAGACATTGGTGAGGGTGTCATTGAGCGTGTCCTTAACAGCAAGGAACTCCTCCGGCTGGATTAACTCGTCGCAGTCTATAGCGAGTATCCAGTCCGTTTTTGCACGCTTGGCCCCATAATTTCGGGGGTGCGCAAATCCAAAGAAATAGAGGTTCTCGCGCGGATAAGTTAGTACCAGATCATTTTTACCTAAAAGGTCACCGTAAATCTCGTGACTTCTGTCTGTAGAGCCCATGTCAACAATTATGACTTGGTCACTTATTGCCTTTATCGGCGGCAGGGTAATAGGGAGCATTGCTTGTTCATTGTGAGCAATGAGGACAGATGTAAGTGACATGGAATTTCCTTAACGCTTACTGCGTTGCCCCCTGTTCACCTTCCGGAACAAAATGTCCCGCTATGATGTCTGGGTCTTGTTCGTAAAGCTTAACCATATCGGCTGCCGCGCCGGCGGCGACAATACGGCCCTTTTTCATGTATATTGCCTTATTGCATATCTGCTGAATAATGCCGAGAGAATGAGAGGCAAGAACCAGGACGCGTGAGCGTTTTACATATTCAGTTGTGCGTTCGATTGCTTTGGCCAGGAAGTTGATATCACCGGCTAGGAGCCATTCATCCATAAGCACTACGTCAGGCCGATAGGATGTCGCCACGGCGAAGGTTAAGCGCCCCAGCATTCCAGATGAGTAGGTATATACCGGAAGCTCGATGAAGTGGCCAATATCCGCTGCCGCGATAATTTCGTCGATATTGGCTAGCACTTCCTTTTTAGTGATACCTCTGTAATAGCTAAGTAGGAATATATTTTCCCGGCCGGAGAGCTCCATATCAAGACCCAGCGTCGTGTTTAGGGCGGCAGATATTTCGCCTCTCACATTAACAAGTCCAGAAGAGGGCGCAAGGACGCCAGCCATTACCTTAAGAAGCGTTGACTTTCCGGCCCCATTATGCCCGATCAAGCCAATCCGGTCGCCGTCGTTGGCGATGAGGTCGATATCTTCAAGGGCGCGAACATTAACGATGTCGTTGCTCGACTTGAACAATGTCCCCCCGACCAGGCTCGAAGCTGTGCGGCGCAAGGATTTTGCCGATACGGAGTATACGGGCAGATAACAGGTAACGGATCTCAATTCGATGGTCATCGGTACAGCCAGAGCTCACAGCCAAAAGTTGATTAATTTCTTGTGTTTATTGAAAACGACGAGGGTGACAGCCGTGCCGACGACAAGCATGACTGTACAGAAAATGAAGCTTGTGCCGGGAATTACGTGTTCAAATATTGGAGCCCTGATAAGCTCGATTAAGTGATATATCGGGTTGAAAAGAAGATAAGGGCTATTCGGATGAACCTGAGACGGCATCCAAACTACGGGGGTGGCGAATTGCGCAAGCTGCATGGCGTATTGGGTCATCTGTGCCATGTCACGGAAGCGTGCGCACATCATTCCTAGAATAATTGAAATCCAGACAAGGTTTAGTGAGATCAGCAATATGCCTGGAATAGCGAAAATGATTTTATAGTCAACACTATACCCGGTCAGAGCAAAGGTTACAACGACAGCGACCATGTAATGCGCGAAGACTATTAAATTTTTAACAATTGCTCTTAGTATAACCGACGAATAAGGAACCATTATTGACTTAATCAAGCTGGCGCTGGCCTGAAAAATTGAAGTCGACTCGTTAATTACGGCAGAAATAAAATTCCACGCGGCTAAGCTGATAGCAATATAAGGTAGAAATTTTCCTGGATCAGTCTTCATGATTTGACTATACAGAAAGCCAATGCCAATAATTGTTACACCCAAGCCCATGACAAGCCAGAAGGGGCCCAATATACTTCGTGCATAACGCTGACGAACATCTTGGTAACCTAGGAAAAGCCACAGGCGCCAATTTCTGCATCCGTCCAGAAGGTCGGCGTAACCATTCCAGGTGCGGGTTGAAACACTTAACATTTCTGACATAGTGAACTTACATATTTGTGTTGGCGGCGGATGCTAGTAGCAACTTCAATTGAGCGCCGTCAAGGTTAAGGTGCGCCTACAGGTAACTATTATAGCAGGCTACTTGTCCACAAATCTGTTGTGTCAAATTTGAGGCAACGGGCGGGGAATATGCGAGGACTAGTTTGAATGCAAAACAGCGCCAAAAAGCCCCCTTATTGTCCGGCTTAGCGAGGTTCGAGACTTTACCTGTTCGGGTAAACGGGCCAGATCCAATTCGGTTAGGTCAGCATTCGACGCTGCGGTAATCGATTCAGGCTTGGCAAACTGTAGACCAACCGGAGCTGATTCGGGCTGACCGGCGGGCGGATCTGGGACCGGGACCGGGGTCGAACGAGGCGGCTTGGTGAAACCCGATAGCTTGCCCTCGCGGACCGATCTATAGGCCTGCAAGATTCCCGAGCCATTATTAAGTATGCGGACAACCCGTTTTGAGCAATTCTCCACAAACGCGTTGCTGAGGGTATCAGCCGAAAACTTATGGGCCGGTTCGCAGAACGAGGTGACGAATTCGATAAGCATCCCTTTGCGGGGGGTGTCGGTCACGTTCGCAAAAGTACCATGCCAGATGTGGCCGACAGCGACGACAACAGAGCCCTCGGGACAGATGACTTTAACGGCTCCGTCCGGTATCGTGCCCGGCGTTAGGCCGCCTTGCCACGGCAGCGTTATGCGCTGTTGCTTCTTGTGGGTATGGGGAATGACGTAAAGTGCGCCGTTGTCCTCGGTAAATTCGTCCATGGCAATTATGCATTGCAGCACCACTGGGTAGGAGGGCGGAGGTAGTGGGGCGCCTACCTTTCGGTCGAAAGGGGAGTCCTGGTGAGGCCCGAAAATCGCACTATCCGGGGCGGGTCTGGACGTCGACATGGCAATATTGTCGATTATGCAGTCCCAGCCCAGTACTGTTTCGACAACAAGCGCGACCAGAGGGTTATCGATAATTTCCAGGATTTCGGTCCCGGCATTGAATAGCCCAACCTCGTACCGACCGGCATTTTGCAGGTTGAACCGGGGTATGCCTTCTTTAAAGGCGCGGACCTCAGCCGCCAGCGCACCGGGTAACACCACGAAGCCTGCACCGTCCGTCAGGGCTTTTTTCGTCTCCCTGATGAATTGGGGGTCGTAGATGGAAACAGGGCGCAGACCACCCAGGCCTTCATGGGGGGGCACCAGCGCGTGCGGGGCGGCTCCTGCACAGTGGTATTTCCTGTGATGGGTGAGATTGAAGGCGTTCAGGTTTCCAAGATAGCTGAACTGGTCGCGATTCAACGCTGATATCGCCTGGATATCTTCAAAATCAAGATATGCGTCGTTGGCCGCGAGTACATAATCGTCAACGTGCTCGACTTTGCTGGTTGCAGGTATGGGAAAGATGCCGTGTCTCATGATCCAGCTCAAAACAATTTGAGCGGGTGGACGTCCGTACTTTTCTGCTATTGCCTTGATACAAGGATCAGAGAACAAATTTAAATGGTTACTGACTTGACCGAAGTGAAAGGGTGTATGTGCCACCACGTTCACGCCTTGGTTCTGACAAAACTGTAAAAGTGCATTATTATGAGCGAACGGATTGAACTCAATCTGCGCCGAATAGGGTTTGATGCGGGCGATGGACAGCAGGCGCTGCATCTCAAGAATATTGAAGTTCGATACGCCTATATTAGGTACGCAGCCGTCATATACGAGTGCCTCAAGCTGAGGCCAGACTTCCTCGATACGAAATTCATCTGCAAATCCGGCATCGTCCGTTTTCAAAGGCCAGTGAATGATCAATGAATCGAAGCGTTTTGCACTGAAATCCTGCAGCAGCCCTTCGTAAATTGACTTGAGCGACATAAGATGCGCTTCGCCGTCGTGAGACCGGTTTCTGCCGAGGTCCGTCACCCACAACTTTTGGCTGAGATGAACCTCGTCCCTGGGGATACCCAGTTCAAGCAGGATCTCGTCCAACTCCGACAAGGCGCCGACCTGATAAAACGAAGCCGTGTCTAGATACCTTATTCCCGATTTAAGCGCTTTGACGAGGACATCACGCGATACGCCTGCGCCCAAGCCGCATCCAAGCCCGACTTTAGAACCAACGAAATTCAAGCTTAGACCTCCTGCGTGTATTGGGTGTCGCGTTTCGGGTATACGTTCCTGAGTCTAATTGTCAAGGGCGCGGCAAGAACTCACTTGAATGTATGGCTAACTTCGCTAAAAGGGCGGGATTTTGTGGCTCCGTGCATGGCGCCAGTAGACTGTGAGAGTAAGGAAACCATGTCGAAAACTGCGATTATCACGGGAATCGGGGGGCAGGACGGTGCTTATCTGGCACAACTTTTGCTCGAAAAAGGTTATCAGGTCTATGGCACCTACCGGCGCACAAGTTCTGTTAATTTCTGGCGTATCGAAGAGCTGGGTGTCGACAAGGACCCCAACCTGCATCTGGTCGAACACGATCTCACCGACTTGTCGTCGAGTATCCGTCTGGTCGAAAGCAGCCAGGCGACCGAAGTCTACAATCTGGCGGCACAGAGCTTTGTCGGCGTGTCTTTTGATCAGCCGATTACAACCGCTGAGATAACAGGTATTGGGGCGGTCAATATCTTGGAAGCTATTCGGATCGTAAATCCGAAGATCCGGTTCTATCAGGCATCAACTTCCGAAATGTTCGGGCTTGTTCAGGCGGTTCCGCAGTCGGAGACGACGCCCTTCTATCCGCGCAGTCCCTACGGCGTGGCGAAGCTGTACGCACACTGGATGACGGTGAACTACCGTGAGAGCTACGATATTTTCGGATCGAGCGGCATTCTGTTTAACCATGAATCACCGTTGCGGGGACAAGAGTTCGTGACGCGAAAAATCACTGACAGTATGGCGAAAATCCAGCTGGGGAAGCGTGATGTTTTGGAACTAGGGAATCTAGATGCGAAACGTGACTGGGGTTTCGCCAAGGAATATGTCGAAGGCATGTGGCGGATGTTGCAAGCGGACGAAGCCGATACGTTCGTGCTTGCAACAAATCGAACGGTTCCGGTACGCGATTTCGTTGCGCTGGCAGGTAAGGCTGCCGGTTTCGACCTAGAATTTCGCGGTGCCGCTGAAGAAGAGGTTGGGGTCGATCGCAACACCGGTAAGACCATAGTTCGCGTCAACCCGAAGTTTTATCGTCCATCTGAGGTCGACCTGCTGATTGGTGATGCTTCTAAAGCGAGACAAAAGCTTGGATGGGAGCCGAAGACACCGCTTGAAGAGCTGTGCAGCCTGATGGTTGAAGCCGACCTGCGCCGGAATAAGGCGGGTGCCTCCTTCTAACGGTTCGTCGTTGGCATTGTAAACGCCAGCGGTATAACAACAAAGTGGTGTGGTGCTGACGATGAAAAAACGAGTCTTGATTACTGGGGCCGCGGGTTTTGCCGGACGGCATCTCGTGCCGTTAATGTCTGGGCAAGGATTCGATGTCGTCGGGACTTCTCATGATCCCGTAAGAGCCAATGTTGATGGTTTTTGTCAACTATTGCCGGCGGATCTTCTGAACTTTGACGAGGTGATGTCTGTCGTACGCGAAGTCCGCCCAACGCATGTCGTTCACCTGGCGGCGATATCATTCGTTGCCCACGAGGATGTTCGTGAAATCTATGACGTGAACATAGTGGGGACGCGAAACCTACTAAGGGCGCTGGTCGAGATGCCGGAAAAGCCTGACGGAGTCCTTTTGACGAGTTCCGCTAATGTATACGGGAACTCGGATCGTGAAGTCCTGGCAGAGACGGACGTGGTGAACCCTGCCAACGACTATGCGGTCAGCAAGCTCGGCATGGAGTTAATGTCACGACAGTTCGTACATCGGATGAATGTCATGATCGCCCGTCCGTTCAACTACACGGGGCGGGGCCAGGCAGGCAACTTTCTCGTGCCGAAGATTGTGGATCACTTCAAAAGCCGTCAGCGCGTCATTGAGCTTGGAAATGTGGACGTTTCGCGCGACTTCTCTGACGTGCGCAGCGTCGTCGCATATTTAGCTAGGTTGCTCGAGCTCCCGCAAGCTTCTGGGCAGGTCTACAATATCTGTTCTGGCCGTCCTGTAAGCCTTCAGTCCATAATCGATATTTGCGAACGCATTTCCGGGCATAAGATTGAGGTCATAATCAACCCAAAGTTTCAGCGCGCTAACGACGTCAAGATGCTGGTCGGAAATCCGCATAAGCTGCATGCAGTTGCTGGGGTGATCGATACTTTTACGATGGAAGATACCCTTCGTTGGATGTTGGACAGCGAGGCATAGATCGGCTTGGAATGCCTGAATTATGCCCGGCCCTCCTTCCGTCAGATCTCGTATTCAGGGGCGGTCGTGAGATAGCCATTTCCGAACATATAGCGCACAATTTGCTCGGCTAACGCCTCCGGCGTCGTGCTCGTGGTATCGACATTGATTTCAGCCGCCGCGGGAACTTCATATGGGCTGTCTATGCCGGTAAAGTGCTTGATTTCACCTGCACGCGCCTTGGCGTAAAGACCTTTGACGTCGCGTTGTTCTGCCACACCGAGTGGCGTCGAGACATAAATCTCAATGAATTCACCTTCGGCCAACAATTCGCGTGCCATTTGCCGCTCAGCACGGAATGGCGAGATGAATGAAACGAGCGTGATCAGTCCGGCGTCGACCATCAGCTTTGACAATTCAGCGACACGGCGGATGTTTTCAACGCGATCGGCATCTATGAATCCCAGATCCTTATTCAGACCGTGGCGAACATTATCGCCATCCAGCAGATAGGTATGGTGCCCGAGGCTAAGCAGTTTTTTCTCAACGAGATTGGCGATCGTCGATTTCCCGGCGCCTGATAAGCCGGTGAACCACAAGACCGCAGGCTTCTGGTTTTTGGCCGCAGCACGCGTCGCTTTGTTGACGTCAAGCGCCTGCCAATGAACGTTGGTGGCGCGGCGCAGACCGTGATCGATCATGCCGGCGCCGAGCGTCAGGTTGGAGACGCGATCGATAACGATAAATGCGCCCATGGCATGATTGTCGGCATAGGCATCAAACGCTACGGGTTCTTGGAGCGCGATGTTGACGACAGCGACCTCATTCAGCTTCAATGTCTTGGCGGCTAAATTGGCGAAGGTGTTGACGTCTGTCTTATGCTTGATCTCTGTCACGGACGCTGAAACCGTTTTGGCGCCGATCTTGATCAGTAGGGTACGACCGGGAATCAGTTCCTGATCGCTCATCCAGATGAGGCGCGCCTGGAACTGGTCGGACACCTCCGGCCGTGCCTCCTTGGCGGCCAGCACATCCCCGCGCGAAATGTCGATCTCGTCGGCCAAGGTCAAGGTTACGGCCTGGCCAGCGCCGGCGACGGGAAATTCGCCGTCATAGGTGACAATTGATCTGAGTGTTGACGATTTGCCGGAATTGGCGACGATGATTTCGTCCCCTGGGCGGATCGTGCCCGACGCGATGGTGCCGGAGAAGCCGCGGAAATTGAGGTCCGGGCGATTGACCCATTGCACCTGTAAACGGAACGGTTTGTCGCTCAGATCCTGATCGATCTGAACGGTTTCCAGATGCTCGACCAGGGTGGGACCGTCATACCACGGCATTTTATCGCTTCGCGCTAAGACATTGTCGCCGTAGCGTGCGGACATGGGAATTGCCTGAAGGGTTTCAAAGCCGAAATCGGCCGCAAACGCCTTATAGTCCGCGACAATTTTGTCGAATACAATCTGACTGTAGTCCATCAGGTCGATCTTATTGACCGCGAGGACGACATGCTTGATCCCAAGCAGCGACACGATAAAGGAGTGCCGGCGCGTCTGCGTCAGAATGCCCTTGCGCGCGTCGATCAGGATGACGGCCAAATCCGAATTGGAGGCGCCGGTCGCCATGTTGCGGGTATATTGTTCGTGACCAGGCGTATCGGCAACGATGAATTTGCGTTTTTCGGTCGTGAAGAAGCGGTAGGCCACATCGATGGTGATGCCTTGTTCGCGCTCGGCCTGAAGGCCGTCGACAAGCAAGGCCAGGTCGATATCGTCGCCGACGGTGCCGTGCTTCTTTGAGTCCTTTTCGATACTGGCCAGCTGATCTTCGAAAATCAACTTTGTATCGTAGAGCAGGCGGCCAATCAGGGTCGATTTGCCGTCGTCGACGCTGCCGCAGGTCAGGAAACGCAGCAGGCTTTTTTGTTCATGGCTGGCCAGGTAATCAATAAGCGCCTGGGTTTCCATTTTTTCCGCAACAATCGCGTTCATCAGAAATACCCCTCACGCTTCTTCTTTTCCATCGATCCGGCTTCATCATGATCGATCATGCGGCCGGCCCGTTCGGACGTGCGCGCCACGAGCATTTCGGCGACAATTTCTTCTAGAGTGTCAGCTTCGGATTCAACGGCGGCCGTGAGCGGATAGTCGCCCAGCGTGCGGAACCGAACCGATTTCATCTCGGGCACTTCGCCGGGCAGGAGCGGCAGGCGCTCGTCGTCGACCATGATCAATTGACCGCCGCGTTCGACGACCGGACGTTTCTTGGCGAAATAGAGCGGCACTATTGGAATATTTTCCATCAGAATATATTGCCAGATATCCAGCTCGGTCCAGTTCGATATCGGAAAGACGCGGATGCTTTCGCCGGGTTTGACGCGCGCGTTGTACAGGTTCCACAATTCGGGCCGCTGGTTCTTGGGGTCCCAGCCATGATTTTGTGTCCGGAAGGAAAAGATGCGTTCCTTGGCGCGGCTCTTTTCCTCATCCCGGCGGGCACCGCCAAACGCCGCATCGAAACCATATTGCGTCAGCGCCTGCTTCAGCGCGTCCGTCTTCATGATGTTGGTGAAGACGTTGGAACCGTGATCGAACGGATTTATATTGTTGGCCACGCCTTCCTGATTGGTGTGGCTGATCAGGTTGAGGCCCAGGCGCGCCGCTGTGTCATCGCGGAACTTGATCATCTCGCGAAACTTCCATGTCGTATTGACATGCATGAACGGGAAGGGCGGCTTGGATGGATAAAAGGCTTTGATGGCCAAGTGCAGCATAACCGACGAATCCTTGCCGATCGAATAGAGCATGACCGGGTTTTTGAACTCGGCGGCGACCTCGCGCATGATGAAGATCGACTCGGCTTCCAGCCGTTTCAGGTGGGTCATGCGTTCGGGTGTGATCGTCATACAGGAAACCTCAATTCGGACGCACCTTCTAGCTACACCGCCCTCCCGTCACAAACGTTTAAGCGTGGTGGAATAGTTCAGCAATCCTAATCTATGATCCCAAGCATAGCCGAATTTGAAGATTGCAGGGAATGGAGGCACGTTTTAAGAACGTGCTCAGTTTGGAGCTTTCATGCGCATTACACACCTCCCGATAGATGGACCCGTTTTAATTCGTCCTAAAATTCTCGCCGATGCCCGAGGCTATTTTATGGAGACCTTCAAGGACGGCTGGTTTCGGGACACTATTGCCGACGTCGCATTTGTGCAGGATAATCAAGCGCTATCTGTCCAGGCGGGAACGATCAGGGGGTTGCACTACCAGGCGGATCCCATGCCGCAGGGAAAATTGATCCGCTGTGTTTCGGGCGCGATATTTGATGTGGCCGTGGACATAAGGCCCGGCTCGGTGACCTTCGGTCAATGGGTGGGCGCGAATCTAACTGCGGATGGTGCTGAACAGATGTGGGTGCCCGAAGGTTTCCTGCATGGATACTGCGCTCTGACAGATGGGGCGGTCGTATTCTATAAGGTTACCGCGCCGTACAGTGCATCGCATGATCGCGGTATTGCCTTTGATGATCCGGATATTGCAATTGACTGGCCTGTTAGTCCCGGCGAGGCTATTGTATCGGAGAAGGATCGGGCCCAGCCAAGCCTCGCTTCGCTGGTCAGATCTTAGGAGATCGCTGTGCGTATTCTTGTTACAGGTGGTGCGGGGTTCATTGGATCCGCATTGGTCAGGTATCTTGTTAGAGACATTGGGGCGGATGTCCTTAATTTTGATAAACTCACCTATGCCGGAAATCTGCACTCCCTTGCGCCAATAACGGGTGCAAAGAACTACCGATTTATTCAGGCGGATATCTGTAATTCCGTAAGCGTCAGCGAAGCGATTAACGCCTTTCAGCCCGATCACATTATGCATCTCGCGGCGGAAAGTCACGTCGACCGTTCGATAACGGGTGCGGCTGCGTTTGTCGAAACCAACATAGTTGGCACCTTTACTATGCTGGAAGCGGCAAGGTACTATTGGAATGGCTTGTCGAAGGGCGCGAAATCGCGGTTCCGTTTTCTCCACGTCTCGACGGACGAGGTGTACGGGTCGTTGGGTCAGACGGGTTTGTTCAATGAGGTGACGCCCTACGATCCGTCTTCGCCCTATGCGGCGTCAAAGGCGGCATCTGATCATTTGGCAAAGGCCTGGTATCGCACCTATGGTATGCCTATCGTCGTTTCCAACTGCTCTAATAATTATGGTCCCTACCATTTTCCTGAAAAGTTGATACCGCTCAACGTCATAAACGCAATGGAAGGCAAGCCGCTGCCGGTTTACGGGAACGGCGCCAACGTCCGCGACTGGCTATATGTCGAAGATCACGCCCGTGCGCTGCACTTGATTTGTTGCCGGGGGCGTTTAGGTGAAACCTATAATGTCGGTGGGCGAAACGAGCGCTCGAATATAGACGTTGTCCGGCGCATTTGCGCCATCATGGATCAGGTGCGGCCGCAAAACGCACCTCACGACCAGCTAATTGAATTTGTTCATGACCGCCCGGGTCACGATCACAGGTATGCAATCGATCCGACCAAGCTCGAAACTGAGCTGGGGTGGCGGGCGCAAGAGACCTTCGATAGTGGAATAGATAAAACCGTGCAGTGGTATCTCAATAATGAAGCCTGGTGGCGTCCATTGCGCGGAGGCGTCTATGCCGGGGAGCGCCTGGGCGTTTTAGGAAGTTAACCCATGCGCATTGTCGTTACTGGAACGCAAGGCCAGATCGATACCTCGATCCAGCGGTTGGGCGAGAGGCTTGGTATATCGATTACGCGCGTTGGCCTGCCCGATGTTGACCTGGCGTCGATCGATACGCTTGACGCGGCAGTTCGGGCGGCGCGGCCCGACGTGATTATTTCGGCTGCCGCCTATACGTCGGTCGACAAGGCTGAAAGCGAACCGGAGCTCGCTCAAAAAATCAATGGCGATGCGCCGGGCGCGTTGGCGCGGATCGCTAATGACACGGGACTACCTTTGCTGCACCTGTCTACCGATTACGTTTTTTCTGGTGACAAGTTGGGGGCCTACACGGAGACGGATGCGCCGGCTCCGATTGGTGTCTATGGCAAAACCAAGCTGTCAGGCGAGCAGCAAATCAGGAACGCGACCGACAACCATGTTATCCTGCGTACGGCTTGGGTGTATTCGCCCTATGGTAACAATTTTGTAAAGACCATGTTGCGTTTGGGGGAAACGAACGATCGCGTAACAGTTGTCGATGATCAATTTGGATGTCCTACCTATGCGCCTGACATTGCTCGTGCTTTGCTGGTTATTGCTCAGCAGGTCGTAAACGACAGAGATGAAACCCTGCGCGGCGTCTTCAATCTGACCGGGGAGGGGGAGACGACGTGGGCGAATTTTGCCAGAGCCATTTTTGCAGGCGCTGAAAGGCGCGGCAGGCGTCCCGTACAGGTGGACAATATAAGTTCGCAGGCGTATCAAGCGGTGGCAAAACGACCGCTCAACTCGCGTTTGAGTCGTGATAAGCTTGATGATGTATATGGCTTGCGTTTAGATGGATGGCAGACGTCACTGGATAGATGTCTAGACCAACTAATAGCGCCGCTGCGGGAGTAAGGGCGTATTATGAAAGGCATTATTCTGGCCGGTGGCAGCGGCACTCGACTGCATCCCATGACGATTGGTGTCTCAAAACAGATGATGCCCGTCTATGATAAGCCGATGATATATTACCCATTGTCGACATTGATGATGGCCGGCATTACCGAAATCCTCATAATCTCAACGCCGCATGATCTGCCGCTGTTCCAGAAACTCCTGGGCGATGGTGAGCAGTGGGGGGTATCGCTGTCATATCGGGCGCAACCCAACCCTGAAGGCATTGCCCAAGCCTATATTATCGGCGCGGATTTTGTCGGCGATGGTCCGTCATGTCTCATCTTGGGCGACAATATCTATCATGGCTCATCCCTGACGGAGTTTCTGGAAGATGCGGCGACGCTGAACGCGGGCGCGCGGATTTTCGCCTATCAGGTCTCGGACCCTGAGCGGTATGGCGTCGTGGAGTTCGATCAGACGTTTAAGGCGTTGTCGGTTGAAGAAAAACCTCTGAAGCCCCGATCCAATTGGGCCATTACGGGGCTTTATTTTTACGATCGTCACGTCGTGGACATTGCGGCACAATTAAAGCCGTCGATCCGAGGGGAATTGGAAATTACGGACATCAATCGCGCCTATCTGGATGCAGGGGCTCTGGAAGTCCAGCCTATTGGCCGTGGCTATGCCTGGCTCGATACGGGCACGGCGGACAGCCTGTTGGATGCGGCCGAATTTGTTCGCGTTCTCGAGAAACGCCAGGGCATGAAAATAGCCTGTCCAGAAGAGATTGCGTGGCGGCGCGGCATGATCAGTGATGATCAATTGGCG
The DNA here is from genome assembly GCF_032490435.1 of Asticcacaulis aquihabitans. Taxonomy (NCBI): domain Bacteria; kingdom Pseudomonadati; phylum Pseudomonadota; class Alphaproteobacteria; order Caulobacterales; family Caulobacteraceae; genus Asticcacaulis; species Asticcacaulis aquihabitans. The sequence continues at coordinate 605,685 of NZ_JAVGWM010000002.1, forward strand.
CTGCTGGCCAGTCGGCTTGGTAACAATGACTATGGCCGTTACTTGCAACGGCTAACGAGGTAGCCCGCTAAGCGGCTGTGGGCACATCGCCGAAGGCTACAAAATGTGGATTGGCATAGTCTCCGTCGTTATTCTGGAAACGCTTGCCGTAGGTCAGGGGCTGCCCGTCGAGCGTTTCCACGCGCCCACCGGCCGCGCGTAGAACCGCGTCACCCGCCGCCGTATCCCATTCCATCGTCCGGCCCATGCGCGGGTAAATGTCGGCAGAGCCTTCGGCAATCAGGCAGAATTTAAGCGACGAGCCGGCCGCCACGAAATCGGCGATGTCGTACGCCTTCAGGTATTCCTGCGTCTCTGCACCGCCATGCGAACGGGAGCCAACCGCGATCAGGCTGCCTTCGGGCGCGCGAACCCGAATGGAGCGCGCTCCCCTCAAAACGCCATCGATGACCTCCGCCATGAATGCGCCCGTACCCACACTGCCCCAGTAGATTTTCCCGAGTGCGGGGGCATAAACGGCACCCAAAACGGGTTTGCCGTCTTCGATCAGGGCAATATTGACGGTGAACTCGCCGTTCTTCGATATGAACTCCTTGGTACCATCCAGAGGATCGACCAGGAAAAACCGTCCGGCCGTAGTCGGAAAGCGACCGGCGGCGGCTTCCTCTTCGGCAATGATGGGAATACCGGGCGCCAGATGCTTCAAACCCTCAAGGATGATGGCTTCGGCTTTTTGGTCGGCTTCTGTGACCGGGGAGGCATCGCCTTTGGTGATAACTGTAAACTCGGTGGCGTAGATGCGCATAATCTCTGCGCCGGCGGCCAGCATGATGGGGTTCAGGTCCAAAGGAGCCTCCTGTTGTGGCGGTCTTCATAGCGCGCTGGCGCGCGAGCGCAACTGTTTCACTTGTCACTTTCGTAAAACTGTAGTGAAGTTACAAAAAATTGGGGACATTTATTATGCGCGTTCGAACGCTCGCTGTTGCCTTCACCGCCGTGATGCTGCTCAGCGCCTGTCAGAAATCGGTCGTTTCATCTGACGGGTATGGCGTAGCGATGGCCGACCTGACAGGTGGGGTGTCTGTGAGCGACATGCAGGCACATATGGCTGGGGGCAAGTATACATCGGCAGATCTGACCCAGGCGGCGCTTGACCAGATCAAAGCCAAGGACGGTGACCTCCATTCGATCATCTCGATCAACCCGAATGCGTTGGCACAGGCGAGGGCGTCGGATGCGGCGCGTAAAGGGGGCAAAGCCCTGGGGCCGTTGATGGGGATTCCGGTCCTTATAAAGGATAATATAGAGACGGCCGATCCTATCGCCACGACGGCCGGGTCGCTTGCCTTGAAGGATAATATCACCCATCGCGATGCACCGGTGGTCGCCAACCTCCGCAATGGGGGCGCAATCATTCTTGCCAAAACCAACCTGTCCGAATGGGCCAATATTCGCTCCACGCGTTCGGTCAGCGGTTGGAGCGCCACGGGCGGGCTGACGGCGAATGCATATGATCACGCCCGTACGGCTTGTGGTTCGTCTTCCGGTTCGGGCACTGCCGTCGCGGCCGGCCTGGCGCCTCTGGCGGTGGGAACGGAGACCGATGGCAGCGTCACCTGCCCATCGTCGATGAATGGCCTGGTCGGGTTGAAACCAACCGTTGGGCTGGTGTCACGGACCTATGTCGTGCCGATTTCCCATAGCCAGGATACGCCCGGGCCTATGGGACACTCGGTTGCCGACGTGGCAGTCATGCTGAGTGTCATGGCCGGGCGCGACGCGGCGGATCCCGCCACAGGCGAAGCCAATGCTCATAGGGTGGATTACACAGCCAATCTGGCGGGTTTAAGCCTGAAAGGCGTTCGCATCGGCGTTCTGCGCGACCAGGTCGGCAAGGACGTCAAGACAACCATCGTCTTCGAGGCGGCGCTTAAAGCGTTGGCCGACGCCGGCGCGGTGTTGGTCGACATCAAGGATAGCTCCGTTCCAGACATCGGTGACGATGAAATGAACATCATGATGTACGAGCTGAAGGCTGATCTGAACAGCTATCTCGCCTCGACACCGGCGACAGTCAAGCCCCGAACCCTGGCTGATATCATCGCCTTCAACACAGCAAACGCGGCGCAGGAAATGCCTTATTTTGGTCAGGAACTATTTGAACGCGCGCAATCCACGACGGGATTGAATGACCCAATCTATATCAAGGCCACCAGCGCCAAGGCCAGGGCGGCGGCCTGGCTGGATGATCTTTTGAACGCGAATTCTATCGCGGTCCTGGTCGCGCCGACCTATGGTCCCGCCTGGATGTCGGACACGGTCAACGGCGATCAGTATAGCGGCCCATCGGCCACGCAGCTTCCGGCGGTTTCCGGTTATCCGCACCTGACAGTGCCGATGGGCACTGTTCAGGGCTTGCCGGTTGGGCTGTCTTTTATCGGCCCGAAGTGGAGCGAGGCACGCCTTCTGCAGGTAGGATATGCCTATGAGCGAGCGCGAACGGCTAAGAAATGACGCTTCAGCGCGCGTGTACGGCGCTGAATCTCGTCTCGGGCAATTGTATGTCGGTGGCGGTTGACAGGTGGTCTGAGGCTTCGCCCAGGCTAAGATGATAGGTACCGGCCTTTATGACCCAGCTATTAGTGGCTTCGTCATAGGTCGCCAGCAGGCGTGGATCGATCTTGACCTCAACGGTCTGGGAGGCGCCCGGTTCCAGCTTGACCTTGGCAAACCCACCCAGCCGTTTCGGTGCTTCCCAGCCGGCTGCAGGCTCGGCCGACACATAGACCTGGGCGGCCGTGGCGCCAGAGACCTTACCGGTATTTTTCACCGAGAAGTGAACCTTTACGTCCGAGCCAGCTAACTCGGCCTTCAGGTTTGTCAGGTTGAACTGCGTATAGCTGAGGCCGTGGCCAAAGGCGAACAAGGGCTTAAAGCCCTTGATGTCGTACCATTTGTAGCCGATGGCCGCGCCTTCGTCATAGGTGATCGATACCTTGATGCCGTCAGGTTTATGAAAACCAGGTATCTCGTCGTGGGCCAGCTGAGCGTTCGATGCCGGAAAGCTGATCGGCAAGTGACCGGACGGATTGACCTTTCCGGTCAAAATGTTGGCAATGGCCACGCCACCGCGGCTGCCCGGGTAAAAGGCTTCCAAAATGGCCGGCACCTGGTTGGCCCACGGCATTAGAACGGCGCCGCCGGATTCGACGACGACGATAGTCTTTGGGTTCGCCTTCACCACGGCGGCGACAAGCGCGTCTTGATTGCCTGGCAGTTCGAGCGGATTGTCTATGCCTTCACCCATCCACTGGGTGACAAAGACGATGGCGACATCGCTCTTTTTGGCAAGCGCTGCGGCCTGTTTGATATTGTCGCCGCTGATATATGTGACAGTGGCATCCGGTTTAACGGCCTTCATAGCCGCGACCGGCGACGAAGGGATATAGACAACCGGCCCCGGCCAGGTTTTTGGCTCTAGGCCCGCAACGGCATTGCCGCCGATCGGTGTGACACCCGACGAACCACCGCCTTGAATGACCCCCTTGTCGGCGTTGCCCCCGATCATGGCGATCGTTTTTGCCGAAGCAGCGAGGGGCAGCAGGTCATTTTCGTTTTTCAAAAGTACCAAGGATTGCTCGGCGGCTGTCTGGGCAACCGCCGCACTGGCGTTGAAATCGATAGGACCAACCTTGGCCGGATCATCCACCACACCCTTGGCGAACAGTGGCCACAAAATGCGTTGCGCCATATCGTCGATGCGCGACATGGCAATGGCGCCGGAGGCGATATCGGCTTTCAAGGTTTTGGCGGAGAAGAAGGCGCCATGGTGGCCGCAGCAAGGATAGCCCGTAAATTGATCGAGGCCATTGTTGGCTGCCTTGGCGGATGAATGGACAGCGCCCCAGTCGGACATCACATAGCCTTTGAAGCCCCAGTCCTGCTTCAGCACCTGATTGTTCAGATAGTCGTTTTCACACGCCCAATCACCGTTGACGAGATTATAGGCGCACATGGCGGACCCCGGACTGGACAGGTCATAGATCAGTTCGAAGGCTAAGAGGTCCGACTGACGCATGGCCGGCTTGCTGATACGGGCGTCCACGGTTGTCCGCTGGCTCTCCTGGTCATTCACAGCCCAATGTTTCATGGTCGAGACCATATGGCGCGACTGGATGCCGCGAATGAGGCCGCCGGTCATTTCGCCAGTCAGGACCGGGTCTTCACCAGTGTATTCGAAATTTCGGCCGTTGCGCGGTTCACGGGCCAGATTGCCGCCACCGGCCAGAAACACGTTGAAGCCCGACGCCCTGGCTTCATTGGCAATCATGATGCCGCCCATTTCGGTGACCTTCGGATCGAAGGAGGCCGCCGTTGCGAGCGACGAGGGCAGGGCGGTGCGTTCCATGCCGGCAACACGCACGCCAATCGACGCGTCCGTCTGCCACTGGGCCGGGATGCCGAGGCGGGGAACATCGGCAATATAGCCCGCCGACCCCTTGATATGGTGGGCGGCGACGTCGGCTTTTATCTGCGTCGAAACAATCTCATCCGGCTCTTTGACGAGTTGGTCTGGATCCGTATAGCCCATGACCAACCCCAATTTTTCATCGAGCGTCATGGCCGAAACGGCCGCGGCCGCCCGTACCTCGGGTGATTTGGACGTGTCCATCCAAGGCTGCACCTGCGCCAATGCCGCGCTTGAAGCGAAGGCAAGCAAGGCCGTGGCCAACAGGCCGCTACGGATCGAATGTCTCATGGCGTTTCCTCGGGATGTCGTTGACGGCACGCTACATTCGAAGCGCTTTCAAGGGAAGCCGCTTTTTCAATCAGGCGGTCAACTGACTGACTTCGTCTATGGCGCAGATGATATGGTATAGGGAGCTGGCGGGTGCGGGCTCTATTTCGAAAGTGCCATCCGGCTTCATGCGATCGCGATAGAGGCCCACGACTTCGGTATTGAAGTAGAGTTGTAACCCTGAGCTGGCTTCCACCGCCTTGATCACAGCCGCACGGCGTGCCTCATCGCTGTCAGCTAATTGCGCCAGTGCAGTATAGGCCTTCATGCGTTCCGTCTGCGACCATAGGCGCGCCTTGGCGTCCTTGACCGAGAAGTCATCCCACAATTCGAAGATAGTTACGTTCCGCTCCGGATCGGTACCGGCATCTTCGGCGATTTCAATCAGGCGAATGGCGGTTTTCATATATTTGGCGTTACCGGATATGCGCGACCAGCGAATGAAGAGCCATGCCCATTCAAACTGATGGCCTGGTTCGATGATGCGGCCCATTTCACCCATCATCGGGTTCCAGTCGCCGTCGAAGAACTCCCGCAGGGAGCCGTTTTCCGGATGAATGAACTTTTCGACGCATAGGTCGGCGATCATCTGGGCAATGTCGTGCCATGTCTTGTCGCCACCGGCCTCGATCCAGGCGATGCACGCTTCGAACATGTGCATGTGTGGATTGGTCTTTAATGGCAGGGTACGGGGGTTTGATTCCTCGAAGCCGCGGACCGGGTGGGAATAGGTGGCGACAATCGTGTCGCGAATCGCCACGGCGGCGTATTCGAGTGCGCGGTCCTGCGGCCGCACGCGAAAGGCTGAGGCATAGGCAAGCATGGCGAAAGCGTGATCATAGAAATCGAATTCGCCTCGCACGACTGTGCCGTCTGGCTTTAGAACGGCATACAGCATACCCGTATGCGTGTTACGCGCAGGTCCATTCAACCAGGCCAGGCCCTGATCTATGGCCGCATTAGTCTCGCCTGCATATCCCATGCGCTGAGCTAGAGCGTAGGAGAAGACCTGACGCGCCGCCACGCGTGTGCGCCGGTCGATATCGTCGGGCGTTGTATCGAGATTGAGTTTTTCAAAAAAGCCGCCTTTTTCGCGATCTCCCCCCTTTTCCCACCAGATCGGCAAGGCGTGATTGAACAGCCATTGGCGCAGGTCGTGCTGCTTGGTGTGGAGGCTTTGGGCGATGTCGGTCATAGGCATGTCTCGAATAATGCGGGGAAGTGTCGGCTTAGGTCGGAATTCGTAAAAATGCAGTTCGGTTATGGAACTAGCACGTGCCTACGCGCTCTTTACAAGCTGATTATCGCCACCGCATCGAAAAAAAATCTGGCGGCAGGCCATGGAAATGTTCTATCGCAAGTATTCATTTAAGGGGCTGAAGCGTTCATGGCTAATAAGATCATTCCGGTTATCATGTCAGGCGGTTCCGGTACACGGTTGTGGCCGCTATCCATCCCGACCGCGCCTAAGCAGTTCCACGCTCTGGCCACGCCGAACACCATGATACAAGAGACGGCATTGCGTCTCGTTGGTAACGACTATCTGGCGCCTGTTGCGATTTGCGGGACGGGCCACTGCAATCTTGTCAATGAACAGCTGGCGGCTATCAACAAGACGCCTAGACTTGTTATTCTCGAACCGTTCGGTCGTAACACCGCAGCCGTCGCCGCTATGGCTGCCTTGAGTGGGCGCGAAATCGATCCTGAGGCTCTGGTCCTGCTGGTGCCAGCTGATCATGTCATTACCAAGCCCGACGCCTTCCATGCAGCCGTGGTCACGGCCAGCGAAACGGCCCGAACGCGCATTGTCACCTTCGGCATCAAAGCAGCGCATCCTGAGACTGGCTTTGGCTATATCGAACGTGGCGAGCCTTTGTCAGATGGTATTTTCGCCATCAAAAAATTCTGGGAAAAACCCAATCTCGAAACGGCGCAGCGCTATGTCCAAGGGGGGCAGCACGACTGGAACGCCGGTATCTTCCTGTTTTCGCCCCAGGTTATGCTGGAAGAATTGAGCCTCTACGCGCCTGAGGTTTTGGCCGCCTGCAAGGATGCGTACGACAAGGCCGGACGCGATGGCGCTATTATTCATCTCGATGAAGAGGCGTTCGGCCAAGTCCCGTCCATCAGCATCGACTATGCGGTCATGGAAAACACCTCCCGCTCGGCGGTCGTTCCGTGCGATATCGGCTGGGCGGATGTTGGCGGCTTCGCCGAATTGTGGCGGTTGGGGGAAAAGGATGCGCACGCGAATCACGTTACCGGCGAAGCCATTTTGATCGATGCGGAAAATTGCCTAGTGCATAATTCTGGACCTGTGGTTTCGATCATCGGTCTGTCCGATATCATGGTCATTTCCACGCCGTCGGGCATATTGGTGGCGCCAATTGCGCGTGCGCAAGATGTCAAGCTGGCCGCGGAAGCCGCCAAGCAGCGCAAAGGGCGGTGACAGTTGGCGGTCACAATACCCACTTGATTCGGGTATTGCCATTCGTAGGGAATCAAGAGGCGGTGCCCCACGCAAACGGTAGAAGTGGGGATTTAGTGAAAAAGATATTGGTAACCGGCGGAGCTGGCTTCCTGGGGTCTCATCTATGCGAGCGCCTGCTCGGCGAAGGACATGAGGTTCTGTGTGTCGACAACTTTTTTACCGGGCGACGGCAGAACGTCGCGCACCTGATCGCAAGCCCGAATTTTGAGCTGTTGCGGCACGACATCACCTTCCCACTCTATGTCGAAGTCGATGAGATTTACAACCTGGCTTGCCCGGCGTCTCCGGTCCATTATCAATTTGACCCGGTTCAGACCACGAAGACGAGTGTGCTCGGCGCCATCAACATGCTGGGGCTCGCCAAGCGCACAAAGGCGAAAATCCTTCAGGCCTCCACCAGTGAAATCTATGGCGACCCCGAAGTGCATCCGCAGACGGAAAGCTATTGGGGGCGTGTCAATGTGCTTGGGCCGCGGGCATGCTATGATGAGGGGAAGCGGTGCGCGGAGACCCTCTTTTCGGACTATCATCGTCAGCATGGCGTCAAGATCAAGATCATGCGGATTTTCAACACCTACGGACCGCGCATGAATCCGGACGATGGGCGCGTTGTATCCAATTTCATTGTTCAGGCCCTGCGCGGGGAGCCGATTACGTTATATGGTGAAGGCATCCAGACCCGCAGCTTCTGTTATGTCGACGACCTGATTGAGGGCATGATTCGCCTGATGAATAGTCCGGACGACGTAACCGGCCCCATCAATATCGGAAACCCGTCTGAATTTACAATGCGGGCGCTGGCGGAAAAAGTCATTGAACACACGGGCGCGCAGGTTGACCTCGTTCATATGCCGCTGCCGGCTGATGATCCCCGTCAAAGACAGCCTGATATTACCCTTGCGAAGACCAAGCTTGACTGGCAGCCAACCGTTTCGCTTGACGAGGGATTAAGGCGGACGGTTGACTATTTTCGCCGTACGCTTTGACGCGATGGTCGTGAGGCTTACGATTGTGTCGCCAGAAAAAAGACACAAATGGCCCTGTGGGCGCGTTGCTAAGTCCATTATATTGCTATATTGTTTCGCACATCCGCAGGTAGAGACTGCAAAAAGGGGCCGAATTGTGTCGACCTTATTGCTATGCTAACTTTCGGGGAAAGCCTCGTCGTCGATGGCTTCCGTGTAACTGCGCAGTTTAAGTCGCTGGGGGGCGAAGTGGACTGTGAAGGTGTCGTCTTGGCGCACTTTGGGGGGCGCCGAGACGATCGCACGGTATCGTCCGACAAGAGAGCGGCTTGTGCTGTCAACCTATCCTTTCCAAGTTCAGGGCTTTTTTATTGCAGTGGCAGCCTTAAGACTCTAAAAACATTCTTAATAAATGAGGGTTAGACAGGTTCGCATGGGAATTCGCTTATATGACAGCGCATGGGTCGTCGTAGAGGGCCTGGAGCAACCGCTGCAGGTTCGCAAGGACCCACGTAACCCGGCCGCCTTCACTGTCGGAGATCATCAGTACGATATCGACGGACGTCCGATTAAAAACCTGGACCTTGTGCCGCGTATAACGGCTATTCATAGCCTGCAATCGGCACGTGAGGCCGGGCTACGGATTCACTACGACGGTAACGCTGATCCCGCTATTTAATTTCGGAAAATAAATTCGTTATTCTTTTCAAGAGTTTAGATTTTATTTTTGAAATTGGAAATAATTTTCAGAAAAATTGACGATGCGCGCATGCAGTCTTAATCTGGGGCTCTTCCTTCAGATACGGACGTGTCATGCCTCAGGTCGCTTTCGGACGTTATACCGCCGCCGATATATTCCATCGTTTCATTATGGACGAAGCGCTGCCGGGTGCAGGTGTGTCGGCCGACGTGTTCTGGGCGGGACTGGCGGATTTGCTCGACAGGTTTAGCGAACCTAACGCCAGGCTTTTGCAACATCGCGATCATCTGCAGGATCAGATCGACGCCTGGCATGGGGCGAATCCATTCGAGCCAGCGGCATACAAACGCTTTCTTGCGGACATCGACTATCTGCGTCCCGCTCCAGCGCCCTTTTCGGTAGCCACCCAAGCGGTTGATATCGAAATCACCGACTTGGCCGGGCCGCAACTGGTCGTTCCGGTCTCGAACGCTCGGTATGCCCTGAACGCCGCCAATGCCCGCTGGGGCAGCTTATATGACGCCTTGTACGGCACCGATGCATTGGCCCCTGTGGTCGCGGGTAACTACGACCCAGGCCGGGGCGCAGCCGTGACACACCAGGCCAAATTATGGCTGGATAGGTTTGTGCCGTTGCATGGTCTCAGTCATGTCGATGTCAAAGCCTACCGGTGCCACGGCGGTCAACTAACAGCGGACGGCATGCCGTTGCAAACCCCTGCTCAGTTTGTCGGCTTTAACGGAAGCGCCGACCAGCCTAGCTCAATTCTCTTGTGTCACAACGGTTTGCATATCGACATCGTCATCGATCGCAACCACATGATAGGTCGCAACGATCCAGCGGGCGTGGCCGACCTCATCGTCGAGGCCGCCTTATCCGCGATTATGGATATGGAGGATAGCGTCGCCGCGGTCGATGCCGAAGACAAGGTTGTTGGCTACCGGAACTGGCTGGGCCTCACAACCGGCAGGTTGACGGACGTCTTCTCCAAGGCGGGCCGCCCAGTCACGCGTCGTCTGAATGCGGATCGTGTTTATAGCGCGCCGGGTGGCGGGCAACTCATCCTGCCTGGCCGCAGTCTGATGCTGAGCCGAAATGTCGGCCTGCATATGTATAGTGACATGGTCCGCGATGCAGAGGGCAAGCCAGTTCCGGAAGGCCTGATCGACTTGATGGTAACAGCCCTGATCGCCCGTCACGATGCGGGAACGAACAGCCGCACGGGATCTGCCTATATTGTCAAACCCAAGATGCATGGTTCGGATGAGGTGGCGTTTGTGATCGATACCTTCGCCTTTGCCGAACAGGCCCTGAACTTGCCGCCCCAAACGCTTAAAATCGGGATCATGGATGAGGAGCGCCGTACGACAGTCAATCTGGCGGCGTGTATTGCGGCGGCCAAGGACCGTGTCTTTTTTATCAATACCGGCTTCCTCGACCGTACGGGTGATGAAATTCATACCTCAATGGCGGCGGGACCGGTGATGCGGAAGGGCGATATAAAGGGCGCGCCGTGGATCAGGGCGTATGAAGACGCAAATGTCGATGTCGGGCTGGCGTGCGGTCTGCCCGGTCATGCCCAGATTGGCAAGGGCATGTGGGCAGCCCCTGATCGTATGCACGATATGCTGGCGCAGAAAATCGGCCATCCACAAGCCGGCGCCTCAACGGCCTGGGTGCCGTCACCGACCGCGGCAACCTTGCACGCCATGCACTATCATCTGGTCGATGTGCGGGCGCGTCAGACCGAAATCGCTGGACGAACATCCGCATCATTGGACGATATCCTGACGCCGCCCTTGCTCGATCGCGTCCTTTCCGCGGCGGAGATCGCAGAAGAACTGGACAATAATCTCCAGAGTATATTGGGCTATGTTGTGCGTTGGATCGACCAGGGAGTAGGGTGCTCGAAGGTGCCCGATATCCACGACGTGGGCCTAATGGAGGATCGCGCCACCTTACGGATTTCCAGTCAGCATGTCGCCAACTGGCTGCGTCACGGCTTGGTAACCGAAGCTCTGGTGCGGGAGCGGATGCGTCACATGGCGGGTGTGGTTGACAGCCAAAATGCCGATGACTCGTTGTATCAGCCAATGGCGCCAGACTTCGACGGTCTGGCTTTTCAGGCGGCCTGCGACCTTGTGCTTAAGGGATGCGACCAACCCAACGGCTATACCGAGGCGATTTTGCATGCCTACCGGGCGAAAGCCAAATCAGGCCAGCAAGTGACCGCCGATCAGGGTTGAAATTCGAACTGCGGTGTCGCGCACCTTCTGGCCAAGATCGCTCAAACGTTCGGGCGTGATGCGGCTTGATGGGCCCGACACGGAGATGCCGGCGTGCGCCTCGCCAAATGCGTTATAGATGGTCGCGGCCACGCACCGCATGCCAGGGTTGGCTTCCTCGTCATCGACAGACCAACCTTGCCGACGAATATGCTCCAACTCCTCGGTCAGCCGGTCGGGGTCGGTTATGGTTTTATCCGTCAGGCGCGGCAGTGGACGTTGCAGAAACTGTTTGAGGCGCGCGTCAGGCATTTCGGCCAGCAAGGCTTTGCCGATGCCGGAGGCGTGAAGGGCGCGCCGTTCCCCGATGCGGAAACAGGCGCGAATGGGCTCGTGACATTCAACCTGCGATACGAAAACGACCTGAAAGTCGTCGAGCAAGGCCAGATTGACCGTTTCACCCGTCCCTTCCATCAGCTCGGTCATCGCGGGGCGTCCCGCGATCAAAATTTGGTTCCGGCGTTGAAAGGCCATGCCGATACGAAGGGCCTCAATGCCGATCGACCATTTTTGTGTCGCCTCATCCTGGGCTACCAGGTCATGAGCGGCCAGGGTGCCAAGCAGACGATGTGCGGTTGAGGGCGGCAGCCCGGCTGTCTCCGAAAGCTCTGTCAGAGTCAGGCCGTCATGGTCGGACAGAGATTTAAGTATGCCAAGCGCCTTCTCCAGCGACTGGTTTGTCTTGGTGTCTGACGGGTCCTCACGGGGACGACCCCGCGGACGGCGCTGCGGCTCAGTAACGGCTTTCATAGTGACGAAGGACTTTCGAAAATGCGGCGCATATTTACATAAAATGTCGCAAAACAGCATTCTATCGCATTATGTCAAATTACAGCATGCGTTGAATGCGGTAGGGTAGCATTCCCCGGCATAAATGGAAAATATCTTCACCCTTCTAAGCGATTGATTTTACCCTCATCCTTAGGCTGGCCGGTTTCAAATTTTCGGCGTTGACTATGCCACCTGTATTCCTGGTCCGCCCGAAACCCGCGCCGGACCTATTCGCCGCGGCGTTTAGCTTATCCGGTGCCGAGTATGTCTTCTCACTGCCTCAAGGGAAGGGGAGGAGTTGAGTTTATAAAATCCTTATATCTAAGCCCCACTATTGCCATGTTGCGGCGCAACAATATGACGTTATAGTGTTGAGAACGGAGCGCACCTTATGGCATATATTAGGCATGGAACGCCGTTTGTGGTATGGCGTCTTAAGCTAATTATTTGGAAAATTGCCGGTTTTTTGGCAAGCCGTATGGGGTTGCCTGCGCCAAAGCCCTTATATCGTATTAAAAAAGTACGCCGTCATTATTATCAGCAATAGTGGCAAGCGATGCGATTGTGCATCGGTCGCTTAACGCCTGCCATCTCGAGTGTCTTGCCATCTGAACGTTCGTTACGTGCGTTTTTCCCAGGGCTTCACGACACGTTTCGACACACACCCTAATACAACTTTTCTCGCTGCCAGCGCATTGCCGTCCGGATCAGGTTCGGCAAGTCGCTGTATTCCGGTGTCCAATCCAACATTCCGCGGATTTTACTAACATCGGCGACTAAGGCGACGGGATCACCGGCTCGACGGGCACCAAAGCTGTGCGGCACCGGTCGTTGCATGACTTGTTCGGCGGTTTGCAGCGTTTCGAGGACAGTCACCCCTTCGCCGGTGCCGACATTGAAGACCTGGCTGTCGCCTCCGGTACGCAGCCGCTTTATTGCTGCGACATGCGCATTTGCCAGGTCGACGACGTGTATATAGTCGCGGATCGCGGTGCCATCCTTCGTGTCATAATCCGAGCCAAAGATGGTCAACGGCTTACCGTTGCCTAACGCGGCTTGGCAAATCAGTGGAATGAGGTGGGTTTCCGGCACATGGCTCTCGCCGATCTCACCATCGGGATCTGCGCCGGCGGCGTTGAAATAGCGCAAGATGGTGTATCGCAGGGGGTGCGCGCCGCTCATCCAGTGCAGGGCCTGTTCAAACGCCACCTTGCTTGCGCCATACGGATTTATGGGCAGAAGCGGGTGCGTTTCCGGGATCGGTGAGGTTTGAGGCGTACCGTAAGCCGCTGCCGTGGAAGAAAAGACCAGCGCGTCAACGTCGCCTTCGATGAGGGCTTCGGTGAACGCCAGGGCAGCGCCAACATTGTTGTCATAATATTTGGCCGGTTCGCGCGTGCTTTCGCCGACCAGGCTGAATGCGGCAAAATGAATGGCGCTTTTGATATCATAGGTTTTGATAGCGCTGAGAATGGCAGCCCTGTCACGCAGATCCGCGTGGATGAGCGGCCCCCACTTCACGGCGGGTCTGTAGCCGGTAACCAGACTGTCAAGCGTTACAGGAAGGTATCCCGCCTGATGCAGCGCTTTGCAAGTCTGCGCGCCAATAAAGCCGGCGCCGCCAGCAACCAAAACAGCCTCAGTCATGGGAACCCTGAATTAAGTACGTAGAGCGTCCCCCACCCGTCAGTGGGATATATCTATCGGGAATATGTCGCAATTGCGAACAGAAAATAGCGAGTGGATGTTAATATGTCTTAATGCCGGCCAACACCCATTTGGCCCATCCTTCTGGTTTTCGGTCGAGGCTGTGTCAATCTCCTTCCGGCGCGGACTGATGATCGGGTACCGCTCAAAAAACCGTATTGCCGCAAATCGATTACAATCCCATCAGAGACAACATAAGAAAGGTGGCGAAGAGAACGAAATGGGTGGCGCCTTCAATGGCGTTGGTCTCTCCGTCGTGCAGATTGATGGCGGCGACGATCAGGGTGAGGAATGTCATGACGGTTTGGACTGGGGTTAGCGCCATGGTGACGGGATGATTATTGATCAGAGCCATGATCTCAATTGCGGGTACGGTCAGGATGACCGTAGACAGCGAGGCGCCCAGCGCAATATTGACAACCGGCTGCATGCGGTTGGCCAGAGCCGCGCGCAGGGCCGTCAGGATTTCCGGACTGGCTGAGATGGCCGCCACCAGGATGGCGGCGACAACGGGTGGCACTCCGGTGCCGGTAAGGCCGTGGTCCATGGTCTTGGCCATGACTTCGGCAAGTGCGCCGATCAGCACCACACCTACGACCAGTAATGTCCCTGAGATGCGCGCGCTTCCCGCGCGATGGTGGTCTGTTTCGCCGGTTTCAGCATAGGTATAGCTGAAAAAGTAACTGTGCTTTGTTGTCTGTAGGCGCAGAAAGCCGCCGTATAGGATCAGCATGATAAAGATCGTGAAGACGGAATAGGCCTGCCAGTGCGCGTTCGGTATGAATTCCGGGACAATCATGGAGACGCCCATCCCCGTCAGTATCATGACGATGTAGGTGTTGCCGGAATCGACATTGTACGGCTGTTCGCCGTAGCGCAGGCCGCCCAGAATGGCGGCTAGGCCCAATATACCATTCATGTCGAGCATGACTGCCGAATAGATGGTGTCGCGCGCCAAAGTTGGAGACGATGTGTGGCTGAGCATCATCACCAGAATAATGACTTCGACCAAGACGGCAGAGAGGGTCAGGATCATGGTGCCGTAGGGTTCGCCGAATTTTTCGGCCAGCACCTCGGCATGATGGGCGACGCGCAGCGATACCATAATGATCGCGACAACCAAGACAGAGGCGGCGATCAAAGAGGCCGCCTGTCCCATTTCTAGGATAGTGTGTTCAAAGGTGAAGGCGATTAGCGCTGTGAGCACGCCAATCAGCAGATTCTTTTCTTGTTTCAGCATATGCAGCATAAATTCTTAGACGCCAGGGACCAGACGGTTGTCAATATGACCTGTCCGTCATTCTGCGAGACCTACCATCCAGTTTGGACAGGTGGGAATTTTGAAATACGCGTTCTGAAAGAATGTTTTAGAAAAAAGAGTTGCAAAATATAGTGTTGCTCTCGGGCGGGTCGCCAGAACCTTCAATGGCTGACCTCAAAGGGCAGTTACTAGATATGTTCCGACAGCGTCATGCGTTTGAAGCTGTTCTGAAATATAAGGGCTTTGCTATCCGTCGTGTGGGCGATACGCGTAATAACTGCTCGTTCGTCGGAACAAGTGGTTTAGGGATATCGTTTTTCTTGGGGGGCGTGATGTTTGACGCCGTTGAATTTATTGGTGTCAGGAGCGTGTGATGCTAAGCGTCAGGGCCAGCCGATTCGTACTTTTATGTTTCCGGATAATTTTCGTCCTACTGTGGCTCACCGTCTGCGTCGTAACCCTTGGACCCTTTCAAGGCGATGAACGCTTTTTCTTTCTGAGTGATAAAGAAGCCCATGCTCTGGCTTTTTACTGTCTGACACTCTTATTTTTTATGGCGGCGCCAAGAGTCCCTAAGCTCTATATCGGTGGACTTTGTTCGCTTTTTGGCGTGGCAATTGAAATTATTCAGGGGCTTACAGGGCGGGATGCTGAATTTGCCGACTGGGTGGCCGATTCTTTTGGCGTAGCTATGGCGCTATTACCGCTCATTTTCGCTCGCCTTTATCATCGCCGTATAAGGGGTGATTGGAGACGCGAACGCGCCAAACGCGGCTAGCTCCAACTCGGATGCCGGCAGTGGATTTGAAGGTGTCCATCGGTGCCTGGTCTATTCAGCGCTCAACTCCGTTTCCATTGCACTCGGAGTCATTGGATTGGCGTAATGATAGATACACGTATTCGTCCAAGCCTGTACGAAGGTTGTATCGTAGGTATCCGTAAACTCAGCTATGACCATTTTTGGCTTTGCGATAACCCGCCTATATTGGCCATACTTCCCTGATCCATCTTTCGTTTTGACTTCGGCACACATGGCTTTTGACCCGTCAACGAGTACAAATACCTCGATGTTTTGAAAGATGGCGTTCTTCGAGTTCGGCAGATTTTGTTTAACCAGTCTCTCAAACTGAGACTGGGCAGGATCCGTTTTTACAATTGCAAAATAGCCAATCGTGCCGGCCACGGCCGTAAGCCCTAAGAACGTCAAAATGAGCGGCGCATTGCTCCAAATTATTGGCTTCATTGAAGGCATGGCCCGTTTCCCAAAACTCGTACGCTCATAATACGCCTATTAAGCGTATGCACCCCGTGCAGTGCAATATAGAAATGCGTATTGAAGACATTTAGGCGCAAACGCAAGTGCGGTTAACGATTAGTTGCGGGAAGATAGAAGCAAATCCATGTCTGGACACCGGCGTCAACGTCGCCCATAAGTAGGGTAGTGCGTCCGTAGAGTTGGCGCGACGTAACCCAATCGGCGACCGGATTGTGCTTTACAGCTTGTACAAACTGGTATGCCGATGGAGAATGGACGGTATGAAAATACTTTTCGCGAACGGCAACGGTTATCCACCCCAAGAGAATGGGGGCATGGAAAATAGTACAGCCGCGTTGATTGCGCGCTGTATTGCCGACGGCAACGACGCGGCACTAACCTGTCAACTTTACGGCGGTGGGGCGTTCGGCCTCGGCGCAAAATTGCAAATGAAGCTGTTTAGGCGAAAATTTGCCATCGATCGGCGTATGGGGCATTTAACGATGCGTTCGTGGGATGTCGCAGGTTCAGCCGAAGATGTGGTGTCCTATTTTCAGCCAGATATTGTTCTTGCGCAAGGTAACGGCAGCGTAGCCATAGCGCGATCTATGGAAGCGCAGGGCGTTCCAACGGTACTGTACTTTCGGCACATGGAATACGAACTTTTGGGCGGCAATCCAGGCAGCCTGCGGAACACCTCTTTTATCGCAAATTCCAACTTCACGTCCGCCTTTTATCAAAAAATAGCCGGCGTTCGAAGCGTCGTCATTCCGCCGATGATTGAGGTAGAAAAGTATGCAACCGAAGGGCCAAAGGACATGGTTACCTTCATCAATCCCAATATTGAAAAAGGGTATGAAGCGGCGTTGGCGATTGCCACAGCGTGTCCCGAGATTCCGTTTATGTTTGTGGAAAGCTGGAGCTTGTCAGATGAGCGCGTGGAACTCATCAACCGGGATATTGCCGGTTTGCCAAACGTAACCTTGATCCGCCGGTCCAATGACATGCGGGATATTTATGCCCGAACGAAAATATTGTTGGCGCCCAGCCAATGGGAAGAAGCGTGGGGACGGGTTGCGTCCGAGGCGCATTGCAGCGGCATTCCCGTTATCGGGTCGGATTGCGGTGGACTTGGCGAGGCAATTGGTCCCGGTGGCGTGGTGATCTCAAGAGACGCGCCGATCGAGGACTGGGTGCGATCCGTGAACTTAATTTGGAAGGATCAAGAGGTTTACGAGCAGCTTTCGGCGCGAGCCGTCGAATATGCGCGTCGTGAAGCGCTCAATCCGGCTTATCAGTATGATCAGCTGAAGGGTGTGTTGTTAGACGCCGCGAAAAAAGTATCATGCCAGGCTGAATAACAGCCGCTGCGAGCTGAGTTTCGGGTGACAAACGGGCTTGAATGCTAGGCGCAGCCGTTTTGAGCGGCGGTCCTAAAAGATGAGTTTCGCAACAATAAACCAAAAGGCGCCGCAAACAGCAACGACCCCAGCAAGGACGAGTTTTGCGGGGTATTTAGGGCCAACGTCGGGCTCTGGCAGGCTGGAAAATTCCTGAACCAGCTGCTCTTGCATCGTTTGCACGGCAGACACATTTCCAATATAGGCGGTACCGTCGCTCACCATTGTGAGGTGGGACGTCTCCGTGGCGGAGGTTTCGCCGATCGGAGCTACGGTATCTACATCGTGGTCAAAGCTTACAGCGGATTTTGCGACGCTTGGCATACTGATCTTTTCTCTTCTTCGGATAATGAAGTATACCTATCAATGCTTAACGCTGGCAAAAAATGTAAGGTTAACTATTATACTTCCCTTTAATGGGTATGGACGATCTGAAAATCTCCATTTCAGGTATAATGGGCGCTCATAAAAAAACTGGCTTCGATGTTGCCGCGCTCGGAACTCGGCCTGATGACACTCGTAACTTCGTCTGGTTCAATCTTGCGCGTAAATCGATTGCGACCATCAGTCGAACATGCAGGCGAGCGTCGTTCTCACGCGCAAAGTTAGGAGTGCGCGCGGGAGGTACGTGACCTGAGACGCTGTCCCGTTTTCATGCCGTAAGGCCTTTAACGGGCGTCGAGAGAGACAGTTTGGGTTTGAGCGCTTCTGTTGCTGTTGAGGAGGTAGCGAAGCTGGCGCGTGTCCGAACTTCCATTTCGCTTTGGCAAGATTGCGGAGGCCTTATCCATCAAGATGTCAGTGCTGATCTCGATAAAGTGTACCGGACTTGTCAGCATTTTTTTCAGTGCAGTACGCAGGCCGCGGCCCTTCTTTATATCTAAAACGGTTCTCAGTCGGTACTTTCGGGCAGAATGTTCTCTGTGCCGGCCAATCGCCTTGATGTCTTGTGATTGCAGATTCGGCATTTCTATGAGTGCATCGTCTATTTGAACCAGAACGAGATGAGCATGGGTTTTGGGCGTGCTGCTCAGGGAATTTGTTCGTTCGATTGCAACATAGCCGCATTGATTGGTGACGTAAAAACGCGCGCCGTGGCCGAGGCACCGGCTGTATAAATCGTAATCCTCGCCGAAGTTCACGCCTTCGATATAGCGAACGGCATGATCATCCAGGAACTGTCGCCGCATGACAGGTTTTAAAAAGCCGAGCTCTGCCTTCGGTCGAAACATTCGCGAGATGTTGGAGGTGATGAAGTCTTCCAGGCTGATTTTGGTAAAGCTCGGATCGAATTGCTGGATGTTCAGTTCGGTACGGTCGCCAAAGCCATGCTCGGGAACGAAACATATGTTGTCGGCCACCAAGTCCCAGTTGGTCAAGTTCTCAAAAACCTTGAAACGATTGGGTAGGAAGAAATCATCCGAATCCAGCACAGCTATATATGGTGCTGAGCTATTCTCTATGGCGACGTTGCGGGCGTGTGAACAGCCGCGGTTTTCGGCGAGTTGAAGTACTTTTAATCTGCCTGAGAGATCGTCGGCGGCACGCGCCACGGTCACAGTGTCGTCCATGGAAGCGTCATCTACGACGATGACCTCAACAACCTCTTCCTGATTCAACGCCGAAGAGACGGCTCTGAAAATAGTGCTTGAAGCATTATATGAGGCTATGATGACGGCAATATTCATGGCTGGTATTTCTGCATGCTTTCAGCTACCTCTGCAACTGCTCCGTATAACGTTCTAATTCAAGGAGTGTCTATAACGTATAACGGATACCTCTAAAAATACGGCTACAGACGTCAGTGGCAATTTCAGGGCCACGGACGTGGCTTTTACCGAATCTTGATCCATATTTATCCCTCAAATGCGATATTTCAGTAAAAGGGCGGGCCATTCGGTTTTTGGGCTCGCCAAAATAGCCATTTTGGCTTAGGCAAGCCTGCTTATCATGTCGTGCGTTGCATACAGTCGCACAATGGGAGGCTGTCAGTGTGATGGACGAAGAGCTGGCCGATGCAAGCGTGAAATTTCGATTTGGCACCGTAAAGTGTACTTTTTCGGTTTCGCTCGTCGCACATGTCTTCCAGCGTAAATTAAAACAATCCACTCATTAAATTCGCTTTATATTTTGACTTTATTATCTAATATCAGATCAGTTCCCATCTCCTCCGTCCCCCGGATAACAGACTTAATAAATGACCGACGACGTGCACGTATCAATCTGCGTCTGTACCTATAGACGTGAACATGTGTTCGTCACCCTGACGTCGCTTTCAACACTCGAAATCAAAGACGGGTGGACCGTAAGGGTTATCGTCGCCGACAACGACGTGGATCCGATAGCAAAGGCGGCAATTACCGATCACGCTGCCGCTCTCAACCTAAACCTGACCTACCTGCATGCGCCGGCTCATAATATTTCGGTTGCGCGCAACGCGTGCCTTGATGAGGCGTCAGGTGATTACTGCCTGTTTATAGATGACGATGAAGTTGTCGGCCCAGGATGGCTTGGCGCGATGATCGCTCAGGCGAGAACGTCGGAGTCTGCCGTTGTACTCGGGCCTGTGGAAGCGGTGTATCCGGATGTGACGCCGGATTGGATAAGGGCGGGCGACACACATTCGACCTATCCGGTTTTTGTGAAAGGGGACATTCAGACGGGATACACCTGCAACGTTCTGCTGAACCTTGCTGCTCCGAGTATCGTCGGGCGTCGCTTTGATCTCGGACGCGGCAAGAGTGGCGGTGAGGACACGCACTTTTTTTACGGTGTTTTCAAGGATGGTGGTAAAATCACTTATGCGCCCTCAGCTGTTGTCAGGGAGCCCGTGCCGGTGGACCGCGCCAACTTTAGCTGGCTCGCACGGCGGAAATTTCGTGCCGGACAGACTCATGGCCGCCTGATTGTCGAAACCGTTGCACCATCGCTTCCGCGCAAACTAGCGATTCTTGGCATCACCGCTTCAAAGGCGCTTTTTTGCGCATTTGCGGCCGTGCTTAATGGCTACTCTCGCTCACGTTTCAATAAAAATCTGCTGAGAGGTTCGTTGCATCTTGGCGCAATAAATGGCCTTTTTGGCGGTAAAGAAATTGTCCAGTATGGACAGGAAGAGAATAGATGACCGAGTTGCCAACTTCGGGGCTGCCGCAGCTCAACGCGACCTCGTCTGCGGAAGATCCGGCCGTCGACTCTGAATACGCGCAAATTACGTCTGGACACGGACGTAAGGCCGCGTTTGGAGCGGTGTGGAGTTCGATCAATAGTTTCGCGCCGGGCATGATCGGCATGGCGGTCTTCATGGTCTCGTCACGCTACCTGCACCCTGTCGAGTTTGGCCTGATTGCTTTTGCAAACAGCATCACCAGCTTTGCCAATGCCTTTGCCCCTGCTGGCTTCGGTGATGCGCTTGTCCAGCGCAAGGAGTTGGTCAAGAAGCATCTGGATGCGGTGTTTTGGTTATGCCTTGCATCGGCGATACTGATTTACCTCATTCTTGTCGGGGCGGCGTGGCCCATTTCAATGCTGCTCAACGAAAAGGAGCTGGCGGTTCTTCTTCCCGTTGTCGGGCTGAAGGTGATTTTCGATCTGAGCAATTGTGTGCCGAGCGCGATTTTGTCCCGGACTATGTCGTTCCGGGCCATGGCAATTCGGACCACAGCAGCGTCGGTTGTTGCCGCTGTCCTGTGCATAGGCATATTGCTGATGGGTTTCGGGATATGGGCGCTCGCCTTGTCTCAGCTGGCTTCATCGATTGTATCCTTCGCCGGCACGATTTTGTCGGTGAAATGGAGGCCCGGCTTCGATTTTGATCGCTCCAAGATAAAGGAACTGGCCCATTTTGGCGTATTCGCCTCCGCGAGCCGCATGTTGACCATGCTGAATCTCGACCAAATTCTCATTGGAAGCCTTATCGGTACATTGGGCCTTGGTCTTGTCAGCTTTTCCACCCGTATTACCAAGCTGATAGCCGATCTGATACCTGGCCCGATAGGGACGGTCGCCTACCCGTTGATGGCGTCCCTGCAAGACGATCAAGCTAAGGGCAGGAAGCTGTTTCTGGACCTGACATTTGCCACCAATGCAATAGTTCTTCCCGCTTTCGCAGGCATTGCGCTTGTTTCCAAAGAGCTAATTCCCTTGCTGTTTGGGCAACATTGGATAACTGCCGTGACTATCGTTCAGCTATACTGTGTTATTGGTATATTCGATAGCCTGCTTCCCTTGCAATCTGCCGTCATCCGCGGCCATGGTAAGGCGAAGTGGTGGATGTGGTATAATATATTTGACAGAGTTGCCGTTGCGCTAACCGTTCTATTTAGTTTTAAATTTGGAATTATGGTATTCAGTTACGGTTTGTTGGTCAAATCCATAATTTTTTCTCCCGCATTGCTGGTATTTGCCTTTAAACTTATCGACGTGAAGTTAAAAGACTACTTTACAGCCGTGGCTGCGCCTTTGATCGGCGTTGCCTTGATGGTGGTTGCGGTGGTTGTGGCGAGCTATATCTCTGGCGACCTCAATGCGATATGGAAATTGCTCATTGAAATTGGCGCTGGTGCTTTGATTTATAGTGCTGTGATGCTGGTTTTCGCCCGAAATCGTCTAATGGGTTTGGTCGAATTCGCAAGGCGTCGAAAATGAATCGCACTCCTCTGGGCTTGCCTGCGGCACGGTTGTAGTTGACACCTGTGTTGCAGATGCGAGATGAGTACGAGTGTGGCAGCCGAAGGGACGAGATGAGATGAAGGTGACCAGCAACGTGGCGGACATCGCTGACGGATTAGAGCGGACCGCGCGGGGGCCTTTGGTTCTGCTGTTTTACGATGGCTATGAGCGTAAGGTTATCCCGGGCTTTGGCGGTGAGCTCATATCGCAATCTTTACGTCTTGCCAGGTTTCTGAAACGCAGCGCTATGCGGCAGCAGGTGAGGACCGGCTTTTATACGGCCTTCCTCGGTCTGGTAAAAAGCCTGGAGGCTGTTGGCTGCGACATTCGTATCAACGATTTTGCCGCAGCCCGTCGTCGCCCCAGCTATCCCATTGGACTTGCGGGATATCCGACGGTTATTTCGAAGGTTGACCTGCCCAATCCTGTAATCTTGGGCCCCGGGGATCCCGGGTTGCCGCCGGCTGCCGCTCGGACAATCCAAGACCCAAGGTTCAAGAAGATAATCCAGCCATCGGATTGGATATCCGACATGTATGTGCCCTTGTGTGGCGACAAGGTTCTGACGTGGTTTGCCGGCATAGACGCGGGCGATTGGCCCGACTACGCAAACGAGCCCAAGACCGTCGACTTTATCATCTATGATAAAATTCGGTGGAACAGAGACACACAAGTCCCCGCTGTGCTTGACAGAGTTACGCGACGTTTGAAGCAGGACGGGCGCTCTTTCACCGTGTTGCGTTATGGTGCCCATCACCATTCCGAATTCAAGGCGGCGTTGAAGAAGTCCAAGGCATTGATTTTCCTGTGCGAACATGAAACCCAAGGGCTGGCCTATCAAGAAGCCCTTTCGGCGAATATTCCAGTCCTGGCGTGGGATGAGGGCAAGATGATCGACCCGGTCCTTCATCCTTATCTTCTTGAGAACACTGAGGTCTCGAGTGTTCCGTATTTTAGCGACGCGTGCGGCCGCCGGTTCAAGATTGATCAGTTCGAGCCTGTCTATGAGGCGTTCTGGCGTTTGCTTGGCACATTTCAACCGCGTCAGTATGTTGAAGACACCTTATCCTTGCCAAAGGCAGGGGAAATTTATCTTAAGGCCTATGCGGAGTTGGCGCGGCGGTAGCCGGCGCTGACCTGCAAGATAACCTGTTGCGCATTTCGTAAAAGCCAGGCGATCACAACCGGAATTGAAGCTATATGAAGATCGCATATTTTGTGCACGACCTAAGCGACGCGGCCGTTTTGCGTCGGATTACCATTTTCAAATGGGGGGGCGCTCAGGTCAAGGCAGTGGGGTTTTACAGGAGCGAAACGCCGCCGAGTGCATCATTGGATTGTGAAGTTGTGCCTCTGGCACGCACCTACAATGCGAAGCTCCTGAGCCGCGTTTTTACGACGCTGCGCTTTTGTCTCAGCCGCACGGCTCTGTTTGCACAGGTGAGAGATGCCGAGGTCGTCATTGCCCGAAATCTCGAAATGCTGCTACTCGCGTTTTGGGTGCGTGAGCTTTTTTCCACCAAACCCCCTTTGGTCTATGAATGTCTGGACATCCACCGGAAGATGCTGGGGCAGGGGCTGGTCTCAAGAAGCCTGCGGGCTTTGGAGAGGTTCCTTCTAAAGAAAACCCGTGCCGTGGTCGTTAGCTCTCCAGCATTCAGAGACGCCTATTTCGTCGGCGTGCAGCGGTATGAAGGACGGGTGCAACTGCTCGAAAACAAATGTCTGGAAACGGTCGGCGAGCCGCGCGTTTCGATGCAATCAAACGGCCAGCCGCCCTGGACGATAGGCTGGTTCGGTGTCTTGAGGTGTGGGAAAAGTCTTGAGATATTGATGGACCTGGCCCGACGGATGCCGGGGATTGGTGTGTTGATTGCCGGAAAACCCGACCTGGGGCAGGTTGGAGATATAGCCGCCCGAATTGCGGATATTCCCAATATGAGATTTACCGGCCCCTATGCGCCCAGTGATTTTCCGAAACTTTACGATCAGGTCCACTTCACGTGGGCGATCGACTATTTCGAAGAAGGGTTGAACTCAAGCTGGTTGCTTCCCAACCGGTTGTACGAAGGTGGCATCTGCGGATCGGTTCCGATTGCTCTGGCGGCGGTTGAAACCGGCGCCTGGCTGAGGGCCAGACAGGCCGGGGTCTTGCTTGATGATCCGGCGACGGAGTTGCCCGCCTTTATCGACAGCCTGACGCCCGAGGCCTATAGGGTATTGCACCAAGCCAGCATGGGTATCCCTTATGCCGACCTTGCCTTTACGCACGCCGATGCGCGCGCGATCGTGCAGGAATTGATATCATGAAGCCTATCACTTCCTCGCGTAAGGGGGTTCTCCTTGTCATACCGACCCTGAATGAGGCCGATCACATCGGCGGTCTCATCGAACGCTTTTGTGGGGATGAAAAAGCCTATGTCGATCTGGTTGTGGTTGCCGACGGTGGCAGCGACGACGCAACCGTAAGTATCGTCCAATCCATGATGGAGACCTATCCTTCGCTTAGATTGTTACACAATGAAATGCGGCTTCAAAGCGCTGCCGTCAATCTGGCCGCTGCCGTGTATGGCGATAAATACCGCTTTATGGTCCGGATCGATGCGCATGCCGGTTATCCGCGACACTATGTGAAAAACCTTGTCGAAGCCGTAGCGCGGTCATCGGCGCAGTCCATTGTGGTCCCTATGACCACCGCAGGCCAGCATTGCTTTCAGACGGGCGTGGCGGCCGCTCAGAATTCGGTTCTGGGCACCGGCGGCTCGGCCCACCGCCACGCAGGAAAGAGTCTGTTTGTCGATCACGGCCATCACGCCCTTTTCGACCTGGCGTGGTTTCAGAAAATTGGCGGCTATGATGAGACCTTTAGCCACAATGAAGACGCCGAATTCGACACCCGGCTCAGGCTGCTGGGTGGCAAGATCTGGTTGGATGGACATAACGGCATAACCTATTTTCCCCGTCGGGATCCAATCAGCCTTTTTAAGCAATACTATAACTATGGACGTGGCAGGGCGCGAACCGTCGCTAAGCATGAACTGCCCCTGAAATTGCGACAATTAGGGCCCGTCTGTATTCTTCCGGCCGTTTTGTTTGCCGGCCTGACGCCGCTCGTCTGGTTGGCCTGTGTTCCCATGCTGCTGTGGGTCACAGCCTGCCTGGGCTTTGGGTCCTATATCGGCTTCCGGCAAAAAAAGGCATGCGCCTGGTTTGCTGGCCCAGCAGCGATGATCATGCATTTCGCCTGGTCTGCGGGGTTCCTGGCGCAGAGGTTACGTACGCCCAACCTATCGCGTGGGCGATTTCTGAAGGCTTGGGCGTTACCAGGGGCATGTGCGCTTACAGTCTTCGTCGGTCTTGTGGTGCCCTACGGTAATGTTAACCAGCAGGCATTTGCCCTATATGCTGTGCTTGCGATTTTGTCTTGTCTGGCCTGGTGCGTGAAGCTGAAGGAAACGCCGCCCCTTGGTTTGCGTAGAGAGTTGCTCCCTGTTTTAGTGAGTGCCATGTGTCTCGGGCTGGCCGTTGTTCTCCCCCCGGTCCTTACCGTCTTTTTCGCACCGTCAAGAACGGCGTCCATCGCTGTGGACCCTTCCAGTCTATGGATTGAGTGGATCAAATTGGGAGGGCTGGCTGCCACATTTGCCTTAGGCTTCCGGCTGTCGACGTCAGACAGTGAAGCGAAGAAGTTGGGTGACATTTTCCTGCTGGCTGCCGGCACCTGGGCCTTGGTGGCGATCGTCGGCGACATATATTCAATCGGGCCTTTCGCTAGTGACCATGAGGGGGCCTCTGGGCGCCTGGCAGGCGCCTTTAGTTCGCCAAACAGCGCAGCGACCCTATTAGGTTTCTGTAGTGTTCTGGCGCTTGGACGCTTGGTTTCGCGGTACCTCTCTTCAAAGGGTCGAAGCGTTTTGCACCGCATAAAGCCCTATTATCTGTGTCTGCTCATTCTGTTTTGGGTGGGCCTGGTTATGACCTTGTCCCGCGCTGGCGTTATGGCCACGGTGATCGCCTCGATTGCGACCTTGGTCTATATGTTATGGCGCAAGACAAAGGTACAATGGGCGGTGGCAGCCGGAGCCGGTATCCTCATTATTGCTGCGGTCATTTTCCACGATCCCCTTTCCGAACTTGTCGCGCGTATGGGGCAATCTGGAGATGATGCCGGCACGCGCTCTGTCATCTTCAACGCGCATTGGCAGATTGCGCTTGAACAGCCCTTATTTGGATCAGGGCTTGGCTCCTTTAATACGGTCAACAATTTGATCATTGACCAGGCAAACTATCCCGCCCTGTCCATCATTCGCGCAGCCCACAATGTGTATTTGCAATGGTTCGAAGAAACGGGATTGGTCGGCATTGCTGCCCTGCTGTCCCTGAACATAGCTATATTGGCGCCAATGATTATGGCGGCTCGAACCCGGGGCAGTGTGGGGCGTCGTGTGGCGGTCGTCCTTTTTGCCTACGTGGTGGTCTTGCTTCATGGATTGACAGATTTTGGGTTGCAGGAACCGGTGATTGCCGCATTCGTTGCCTTGATTCTGGGCAGCAACCTTGCCTTGGCGACAAATCAGAGAAAGTAGCGCCGGCGTTAAGGCAGGCAAACGTTTCAAAATGGTACACACCGCCTTCGGGGACAGATCTATGGCGTCTTGCCACAGGCCCGGTCGATGTCGATCGCGCCAGTCCTATGACCGTCGAAAATCGCCGGCCGTGCCGCGAATTGGCGGCGTGAGCGGGCTGTTAACGGCTTCGTGACCGAGTGCAATTGCGCATTGCAAGAAAGTTAAAAAGACAATTGTGACAATTCTCACGCACTTTTTTGAGAGCCCGATCAGGTGCATTTCGGCGCAACTTATGAATTCTCCGTGATATTAAGTGTGGCCGCGCAAGCTGTTTGGGTCTATATCTATCTGACTTTGTGCAACTTTTAACGGCGCCGTCAAAAAAATGTGAACTGGTATGGCTCTTGCACAACAAGACATCAGGCAGATGTCGATCCTCGTTCGGCATATTTGTTGCATTGCAAAAAAATAATTGACAAAATAATCAGTCAGGAACGTAGATGTATTGCATCGGACAGGTCCGGGAATTTAAATATGGATTGGATAAAGGCAGGAACCATGGGATCGAAAGTCATCATGCCATCTTCGTCTTTTGAGATGGTCCACGAACGTCGTCGCAAAGAAAGAGGGCCGTCGCGCACCTCGTCGCGTACCGCTGGGAAGTTGGTCATACGCGCGCTCGATATTATCCTGAGCCTGTGCATCCTCTTTTTCACCCTGCCGATTCTTGTGCTTGCGGGGCTGCTGGTGAAATTTCAGGACGGCGGTCCGATATTTTATGGGCAGGTCCGGATTGGGGAAAATGGCAAAACCTTCAAGTGCTACAAATTCCGTAGTATGCTCGTCGACGCCGATAGCCGACTGAAGCAACTTCTGGAAACGTCCCTGGAGGCACGCTGCGAGTGGGAGCGAGATCACAAGCTTAAGAACGATCCGCGGATCACCCAGCTCGGACGTTTTATGCGCAAGACCAGCATCGATGAGTTTCCGCAAATCTGGAACGTTTTGGTGGGTGAGATGAGCCTGGTTGGGCCTCGTCCGATCGTGCAGGCAGAAGTCAAGAAATACGGCAAGTCTATCCGTCACTATGCGTCGGTACGGCCGGGTATTACCGGGCTATGGCAGGTTGCCGGAAGAAATGACGTAACCTATTCTCGTCGTGTGGCGATGGATCGCCTGTTTGTGCGCAAGACCGGTGTGGTCACCTACTTCCACATCCTGGTCATGACCTTGCCGGCCGTCCTCCTCCAGCGCGGATCATACTGACCACGCTCAGCGATGGTCGTAGCTGATCACCCGTAGCAGCTGCCAGTTGCCGCTCTTTTTGCTCCACACCATGGTGAAGCGCGCCGTCGCGTCGAGATGTTCGCTGCCATCTGGCTGTATCGAATAAATGCGGTGCAGGCCCGCCTCGATCGCATCTTCTGGAGGGGCCGCGTTGACAATCAGTGACGACGCGTCCAGTTCGCGACGCAATTTGATGCCTTCCGCGCAGCGCTGGCCGAGAGCGATCAGCACGGCATCGCGGGTCTTGACGGGCTGGTTGTCCTGGTAGAACTCCAGCTCGGGGCTCAGGGACGCTGTGTAGGCAGCGGTGTCGCAAGTATCGTAGGCAGCGAAGTTCTGCTCATCCGCTGCTGCTATTTCCGCGACAAGCTGATCGTGGGGCGTAAGCCCCGGCGCGGGCGTCAGGTCGAGCACTGCGTTCACCCGGCTACTTTTGGCGGTGCCGATGATGTGCCCCGCCTTCTGGTGCAGAACAAAGATGATGCCACCGCCGCCCTCTATGCGAAACGACATCTCATCGCCATTCACTGTCCCGTCCAGGATGGGCGCAAGGCGGTCTATCGTTGAGCCAACCCCGCCGGTCAGCTTCCCGCCGTCCTGCTGCAGGACAAGTGCCGTCTTGTCATGGCTGATCCGTCCGTCCTGCAGCGTATTGGTAAAGTCACCGAACCAGACGCGTGCGGCAGGCTTCTGCGCAGTGGGCACCGCAGCGCAAGCCAGGCCGGCGTAAAGCAGGCCTGAAAGCACAAACCCTGAAACGAGGCGGTAATCGATCAGCATGGGCGACCTGCCAAAATGGACCTTGAGGCAGCATGGTACGGCCTATGTTCATTCCCGCAAAGTTACCATTCCGTTATATATGCGCCAGCCAAGCTGGGACTTCGAAGACGCCGAAGTTGGATGTTCATGAGATTACGACCTAATGCACGGAATGGAAAAAACGGTTCCAGCGCAGATTTAACCAGGTCCAGGGCTTCCAAATGGATGAGCCCGGCTTCCATGATATGAGGACCATGACCACTCGCCCTTCCAGATTTTCGGCGGGGAGGAAGCCTATGCCCGGGCCGTAGGGGCTGTCCGGCGCAAAGCGGCTATCCAGTGAATTGTCGCGATTGTCACCCATGACGAAGTAATGGCCGGCGGGCACCGTAAAGACGGGGGTCTCGTGTCCGCGACCCTGGCCCGACTCCGTTTGAATGAGATACGAGCGACCGCTCGTCAGCGTCTCCTGCTGAACGGTCAGCTGCGGGGCGGTCTTGTCTGCGCCTGCGGTTGGCATATTGTTCAGGACAACGGCCGAGCCGTTTACATAAAGCCGGCCCGCGTGCATCTGTACCGTATCACCAGGTATGCCGACAATTCGCTTGGCGGAGTGGAGGTTTTTCGGGTCGCTAAGGCGAAACACAACGACATCGCCGCGCGTGGCGACTTTTTCGAATATTCTGCCCTTTATCGCATCGACAGTGATGGGGGGCGAATATTTCGAGTAGCCATAATCCGATTTCGAAATGAGCATGTAATCGCCGACATAGAGGTTTGGCTCCATGGACGACGTCGGAACGGTAAAGGGTTGTATCAGAAGGGTGCGCACCAGAATCGCTATGATGAGCGCCGCAACCACAATGCCGACAGTCCTTCTGAACCGCTTCTTTTTCAGTTCCGCGTCGGAAGGCAAGGCTGCGGCGGGCGCGGCTTCGACTGGGGAAGCGTTGGTCGTCGGTGAATCGGGTGTCGAAGATGTTGGATTCGTCGTCATTATCGCGCGCGCCTTTTGAATTGATTGCCAACTGCGGTGACCCGCGCATTAGGTCAACGAATTGAAGAGTCTATTGATGAGAGTCGTGTTGATCCAGCCGGCCTTAGTCGCGCCGCGGTCGATATCCGAACGGCAGGTTTGTTGACTGGCGTAGAGTTTAGCTCGCGCGATATCCAACGCCAGGGGCGATCGTGGGAGGTACCGTCAGTGCGGCCGGCGGGTTCGTCGAAATTGCACCCGGTGCTTCATCCGGCGGCGTCGCAATATCCTTTTGGGCGTCAGTAAGTGCGCTCTTTACCGCAGGGGAAGTGCCTGGCGCATTTGTGGCTTCCGCGATAGCGCCGGTGACCTGTTCGGGGGTCGCACCATTTTCAATACCCGCAACCGCACCAGCATCAATGCCGGCCTTTATCGCGGCTCGCGCGGCGCCCTGGTGTCCACGTGCGGAAGCTTCATTGGCCTTGGCAACTTCGGAAAGCTGCACAGATAAGGCCAAATTTTGCGGATTGAGGAATCCGGGATCAACCACAGGGCCAGCCAGCAATATGCTGATCACAAGAGCAATCAGACCTGGTCTAAATTCCCAATTTTGCATACCACATCCCCTAAAGCGGAGCACGGTCGCGCTCGTCGCATATTGTTTGGTGTCCGACAAGTACATCTGCCCAGCGGGCAGTCGTTCGGCACAATAGGTTACCAATACATTAATTTTTGAGCATAGACAAGGGGGCTTTGCGCGGGCAGGCCGTTCAATAGCTATCGAATTCCCCAATTCAAGACCAGATATGGTTAAAGTTGACTTTGTAAACCTTCGCAAAGTTTTTAAATGAACGGATTTAATGGCAAGGTAATTATTATAAGTAAACTATAAATGATGATTTAAAATACAGTAAATATCACATCAAGTTAGTATATATGCATTAACTATGTATAATTACTAAGCATTAATGATAAATATTAGTGTGAATTTGACGCCTTTCTGAGACTATCCGGACATAGATCAGGTGTGTCTCATGAAGCTGGCGCGTAAATATTTTATTATCAAGTGTGGCGGCTTGATATTGCTTTCAAGTCTTGGCCTCGTAGCATGCTCAACGCTGCCGGATGCGAAGGCGCCGGCCGTCAACTCAGCAACTGCCGGCGTAGCCATGCAGACTGGTACGAGAGGCGGCGACAAGTGGATGCCGTTGGGTAGCCGCATATTGGCGCCGACAGGCTTTTTAGAGATGTGTGAACGGTCTCCGCAGGATTGCGCGGCCGCTGCCGATCAAGACACCTCCGTTATTCGGGTTGAGGCGGAGGCGATGCTGGCACGGAAGACTGAACTGGCCTATGTCGCCGTTCATGGCGCGTCTGAAGACGTTTCCCCAGCGTCGACAAGGCGGGCGACATCGGATACGCCTCGGTTGCGTCGGCTTGTTCACAAATCGCCCCAAGTGACGCTTGTCGCGCTCAACGACTATGTTGACGCAGGGGAGACTGTTCAGCCGCTGACGGGCCGTACAGTCCAGTTGAGAGAGCCAAAGCAGCCGCGGGTGGAATTGAAGGCATTCGCTTGGGCAAATGAATCCACGGGGGCGTGGCAGATTTTTCCGTCTGGTGGCGACGACGTTGCAAGCCAGCAAACCAATTCGTCAACAGTTGATTTTGCGGAAACGGGAGCCCCAGACCAAGGGGCAGGCCGCCCTCTGGAGATAGCCGACAACATGATTGCCATTGGACGAGACCGAGACGCCTTGAAAATTCTTCAACGGGTGAATGGTGACGTCAATGCGATGCTTGTGTCCGATACCGACCAAGATATCTACAATGTTAATGATTATTGGAACGCGCCTGGGCTGGCGAAGGGCAATCGCGCCGACTGTGAAGACTATGCGTTGCAGAAGCGCCGAGAACTTGTGCGACTGGGGATGCCGGCGGCCGCGATGGGAGTAGCCATCGTCAGAACGCGCGCCGGCGAAAGTCATGCCGTCCTTGTCGTCGCGACGACAGATGGCGACTATGTGCTGGACAACCTGTCCTATAGTGTCAAGCGATGGAACCAGACGGGCTACACGTGGATTTCTCGGCAGCTTGCAACGGAGGGGTTGACCTGGGTTTCACTGCGCGACACGGAAGGGCGGTAGACTGCATTGGCCGTAATCATCCCAACCGCTGTGGTGCGGCCTGCGCGACTTAGTTGTTTATATTGGTTTGGTTTAACGCCCAGTCCGCTTCTTTGCGGCTTTCACGCGCCCGAACGATCAGATTAGCTGCGAATTTGGCATTGGCGTCGTGCAAGGTGGGGGCGAGCTTTTTCATAAAGGTCAGGCCCGCTTCGCGCGTCACGTAAAGGTTGGCTTCCCGAATGGCCGTTCGGCGAATGTCGGCGGGTATTGCTCCCCAGTTGGAGAACACGACCTGCAGGCGCCCATCGTGAGCATCTGGAGAGAAGGGAGCAACGGAATATGACTGGCGCAGGGCGCCGATGGCGCGGGGCGATACCGTGTGATCAACTGATTGATAAGCGTAAGCGAGTAGTAACCAATTTTCTGCGCGTCTAGGTGCCGCGTCGACGGCTTTTTGGGCCCAGATTATTTTATCCGCAGGCGAAGGTGAAGCGGTTGCGCGGGCATAATAGGTCTCCGAGAATGGAAACACGATGGGGCCGGAGAGGGGAAGCGCCGCTTGCCAGAAGGCGACGGCGCACACTGTGGCGGCAATGAATGTGGCTACGCGCATGACAGTGGTGCACATGCGCATCTTGGCGAGAGCGAAGTCCATGCGTGCCCGTAACATGTTCGCAACCGTGAGCCAAGAGGCGCAGATCCGTTCGATTGCCTGCCGCAGGATTGTCAGGCAGTGCGTGTGCCGTTTCGACGCCCCTTTTACTGCGCCGTGTAAGCTGTAATCCCGTTA
Organism: Asticcacaulis aquihabitans; assembly: GCF_032490435.1. NCBI lineage: Bacteria > Pseudomonadati > Pseudomonadota > Alphaproteobacteria > Caulobacterales > Caulobacteraceae > Asticcacaulis > Asticcacaulis aquihabitans. Next base: position 638,495 of record NZ_JAVGWM010000002.1, read on the forward strand.
ATAACCCCTTTGCGCTTGAGATGCTATGTATATGGGCATAGTATAAACATCAACATTAACACGTTTGGTAGTCATTTGTCATTTCTAGGCTCGTTACTGAGGGGGCGAAAGCCTTTGGAGGCGCGGATCAAGCGCTTAACGTATGCGGTGGGCGACATCCACGGTCGCTTGGACCTCATGGAGAAAATGCTACAAAAAATTAAAGCGGATGCTGCCTTAAGCCACGAACGGCCTTTGATTATATTCCTTGGGGATTATGTTGACAGAGGTCCCCATTCGAAAGGGGTGTTGGACGGCATTCTGACCTTAGAGGACGAAGAATGGTGTGACGTGGAATTTTTGATGGGCAATCATGAAGAGACTTTGCTCAAGTTCCTAAACGATCCTTCGGCAGGGCTTTCATGGTCTGATCATGGTGGTGCGGCCACTTTGGCGTCATACGGCGTATCACTGCCCCATCTCAGATCTGACCCTCTGGCCTGGAACGAAACGCGAGATGAATTTGCTCAGGCCCTGCCGGAGAGTCATCGCCAATTGATGGCGCAAATGAAAATGCTGGTGATTGCGGACGACTATCTGTTTGTTCACGCAGGCGTCCGGCCCAACACGCCTCTGGAGGATCAGGGGGCTGAAACCTTTTTGTGGATCAGATCGCCTTTCCTAGCCGTCGATAAGGCTTGTAAGTATGTGGTTGTTCATGGTCATACGCCTGAAGAGGCGCCAACAAACACCAGATGGCGTATAGGTTTGGACACCGGCGCTTACGCGACCAGCGTCTTGACGGCGGTGCGACTTAAAGATAACACGCGGACTATATTTCAGGTGACGTAACCTAACGGTCTTTTGCTGCGTTGTTTTAACTCAATTTTTGATATAGGTTGCGCCGCACAAGAGCGTGGAATGCGCTTATGGAGTCTATGATGATTTCTAAGAAATCAGTTTTCTTGTTTCTGGCTCTGCTCATGGCCTCGCTTTGGGGGCAAATGAGTTTTGCCCAGAATGCACAACCGGCTACTTCTGCCGCCACGACGGTGGCGCCAGCTCCGGCCACAGCAACAGGTGTGTATGAGTATCGCTTGGGGTCCGGTGACAAAATCCGGATGATGGTGTTCGGAGAAGAAAAGCTAGGCGGCGAATTCATGATCGCGGGCGACGGAAAGGTCTCCTTGCCGCTGATCGGTGATATGCATGCGGCGGGACTGACGGCCGCAGAATTCCAGGCCAATATCGTCGCCGCCTACAAGCAGGGCTATTTGAACGATCCTAAGGTCAATATCGAGGTTTTGTCATTCCGGCCGTTTTATATCCTGGGCGAAGTTAATCGGCCGGGTGAATATCCCTATAGCAATGGCATCACTGTCGTGAATGCCGTGGCTTTGGCGCAAGGGTTTACCTATAGAGCGAACCAAAAAAAGGTCTATATCCGGCATGCCAATGAGGTACACGAGCAGCAGGTGCCGCTCACCTCATCTCTACAGGTGGCGCCTGGTGATACTGTCCGGATCTCCGAACGGTATTTTTAGTGTTTGAATGCCGTCCTTTTTACTCGCGTATTCAACCCAGGCTTAACGGCTGACATAGTACCCGACGGGATTTCCTGCACCAGAGTATTCTGACATCATGCCGCATAATCCGCGGATCCATTAAATTTATCAGGCACTGTAACGGTGCGCGAGGCTCCTATGACCAAATCGAAATTGTTGACCGCCGTCATCCCCGCTATTTTGTTCTGCCCAGGCTTCGCGCTCGCAGATACGTCAAATTTCGGCCGCGACCGCAATGTGTCCGTCGCCGATCGTATGCCGGATGAATATCGGCCACTCGGTTTCCGTCTTGGTGCATTCATGTTAGCGCCGAAGCTTGAGCTGGGCGTCGCATCGAACGACAACGTCCTCTATAGGCCGACGGACACCGTGTCGGACACGCAAATCAGTGTGATGCCGTCGGCCACGCTGACATCAAACTGGAGCCGACACGCGCTCTCAGCCACGGCATCGGTCGACTCCGAGAGTTACTCGAAGTACTCCGATCAAAATACGACGCAATGGACAGTTGCGGCCGCCGGCCGGCTCGACATCCAGCGTGGTAGCAATATCTTTGCGAATGCGTCATTTGGCCAGCGGTATGAGGCCTTGTACGATCCGTCTTCGCCCCGAAGTGCCGCGGAACCGGTCAAATACGATACGTCCGACCTGAGCGCTGGCGTTGTTTGGGAGCAAAATCGCATCCGCATGACCGGTATACTGAATTATTCGAAGCTGAACTTCTTCGACGTCAGAGATGCGAATGGTAATATCCTGTCCCAGGACGGGCGCGATTTTGCGACGACAGGGTTTTCCGGGCGGTTGGACTATGCCATCAGTCCGAGTGTTTCCGTCTACGGCACCTATTCAGGCAACAACCGCGATTATCAATCAAGTAGCGTAAACCGCAACTCGCATGGCTACTCGTCGGCCCTCGGCACCAGTTTTGAGATCACCAGCTTGATGCGTGGTGAGGTGGAGGTCGGTCATATCGAGCAAAAATACAAGAATTCCGCTTTTAAGCCGGCAAGTGGATCGTTCATAAACGGTAAGGTGGAGTATTTCCCAACCCAGCTTATGACGGTGACGCTTTCGAGCCGCAGCTCGGTTCAGGAAACCCCAGATATCGGTGTTTCCAGCTTTCTTTCAAATAATACAAACTTACGTATTGATTATGAATTGCTTAGGCCCTTATTGCTGCACGCGTCCTACGGCTTGATCTCTGATGACTATAAGGGTGAAGACCGGACGGATCGTCGGACCAGCTTTGAGCTCGGCGGCCGGTACATGATGTCACGGCGCGTGAGTTTCCAAGGCCAATACCAATACTCAAAGAATGATTCCACCGGTAGCGCAGGTATTCCGGGGTATGTGGATAACCTCTTTAGGATATCTTTAGTCCTTCAATACTAGTGTTAGGCCTTACCCGTCGCTCAGTTAATCGGCGTCAAAAGAAGCAAATATGACCAAGACTCCCACTCAGATTTCAAAGCGAATTGACGACGACTCTTTTGAAATTGTGCTTCCGACATTCGACATCAGAAGTCTGATTTCCGACTTACGTCGGTTTACCCGCTTCTTTGTTGGCGTATTTATAGTCACGTTTGCGCTTATCTTGGTCCCGATTGCCACCAAGACGCCGCAGTATACGGCGACCTCTCAGGTCATGCTCGACCCGCGAACCATGAATACGATGCCTTCGCAGGATGTGCTGTCTGGATTGCCGTCTGATACGACGACGATTGATACCGAGGTTCAGGTGCTCCAGTCGACGGCGCTGGCTGAGCGCGTGGTGGACTCCCTTCATCTTGAGCTCGATCCTGAGTTTAACCCGTATCTTGGGGGCACCAAGTATTTTGGGCTTGTCAAGACCAAGCCGATTTCTCAGGAAGGCTTGTCGCCCATCGCCAAGCAGCGGCTTCACGAAGCGATTGTGAATAACGTCAAAAGTCGGGTGTTTGTAAGTCGCTTAGCGCTAACGCGGATTATCAATATATCTTACACGGCGAAATCGCCACAGAAGGCGACGCGCATTGCCAATGAATGGGCGCGTCTATATCTGTCTCAACAGCTTGAAGCGAAGTTTGAAGCCACTAAGGAAGCCAACAACTGGCTTAATTCGCGCCTTGGAGAACTGAAGGTACAGGTCGAGGCGGCCGAAACGGCGCTCCAGCAATACAAAATTGCCAACAATTTGATCAATGCGACGGGTGACAACACCATAGGTCAGCAGCAGATCACCACCCTTGATCAGCAACTTGCCACGGTTAAAGTGGATCAGGCCGAGGCCGACGCGCGTCTGGCTGTCGCCAAACGTCAATTGGCCAGCGGTTCGGCTGGTGATGACGTAGGCGAAGCGCTGAATTCGCCCGTCGTTGGAGACTTGCGCTCCAAGCGGGCTGCCGTCAGCCAATCGCTTGCTGACCTGCAGTCCAGATACGGACCACTGCACCCTGACGTGGTTAAGGCAAAGCGCCAGATGGCGGATATTGACCAACAGATTGACGCAGAAATTAAGCGGATCATCTCCAATCTTGAGGCCCAAGCCCAAATTCAGAGGCAAAGAACCGCCTCGCTCCAATCGAGTGTGGGCCAAGCACGAGGGCAATTGATCGGCAATAACCAGGCCATGGTGAAGCTGAACGAGCTTCAGCGTAATGCCGACGCCGTATCTACGCTGTATCAATCCTACCTTGATCGTTTCAAGCAGACCTCGGCTCAGCAAGGCATTGATCGTACCGACGCGCGGATTGTGTCAAACGCGACCCTGCCGGGTGGGCCGAGCTCGCCAAATATTCCTTTGGGTGTCGCTTTTGCCTTCTTGTGTGCCACTGGACTTGCCACCGTGCTGGTTTTCCTGCGTCGCGCTTTTGATAGTGGCCTGACCACCGGGCGCGACGTCGAAACGCTGTTGGGGCAACCTTACTTGGCAGGTGTCAGTGATTTGGCATCAACACTCGACAAATCGACGAAGACGACGCCCGTCGCTTATGTCGTGGACAAGCCCTTGTCGGTGTTTTCGGAGGGTTTCCGGAATTTGCGTGCGTCTCTGATCTATTCTCGACTTGGAGAAGAGGTAAAAGTTATCGCCGTTACCTCTTCGCTGCCTGGGGAAGGCAAGACGACAACGTCGATGTGCCTGGCGCGTACAATGGCCATGTCTGGTCAGTCTGTCGTGCTATTGGATTGCGACCTGCGTCGTCGCTCGATCAACCGAATGATCGGCAAGGAAGTTACGGCGGGTCTTCTCGAAGTTCTTGCGGGCACCGCCACGCTTGACGAGGTTTTGCTTGCGGACGACGTCACGAACGTGAAGTTCCTGCCTTTGGCGGAAAGCACCTACACGCCGCGCGATGTTTTCGGCTCGCCTTTGATGGACGATTTGCTGGCAACGCTGCGGAGCCGTTTTGACGTTATTATCCTGGATACTGCGCCCGTCCTACCGGTGGTTGACACGCGTATCCTGTGTCGTAAGGCGGACGTCGTCGCTATGCTGGTACGGTGGCGCAAGACGCCGCGTAAGGCCGTCCAAAATTCTCTCGGCTTATTGACCGATGTCGGGGCTCAGGTCAGTGGTGTTGTCCTGACGCAAATCAACGTAAAAGAACAGTCCAAGTACGGTTACGGAGATAGCGGCTACTATTATAAAGAGTATAAAAAATACTATACTCAGTGATATGAGCTGTCCGTATGTATTGATTAATCTGAATTTGGCTGTCGATGTGTCACGCGTAATGGTCATCCATATTAGTTTGCTTGGTTTAGGACTGCGGACCGATGATGCCCACAACTGATGCGTCTGCTCCCTTTGTTTCTGTCATTATGGCCAATTATAATGGTGCGCGCCATCTTGCGGAGGCCATTCGGTCCGTCCTGTGTCAGTCCCACAGCCATTTGGAACTGATCTTTTCGGATGATGCGTCCAGCGATGATAGCGTTCAGATCGCTACGGACTTTGCTGCTGTTGATTCCCGTGTAAAGGTGCTGATAGCCGAGAGCAATTCAGGGCCGGCACGTGCCCGTAACAGGGCGATTGCTGTCGCTAAGGGCGATTGGATCGCCATTGTTGACTCTGATGACATTCTGCATCCTGATCGCTTTCTACACCTGCTGAATGGCGCCGCCCGGGAGCAAGCGGATATTGTGGCTGATGAGCTCATGTACTTTCATGACGGCCCGCAGTCGCCAACGACCCTGATGTTTTCCGGCAAGTATGCCGATGCGCCGTTTAGCGTCACGGCGGAGCTATTTGTTCGCTGCAATTCTGGAGAGGCAGATCTTCCGAATCTCGGCTATTTAAAGCCTATTATCCGGTCGTCCGTCGTCTCAAGTCTCAGATACGATGAAACGCTGAAAATCGGCGAAGATTATGATTTTCTGCTTCGCGCCATCTTGTCCGGAGCAGCCTTTGTCGTTTTTCCGATTCCGAGTTATTTTTATCGACGCCATAGCCAATCCATTTCCCATCGACTGAGTGCGGCGGCAATCGCTGCCATGATCGCCAATCATGACTATCAACAACAGAACATCGTCAAGCAGTTGCCAGACTTGGAGCGATCACTTGTGGCACGGCGTAGGTCTCTGGAAGCGGGCTTGCGGTTTGCCAATCTCGTGGATGCCGTTAAACAACGCAAAATCGTTCAAGGTATGCGTTTGATTGGTGCTAATCCGCAGTTACTTTTTCGTCTCGGCAACAGTTTTGTCGAAAGATTGACCAAAGCAAAGGTGGCCTCGTCAGTCGGCGCGGGGCCGTCGATTACAGAAATTGAATTGCTCGACGAGACTGCCGACAACGTCGGTGATGTTTCGATTGGCCGGCCAAGGCGCTTGGCTCCAATCCGTCCTTTCGAGGTTGGTTTTAACTACCTTAGTCGTACCGACTGGCGCGAACTGGCGAATATAGGGACTGATGGAGGCTTGACTGTAATCGCACGCGGACCTAACGCGGTATATGCCGCAGGCTATATCCGGGCGAAGCGACTAGTTGCGGATGATTTTGAAAGTTCGAAATGTCATGTCTGAAGCAATGAGAGCGAGCATAAATCCAAAGAAGCTCAAAGTCTTGCTCACCTGGGACTTTGTCTTTATTTGCGGGGCCATTATAGCGATAACGCTCGAGCCGATATTTAAATCTGCTTCCGCTCTGCTGTTTATTTTATTTGTTCTAATCGTCCTGTTTCGCCACATCGGAAAGACGGTGTTGGCTTTAGGGAAGTTTTGGTACTTACTGATCCTTCCTTTTTACTGTTTGATATCTATATTCTGGTCATTGCACCCTGGCGATACATTTAAGTATTCTTTGGAGCTTATAATCACACTCGCATTTGCTATTGTGATCGCTACCCGTATTAGCGCCAACGATTTTTTAAAAATACTTTTCTACGCGTTTGGGATCGGTGTGGTGTGTAGCATATTGTTCGGCCGCTCACGTCTTGATGGCGCCTGGCTCGGTATTTTTCAGAGTAAAAATGCGTTTGCAGATTTTATGGCTAATTTCTCTCTGCTTGCTCTGGCCGTAGCTTTGAATCCTGACAACAAGAAATTCCTTCGGATATTGGCTACCATTGGGGCCCTGATTAGCGTTCCGATGATATCGTTGGGGCAGTCGTTTGGCGTTCTGGTGACAATTTTCCCCTCAATAGTGGTGATCCTGTTCGTTATAAATTTGCGACGTATCCCAAATACCTTCAAATTCTTCATTGTATTCGCGGCTCTATTCTTCGCGTTACTCGCCGGGCTGATCTATTATGGGTATGCAAATGAAATAAATAGCGCCCTCCTAAAGCTCGGCGGAAAAGATACGACCCTTACCGGTAGAACCTATCTGTGGGAATACGGTAGATCGCTCATTGCTCAACGCCCCTTGCTTGGGACGGGTTACCGGGCTTTTTGGGTTGTCGGTAATCCTGACGCCGAGGCCATATGGGACCATTTTGGCATCCTCGGTAAATCGGGGTTCAATTTTCACAATGTCTATATTACCAATGCCGTTGAGCTCGGCTATATTGGTTTAATTATACAAATCTTCATTTTCTATGGGGCGATATTGCAGGCACTTTATTTGGCATTTAAAGAATGTAAAATTGAATATGCCTATATGCTCGGTCTTTTACTATATATCCTTTCGAGAAGCTTCATTGAGGCAGTGTTTTTCTATCATTTTGGGTTGCCGTCAATCTTGATATATTCGATATTTGTATATTGTAATTTGAAGATATTTAGCAGGACGGCCAAAGTTGAAAGGGTGCGTCCAGTCCTTGGGCGAACTCAGAAAAAAGGGGAAATTGCACGTGCAGACTCTTGACGGCCCGCTAGTACAAGTGCGGACCCCTACCTATAAAAGGCCTGAGCAGCTTCTGCGTTGCTTGAAATCATTGCAATCGCAGACTCATCGAAACTGGGTTTGCGACGTGTATGACGATGACCCACTGGGAGCAGGCGAAGCCGTTTGTGTGGCGTTGGGCGACAGCCGGGTCTTCTATCATAAAAATCAGCCGCAGAAATTTGCCTCGCGCAATATTGACCAGTGTTTTTCCGCTGAAAATCCGCGCGACGCCGATTATTTTTGCGTTGTAGAGGACGATAATTTTATATTGGACTCGTTTTTTGCCGCCAACATAGAGGTATGTAACACTGAAAATGTGCAGGTTGTTCTGCGCAATCAGAAAATCGAATATAGTAGCGCAACGGAAAACGCATCGATAAGTTCTACGGGTGTTCTTGATGGATTGTACAAGGAAGGCTTGTATGACGCACACAAGTTCCGGCAATCTTTGCTTTTCGCTATTGGCGTGTCTAACGGCGGCCTGTTCTGGAGTGCGAACGCTCGGAGCACTCTCGAGATCGGATTTCCCTGCACGGCGACTGTACAGGAATATATGAGAACCTTCTCGATCGTTGAGCCAATCTACGTGGCCATGACACCCTTAGCCGTTTGGGCCGAGAACGCAGAACAGACGACCCGAAACGACGGCCTTGACACCTCTTACCTGGCGCGTGAGTTGAATTTGAAGCGAACAGTGCAGGTTTTGCGCGCAAAGATTTGGTCGGTCATGTCCAAGGACGAGCGAAAGCAAGTGTTGGGGGATGATAGATTTGGAACGCCGGCGGATGTTCGCTCAGTAGAATTGGTGAAGTCTCTGTTGCTGTCTGGTTCGACCTTGTCCATGCGTCGCTTTGTGAATCTTTTGGCCCGCGGCATTATGATTCGTGTGTTCGGGCGTACAGATCCCAGCCTTGGAGCGTTTATCAAATCGCGAATGGCGCAATATTAGAGCGCTGATGTAATCCAATCGTATGGGAAGTACCGTTCAGATTGGCAAGCGGTCGCACTGATTGACGGATTACGACGGCCTATTCGTGGCGGCAAGTTGATAAAATGCGGCGCCAGCGCACGTGTTTACCACTTAGGCGCGATCGTCAGATATTGGCGAATGATTATTTTTTAGCGGCCTGTTTAGGGTATTGATAGACCCGTACATAATCGACTTCCATCCTCACAGGGAATACAGTTGGATCAATGCCGTCGATTCCGCCCCACGCGCCGCCCACGGCAACGTTCATCAAGAGGTGAAAATTGTGGTCCCAGGGCCATTCGTCGTATGTTGCGCTTCCCTTCTTGGCCGTGAAAACGACCGTGCTGTCGACATAGAAGGTGAAGCCGTCCTCACGCCAGTCCATTCGATAGTTATGGAAGGCTTTGCAGGCGTCGTTGATTTGTACATTGCCCTGAAGTCTCTCCGGCACGCCTTGAGATGAGTGTAATGTGGAATGGATGTCGCCGGGTTTGGCGCCGACCATTTCCATAATATCGATTTCGCCATCCTTGGGCCAACGTCCCTTGTCGCTTAACATCCATATCGCCGGCCAAGTACCGCGCCCGCATGGCAGTTTGGCGCGCACGTCAACAAAGCCGTAGGCCCACGATTCTCGCCCCCGCGTAATCAGGCGCGCGGAACTATATTCCTGCCCGGCCCAGTCTTTCTGGCCTGAAAGGTCTTCCTTGCGTGCCTCAATTATGAGAACGCCATTTTCGACACGCGCATTTTCAGGACGTGCCCGGGTATAGAATTGCCGTTCGTTGTGCCACCATAAATCCCGGTTGGCGAACGTATCATAATCCCACTTCTTCGGGTCCGGGGCACCGGTATAGTTAAATTCGTCAGACCAGACCAACCGGGCGTCCGGCGGAATGACCGGCTCAGCTTCGCTTTTCCCAAAAGGGGCGGCAATGAGAACCGTGGCGGCCGTAATGGCCAATAGCCAAGCCCCAGGACTCGTCTTTTTATGGACCGGAATGCTCGACATGATTCTTGTTCACCGGTTTAACGACGGGATAGGCGTCGAGTTTAAGTCAGCCGCAGAGGCTTGGCGAGCGTTTTGTCGGTCTAATGCGCGAATTTTAACTGTGTTTACGCGCAACCGACAGGGGAAGTCGCTGCAAAAATGTGACAGCCGCATGCTTTCGACAAATTAGTTTTCTCTGAAAGTGACTGATTATATGGAAGAAAAAACGTGAGGTTTATTTTTGCGGTGCAAAAAAACGTATTTGAATCAATGATTTATGCTTTTTTAGCTTTCGGTGATGGGGACCTTGTATTTTGTCAATAGGCTGTTTTTGGCATCGTGGTTAACAATTCAATAATTGACTGCACTGGGGTGTTGTGGCCTATATGTCTTCGGGCCGCCATACGGTGGCTATTTTGAAGGAGGCTATCATGACCGCACAAACTAAAGTTGAGTACGTTGCCCCGACCGTCGAAAAGATCGGCGATTTCGAATCCACCACGCTGCACGCCGCAACTGGCTCCGGCCTGGACGCAGACTTCCCGACCGGCACCAAGTTCGGCGACCTGACTTTCTCCTAAGTCAAAGTCTGATGAGTAACAGGTTCACGTACTGATTAATTTCAGTCGTGAACCTTTTCATATTTGGAATACGCTATTGATTGAATTGTCTACTTTAATATCCCAGTCCGGCGACGTTGTCGCATGTGAGCTAGACGGCGGCTCAGCTTTGCTGGATCTCAAGTCGGGAGATTATTTCCGGCTCAATCAGACGGGTAGCCTAATCTGGAGCGATATTACTACGCCGGCTACCTTCTCCGATCTGCTTAATGGTTTCATAAACCGTTTTGATGTAGATCAAGCGACTTTAGACGCAGATCTCAAAGCGGTCCTGTCGGTCATGTTAGACAAGGGGCTAGTCGTCATCAATCCACGCTAGGACGCCTATGAAAGCCATATTGTCGATTTTAAAGAGTGCAGCAGTGAACGCGTACTTTAGAATCTTCATAGCGGCGGTCCCATTCAAGCACGTCCGCAAACGAATTACCCCGGTCCTTGCAGAGCAAGCGCCACCTTATACCGCATTGTGGGTGGGCCGGACCGTTAGGCGGGGGGCTAAATTGGTTCCTTTCACAACCTGCCTTTCAAGGGCTATGGCCGCTCGATACTTGTTGAAAAGGAAGGGGTACGGCTCTGTTCTTAAGGTGGGCGTTGCCAATGGCGACAAGCCTGGTTCGATGCTCGCGCATGCCTGGTTGCTGTCCGGTGATACAGTTGTCGTCGGTAACGAAAATGGCGAACTACAAAAGTTTAAACTATTGACCGACATGAGCGGGGGCTGAGTTGAGCGCACTGGCATTAGTAATGTCGACAAACGGCGGCGCTCACAAAAGCATTCTTAAGACTATTCTAGATGCCACGCCATACCGGGCTCCTGATGGGTATGTCATGTGGCAAGACTCGCAGGTTGCTATCGGTCTGGGATATATGCGTGTTCTGCCGGAGGATCCCAGTCGTCCGACGATCCACCGTAGTGGTGATTTGCAGCTCATTTGCGATGCCAGGCTTGATAACCGGAGCGATCTACTTGCTTCGCTAGACTTGCCGAATACTGTCAGTGAGGGGGACATCATTATCGCTGCCTATCTGTGTTGGGGGGCGGCCTGTGTCGATCACTTCATCGGCGATTTTGCGTTTATAATTTACAACTGCCAAAACGGTCACATTTTTGCCTGCCGGGATCATCTCGGTATCAGGCCTCTTTTTTATCGCTTTGATCAGGCGGGCTTAATTATCGCGTCGGAAATGCGTGTGCTCGTAAAGCCGGGATATCCGTTTGCTGACTTGAGCGAGCAGGGACCGATCCCTAGTCAAATTGCCGATTTTGTTGGCGGATCGAACCACCAAGAGCACACTGTGCTCTATGAAGGGGTGAAGCGGCTTCCGGCCGGACACATCTTGCGGTTTGAACCCGAACAGGGATTGCACGTAGAGCAGTATTGGCAGCCAGCCGCCCAGACTGAGCCTGTTAACCTAGCACAGGCTCATGAAGAGCTACGGACCTTGTTCTTCCAAGCTGTCCAAGACAGGCTAAGAAGCAGCCGTCCGGTTGCAGCCATGTTGAGCGGAGGCCTGGATTCAACCTCCGTGGCCTGTACTGCGGCTACCCTGCTGCAGGCTCAAGGTAAGGTTCTCGACACGTTTTCGATCGTGTTTGATAAGTCTCCCGAGATTAACGAGCGCCCCTTCATCGAGATTGCTCTCAAAAAGGATGGGTTCCGCGCGCACTTTCTGTCTTTCGACGGACTGGCACCGCTTGAAAACATGACCGATCGATTACGTGACCTGGGGCGTGTTGTCGCCAATCCGGGTACGGTGATGTCCTATAAAGCCAATAGCGAAATTTCAAAAGCTGGCTTTCGCGTCCTTTTACATGGCCACGGCGGTGATGAAGTCATTTCTCACGGTTACTATCGTGTCGATGAACTAGCTGCGGCACAGAAGTGGCCTGAGGTCTGGGAAGCCTTAAAATGCATGGACAGGATCAATGGTCATCCTGTCTTTAGTGAGTTCCTTGTCTATTTTATCTCTCATGCCAAGTTCAAGGGTGCACATCTACTCCGGCGAACTGTGGCCAAGCTGATAAATGTATTTGCTCGCAAGCCCCCTCAGATCTTGGCGCCGTCGTTTCAGGAAACTGTCGGTGCCCCACATCGCGAACCAAAGTACTTCAGCGAAGCTGACTATCATCTCTCGTTTCTGCGCAGTCCGTTCCTAACAACGGTGCTTGAAACCCTGGAACTTCTTGCGGCGACCGCTGGAATTCAAGCGCGCTTTCCATTTTTTGATATCCGCATCGTTGGCCTATCCTTGGCTTTACCGTCGGAAACAAAGATGGCCGACGGCTGGACGCGCCTGATAATGAGGCGCGCCATGGATGGTATTCTTCCCCCCGAGATACAATGGCGCACCTCGAAGTTCGATTTCTCGCCACACGTTGTTAACGGCCTTTTTAGCAGCCATTTGGCGCTTATGAGGAGCGTCGTAGACGACAATGTGGATGGAGTGGGTGATTATATAAATCTTCAGCTTGTTCAGGGTATTCTGCGCAAGGGCGAAAAAGACGTCAAAAAATTGAAAGGTAAAGAGATACAAATCTTGTGGCGCACGGTCGCATTATCTCTTTGGCTACGTTCGAATAATCAGATTTTGAAATTTTCATGACCTCCCAAATGCACTACTACTCAGTTTATGGATTGACCGTCGCTTCCGAATTCGAGATGCCGGAACTGCGGGTTTCTAATGATAATAATGTCGATGTGACGATACGCAGAGGCGACATCGATCGTCCTTTGCCAACGAACGAAACGGGCACCCGCATCGAGCTGGGTCCTGATTTGCAGATTATCGACTGGACGACGATCGGCAAATTCAACATCGTCGGTACCTCTGAAATCGTGGTTGATATCAAAGAAGGCGTATCCGAAGCGCTCATGCGCGTCCCACTCTTGGGCTCAGTTATGGCGCTGCTCTTGCAACTGCGCGGTCAGTTGGTGTTGCATGGCAGCGCTGTCCGAATGGGGGAAGGGAGCGTGGGTTTCCTGGGAGATAAGATGGCGGGTAAGTCGACAACCGCCGGTGCATTCGTGTCGTCAGGACATAAGCTTCTTACAGATGATGTCCTGCCCATCATCACTACAGGCGTTCCTCTTGTCGTTCCAGGTTTTGCGCAAATGAAGTTTACGGCCGAGTCCGCGGCTCAGATGAAAATTTCTGGTGCGGAAGTCTTGGAGGAGCTAATTCATCCTCAGTTTCAAAAACGCCAACACAGTGTTCAGGACCACTTCAGTCAAGAATTGACCAAGCTGGGTCAGCTTTACATTTTGCAGCGCGCTAAGGAACCGGCCATTGAAGAGATAAACGCCACCTTGCAGTTTCAGATTCTCGTGCGGTTCTCGTTTATGCATCGTTTCGGCAAAGACAGTCTGCGTACCCTAAAAGGGGCCGAATTTACCCGCCAATGCGCCGCGTTGGCTGATTTGCACAAGGTATCTGTTTTGCGGGTGCCAGACGACATTTCAAGGGTGTTTGAAGTTGTGCCGCTGGTTGAAAAGCATCTCAACGGTTAGATTTTCCAACTGCTATCACTTTTTTTCCGAAGAAACTTGTTTGTGTTTCAGGGATAAAAGTTTGATATAAAGAAGGATTTTGTAAGGTTCTTCTGGTATAGCTCGAAGGGTGGACCGCATGGCGGACCTTACACCGTGGTGACCTTTACCGGGCGAGAGCGACATAGAATCATGACCTTACACCCTGCCGAGTTCGACGCTTCTGCGAGTGTCAGATTTGCGTCGCAATGCCGCCGGTGCTGCAATGGCTAATGCGTTGCCTTCTGCCAACAAAGCGACCGACACAGCGAAGTTGTGCGTAACGCTTGCGCGTTTTATTTTCATGACGGCGCCGCGCCGCTTCTTTTTGACTGCGGGTTTGTTACTAATCGGCGGGCTGACTGAGAGCCTGAGCCTCGTCATGCTCTTGCCGTTCCTGCATTTTATGGGCGGTGGAAACCACAGTACGCACCTTTCCATCCCGACTGGATTTCTGTCATCTATTTTTGGCCCTACGGTCGAAACTGAGCTTTGGGTTGCACTGGCTGTTGTGGCGACAGTCATCATATCCAGCGCTCTGATAACGCGAGCCAGAATGCTGACCATGTCGCGGCTTTTGCTCGATACGCTCAATAAGTTGCGTATGGATCTCTTCCGTAGCATCGCATCCACGCGATGGACGACTTTTTCAAAAATGCGGGTCGCTGACCTAGACCACGTTTTGACCGGGGATATTGATCGCGTCCAGCAGTCAGCGGTTAGCATTTTTATGCTTTTTCAGAACGGCGTGTTTCTGATTATCTACACGGTATTATCCTGCATCTTGTCACTGAAAATGACGGCATTTGCGGTAGTAATGGGCTTTATCGTCTTCCTGATCCAGGCCCCAATTCGCAAGATGAGTGCCGAGTTTGGCGATAAGCTTACCCGCGAACGCCAAACGCAGTACCGAACAATCAATGATTTCTTGCTCGGGCTAAAAGTCACCAAAAGTTATAATGCCGAACAGCGATACGTACATGAATTAGGCGCTATACTTGAGCGAATGAAAGCGGATGCTTTGAAGTACTCGGGCTTCACATCGCTCAGTAATATTATATTTCAATCAGCAACGGCTGTCGTCGCATGTGTTTTCATATATGCATCCTACGCTGTTTATAAATTGGACGTGGCACGCATCGTTTTGCTGCTGATTATATTCATGCGTTTGGCACCAAGGTTTTCTGATATTCAAACACAACTGCACAGCCTTTTCGTAAGTATTCAAGCCCTGTCAGCCATGCAGAAGGTCGTTACGGAATGCGAGGCCAATAAGGAAGAGGCGCGCGTCGCCGGTGACGAGGGCTTTATCCATTTTAAGCTTAAAGATAAGCTGAGTTTCTCGCACGTAAGGTTCAGCTACGGGAATGGCGATGTATTGAAGGACGTCTCATTCGACGTGCCTGCAAACAAGGTGACCGCCGTGATTGGTCCCTCTGGCGGTGGCAAGAGTACAATAGCGGACCTGGCCATGGGCTTTATAACGCCCCAGACCGGCCATATAGCCGTTGACGGTTCGCGACTTGACGGCACGACATCTCGCGCGTGGCGTGACTATACGGCTTATGTGCCTCAGGACACGTACCTGTTGCCCGCGTCGATAGCCGACAATCTGCGCATTGCGCGCCCGACGGCAACCGCCCAGGATATCCGCAAGGCCCTCTTGCTGGCACAGGCCGAGTTTGTATATAGATTCCCCAAGGGCATAGATACGATCGTCGGAGACGGGGCTCAAAAACTATCCGGCGGAGAGCGGCAACGAATAGCCGTTGCGCGTGCGCTGCTTAAAAAACCTGACCTGCTGATCCTGGATGAGGCGACAAGCGCGCTGGATGCCAATAACACGGACTGGATTGTCGATATGCTCACCAAGTTGAGTAAGAAGGTCACGATCCTTTTAATAACGCACAATCCAGCTGTGCTGCGGTGTGCGCACCGGGTGATAACGGTTCAGGATGGCACCGTTGCCGAGATGAAGGATGTCAAACGCAGGAATAAAAAACCCAAGCGTAAGTCCGAGAATAGATAATCACTGTTGGCCTTTGCATCTGCCAATCTATCAATTATTATATGGTACTAACTGTATTCTCCCGGGGGATTTCGTGGACGTTTTATGCGCAAGTTTGCGGAAATTGATCCTTTCGCCAGCGCTAACTGACGAAACCTCCGTTGACGTCCTTGATATTACCGATGCTCTATCGGTTGCGCGCAAGAATAAGCTTGCTATTCTCTTCAAGCGTTCGATTGGCACTGACGCCCCACCTGACGTGCAAAAGCTATTCGCTGAAGACCTTCAAAAGATAGCTTTCTTAAACTCGAAAATCTTACAAATCATCCAGGCGGCAAACCGCGCCCTTGGAGATGCGGGCATTCGGCACGCATTTTATAAAGGTCCGCTGCAACAAAAAATCCTGTATGGTGATTACTACGCAAAGCCGTGCCTGGATGCGGACATATTGGTGAGCCCAAAAGATTTTAAGCTGGCGCGTGCGGCACTGCTGAATGCAGGCTTCCGAGTGCCAGAGGGTTACAGCGGATTGTGGTGGACTTTTTTCCTAGGCGAGCAACCCCTTCTCGCGCCGGGACAACTCTATACTCTTGATCTACATCACAGGCTTCAGCAGCCAGGTTCTCCAGCGCCTCGACATATTACCGAATTCCTGGATGATGTGACGCCGGTGGCCTTGGGCTCGCAGGTGGTGCCAGCCATTGGATTGCGTGGGATTGCCATGGTGGCGGCGATGAACCTCGTCAAGGCTGTATATCACAGAGAGCCGACGGGTGGGCATGCGCTCGATGTTCTGGTCGCCCTCAACAAGATGACGGCCGATGGCATTGAAGATACGAAGGCGCGCGCGCGTCCAGGGTTTGGCCGGTACCTTGACGTTTGCGGCCGAACTGGCTGCCGAGGTTTTTGGCGTGCCCAATCCGCTGGGGCGCGGCGCCTACAAGCTGCCTATCGATGTGACGCGAGCGCGGCAGCTGATCTTTGCGGGCGAGGGGCAGAACCTTCAACGCCGGAAAATGCTGTTGCATCTCTGCGATAGCCCGCTGATAGACGCACCTGTCGAAGCAATCAGGTGGATAATGTCTGAAGCTGCGCTTCATTCAACGCCATTGACCGGAAAGCCTTCAGCTTCGAAAGCGGCTTAAGCGCTGCCGTCGTAATAAATCTGGCTTTCTTGCCCTGCGTTGTCTCCCTCATGGGCGAAACAGGTGAGGTAGCTAGGACGCATAGGTCAGTGTCTTCTAGACTTTATTTTGCACCTGCGAAAAGTTTTTGTGGCATCGGCCGAGCTAAGCTCGTAGTTTGAGCGTTAGCAACATCGCACAGGAAACCACAATTGTTAGATTGTGGTCCGGACTATCATGACAAATCGATTTACCGGTCTGGACGCAATCCGAGGCCTTGCCGCGACTGTAGTCGTCATTTCTCACGTGTTCATGATCAACGGGACGGCCCTCTCGTTATACGTCCCGTTCGATGTAGACAAGCTGGCCAGATTGTCAGTCATCATATTCTTCGTGTTAAGTGGCTTCGTATTGACTCTTTCTTACAATTTCGAACGTCCCAACTACTTTTCATTTCTAGTTAAGCGTTTTTGCCGGATTTATCTGCCCTTCGCTGCTGCGACCATCCTGTTCGCCATCCCTTATAACGCCGTAATCAGTAGCCGCCCCAATCTTCGGCTCGGCGTCAATTTCTGGACATACGACCTGACCGTCCCAGCCTTTATTGGTCATCTCTTCATGAGCGGAATGCGTGGGACAGGCTTTCTCAATGTGCCGATCTGGTCGTTAATCATCGAAATGCGGGCCTCGATACTCTTTCCGATTCTACTAACCGTGGCCATGCGCTTTCGATGGCTCACAATAGTTATTGCGCCAGTGCTGTGCGTCCTAGCAGGCAAGATATTTGTGAATATAGGTGGAGAAAACTTCTTTGAAGCCAACTCGTTCATGAGCGCTGTGGTTCTCACGTCGTACTACTTCTCGTTCTTCCTCGTCGGCATTTTCTTGGCGCTTAAGCGTACCGCTTTAATTGCCACATTTGGTCTTGTAGCAAAGTGGACGCATGTCGTTGTATTTTGTGGGGTTTACCCTGTGGCTCTGATCATGTTGAACAAATTCATCATGCAGGATATTTTGTACGCCACGATAGCGTCTCATGCGATACTATGCTGTGTCGCCATGCCCACGGTCAATAAGGCTCTATCTACGCCGATCCTGGCTTGGTTGGGTAAGATATCTTTCAGTCTATACCTCATACATCTCCCAATCATGATGTACGCAGTCTATCTGCTTAATCCGATGGTTCCAGTGCTTGCCGCTAGTTTGATTAGCTTACCTGTGGTGTTTGCTATGGCTCAAATGTACAACTTTATTGTTGAGCAACCCACAATGAAGCTTGGCAAGTTGTTGGCTGCGCCTAGCTCTCCGAGAGCGACAAAGTGAGCCAGTGCCGCTGTGGAAAGATGTCTTATGCAAGACATGATCAACTAAGCATCAGAGCGCCTTCCGAAAAGTGTGATGCATGTTGCCAACGGTGCTTAAAAGTAAGGCACAATCTGGTTCGGTAGATCGGGATACGATCCAGTTCGCGACCAAAGATATCATGCCCCTCACACGACGGATTGTCGTATTCAACTGGATGCCGTACCGGCAATTCTCGTAAATGTCGCGTTGTGACGCCGTAAGGGTAGAACGCAAAACGGATAGATCTAACGAATTTAGGATTTTTATACCCCTATTTTTTGTTTTTTCGGAATAATTTTCGAAAAATTTCACGGTTTCCGCTTAATTAACGCAAGATTCACCGTCTTCGTTCATCAAAGCCTTAGTGTCCCCGGATAGTATCAGTAGCGTAATTCGACCGGGCGAAGAGAGTAGCGTATGTGTAATATATCTCACGATATTGAGCCGTTCGTCCGTAGCGACGTAACAGGCATTCGTAAACGCCACACCTGGCGCCCTATCATAAAGCTGATGTCTACTATCGCGCTTGCGGGCTTGACGGCCTGCGGTGGCGGCGGAGGGGGCGGGGGTAGCACATCCAGCACGCCCTCAGGCAGCGTTTCGAATCCAACGTCCCAACCGGTCGTGGTGGCGCCTACCCAAATGGAGGCCAGTCGCTTCCTCATGCAGGCGTCGTTTGGCGCAACCGACGCCGATATCGCCAGCATTACGGGCTCGTCCTATTCGTCGTGGCTGGACGCTCAAATCGCTTTACCCGTCAGCGCGTCACACCTGACCTGGATGGACGCCAGACTGCCGGTTCTGCGCGCGGCGAATGCCTCGGCAAACCTGTCGGCGAACCAATTTTACGAAAGCTTCTGGATGCAGGCCGCCGGGGGCAATGACCAACTGAGGCAGAGGGTCAAGCTGGCCTTGTCGGAAATCTTTGTCGTCTCGTTCAACAGCACCAGTGAAAACCCCAGAGGCATGGCCTCATATTACGATATGCTCGGCCGTGACGCCTTTGGCAATTTTAGAACCTTGCTGGAAGACGTAACCTACCATCCCGCGATGGGCTTGTACCTGACCTATGTCGCCAATCAGAAGGAAGACGCCAAAACGGGCCGTAACCCAGATGAGAACTACGCCCGCGAAGTCATGCAGTTGATGACCATTGGTTTGTGGCAGCTCAATATGGACGGCTCGCAAAAGACCGATCTGTTTGGAAATCCAACCCCGACCTATACCGCGGATGACGTCAAGGGCCTGGCGAAGGTCTTTACGGGTTTAAGCTACTATAATCCGACCCCGTCAAGTGCCACCTTCTACGGCTACACGCGCGATGCCGAGATGTATACCAAGCCTATGATTATGTATAACAGCGCGCATTCAATATCGGCCAAGAGCTTTCTGGGAACCAATATTGCCGCTACCACGACCGCCGATGGCCCTGGTGACGTCAAGACGGCGCTGGATACCCTCTTCAATCATCCCAATGTCGGCCCTTTTATCTGCAAGCAGCTGATTCAGCGTCTGGTGACGTCCAATCCGTCGGGCGACTACGTAAAGCGCTGTGCTCAGGCGTTTAATAATAACGGCTCCGGCGTTCGCGGCGACATGGCCGCGGTCACAAAATCTATTTTCCTTGATACCGAAGCCCGCTCCATATCCGGCGATGCCAGCTACGGCAAACTGCGCGAGCCCATTTTGCGGTTAGGTAACTGGATGCGCAGTTTTGAGGTAAACTCAACCAGTGGCAACTGGTTGATGGGGTCGACCAGCGCTCAAACCTCTCTGAACCAATCCCCGCTCACTTCGCCATCGGTTTTCAACTTCTATCGGCCGGGCTACGTCCCACCGAACTCAATTCTCGGTGGCAAGAAGAAGGTGGCGCCTGAATTTCAGATCACCGATGAGGTCTCTGTCGCCGCCTACGTCAATACAATGCAATCCGCCATTCAAAATGGCGTGGGTACGAATGCCGATATCAAGTCCGCCTATACAAAGGAATTGGCCCTGGCAGCAGATCCCGCCGGGCTGGTCGATCGCATCGATCTGTTAATGGGCATCAGAATGTCAGCGGGCCTAAAGGCCAAAATCGTAGGCGCCGTTTCAGCTGTCGCCATTCCCGCCGCAGGGTCCAAACAAACAGATATCGATACCGCCAATTTGAACCGTGTTCGTCTCGCCATTCTGCTCAGCATGGCCTCTCCTGAATATCTCGCACAAAGATAATCTCATGACCTCGCAACTCGATAGACGACAATTTTTGCGCTTCGGCGCGGGCCTGGCGGGTCTCGGCACGGCCGGCGCCTTTGGTCTGCAACTGGCCGCTGCCGGTTCGGCCGCCGGTGCCACGGCCAGCGATTACAAGGCGCTGGTGTGCATCTTCCTCTATGGTGGCAATGACGCCAACAACATGGTTCTCGCGACGGACAGCGATAGTTGGGGCCGCTATTTTTCGGCCCGTAACCAAGGCGCTGACCCGATCGCGCTTATGCCAGTCGGAACCGATCCGGTCGCGGTGGGGCAGGTGTCTGCGGTAACGGGGCGTACCGCATCGCTTGGCAAGCCAGAGGCCTTGGGAGGCGTCCTGCCCATTACTCCGCGCACCGCGCAGGCCATTCCCGCAGGCACGAACGCGAGCAACCGTACCTTCGCCCTGCACCCGGCTATGGCGCCGGCCAAGGCCTTGTTCGACGCGGGACGCCTGGCGGTGCTGGCCAATGTCGGAACGCTGATACAGCCCACCACCAAGGCACAGTATAAGGCCGGAAGCGTCAAGCTACCCGCCAGCCTGTATTCCCATAACGATCAGCAGTCGACCTGGCAGGCGGGCGCTGCTGAAGGGGCAAGGCTAGGATGGGGCGGCCAAATGGGCGATCTCCTGTCCAGCATGAACGGCCAGAACACCATCTTTACGGCAATCACGACCTCTGGCTCCGCCGTTTTCCTGGCGGGTAATTCGATCGTGCAATATCCGCTCAGCACCGGGACAGAGCCAGCCATTAAGGTGACGGGCGCGACAAGCACCAGCCTTTATGGCTCCAAAACCGCACCGGATGTGCTGAAGTCGATTATTACCGACTCCTCGACCGCCACCGATTTCGCCAACGATCACGGGATGGTCACGAACCGCTCGGTCGGTGCCGCCAGTGTCATCAATAGCGCCTTTACCCAGAGCGTGGTGACGGCAGTGCCTGCACCGCCGACCTACACCAATCCGGCCAAAGGCACGACCGAAAGCAACAATATCGCTCTGCAACTGCGCACGGTCGCCCGCATGATCGCGGCGGGCCCAACCTTCGGGCTGAAACGTCAGGTCTTCCTCGTCAATGGCGGGGGCTGGGATAGCCACGACACCCAGAATGGTGACCAGGCCAACAACCTGGCCAAGCTGGCTCAGGCGCTCAGCTATTTCGACGATGCCCTGTCCAGTATCGGAGGCATGGACATGCGTCAGAACGTGACGACCTTTACGGCTTCGGACTTCTCGCGCACCTTCAATACCAATGGTGACGGCACGGACCATGCCTGGGGCGGTCATCATCTGATCATGGGGGGCGCCGTGCGCGGCGGTACGCTTTATGGTCAGTTTCCGACGGTCGGTATGGATATCAACGGCTTCAGCAACCCGGATATGGTGGGGGGCGCCTTTATTCCGACGACGTCGGTCGATCAGTATGCGGCCACACTCGGCAATTGGTTTGGCGTCGGGACCTCCGATTTGAATACAATATTCCCCAATCTACGCAATTTCGCCACGCCGAATCTCGGCTTTGTCTAGGTCCGGGATGTTTGCCGGTTGATCTTTCTCCATTGCGCATGAATAGTCATGTCTGTAGTGGGCAAATGCGTGATGTTGCGGCTAATCAGCGTTGCCCATCCTGAAGGCGATCACGTTTTTTAGCCGTGGGACACACTTGCAATGAAGGCGTTACTGATCCTGGCCTTAGCCGTCGCGGGGGCGCAGCCGGTCCAGAGTCAACGGATGCCATATGGCGTGACGGCTGACGGTCAGACCGTCGAGCGCATCACTTTGCGCAATACCCACGGGACCACGCTCGGCATACTGACCTATGGCGGTATCATCGATGAAATCCGCGTCCGGGACCGGAGGGGCAAGTTCGATAGCGTCGTGCTCGCCCTGCCGGATCTGGCGGCCTACGAAGCGCGCGCCAATTTCGGCAGCATAGTTGGCCGGTTCGCCAACCGAATTTCCGGCGGCTTTACCCTCGATGGCCAGCACTATTCACTGTCTCCGGATGGCGGCGTGGTCAGTCATGGCGGCAAGCCTGGCTTCGGCGCGCGGGTCTGGAAGGCCGATCTGTGCAAACGGCCCGGTTGCCGGTCGGTCACTCTGCGTTACACCAGCCCGGATGGCGAAAACGGCTTCCCCGGTGAGATGAAGGTGTCCGTTACCTATACCCTGGGGACTGACGACAGCGTGCGGATCGATTATCGTGCCACCACAACGCAGCCGACCGTCGTCAACCTCACCAATCATAGCTATTTCAATCTGGCAGGGCGGGATGCCGGCAGTGTTGACGGGCAGAGCTTACGCGTCGCGGCCGACGCCTATCTGCCGCTGACGGACAAAAAGGTGCCGACTGGCGAGGTTCGCAAGGTGGACGATACGCCTTTCGATCTGCGCCGCCCGGTCGCCATCGGCAGCCGTGTTACCGCCGAGGATCCGCAGATCGCCCTGATGAAGGGCTTCGATCACAACTGGGTCTTGTCCAAACCCGTGGGAAGGTTGGCACCAGTGGCCTGGCTATCGGATCCTGTCAGCGGTCGCACCTTGACCGTCCTGACAACAGAACCGGGATTGCAGGTCTACACGGCCAACGGCTTCAATGGCACGCTGAAAAGCGCGAGCGGTCGCATGCTGGCCGCCCGGGACGGTATCGCTCTGGAAACCCAGCATTTTCCCGACAGTCCCAATCAACCGGCATTTCCGACGACCGTCTTGCGACCCGGCCAGGTATTTACATCAACCACCATATATCACTTCGGTCTAACCTCCGCGCCCTGACGCGGTGATGGCGTGTGAAGCGCCGATAGTTTTAATTAATAAAATAGCATTTTTTGTATATAAATAGTATGTTAAATGGGATGTTTAATATAATGCATTCGCCGGTTGCCGTGCTGCCCCTTGACCAAGGGGACGATAATCTCATCGAAGGGGATTGGCCTGACCAGGTGGTCGTTGCCGTCAATCGCCCGGAGCTTCATGCTTTCACGATTGAGCGCCCCAAAGCCCAGGCGCTTATTTTCGCCGGCGGCGGCTATGTGAAGCTGATGCTGGATACCGAAGGCAGCGATATTGCGGCCTGGCTGAACGGCCTGGGCTATGACGCCCATGTACTCGTGCATCGTCTACCGGGCACGGGCAGTCCGCCCAACCCGAAGGATATCGCCCTAAATGACGCCCTGCGAGCGATAGAGGCGCTCAAGGCCAATGATTTACCGTTAATTCTCGTGGGGCTGTCATCCGGCGGGCATCTGGCGGGCGTGGTGGCTTGTCAGGCAGGAACAGATGCACAAGCTGTCGTCATTGCTTATGCGCCCCTCAATGCCAACCACCAGGATTACAAGGCGCCAGCGGGGAAGCCCGATTTTCCGCCGGTGGAAAAGCAGGCCTTTTATAACGATTGGCCGATCGGCATAGCCGCTGAACCGCACGGTGTTCCATCCTGCCCGGTGTTTCTGGCCTACGCCCTGCATGATGCGGCCGTTCCGGTGGAGCATGCGCTTAATATCGTCAGAACGGCGCGGGAACTGAACCTGGACCTTGACGCTCATATTTTTGGCCAGGCGCCGCACGGCTTTTCCCTGCGAGACACAAACGGCAGTCACGCCTCATGGCCAGATCTGGCCGCCGACTGGCTAAGCCGCAAGCTCAGCGTGCCAGTCAGCCGCCATCAACCGGAATAATGGCGCCGTTGACGTAGTCGGACGCGTGCGATGCCAGGAAAACCGCCGCGCCAGCCATGTCGTCAGCGGGCGGCCGGAATGCGGGCTAGGCGTCTTTCAGGTTTTGCGCCCCCACAGGCGATCAAAGCGTAAGCCGGTGAGGTCTTCCACGATGCGGCGG
Organism: Asticcacaulis aquihabitans; assembly: GCF_032490435.1. NCBI lineage: Bacteria > Pseudomonadati > Pseudomonadota > Alphaproteobacteria > Caulobacterales > Caulobacteraceae > Asticcacaulis > Asticcacaulis aquihabitans. The sequence goes on from NZ_JAVGWM010000002.1 coordinate 663,003, forward strand.
CTTTCCTCGGACTGCGGCTGTGTTTCCCCCGATCGAAGGCGTTCGACCTCGGTCATAAGGACGCCGTGGGTCGTGGCGTTGAGACGGAATTTCCACGAGAGCAGCAGGCCCAACAGCATGACGACGATAGGTCCGGCCACCAGAAGCAGAACGATGGTGTGGATGGCGTCCGGGCTTTGCGCGATGACCTTACCGGGATGAGCTTTTGGCGAAACGTAGCCGCCCAGATCAATGATCCAGCCGGTGACGATGATCGCGCCCGATTGCGCAAGCTTGCGGACAAGCGTCATCACGCCGGCGAATATGCCTTCGCGACGCTGGCCGGTGGCGGCCTCGTCGACATCGGGCAGGTAATTATAGACCGACCAGGGTACGAAGTTGAGCGTGCCACGACCGAGACCCGCCAGGATGATGGGGACGAAGAGCCAGAAGACAAGCGACGGATTAAATTGGCCGGACGACAGGGCACTGAAGATGTTGCCGTCCGTTCCTGCCAGTGCGGTCTCGAAACCGGACGGATGAATGACGTAAAACGCCAGATACAGCAAAAGGGCCAGACTGAAGAACGCGATGGCAATACGGTAGGCGACGGTCGGGCCGGTGCGTATGACCACCTGAATGGCGATCATGACGGAAATCAACTGGGCGACATACATGGTTGTCATCAATTGGGAGATGACCAGGGTGGCGCCAAACATGACCGTGGCCACGAAGATGGGGAACGCCGTGTTGAATATGTCCTGCGAGATATAGCCGCCGAGATAGATGCTAAGGTGCTGACGAAAAGCGCGGATACGCAGGGTCGAAAACAGGTCGCGGAACATGTTGACCGGAATAAGCAAGGCTGCGGCAAGATTGAGCGGGGCGGGCTGAATCTGCTTTTCGGCCTCGGTATAAGGCCGCTCCCACGTGAGCAGAACGACGAGCAGAACCACCAGGCTGAAAATGACACCGAAAATGGCGGCCATGATCAGGAAGGTATTGGGAGAATCCTTGCCGCCCACACTGTTGATAATCAAGGTTGGCAGATAGGAAGCGAGGATGGCCGATGTCTGGGCCACCAGCATGCGCACACCCGCGAACTTGGCCTTCTCCTTGTAATCCTTCGTCATTTCCGCGGCGAGCGTTTCCCACGGTATCAGGAACATGGTGTAGAGGAATTCGAAAAAGATGAAGGTGACCAGATAATAGACAAAGGTCTGGCCGGTGACGAAGATCAGGGCGAAGGAGGGCAGAAGGGGGATGGTTATGATCAGGAAAATCTTGCGCCGGCCGATCTTGCGGCCGATCCAGGTGTGACGCAAGTTGTCCGATACATAGCCGATAAGCGGGCAGGTGATGGCTTCGAGTAGGCGCGGCAGGCCCAGAATAAGGCCGGCTTCGGCGGCGCTCAGGCTGCAGAAGGTGGTAAAGAAGTAGAACAACCAACCCGTGATGACGGCCTGCGCCCCGGCGCCCAACATGTCGCCGGAGCCCCAGCCCCAATAATTGACCCAACCGGTCTTACGCTGCGTCAAACGCCTCACTCCTGTTTACGTCCGTCCCTGTTGGACCGTCGATTGTATCATTGAGAAAAGCCATTTCCTGGTCATAGGCGACATGCCGAAGCGGGCATGTTTTACGTCGCCATATGATGAAAATACTCTATATTGTCAGATGATTTACGTAATTAGATGAAGCGATACATAAATTCACCTAGCGCCAGCAGTGCCATGGCCTGGCCATACGGCATGGAGGTTAGGGGAATGTCCTTATACTCCTGGATCGAGTTAAAGACCGGGGTGCCGAAGGAGGTCTGCTGCAATTCGCCCTTGTCATCGATGTGGGCGCGCACGGCCTTTACGGCGGTGATGCCGATAGCTTCGTAATCCTTGCTGATGTACCCCTTGCGGACCGCTTTCAGGATGCCGTAGGCGAAACCGGCCGTCGCTGAAGCTTCTTCATATGAGGTTTCATCGTCCAGAATGGTTCGCCATAGGCCTGACGGTGCCTGATGGCGCGCCAATGCCTTTATCTGGGCTTCCAGGGTTTCGATCAGGAACAGGCGCAGGCCGTCTTCCGGTGGCAGATCGAGCAGCTCAATAAATTCCGGAATGGCGATCGTGACCCAGGAATTGCCGCGTGCCCACAGGGCGTCGGCGAAGTTGTGCCGCCCATCGAAGGTCCAGCCGTGGAACCACAGGCCGCTCTTGCGGTCGGCCAGATACTTAATGTGCAGCATGAACTGTCGCTTGGCTTCCTCGACATAGTGGGGGCGGTCGAGAACAAGCCCTATCTTGGCTAGCGGCATGACCGACATCATCAAGGTGTCGTCCCAAAGCTGCTGATTATTGACGGAGTTGAAGACGATATGCTGAAAGCCGTTTTCCTCGGTACGGGGCAGGCCGTCCATCTCCCATTCCGCCCATACGTCGAGATAGGGCAGCCAGGAGGTTTCGCCGGTGCGCTCATAGAGGTAGGCGAGGGTGAGGAACGGGGCCATGGTATTAATATTTTTCGACGGCGTGCCCTCGGCAAAGCGAGCTTCGAACCAGTCGGTCATGATCTGCCAGGCGGCTTCGCTGCCAGTCGTTTCCCAATGCTTGTAGATGCCGTAGAGGCCGACGCCGTGTGTCCATTCCCAGCCGGCCCACCCCTTGGTGTCGATGACGCGGCCATCTTCAAGTTTAAGCAGAAATTCGCCGGTCTCGTCCTTGATATTGACGAGATTATTGATCAACCGTTCGATGGCATCGGCATAGTCGTCACGCGACGCGCCGAGCGCATGGATGTGGTGGCTAAGCAGGGTCGGCATCTTCTTTGATTCCGAAGCGGCGGGGGCGGACTTGAGGCTAACGCTGGACATGGGCGGGCTGTGATACCATTTGCAGGGGCACACCACCACGGGCGGTATGCAGATTGACCAGTTTGACGGCTTCCAGGGCGTTTTGCGGCGCCCCATCGGTCGTAACGGCTAGGGTGAGGGTGTTGTCGCCATTGGGATTGAGAATCCCCGGCGGTAGAATAAAGACGCGCTGCGGCCCGATATGGCCGATGAAATTGCCGACGTGCCAGCCGTTGACGAAAATGAGGACGCGTGTCCTGTGGTCGGACTTGCCCAGGTCAATGTCGCCGAATTGCAGGCCCAGTTGGACGTCGTGATTGCGTGGCAGGACAAGTGGGACCTGGGCGCGAAGCCAGTAGGTGCCGGGTTTTACCGGTGCGGCATCTGGCGCGGCCGTTTCCCAGCCGTCCGTCTTGGCGTTTGGCGCGACCGGAAGGTACCAGCCTTCCCGTTCACCATAGAGGCCGCCGTTATTCATCGGACCGCGCACCAGATCGGCGATGTTTTCCCCGCCCGCATTGCCCTGGATCTTCCAGGCGATCGGCGTGGCGAAGGGCTTCGCGCTATCGGTTGACAGCGAAGCGCTGATCAGGCCGCGCGCTTCCTTGTGTTCATCGTCGGCGCCCAGATCCCAATTATGGGACATATTACGCACCATGACGGAAATCACATGTTCGCCCGGTTTCAGAAGCGCTTTAGACAGGGTGAAATGGACGTCCTGGGTCGTTTTAGGCCGCGCTTCGCCCGATGCGCCTTCGCTTTCGCCGACGAACTGGCCATCGATCCAAACCTGCATGACACCGGCGGGCCCGCCATTGAAGCGCATATCCAGCTTATCCGGTTGAGTTGTCCGCGTTGTGGTGAAGCGGCCGCGATACCAGACGTCGCCATGATGGAAGCCGTAATCGCTCATGCTGAGCACGGGTTGCCCGGCGGGTGGCTGGGTCGCCGTCGTGGCGGCAGAGGTGGTGAGATCGGCCTTGCGCCACTTCGTATCGTCGAAGGCGGGCGCAGCTTCCGGCGAGTCCTGGCGACGTTGCCAGGTCAGCGCCATCAGGTCGGGCAGGGTAACGGCGTCGGGACCCGGGACGGGCGCGCTGATCCAGCCGCCGCTGTTGTTTGGCGTCAGCGAAAGCGCGGTCCCGTTAAAGGTAATAGCGGGCTCGGAGACGGCCGGCCAGATTTCTATCACACTGGCCTCGGTCGTGTCGCCGGTCAGGTGCAGTCCCGTGTCGGTATAGGTCGCGTTGCGGATCAGGGCGCGTGAGCGTTCGATGATCGCGCCCTCGGCCGTGTCCTGGCGCCAGAATTCCTGCGCCGCCACGTCGTCCGCCAGCAGGAGCAGAAGCGGGGCTTGGCCAGTGGCGGAAATGCGAACCTGAACCAGGCCGTCATGAGTGTAATTAAGGCGCAGGTCGCCGGTTTTCTTGTCGTAGACGCTGGTGGCCGTTCCGGACAGCACCTCGACCACGGGGCGCTTGGCGTATCGCAACACGGTCTCGCCGTCCTCACCCTGGCGGCCATAGAACAGGGCGATGTCACGGGGGCCTTGCTGGGCATGGGTTTGCAGGTCCGAGGTCGTATAAACGACCCTCTGGCGTTCCAGCGGATAATCGGCGACCAAAAGCTTGGCGTCCTGACCCTTCAGGCGCAGGGTTCCGGCTTGCGGAATGCGATAGCCCTTATAGTCGAAGGTGAATATGTCGTCGCTCGTGGCATCGGAAGGCTCATGGATGGCGAAAATCAGATCGCCATGTGTGGGACTCGTGTTGTGGTAAAGCTTGATGGCCCGTGACGACGCCACCAGTGGGGCGCCCTTGTCCATGCTGGCCAGCATGGGGGTGACCGCCTGAACGAACTGGCCCAGTTGTTTCATCGTATAGGACTTGTCGCGCAAGACCCGAGCCTCGGAAATCGGCGCGCCATAGTCGTAGGAGGTGTAGACGACGCTGGCCGGCAGCCAGCCCCAGGATGTCCCGCCGAACGCCATATAGACGCTATGCAGGGACAGGCCGTTCACAATCGAAGACCCGTAGAAGGCGCGTTCATAATTCGGCCCTGTGCGTTTGGCCGTGCAGCCATAGGTGCCGACACTGCCCCAGAAATCGAACCACCCGCCGCCGATTTCAGCCACGAAACCCGGCGTGTTGGGCGAGGCGAGCGCCCCTACCTTGATGAGATTATTTTCATCGCGTACCGCGTTGGGCGGCACTTCGCCATATAGTCCCCAGTTCGGCACCTTGTTCGGCTTGCCGACATCGTGGGTATTGGTGCAGCCGCCGCCGGGGTAGCCGTCAAAGGCGTAGAGATCGACCGGGCCGGGCAGGGCGAAGGGTGCCGTTGACGACGGCGGCGTCCAGTTGGGCAGGCGGCTGGCCGAATTGTGGAACAAAGGCACGGTAATGCCGTCAGCCTTCGCCTTGTCCGCCAAGTGCTGCATGTAGCGTTTGTGCGTGTCAGAGGTCTGTGACAGTTCGTTTTCGATCTGATAGGCAATGATGGTTCCGCCGCCATTGGTAATCTGATGACGGGCGACGATGGCATTGAACTGGGTCATCCAGTCGTCGACGTCCTTGAGATATTCCGGATCGTCGGTGCGGGCGATTGCCTTTTGACGGGCCAGATAGCCGGGAAAGCCGCCGCGTGTCAGTTCGGCATTCACATAGGGCCCAGGCCGGATGATGACATATAGGCCTTCGGCTTCCGCCATTTCGAGGGCGCGTTCCATATCGCGGATGCCGGAAAAGTCGAACTGGCCTGGACGCGAAGTGTGGTAGCCCCAATCGACGTACAGGTTGACGGTGTTGTAGCCGGTCGCTTTCATCTTTTGCAGGATGTCGGGCCACAGGGACGGTGAGGGCAGCCGGAAGGGGTGGAACTCACCGGCCCATATCATCACGCGTTCACCGTCGATCATCAGGGAATGCTTGTCCCAGGTGATCGCCTGGCCCTTGGCTTTCGGTGCAGCTGCCGCCTCGACCTCGGTCGTTGGTTCGGCGAGGACGGTGAAATGGCGGACCGCGCCGGAGACGCCCCCCACCTCCTGGCGCGGGGTCCAGGTCTTGAAGCCGTCCGTGCTGTCGGAATACCAGTAGTGCTTAGCCAGATAGTCGTCGAAATAGATGCGCCAAGCGCCTGACTTCAACTTCACGACCGCTGGGCCCTCGATCCACGAGCCCCAGCCTGCCCAATCGCCTTTGCGGGTGATTGTCCAGGGACCGGTCAAATGGTCCGCCGTCGCCAGCTCGATGTTCTTTGTCGTCTCATTCTTGGTGAAGGCTGTGTATTTACCGCCGGCCTGGACCACAAAGGTGTCGATATGGTTGTCCTGAAGGCCGTTCATACGCACCGGGGCGCCAAACTGGGTCAGGCTGGCGTCTGTCGCCGTCAGGGCATAGGCTGCAAACGGGCCCTTGGTGCCGCCCGTCGATAGAGACACGACGATATGCACACTGCCGTCTGCGTCTCGGAACCATTCTGGCGCCCAGACATTGGTAAGCCCCGTCAGCGGCACGGTGACGTCCGTGACATGTCGCCAGGTCTTCAGGTCGGTAGAGCGGGCGATGCCGAAGGTCTGGCCGTTCCAGTTGGTGGTGTAAGCAATATAGTAGGTGCCGTCCGGCTGACGGATAATGGATGGATCGCGCAAGAGGCCGGTGGGCGGTTGGTAGGTTTCGTTCGCCAGTGAGGCAAAGGTGACGCCGTCGTAGGAAGTGAACAGGCTCAGACGATCCTGCGAGGTGGCGGGAAAGGCTGACATCAGATAGGTCGTATCGCCGCGCAAGGACACGACTGGCGCTGCGGCGGCGCGCTCGGTCACGCCTTCGGTCTGCGCCTTGTTTTGCGAGGTCAGGCCGAAATTATCCATCATGGCGTCGCCGGTCGCTTGACCGGTAGGGGACTGCGTTTGAGTAGGCGGTACCTGAAACGCGGACGTATGTGCGGCGGTCAAACAGGCAAGAGTCGCGACCGAGGCGAGCAAGGCGTTACGCAGAGAACGAAATTTCGGCATGCGCTTTGACGCCATAACCTTCACCTGAAGCGGATAGTGTATGCCGGGTAACTTGGCATTGACACGTTCCAATATCAATGGAAAAATATCAAAATAAAGCATAAATGAGCAAAAAATGGGCGGTATGATCATTTCTAATCATTCATTTGGGATTCTGGTCAGCCTTTTTTGCCTGGCTTTCGTGTCGCCTGCGTTTGCGTTCGATAAAGCCCTGCCCAACCCGCCGTTGGCTTATATGTTTCGTGCAACGAATGCGCCGTCTGTGGGGGCAGTCAGCGTAGACGACGCGCCCTACGACGCTGGGCGCGGTTATGGGTTTGTTTCGACGCCCAATGGCAATGAGCGGGCCTTCTCCGTGCGCGTGCCGGAGGGGGATTACAAGGTTACGGTCACGGTGGGGGATGCCAACGCGCCAACACGGACCAGTTTGTGGGCGGAGGATCGACGCTTGGTGGCCGCGCCCGTCGTCCTGAAAAAGGGCGAGGTTCGTACGCTGTCCTTCATTGTCAATGTTCGCAATCCTTTCCTTGCCCTGGCCGAGCAGGACGCCGTCAAGTCACCGAAGGTCGGTTTGCGCGGCGATGATGCGCTTGGGCGGACGTGGGATGATCAATTGACGATTAGCGTGTCGGGACGTGCGCCGGCGTTGAATGGCCTGACGATTGAGCCGGTGCAGGTACGGCGTGTTCTGCTGGCCGGTGATTCGACTGTGACCGATCAGGCGGGTTCGGATTATGCCAGCTGGGGGCAGATGCTGCCGCGCTTTCTTGACGGTGTCTCCGTTGCCAATCACGCGCGTTCGGGGGAGACGATGAAATCTTTCCTGACCAGCGCGCGCTGGGACAAGCTGATGAGCCAGACGCGGCCGGGCGATGTTGTCCTGATCCAGTTCGCGCATAATGATGAAAAGAAGCAATGGCCGCGCACCTATGCGGCTGCTGACGGGGCCTATCCCGCCTTTTTGGCGGCGCTTGTCGCGGATGTGCGCCAATCCGGCGCCTCTCCGGTTCTGGTCACGCCGGTCGCTCGGCGTACCTTTGACAATGGCCGTATAAAAAATAGCCACGAAGGCTATGACGCTGCCGTGCGCCGGGTGGCGACAGAATTAAAGGTGCCCTTGATCGACCTTACGGCCCAAACCACCACGCTTTACGAGGCGCTCGGGCCAGAAAAATCGTCTCTGGCATTCGGCAACTACGGCAAGGACGGCACGCACCACAATGCCTACGGCGCCTGGCAGATCGCCTGCTATGTGGCGCGCGACCTCGGGGCAGCCGGACTGGGGCTGACCCCTGTGGGCACGGACGCTTGCGATCCGGGTCGTCCCGCCGATCCGCTGAGCTATGAATTGCAGCCGGCGGATTGGCCAGTCATGCGAACGCCCGAAGCGCCCAAGCAAGGCCCCGAGCCGACACCCGTAAAATAGGAAAGTAAAATGGAAACAATCGCTTTTACGATGCAGTTAAAGTCCGGATTTGAGGCGGAATATCAAAAACGCCACGATGACATCTGGCCGGAATTATCGGCCCTGCTGCATGAGGCGGGCGTTTCTGACTATTCTATCTTCCTCGATCCGCAGTCGTTGAAACTGTTCGGCGTGTTAAAGCGTAGGCCGGGGCACGGGATGGACGATCTGCCGGCCCATCCGGTCATGAAGAAGTGGTGGGCCTATATGGCCGATATCATGGATACGAACCCGGACAATTCGCCCGTTCAGACGCAGCTGACGCCCGTCTTTTACATGGCCTGACTGAATTAACGGCCGGGCAGGGGCAAGGGGGCGTTTCGATCTTCCGCCGTAAGGTGGGCAATACGCACGTCGATGCCTGCAGCCTTGAGCCATTGCAGAGCGTCGGGAGCGATGTGCTCGTCCGTGATCAGGACATCGATATCGCTAAGTGGGCAGACCGACAGTGAAGCCGGGGCATTGATCTTGCTGGAGTCGGCCAGGACGATGATTTCGTTGGCGCGTTCCATAAGGCGGCGTTCGGACTGAATCAGTAGGGTGTCCGTCTGCAGGAGCCCGTTCTTGGTGAGTGATTGGCAACCGATGAACATGCGGGCGGCGGTAAAGTGCTGAAGAATGCCGTCTTCGTAAGGGTTGAGCACAATGCTTTGCTTGCGAAAGAACTCGCCGCCGGGAATGGTCACCTTGACCTGCGGCCGGTCCATCAAACATTGCAAGATGGCGATCGATGTCGTCATGACATGATAGGGTTCGTTGGCCATCAACGATGCCATCGAATAGGTCGTAGTGCCACCATCGATGATCATCGACAGATTGGGGCTAACAAATTCAAGCGCCACACGGGCAATGGCCCGTTTGGCGGCCGCGTTCGTTATGACGCTGTCCAGAAAGGCGGACTGGCCCGTCAGGCCGTCCTGGCGCTTTTCTTCATTGGCCTTGACGTTGTAATTCTTGCTGTCAATCCGCATTGCGCCGCCGCGGACGCGCATAAGGTATCCCAGCTCGTCCAGTTCGGTCAGATCGCGTCTTATGGTCGCCGGCGAAACGTCGAGCCGCTCGGTCAGCTCGTCGACCGACGTGACGCGGTCGGGGCTGAGTTCGTCGATAATCCGCTTCCAACGATCCTGAAAATGCATGAAATTCCCGCCTGGGCTGATCGATAATGATCATTCTATACCGATAGATTCTTAATCTGTCGATAAGGCTTTGATTTCAGGCGGTTAGCTCGGCATCCACGACGGAGCACCACAGGTGGTGATAGGCGCGCAACGCCTTTCGGAGCAAGGGTTTAACGGGGCGTCGTGAGACGGACGGGGGCGGATTTTCGCCGTAAAAGGCGAGTGCCGCGGCGCCCAGTGTGACGCCGCTGACCGTATCGTTCACAAGCACGGCTCCGGGACGCAGGGCAGCGAGCAGCCCGCACAGATACGAATTTTGCGCGAGAGGCCCTTCGATCAACAGATCGGCATCCGACTGGATCAGATCCAGACAGGTGGAACTCATAGAGGCGAGATAAAGGGCGCCCAGCGCAGCCCGATGCTCCGGCGTGGCGTCGCCCAAACCCCGAATTTCCCCCCGCAGGGTCGGAAAGGGGCCGCCGCAATCGCTAAAGCTCGGCATAGCGAGGGCCTCGGCATCCATGACGGCGCGCAGAGCGGCTTCGTCTATGGCGCGGTCGCCTTGGTTGAAATGGCTGTAGACGCGTCCGCCCATGAATCGCGAACAGGCGACAGGAGTGCCAAATATATCGACATTGGCCAGGCAATCGCGTTGCGGCATCAAGGGCGCGATCGGTGCGCCTGGCGCCATGGCCACAAACCACGTACCCGTAGACAGAAGGGCCTGGGGCCTGTCCTGAGGGCTTAACAGAGACCAGGCCAATGCCGCATTCGAATCATGCAGGCCGACGCAGACCTGGGTCGACGGCGGTAATTCGGCGGCGCGCGCAATATCCGACCGCAGCGTGGACAGCCGTTCCCAGGCCGGTCGCATGGCGGGAAAGCGGTCGGCCCAGTGCTGATCGCCGGCGAGCGTGGAGAACCGTCCTTTCGTTGGTGACCAGAGATCGGTGTGGCAGCCCATGGATGTCACTTCGTTGCTCAGCTCGCCAGACAGGCGCCACGCCCAGTATTGCGGATAGTTGAGTATCCAACGCACGCGGGCGAAAGCGGCGGGGTCGCGCTGAGCGTGCCAGAATATCTGGCAGCCCAGGTTCAGCCCCTGAGGCAGGTGCGGTGACTGGGTTTCACTGAAATACGGACGAATTCGACCATAGGCCTCCGCAAAAGGTGCGGGCACGATGGACTCGTAGTCTTGGACAGGTTGGACCAGCCGTTCTTCCTCGTCGAGAAAAGCGCAGGTCGCGCCGTGCGTCACCGGGATGATGCGGTCGATGAAGAAGGCGCGGCCGAAATCCCGAAGCTGGGTCACGAACCAGGCGTGAATGGCATCAACATTGATCGCGCGGTAAAGGGGTGTATTAAAATGCGGGGTACGCATGCGGCGCTGAGCCCAGACAAAGCCGTCGGCCCCTACCACACTGGCCTTCGTGTGCGTCTTTCCAATGTCGAAGACGACGCACTTTCCCTGCGCTTTTCTTGGCATTTCCAGTCCCCGTTGTTCCCGTGCCGGCCACGTTGTCCGTGTTACAGCCAGTTTCAATTTGTACGACTATATCCCACGATGCGGGTTTGGCAAGTATGGTTTTGACACCGGTGACATTCACGTTTGTGTGTGCGGCAAATTGGCCGCAACCCTTTGATCGGCAAAGGTCGTGTAATTGATCATCATTAATGATCGAAAAAGATTGATGGTCGTTGATTCAGTCTGTACTATCATTTTCAATCACTACCGTATTTGGGGCGCATCATGTCCGCATCGCAGAAACTCACCTCTCGTCTCGCCGTCCCGTCGGCCTTTGGCTGGCCTGTGGACCTGTGGGAGCCGGCCGTGGCCGCTACCTTGAGTGATGCGGAATGCCTATTGTACCGGTCTAATCTGCTGGGCCGTGACCCAACCCTGACCAACTATGGCGGCGGCAATACGTCGGCCAAGCTTGTCATGCCTGACCCTTTGATGGGGGAGCCGGTTGAGGTTTTATGGGTCAAGGGGTCTGGCGGCGACCTTGGATCAATGGCGCTCGATGGCTTCGCCACCCTGTACATGGACAGGCTGCGCCGCCTGGAGACACGCTATCGCGGCCGCGCCTTCGAAGATGAAATGGTTGCATTGCAAAGTCATTGCACATTTGCGCTCAATCCCCGTCCGGCCAGCATTGATACGTCCCTGCATGCGTTTATCGACCGCCCGCACGTCGATCATCTGCATCCAGACGCGGTCATCGCCATCGCGGCCGCGAAACAATCGCAAGACCTGTGCCACGACTGTTTCGGCGATAGCGTCGGCTGGCTGGGTTGGCAGAGGCCTGGCTTCGATCTGGGATTACGTCTGCGCGATGCCCTGAAGAGCAATCCGCATTGGCGCGGCGTTATTCTGCAGGGACATGGCCTGATCTGTTGGGCGGACACAAGTGAGGCCTGCTATCGCAACAGCTTGGACCTGGTCGGAATGGCGGCGGCGTTTATATCGGCGAGATCAGGTGACCGACCGAGCTTTGGCGGACAGACTGTCTTACCGCCTACCGAGGCCCGACGGGATGCCTTCTTTACCCGTATTGCCCCTATCCTGCGGGCGGAACTCAGTGCGCAAGGCTGGAAAATCGCCCGCGTCGATACCTCGGCGCCGGTTCTGGATTTCGTCTGCTCCCGCGATTTCGCGCGTCTGGCCGCGCTTGGCACCTCCTGTCCTGACCATTTCCTGCGCACCAAGATCCGCCCGATGGTGCTTGATGCAGATGTGTTGGAAACAGAGGCGGCCGCCGATCATATCGCTCAGACTGTCCGATACTATCGTGAGGCCTACGCGGCATATTATTCGCGATGCCGGCGCCCAGATAGCCCGGCCATGCGCGATTCCGCGCCGGTGGTTATCCTCATTCCCGGCTACGGCATGGTGACGGTGGCCGATGATGCGGCGACGGCGCGCATCGCGGGCGAGTATTATACCAACGCGATTCAGGTCATGCGCGGCGCGGAAGCCTTGAGCGCCTACGTTGCGCTCGATGAACAGGAAGCCTTCGATATAGAATACTGGGCATTGGAAGAGGCGAAGCTCAGGCGCTTGCCTAAGCCCGGGCCATTCGCCGGAAGGGTCGCGTATATCACCGGTGCGGCGGGAGGGATCGGCTGTGCGGTCGCAGAGCAGGTGCTGGACAGGGCGGGAAGCGTTGTTCTGGCGGATATCGATGCGGAGCGACTGGAGGCCGTGTCGTCGGGTCTGGCGCAACGGTTTGGCGCCGATCGTGTACGCGCCATAGCCACAGACGTGACCGACGAAGGCAGTGTACAGCAGTCTTTCGATCAGGCGCTGCGCGAATATGGCGGGATCGACATCTTCGTCGCCAATGCCGGGATCGCGTCGGCAGCGCCGATCGAAGACACGACGCTCGATATCTGGCGGCACAATTTCGCAGTGTTATCCGAAGGGTATTTCCTGAGCGTGCGCGAAGCTTTCAAGGTCATGAAGGCCAAGGGGGGATCGATTGTCTTCGTGGCATCGAAGAATGCCTTGGCAGCATCGACCAATACGTCCGCATACTCGTCCGCCAAGGCGGCGGAAATTCAATTGGCGCGGTGTCTGGCCCTGGAAGGCGCACCGCATGGTATCCGCGTCAATGTGGTCAATCCTGACGCCGTCATTCGGGGGTCGCACATATGGACGGGGGCATGGCGGCAAGAGCGCGCTGCCGCCTACAATCTCGATGAGGCAGAACTTGAGGATTTTTATCGCCAGCGCAGCCTGTTGAAGCGTTCTGTGTATCCGGAAGACGTCGCACAGGCGGTGATATTTTTGTCCAGTGACGCCGCCGGAAAATCGACAGGCAATATAATCAATGTTGACGCAGGGCACGCCGCATCGTTTACGCGTTAGGTATGCGCGTTGACCTTGGGTGATTGGGTGAGGAATGGCTAGGCGTTGGGAAACAGTAAGGTCTCGTAGTCTTGTGCACTATGCAGGATAGAATCAATGACGACATGGTCACCTTCAACTGTATAGATGATAACGTAAGACCCGTAGGGCTTGCGGCGGTGACCGTATTTTTCGTAGCGCGGGATCAGAGGGTGGGCCTTGGGATGGTTACCCAACGAGAGGGCAGCTTTGCGCAACTTGCGTATGAAGACCATCGCCTGGCGCGGACTATCCTGTGCGATGTAATCGCCAATCTGTTCAAGCGAAGTCTCGGCCTGTGCCGAAAGACTAACCCTCACGGTTCGCCGCGCTCTTGGGCCATCTTTGTGTACTTTGCTTCAAGGCGGTCAAAGACGTCTTCTGCCGGCTTGGCGCGACCGGCTTTGACATCGGCGCGACTAAGTTCGAGTGTGGTGTCGAGCGCCGCCAACCTACGCTCGCGTTCCTCTATGATCCGCAGACCTTCACGCACCAATTCGCTTGTGTTGTTGTATCTTCCGCTTTGGACCATCTGCGCAGCGAAGGTCTCAAAGTGGTTGCCAAGATTGACCGTGGTGCCCATTAAAAAATCCTCTAATGTATTAATATATAATACCCAGTGTCTGACTGATTGGCAAATGCCTTGTCCTGGGATCCGCGCCGATATTTGACTTTGGTATGACAAAAAGCATAGGTTGAAGGAAAACAAAGTGGTGCGAGGGAACCCCATGGGATATCTGACCATAGACCGCAAGATGTCGCTCATACCGCCAGAGGTGATCGCCGCGTCGAACGCCAAGCTGATGTCCGCGCATCTGGCCGATTACGATGCGTTGGCGGTGCGTCTGGCGCGAGAAAATATCGATATCGAACACATGGTCGATCGTCTAATGACGCTTCAGGTCGGTTTGCCGAGTTGGGGCATGGTGTCGGGCGGAACCCGGTACGCCCGTTTCCCCCTGCCCGGCGAGCCCAACAACATCTTCGAAAAAATCGAGGATTGCAGCGTTGTGCATCAACTAACCGGCCTGACGCCCCGGGTGTCAATTCACCTGCCCTGGGACAAGACGGATGACTATTCCGAGTTGCGGCAATATGCCGAAAACCTCGGCATCGGGTTTGACGCAATCAATTCCAATACGTTTCAGGACCAAACGGGGCAGGCGCGCTCTTACAAGTACGGTAGTCTCAGCCATTCCAACGCGGCCACGCGTGAACAGGCCATCCAACACAATATCGACTGTATCGAGGCCGGCAAGGTGCTGGGCTCCAAGGCCCTGACAGTGTGGATCGGGGACGGTTCCAATTTCCCCGGCCAGAACGAATTTACTGACACGCTGGAACGCTATCTGGAAAGCCTGAAGGGCGTATATGCGCACCTGCCGAATGACTGGCGGTTGCTGATCGAGCACAAAATCTATGAGCCAGCATTCTATTCAACCGTTGTGCAGGACTGGGGCACGTCGATCTTGTGTGCACAGCGGCTGGGTGAGAAGGCGCAGTGTCTGGTCGATCTGGGGCACCACGCGCCGAACGTCAATATCGAGATGATTGTCGCGCGCCTCGCCATGTTCGGCAAACTCGGCGGCTTCCACTTCAACGACTCGAAATATGGCGACGATGATCTCGATTCCGGGTCGATCAATCCGTTTCAGCTGTTTTTGGTGTTTAACGAACTGATTTCGGCGGAACGGCGTGCCAAGGGGCAATTCGATCCGGCCTATATGATGGACCAATCGCACAATGTTACCGACCCCATCGAAAGCCTGCTAAATTCGGCGCGGGCGATTGCCGGCGCCTATGTCAAGGCGCTGATCGTCGATCGTGACGCCCTGAAGGGCTATCAGGAGGACAACGACGTCATCATGGCGCACAACTGCCTGCGCCTGTCATTTGAAACCGATGTCCGTCCGGCCCTGGCCATGGCGCGCGTGCGGGCGGGGGGCGCTATCGACCCGATCGCCACCTACCGCGCCTCGGGCTATCGTAATCAGAAGATGAAGACGCGCCGATTGCGCAGCGATCTGGGCGGCGGCATTGTTTGACAGGCGGCGTCTGTTGCTGGGGGCGGCCGGCCTTCTGGCCGGGCCTGCCGTTGCCGCAGGGGATGTGGTGTACGCCAACCCGCTGAAACGCCCGTCGGATATTGCGGGGTTTCGGTTAGAGGGAGAGGCCATCACCGATTTCGATCTTGGGCACTTGCGATTACGCAATAGGCTGTCGTCTGACCATGGCCAGGCATCCAATTTTGTATTTTGGTGCCCGGAGGTCTTACCGGACCATATCGAAATAAGCTGGAACTTCACCGCCCTGGAAGAGCCGGGCCTGTGCATTCTGTTCTTTGCCGCACAAGGCCTGGTCGGGGCTGAGCGCGTCGACCTGTTCGATCGTCGCCTCAAGCCGCGCGCCGGCATCTATGATCAATATACCCAAAGCGACGTTTCGGCATTGCAGATCGCCTATTTCCGGCGCCGGTGGGAAAGCGAGCGCGCCTTCCATCTGTGCAACCTGCGCCGAGCGCCGGGATTCGAACTGCTGGCCCAGGGTGCCGACCCCTTGCCGGATGTTGCCGACGCGACGCCGCCCTATCGCATTCGCCTGCGCAAGTCCGGGGCTGACGTCGCATTTTTTATAAATGATCTACCAATTTTGAGCTGGCGTGGTGATCCGGCCGCTACCCCGACCAATGGCTATATCGGGTTTCGCCAGATGGCGCCCTTATCGGCCATGTACGGCGATCTGGAGGTTCGTCGCCTCGTCACCTGACGGCGATCGGTGCGTTGCGCAAAAATGATCTTATGTGATTGATTTTGCCAGAAAGACGTTTAAATCTTTATGTCAAAGCAGACATATGGGAAACGCCTGATGAAAAAACGCGACTTTCTGAAAAGCGCAGTGGCGCTGACTGCGCTAACTGCCATGCCTGTTGTGGCCGCCGAGGCCGCCGAGGCCGCTGAACCGGCCTTGCCGAAGGACTGGATCGACGCGGATACCGGTCATCGGATTATTCGTATCTCGATGGAACCGGATTCCAAATCGCTCTATTTTCACGACAACGCCTTTACGGCTGATGGCCGATGGATGGTCTATGACTCGCCATCCGGTATCATGAAGGTCGATCTGGACACCTGGGCCGTTGCGCCGCTGACTGGCGAGGGCTACCGCACGATGATGATGTCGCGCACCCGGCCGCGGCTTTACGCGCGCAAGTCGGGGCGAGGGGCTGACGGCAAGGCGACAGGTGGCGAGATCGTAGCCATAGACATGGTTAGCGGTGCGATTACGCCCATAGCCGCCGACGTCAAGGGCGGTATTACGTCTGTGAACGCCGACGACACCCTCATGGTTGGCACGTGGGCGGAGCGGTCTTATGACCTGCAACCCGGTCCAAAGGTTGCCGGTACGGATGGCGGTTACAATGCCGTGGGCCCGGATGGCAAGCCCTTGTCGTTTGCCGCGGCAAAAGAAGTGCGCATGGCCGACCGCTTGGCGCAAAACATCCCCATGGAAATCTTCACGCTAAACATTGCAACGGGTGAGCGCAAGGTTGTGACCGCCTCCACTGATTGGTTGAATCACGTCCAGTTTTCCCCGACCGATCCGCAACAGATCATGTATTGCCACGAAGGCCCTTGGCATAGCGTTGACCGGATATGGACCATCCGCACGGACGGAACACAAAAGCAGAATATCCACAAGCGTACCATGAACATGGAAATCGCGGGGCACGAGTTCTTCAGTTTCGATGGTCAGCGCATTCTCTATGACCTGCAAACGCCGCGCAGCGAGGATTTCTGGCTGGCCAGCTTCGACCTGAAGACCGAGAAGCGCATCTGGTATCATATGGACCGCAACGAATGGTCGGTACATTTCCAGGTATCACGCGATGGCAAGCTGTTTGCCGGCGATGGCGGCGATTCGGAAATGGTCGCCTTCGCCAAGGATGGGAAGTGGCTTTATCTCTTTCGGCCTGAAATTATAGAGGACCTTGGTGTTTCGGCACCCAATGCCGCTGATCTGGTGCGCCCGGGTGTGTTGCGGGCGCAAAAACTGGTCAACATGGCGCGACATGATTATCGCACGGAACCCAATCTGCAATTCACACCGGACGGGAAATGGTTGGTATTCCGCTCCAACATGCATGGGCCCATTCATGTCTACGCCGTCGAAATCGGTAGCGTCACATCGTGATTGTATGTGATTGAATATGATCTTAACGCGTCGCGCTGATCCAGCGCGCACCCGCAACAGGCGCTGAATTGTGTCATTTGTGTTACTTTTTCGTCGCAATATGATTGAAATGGCGCCATTCAGGCTTAAATTTGGCGATACTTGTCTTGACTTGTCAAATTCAATCAATGAGGATGCGTCCATTAAACGAAGCGACTTTTGGAGAGGTGCATAGGATGACCTCT
This sequence comes from Asticcacaulis aquihabitans, assembly GCF_032490435.1. NCBI lineage: Bacteria > Pseudomonadati > Pseudomonadota > Alphaproteobacteria > Caulobacterales > Caulobacteraceae > Asticcacaulis > Asticcacaulis aquihabitans. The sequence continues at coordinate 680,729 of NZ_JAVGWM010000002.1, forward strand.
GCGTTTCAATCGTTCCGCGTCTAGCGGGCACAGGGATAAGTCACCGGACGAGCGCCGCGACAATAAAAAAAGCGGGTGTGTTCGGCCGCATCAGGAGGAAACTATGAAGACCAATCATACCAGCCTATTCAGCCGTCATTTGTGTCGCGGCACCGCCATGACGATCGTCACGGTGTTTGCCGGCATGACGCTGACCCACGCGGCCTTCGCGCAGGACGCCGCTCCGGCGGCTGATACGTCCGGCGCCACGGAAGTGGTTGTTGTCGGCACGCGCGTGTCGCAGCGTTCCTCGATTGATCGCAAGAAGAAGGCCAAGACAGCGACAGATTCCATTGTTGCGGAAGATGTTGGTAAGTTCCCGGATCGCAATATTGGTGAAGCCATTTCACGTATCGCGGGGGTCGCCCTGTCACGCTCGGATTACGGCGAAGGCGAAACGGTTGCCTTGCGTGGTTCGACATCCGACCAGGTCAATGTCGAAATCGACGGCTTGGGCGTTCAAAATACCTCTACCACGGGTGGCCTTCAATTCGGTGGCAACGGCCGCTCCAAGGATTTCCGTGAGTTTCCGGCCGATCTGATTAAGAGCGTTGACGTGGTCAAGGGATCGACGGCGGCTCAGACTGAAGGCGGTATCGGGGGTGCCATCCTGGTTACGTCTCGCACCGCCCTTGATTTCAAAAAGCCGTTCTTTTCCGTTCGCTTTGACGAAACGATGAACTCGTTGGGTAAAAAATGGACTCCTGGCTATAACGTCATTGCGACGCGCAAATTCCTGAATGACCGATTGGGTATCTTAGCGAATATCTCGCAATCGACCGTCGAAAACGATAATAACGCCATTCAGCAGTCAAACGGTAATTTGGGCATGATGCGAAATGCCTATTCCGTGGGCGGTAGCGGCAGCGTCATTGGTACCGGCGCAATTGACCTCGATGGCTCGCCGAATAAGACATTTACGTTTAATCCTAGCACTCTATCTGGAGCTGGAATCAATACGGCGTTCGCCAATAGTTCAGAAACGCCAATGTCGTTGCTGACGAAATCCGCAGCGGCAAAGACTAAGGCTGACTGCTATGCTGCATTTCCGTTGTTGACAGGACAAAGTGCCGCTACCGCCCAGCGGACGAACGAGTTGATTACCTGCCTCAACCAGTGGGGGGACTATACACCGTCCTTGATCCGCTATTTCGTACGTGAAAACCGTGAAATTCGCCAGACCATCGATCTGCGTGCCGATTATCGTGTCAATGACGACCTTGATGTTTTTGTGCGCGGCACCTGGAATCGTCGCAAAAACCATGACATGCAATTGACCTACAATGTTGGCGGCTTCAACTTCAATCCGACGACATCGACAATTCCAGCAAACGGTAGCAATCCAGCCTATAGCGGTCCGGCCTATGCTGATGTCGGCGGTGTGCGTACCGCTATTCCGAACTCAGGCTACTATGTCTATGACGGTTTAAGCTACGGCAATGGACAGCCGAACACGCCTGCGGGTTCGAACCTAAATGGTAATACCGGAACAGCGAATGGTGTCCGCGGCGCCGTTGCGAATATTCTTCCTGGCTCCATGACGTTTGATGAAAACCATCACCTACTTTCAGCGACCATTACTGACGGGTCGATCAGCACGGACCAAATTCAGAACGTTAACGATATTCGCTCGACCTATTTGTCTACAGGCTTCGACTATCATCACGGACCAATTTCGGCCAAGTTCATTCTTGGTCGGGCGACGTCCGAATATTCGCGCTATGACTATCGCATCAATCCGGGTTTGACATACGCTTACGGACAGGCCGATATCTCGGTCAGTAGCGGCGGTCTGTGGAGCGTGGCTTACCCCTCCACCCTGCGCAATGATGACCCCTCTCTATACGTCATCACCCGTCCTGCCGCGGCCGCGCGCGGCGCCTGTACGCCTAGTGGTACCAACCCTTGCGTTCCGGGACAGACCGCCGCCTATACGATTGCACAACAGCCTTGGACAAGCTTCAATATTGGTTATCAATATGGCCCGCGTCTGAGTGAAACCGAAGAAAACACCGCGCGTTTTGATCTGACCTACAACTTTGATGGCAAGGTTCCATTTATCAAGAACTTGGCCACCGGTTTCAATATCCGTGAAGTTACGAATGCGGGTTGGGATGGATCTGGACGCACTGTTAAGGCGGAAAATACGCATAACGGAACGACACCATTTAGTTGTGCAGGGTTAACTGGCGCAGCGCTTGCTTTGGCGGGATGTAGTTCGCAGACTGGTACACCTAACCCTGGGTATGAGCCGCCGGTAATTGTCGCGCGCCAATCTCTGCGTCCGGTTGTCCGCGCTTGCGATGACACCAAATATGGCGCCACTGGAACAGCGGCTCCTACCGGCGCCTTGCCGTGCAACTACGGTTACCAAGCTATCACCGACAAGAACCAAGCCTTCGAGGGTACCTTCACTCTTCGCCCAGCCGATTTGCAGAATATCCTGGCCCAGTCCTTCCTGCCTGCCAAGAACCAGTTCTTTGCCGGTTATCCAGATCGTGGCAACCTGATCGATGGCTGGTCGCAAATCAATGTGGAAAAGTTTTATCAACTGATCGACGAAATCTCGAAGACGCCTGCCTACAGTGCCGGTGGAAGCCCAATTGCCCACCACAACTTCGATTGTATCAAGGTATGTACCGGCAGCGACGGCAAGGAATACGATATGCTATTCCGTAAGTCGGTCGAAAAAGTTACGGCTGCCTATTGGATGGTGGATTTCGAGCAAGAATTGCCCTGGAATATGCTGTTCAATGGTAACATCGGTACGCGTATGGTGAAAACAGATGTCGAGGGCTCTGGCTATATAACGCTTTCCGCTCGTCGTTGTAACAGCCTGGCAGATTGTACAGGCACGACCAATGTGAGTGCGACGACGTTGTTCAATGCGCAGAAGACCATCACTGTAAGCAATCACACAACAGATTGGATGCCAAGCTACAACTATAATCTGTGGGTCCTTCGTGACAAACTGGTTGCTCGTTATTACGCCGGTCGTGTGATTGCGCGTGCACCTATAAATAATATTCTGCCCGGGGGTACCTGCACTTTCGATCAGCGCTTCGACAGCGCCGGTGGCGCAGATCCGAGCTGTACAACCTTTGGCAACCCGGCGCTGAAGCCCTTTGTCTCCAATAATCATAATTGGAGCCTAGAGTGGTATCCGAACCGTGATACCCAGTTCTCGTTCGCTGTCTTCAAGAATGACGTGAAGTCCGGCAATATCACGACGGGACCGGTTAATGATCAGAAGCTTCTTGAAGGCACTGGTGCTGTTGATCCGGTTACGGGTGCCGACGTGACTGGCCTAAACTATGACTACACTCAGTATATTAACGGCAACGGCTTTATACGTCGCGGTAAGGAATATGCCTTCAAGACGGCCTTCACCTTCCTGCCTTGGTACTTCAAGTATCTGGGTGCTGACGGTAACTATGCGACGATCAATTCATCGACGACTGTCGGCGGCATCCGTGATCCGAATTCCGGTGATGTCCTACCGCCTATCGGTGAGCCCAGCTACTACGCTAACCTGTCGTTCTGGTATGATGACGGTCGTACCAACGCGCGTCTGGCTTGGCAGGGCCGTTCGGATAGCTTCACTTGTATCTCGGGCTGCGGTGTGAATATTGCCGCCAACTACCCGGGCGACGGGTATACTCAGGTTCGACTCCCATATAATCCGGGCTTCCCGGTCTACGCAGCGGAATCGCAATACCTCGACTTCAAGGTTAGTCACAAGTTGAATGAAACTGCCGAGGTGTTTCTGCAGGCCACCAATATTCGCAAGGAAAAGGCCAAGCTGACAACGCAGGGTAGTTACAATACATTTAGCGACGGCACTGAGTCCATTCTGGAAGTCGGTTATGCCGGCTATCGCGTGACCACGGGCTTTACGCTGCGCTACTAGTAAACGCGTTCCTCCCTGAAACTTAATGCGCCAGCTCTTTTACGGAGCTGGCGTTTTTTCTGTTTGGTGATCGAGATTGACTTATTTTGCGCAATCGTGTTCATTTCGTTATCGTGCGCGCCGGCCGGGGAAGCGCTTACTTACCATCGCGAGGAAATCTATGTCCGACTTGTCCCGGCGCCAACTGCTGGTTCACACGGCCGCCATTGGCGTTCTGGCCAGCGCCTCGCCCGTTACGGCCAAGCCAGCGAAGGTGTCCGTGCCCGATACCTTGGCGCAATGGCTGGATGGCGAGGCGCCGGTCTATTTCGAAGGTGGCGCCTTTGGTGTGCCGTGGCCGCGCGGCGCGGTCAAGGCGAACGCAGCCTTCAGTCTGACAGCGTCAAGCGGGGAACTTGCCATCCAGTCCTGGCCGGCGGCCTATTGGCCTGACGGTTCGTTGAAATGGTCCGGCCACGCGGTTGCGGCCTCGGCAGCACCGGCGAAGGCTTATAAATTGACGCTTGGTGCGGGCGTTGCGCCGCAGGCGCCGGTCGGTATCACGCAGAGCGCGCAGGCTGTTATCATCACGTCAGGGCATCTGACCTGGACGATTCCAACTTCCGGTTCCCAATTGATCGCGTCCGCCACGCGGGCGGGCAAACCCGTCATGGGCGCCGTCGGCCTGACCTGTTTGTGTCAGGACGGTGCGTCGCTGGATGAGGCCGAAACGATGACGCAGTCCCGTTATCAAGGCACAGTTACGCAGCTCACCGTCGAACAGAGCGGTCCGGTGCGCGCGGTTATCAAGCTGGAAGGCAAACATGTCGGGAATGGTCGCGAATGGCTGCCCTTTACCGTGCGCCTCTATGCCTATGCCGGGGCGGAAAGTCTGCGCATTGTCCACAGCTTCATCTTCGACGGCGATAACCGCAAGGATTTCATCCGCGGACTGGGGCTGACGGCAGTCGTGCCGATGTCTGATGCACCGCATAACCGCCATGTGCGGTTTTCTGGCCAGGATAATGGGATTTGGGGGGAGGCAGTGCGCCCCCTGACCGGTTTGCGCCGCGATCCCGGCAAGGCCTTCCGGGAGGCGCAGATCGCTGGCCACGCCGTACCCGATGTATCCGGCATGCAGCAAGGCGTCGGACAGGGGCTCGATACCATCCCGACCTGGAGCGACTTTACCCTGTCTCAGTCCAATGCCGACGGTTTCAGCCTTCGCAAACGGACCCAAACCGGTCAGGCCTGGATAGACGCGGCGGGGGATCGCCGGGCATCGGGTCTGGTCTATGCCGGTGGGGCGGGCGGCGGCGTGGCCCTGGGTCTCAAGGACTTCTGGCAAAGGTCGCCAACCCGGCTTGATGTCCGCGACGCGGCGACCGACGTGGCCAGTGTCACGGCCTGGCTATGGTCGCCCGATGCGCCGGCCATGGATCTGCGGTCTTACCGCCCCGTCTGGGGCATGGATACTTACGATAAGCAAAACGCCGGTCTCAACATCACTTATGAAGATTATGAGCCGGGCTATGATACCCCTTATGGCATTGCCCGCACGAGCGAACTGACACTTTGGGCCATGGCGTCCACGCCGGATCGGTCGCGCTTGGCGGTTATGGCTGGCAATGTGGCTGAGGCGCCGCGCCTGACGATCTCACCCGAACGTCTGCACTCGGCCGATGTGTTCGGTGAATGGACTGTGCCAGAGTCATCGACCCCGGTTAAGGCCGCCATCGAAAACCGCTTTACCTACCAGTTGGATTACTATCTCAGCCAGATCGAACAGCATCGCTGGTACGGATTCTGGAACTATGGCGACGTCATGCATACCTATGATGCCGATCGCCATGTCTGGCGCTACGATATCGGCGGGTTCGCCTGGGACAACTCCGAGCTCTCCACCGATATGATGATGTGGTACGGCTATTTGAGAACCGGCCGCCCGGATGTCTTCCGCATGGCCGAAGCCATGACCCGGCATACCGGTGAGGTCGATGTCTATCATCTGGGGCCATACAAGGGGTTCGGGACCCGTCATGGCGTGCAGCATTTCAGCGACTCGTCAAAGCAGCCCCGTGTCAGCAATGCCGCCTACCGCCGCTTCTACTACTATCTGACCACCGATGAACGCGTCGGTGATTTGATGCGAGATCTGATCCATTCCGAAGAGTCCCTGCAGACCGTCTTTATCGAGCGCAAGGTGGGCGCCAAGGGGGGCAGCGGCTTGGGCATTCGTCAGCGTATTCCCGGCACAGTAGACTGCGCCTTCGGGACCAGTTGGGGCGGGTTCCTGCCGGCATGGCTGACCGAATGGGAGCGAACGGGAGATACGCAATGGCGTGACCGCATTCTCAACGGCATGAACTCGATCGCCAAAATGAAATATGGCTGGTTCGCCGGCGGCGCGCCCTTTGACCTGAAGACTGGCAAGTTTCTTGGTGCGGGAGATAAGGTCAGTGTCTCACACTTGAACGGCGTGTTTGGTGTGTTTGAAATCCACATGGAGCTGTTCAAGCTTCTGGACGTCCCGGCCTATAAAAAAGTCTGGCTTGATTACTGCAAATATTACAATGCTCCAGATGCCGAAATCGCCGCCTTTTTGGGCAGCGTGCCGAAGGGGCGGTCATTACGCGAAGCCTACTCGCGTTTTACCGCCTATGCGGCGCGTGAATTGAAAGATCCAGCCCTGGCCAAACGTGCCTGGGAGGAATTTTTGCAAGGGGAGGGGCGGCCGACGCGGCTTCGTCCAGAAACCCAGAGGGTCGTGGGTCCGAACGTCCTGCACCCCGTCGATGAAGACCCGCAAATATCGACCAATGGCGCGGCGCAGTGGGCTATGGCGGCGATTGGAAACCTGGCCCTGGTGGGTGATACCGCTGAAACCTATGGCCCGGCGTTCGTAAAGTGAAAGGCACTGTACGACCGGCCTGCGGCTTTTCAAAAATGGGAACCGCAAAGGGTTGGTCGCGAAGACAGAAGGCCTCTGAGAGACGAGAAAAAGTAAAAGGCTTATAAAATCAGGATTTTGTCATGAAAAGTTCACGTCGTTTGTGTGTCGTCGCGCTTGGTATTGTAATAGGGCTTTTAGCGTCCCCTCTGATGGCGCAAACATTGAAGCCGGTTCGTATCATCCTAGTCGGGGATTCAACCATGACCGACAAAAGCGGATACGGGTTAGGATTCTGCGCGCAATTTCGTCCGGAAGTCACCTGTGTCAACGCGGCGCGGGGCGGACGCAGTTCCAAGAGTTATCGTGTCGAAGGCCTGTGGGACAAGGTGATGAGCCAGGTTGCTGACCGCCAGGAGTTCCAGGCTACCTACGTCTTGATCCAGTTCGGTCATAACGACGGGTCGTCCAAACCGGAACGCCACACCAACCTTGAGACGGAGTTTCCCGTCAACATGCGCAACTACGCCCGTGACGTCGTCAAGGCTGGGGGCATTCCGGTCTTGGTCACGCCTTTGACACAGCGCCATTTCAGGAACGGCCATGTAAATCCGGATCTTTTGCCATGGGCGACGGCGACCCGATTGGTCGCGCGCAGCGAAGGCGTGGCCCTGATGGATCTAAATGCCGAAAGCTATTCCGCCGTCCAGGCGATGGGACTGCCCGAATCCAATACCCTGGCGGGCCAGCCCATTCCGCAGAATATTCTGGATACCCAGGACACAGGTACCTCCGTGCCGGCGATCTTTACCGACGCGTCCCAGGCCGACAGCTCGGTAAAGCAGGCCTTCGACTATACGCACACTGGCCCCAAAGGCTCTGCCTTTTTCGGGCGCATGGCGGCGGAGTTACTAGTAAAGGCGCAGCCCGCCCTCCGCGTGTATTTTCAAGGGCCTTAAGGTGACCGGTTGCCTCTAGCGCGACTGAAGAGCAGAGCGCCAGGTCACAGGACATAGCGTGCAACAGGCAAATTGCCTCTGTTGAGGCTGATAATATCTTTCGTGTTGCCTAGTCTCCAGTCGGTACGTCAAACCATATTGCCGCCGGTCATAAGGAATAGCCGACACGAAGGGGGACAGTTCGTGCCGGCTACAATTGCGTGTTGCCGTTTCAGGCGACGTCACGCAAACGAATGGGGCGAGTAAGGGGGGCTTCGATAGCAGTCTGTAAGGCCTGTTCTAAAATGGCGTTCGTGAGGGAGGCCAGAGCCTCACCTCCGCGTGCGGCGGCGTCGTACATATGTGCGTAGCGCGCGGTCGTCCCTTCGGCTATTTTGGTCAGGCGTACCATTTGGTCCGCTGGCAAAGCGATGATATCGCAGAGTGTTCTGCAGGCCATGGCGTCACCGCCGGCCTCAGCAACCTGCTCCAGGGCGAGCGCCCAGCTATTGATCCATGCCTGCCCCGCTTCGGTCGTTACGCGAGACAGCGTCGTGCCTGCCTGCAACGCCATCTCCAGCCAGGCTTGCGTCAGGCTTAGACAGTTTTCTGCGACACCAGACAGTGTGTCTCGTGTCTGGATGAGGGTTGCGCTCATTTCATCGAGATCGTTGACGGGGTCCGCGACCGGAGCCACGGCGGAGAGGGATGTCAGGGCAGACATATCATGTGTCCTTTCTCATATAAGCTTGGCGACGTCGGAATAGGCACCTTGGACTGTCTGGAACAGACTGTAATTGATGGTCGTCAAATCATGCGGGCACGGCTGCCTGGAAATAGTTTCTATATACCTCTGTCGCCATCTGGCGTTCTTCGTTCGCCGCAATCACAAGGGTTTCAAACGGCGCCAGGAATGCCAAACGGTCCAATATCTTGTCGCGGACGGGGGCTGCGTTTTCACCTATCCCGCCAGTGAAGACCAAGGCATCCATGCCGCCCAGGCTCACCGCCATGGCCGCGATCTGTTGAGCGGCTTTCAAGGCAAAGTAATCAACAGCGAACGCCGCCCGCGGGGCGTCGCTGGCCAGCAAGGTTTTCATGTCATTGCTGATCCCCGACAAGCCCTTGAGGCCGGACTCATTATAGAGCGCGTCGGCGACGTCTTCGATGGGCATTCTCAGATTTTGCTGCATGTACAAGATGGCCCCAGGGTCGATAGCGCCACATCGCGTGCCCATGGGTAGGCCGTCGAGCACGGTCATGCCCATGGTTGTGTCTATGCTTCTTCCGTTCATCATGGCGCATAGGCTCGCACCGTTGCCCAGGTGGGCGGCGACAACCTTGCCTTTTGATAGATGCGGATGGTCGCATTTCAGGCGATGGGCAATCCAGCCATAGGACAGACCATGAAAGCCATGGCGTCTTAACCCCCGGGCGCGAAGTCGCGCGGATAAGGCGAATTCGTGGTGTAGCCTGTCATGATGTGCATGGAAGGCGGTATCGAAGCAGGCGAATTGCCGCAGATGCGGATTTTGGGTCCACATCGCCTTAACGGCCGCCAGATTGTGCGGCTGATGCTGTGGCGCCAAGCTATTGAGTGCGCTCAGGTCGTCGACAGTCTGGCTGTCCAATTCGGTTGCGCTGTCGAAATCCGATCCGCCGTGAACGACCCGGTGGACGCAGGCCTTTATTTCCCAGGGCTTACTGTAATAGCTGAGCCAATTGAGGATGTAGGTTACGGCCAGGTTCATATCGGCATAGACAGACAAGTCTTGGGTCTCATCCGCAGAACGTTCTTCACCGGTCTGTGGCGTATACCAGTGCGCCCGGAAGGTGGGGCGATTGCCGATATCGGTTATTTTCCCGCCGACAACGCATGGCAGGTCCGGCGCCATGGCGAACAGCCGAAATTTCAGGCTGGAGGAACCGGCATTCAGAACAAGCAGGGCGTCGTTCATTTTATCAGTCCTTTCTGGCGGGCGTCGGAGAGATACTGTGCCAGGGCGCACGACAGCAGTCGTGTATGGACGCTGTCGGCCCGGCTGGTGAGAATGATGGGCACTCGTGCGCCCAGCCCAATGCCGGCGGCTTGGGCGTGCCCCAGATAGATCAGTTCCTTAGCCAGGGCGTTTCCGGTTTCAATATTTGGAACCACGATGATATCCGCATCACCCGCGACATCCGATACGAGCCCCTTATCCGCGGCGGCGTCACGGCTTATGATATTGTCGAAGGCGAGGGGGCCGTCGATGATGGCGCCCGATATCTGGCCGCGCTCGGCCATCTTGCACAAGGCGGCCGCGTCGAGAGTCGACGGCATCGCGCTCATGACGGTTTCGACTGCGGACAACACAGCGAGCTTTGGTTTTCGGGCATCGCCGAACAAGCTGCGCCACAGGTTGATAGCGTTGCGGCATATATCGGCCTTGTCGTCGAGCGATGGCGCGATATTGACGGCGGCATCGGTGACAATAAGCGGCTTATGATACATCGGAACGTCGAGAACATAAGCGTGAGAGACCCGGCTTTCCGTTCTCAGACCGGCGGTCTTCGCCAAGACGGCACTCAACAGTTCATCGGTGTGCAGGGCACCTTTCATCAACGCATCCGCCTCTCCGCTGGCAGCGATGATAACGCTCTGTTCGGCGGCGGCGTGGCTATGGGGTGTATCTACCAGACGCCAAGCGGCTATATCGATGCCGCTCGCCGTGGCTGCGGTCTGGATGCGGGCTCGCGGACCGACGAGGATCGGTGTGATCAAGCCAGCGGCCTCTGCTTCAGCCGCAGCCTGCAATACGTGTCCATCGGTCGGATGCACGATGCAGACACGAATGCGAGGCAGTCGCCTGGCCTGCTCCAGAATATGCGCATAGTGGTCGCTGCGTCCAGGCATGGATGGTTGCCGGTCTCAGTTCACGGGGGCGGTTTCATCGACCCGCAGATGGCTTTCGACGTAGGTGACGCCGGGTGCGCTCCAGGCGGCACGTTCGGCCAACTGGCGTTCGTAGAGGGTGTGAACCGTGCCATCCAGCGTCACCTTGCCGCCGAACGCCGTCAGCCGAATATCGGACGGATCGAGGCTGGCGTCGCGATGGAAGGCGGCCACGATGCGTTCGTGAACGTCGGCCGGTTGGGCAGCGATGCGCATGTTGATACGGTTGGTTATGCCTTCCACGCCGGCTAGCCGATGAACCGCGTCCTCGGCGTTGCGGCGTTGAAAGTAGGAATCGACGTCCCCATCCAGCGTGACCCAGCCGTTCTCGACCCGGACTTTCACCTTGTCCTTGGGGATGGTGGTGTCCCAGGAAATGATGGCCAAGGCCTGCCGGGCGATATCTTCATCACTGACTTTTGTGGGCTGCCTGGCAACGATGGCGATGTCTTCGGCAATGGCCCGCACACCGCGCACCCGGCTCACCGCATTTTCGGCTGCGCGCTTTTCAGCGTAGCTGGTGACATGACCCGACAGACTGACAATGCCATCGTCCACAGATACGCCTATGTGTTGCGCATCAACCGCTGGATCGAATTCCAGTTCGTCGAGAATATGCTTGCGTAATGTCGCGTCTTTCATGGCCTGCTCCTTGAGCTTGCTTCGGATGCTCTTCGGTAGCGGTTAGTGGACTAAATCGGTTTGACCGCGATCAAATGTGGGACGGACAGAAGGTCGCACCCATGGCGGGTAAAACCAGATGTCGTTGATGCGGATTATGAAAAATGCCGCTTTGCTCGCGAAATATCGGATTTGCCCGCCGAAACGCCAGCAACGGACGCCGTAGAGACGGTCGCGGCCAACACCGTCCTTCATTCCCCCGCGTCAAATCGTCGCTAATCCTTATAATTCAATGACTAACGGCAACAGTCTCTCCGTCGATTTGATTTGGATCAAATACAGACGTGCCCGGTTGTGGTCTGGCAATGACAAGGGCTGGTTGCGATTCTTTTCACCAGTCATTGGCTCGGCCTGGTCTGCGCATTCACTTGCACAGTCAGACTGCGGTCATTTAGTAACCGATTAGCGTGGGCAGGGCAGTGGGCGAGGCGTTTTGGCAGCATATATGCGGTGACATAACCGCATCCCAGAGGCCGATTCTCCTCTCTTTGTTTCTTGCCGGCCTAGGCGGGAGCGTCACACATTGTCTGACCATGTGTTCGGGATTTGTCCTGTCGCAGGTTAGCAGCGTGGCGACCAAGGGAAAGCTGGCGCGGTTGCTGCTGCCGTATCACGCCGGACGTGTCACCACCTATGCTGGCCTGGGTTTGGCGGCCGGCGCCAGCTTTCATCTCATTTCGACCTGGAACGGGTTTGCCCTGTTGCGTCATTTGATGCTCGGGCTTGTCGCCATCCTGTTCCTGGCCCTGTTTGCCGGGCGGTTGTTACGGCGACTGGGTATAGTCCTGCCGTTCCGTCTGCCAGGTGCGTGCGATCTCGGCGCTTTGAAACGGCTGGCAACGACGACGGACACTGGGCGGCGCTACCTTCTGGGGGTGTCGCTGGGCTTCTTGCCTTGTCCTTTGATTTTCACAGCCTTGCTGGCTGCGGCGACCACGGCCAGTCCGCTGGCAGGTGGCGTGGGAATGCTGCTGTTTGGCCTGGGCACCACACCGGCACTTATGAGCCTGAGCTTCGCCTCGGGCAATCTACTGAAAACGAGCCCCAGGCTTCAGGATGGCCTGACCCTGGCGGCACTTGGCGTAAATGGCGTGATCCTGCTGGCCCTGGCGGTCGGTTGAGCACGTGACAAAAGGAGGAAGAGAGCTGTGCAAACCCTGAACCCCGACCTGCCGATACCGGCGGCACCCGCGCCGCCGCCGCGTCCGGCGCCACGCTATGAGGAGCTGGTGATCAAATATTTCACCATCGCGTCCATGTTCTGGGCGATCGCCGGCTTTGCGGTCGGGCTTTTGCTTGCGATTCAGCTGGCCTTCCCCGTGTTCAACATTGAACCCTATTTGAACTTCGGTCGCCTGCGGCCGCTGCATACCTCTGCCGTCATTTTTGCGTTTGGCGGTAATATTCTTTTCGCAACATCTTACCATGTGGTCCAGCGGACCTGTCACACGTGTCTGTTTTCCACGAAGATGGCGTGGTTCCATTTCTGGGGCTACCAGGCCTTCATCCTCCTGGCGGGGTTGGGATACCTGTTCGGCGTCACCCAGGGCAAGGAGTATGCGGAGCCGGAATGGTATGCCGACCTGTGGTTGACCGTTGTCTGGGTGGTGTACCTGATCAACTTCCTGATGACGCTGACCCTGCGCAAGGAAAAGCACATCTATGTCGCCAACTGGTTTTTCCTCGCCTTCATCGTCACCATTGCCATCCTGCACCTCGTCAACGGTTTGGCCATTCCCATTTCGCCCGTATCGGTCAAAAGCTATTCCCTGTTCGCCGGCGTTCAGTCCGCGCTGATACAGTGGTGGTACGGGCATAACGCGGTCGGGTTTTTCCTCACTGCCGGCTTTTTGGGCATGATGTACTACTACATCCCCAAGCAGGCGGAGCGTCCGGTCTATTCCTATCGCCTGTCCATCATTCACTTCTGGTCTCTGATTTTCATCTATATCTGGGCCGGGCCGCACCACCTTCTGTACACATCCTTGCCGGACTGGGCGCAAACCCTGGGTATGACCTTCTCGATCATGCTGTGGATGCCGTCGTGGGGTGGCATGATCAACGGCATGATGACCCTGTCGGGCGCCTGGCACAAATTGCGGGACGATCCGATCCTTCAGTTCATGATCATTGCCCTGTCCTTCTACGGCATGTCGACCTTCGAAGGACCGCTGATGTCGATCAAGACGGTCAACTCCCTGTCACACTACACCAACTGGACCATCGGTCACGTCCACGCCGGTGCGCTGGGCTGGGTCGCCTATATCTCTTTCGGAGCCATATATTACCTGGTTCCCCATCTGTGGAAAAAAGCGGGCATGTATTCGACCAAGGCGATCAGCCTGCACCTGTGGATCTCTACGGTCGGCATCGTCGTCTATATCACGTCGATGTGGGTCGCAGGGATCATGCAGGGCCTGATGTGGCGTGCCTACGACAAGATGGGCTTCCTGACCTACTCGTTCGTCGAGGTCGTTCAGGCCATGCACCCCTATTACATCATCCGCGCGGTCGGCGGCGCTTTGTTCCTAGTCGGCGCGTTGATCATGGTCTGGAATATCTGGAAAACGATCCAGTCGCCGGACGCCCTGCCTGCCAACAGCCAAACACCCGCACCATCACCCGCTTTGGCGGCGGCGGAATAAGGAACGCGTCATGTTGGAAAGTCACAAGAAACTCGAGCGCAACTCCATATTGTTGCTGATCTTCGCGGTCATCGCCGTCTCCATAGGCGGCATTGTTGAAATCGTCCCATTGTTCAGGATGCAGACGACAATCGAACCGGTTAAGGGGGTGCGTCCGCTCACACCCCTAGAGCTTGCGGGGCAGGACATCTACATCCGCGAAGGCTGCAACGTCTGCCATTCCCAGCAGATCCGCCCCCTACGCGATGAAGTCCAGCGTTACGGCCACTATTCTCTGGCTGCGGAAAGCATGTACGACCATCCGTTTGTCTGGGGCTCGGAACGGACGGGGCCCGACTTGGCCCGCGTTGGCGGCAAGTACTCCAATACCTGGCATGTCGAGCACCTGACCAATCCCCGTAGCGTCGTGCCGGAATCGATCATGCCCAATTACGACTTCCTGGCGAAGACCTACCTTCAGACCTGGGATCTGGGCGATCGCATGAAGGTCCTTCGCTTCGAGGGCGTGCCCTATACAAAGGACGATATCGCCAACGCCCAGCAGGATGCCGCCTTGCAGACCCTGCCGGACGAGGATGCGTCGGGATTACAGGCACGGTATGGCGCCAAGGTCATACCTCAGGCCTTTGGCGGCACGCCGGGAAGCCCGACCGAAATGGACGCCTTGATCGCCTACCTCCAACAACTGGGCACCCAAGTCGATTTTACGACCTATGACCCCGATTTTGAACTGCATGCCGCCGCGGCAGCCGAGCCCAAAACGGTGAAGAAATGAACCACACACATATAGGCATGGCCGTTTTACTCGCGTTTTCGACGGCCTTCTTCGCCATCTGCATCTGGGCGTACTGGCCCGCCAACCGCCAGCGCCTGCAATCCTACGGCCTTATTCCCCTCCAGGAGGACACAGACAATGTCGAAGAAAACTAAGGGGAATAACAGCGATCCGAACGTTGAGGTCGATCCGATCAGCGGGACGGAAACCACCGGCCACGACTGGGACGGCCTGAAGGAACTGGACACGCCGGCGCCCCGATGGTGGCTGACCGTATGGATGATCACCATCGTCTTCGCTATCGGATACTGGGTGGTCTATCCGGCCTGGCCTTCCATCAGCGGGCATACCAAAGGCCTGTTCGGCTGGACGCAATACACCGAGCTCAAGGCGGAGCAGAAGGAAATCACCGACCGTCAAGGGGCGTATCTGGCGCGCTTCCACGGCGAAAGCTTCGATCAGGTTCGTGCCGATCCCGCCGTATATGAATTTGCCCGCGCCGGCGGCGCCGTGGTCTTCAAGGAGAACTGCGCGGCCTGCCATGGCAATGGCGGTGAAGGGCGCAAAGGCTATCCCAATCTGAATGATGACGATTGGCTGTTCGGTGGCAAGGTGGACACAATCTATCACACGATTCAGGTTGGGTCGCGGTCCACCGACCCCGACACTCACGCGACCCAGATGCCGAAGTTTGGGGCCATTCTGAAGCCCGACGAGATCCAGGATGTGGCGACCTATGTGCTGCAATTGTCCCATGGCACACCGGCAAACCCCAGCGCCTCTTGGGTACGCGGTCAGGCGGTGTTTGCGGCAAACTGCGTATCCTGTCACGGGGAAGGCGGTGTCGGCAATCGTGACATGGGTGCGCCGCGCCTGAATGATGCGATCTGGCTCTATGGCGGGCGTCGCGCCGACGTCGTCGAGACGATCACCAATGCCCGCGCTGGCGTCATGCCGACCTGGAAGCATCGCCTCAGCGACGACAACCAGCGCATGGTTGCCCTCTATGTGCATTCCCTGGGGGGTGGCGAATAATCGTGGTTCAATTATTCGCCAAGGCGGAGAAGATATATCCTCAGCGCACCCATGGCCTATTCCGCACATTGAAGTGGGCGGCCATGGTGGTCCTGCTGGGTATTTACTATGCCGCGCCCTGGTTGCGTTACGATCGTGGCCCGCACGTGCCGGATCAGGCCATCCTGATCGACCTGGTCGGACAGCGCGGCTATTTCTTCGGCATCGAAATCTGGCCCCAGGAGGTCTACCTGCTGGTTGGCCTGCTTATTCTGGCGGCCATCGGGCTTTTTTTTGCCACCTCCCTGCTCGGGCGCGTCTGGTGCGGCTATGCTTGTCCGCAAACGGTATGGACCGATCTGTTCGTCCTGGTGGAACATCTGATCCAGGGCGATCGTAATGCGCGCCGGAAGTTGGATGCGGCGCCTTGGACTTTGGGAAAGATCTGGAAGAAGTTACTTACCCACGCCATCTGGTTGCTGATCGGGCTGGCCACCGGTGGGGCGTGGGTCTTTTATTTCAATGACGCTCCGACCTTGCTTGACGGTATCCTGCATCTCGACCTGCCCGGCTTGACCCTCGTCTGGATCATCGCGCTGACTTTGTCGACCTACTTCATGGCGGGATATGCGCGTGAGAATATCTGCAAGTTCGCTTGCCCCTATGCCCGGTTCCAGTCGGCCATGTTCGACCGGGATACGCTTATCATATCCTACGCCGCCGAACGGGGTGAGCCCCGGGGCAAGCATAAGATCGGCACCAGCTGGGAAGGCAGGGGCCATTGCATCGACTGCACGGCTTGCGTCGTCGTCTGCCCAATGGGCATCGATATACGAAATGGTCTGCAATACGAGTGCATTTCGTGCGGACTATGCGTCGATGCCTGCAACAACGTCATGGAGAAATTGAAACTGCCGCGTGGGCTTATTCATTATGACACGGAAAACAATCAACAGCGGCGCACCGACGAGATCGCGCACCAGGGGGTCCCCACCCGCGGGCGAATGAAATGGATCCGCCCCCGCACCGTTTTCTATGCCGCCATCCTCTGTTTGGTGGGCGCATTGATGCTGGGCGCCATTATACTGCGGACCGAGACGGAACTGAACATCATCCATAACCGATCACCGCTATATGTTCGCCTGTCCGACGGCACAATTCGCAACAATTACCAGATCAAGGTGCTCAACAAGACCCATTCCGACCGCGATTACACCGTCAAAATCGACGGCTTAACCACGCGCCGCGTCGAGCTGGTAGGGGCCGGAGACGTAGCCGTGCCGTCTCTCCGGGTACCGGCCAACAGCGTTGGCGAATTCCGCGTGCAAGTCGTGACCGAGCCGGATTCGTCGGCCCGCGTCCCTGTCCATTTCACACTTACCGATCGCACCACGGGAAAGGCAGCCAGCCATGACAGCTACTTCATCCGACCTTAAGGCTTCTCAAGCTCTGGATGGTCCGGACATGGAAGCGCTCAACCGCCGGCGCGGTCGCTTCGTACCGTGGATCATTGCGGCCTTTTATATGACCTTCATGTCTGCCCTTATCGGCTTTGTCTTTATCGCCTATGCCCATCCGCCCTCGGAGACGACCGAGGACGCCTATGCCAAGGGGCTGGCCTATAACGATACCCTCGCCAAGGCCGGGGCGCAGGCGCAACTCCGCTGGCGGTCCGATATCGACTATACAGCCGGGCGGCTTCACTTCAATCTGACGGACCATGCCGGTCAGCCGATAGCTGCGGCTCGGGTCAAGGCGTGGTTCGTTCATCCAGGCAATGCCGTTGAAGACCGCAGTTTTGATCTGCGTGACGACGGCGAAGGCAGATATGCAGCGGATGCCCCTTTGCCGGCTAAGGGCGTGTGGACGGTTCATGTCACGGCGGAAAAGACCGGACGGCAGTATCAATCGGTGACGACGGTGGAAGTGGAATAGTCATGGCCATCCTGCTCATCCTCGTCCCTTTGGCGTTCCTGCTTGGACTGGCCTGTCTGGCGGCCTTCCTGTGGGCGCTGAATACCGGACAGTTCGACGATTTGGACGATCCAGCGATCCGAATCTTCCAGCCGGAGGATGACGAATGAGCCGGGCTGTTGATTTCCGTTGTTTTGCCCGCGAGGAAGCTGACCGGGTGTCTCTCTACATGCAGGTAGAGGGCATGCATTGTGCCAGTTGCGCGTGGAAGATAGAGCAAAGCCTACAGGCCCATCCCGGCGTGGAAGCGCGGGTGAATTTTTCGACGCAAAGGCTGCGTATAAGTTGGCCAAAGACGTTGGATGCCGGGGCGGCCAATGACAATGCCAATCAGTTCGCCGACGAGGTTGAAGCTCTGGGCTTCCACGTCGCACCGTTCGACGCCGAAAGCCGGTTGCAGGCCTCTAAGGCGGAAGAGCGCGACCTGCTCAGTTGCCTGGCGGTAGCCGGGTTCGCGACCTGCGCCATCATGCTGTTCGTCGATCCCTTGTGGTTCCTGCCGGCCCGTGCCGTCACGGGGGCGACGCGCGACCTCATGTATTGGATGATGAGCCTGATCGCTCTGCCGGCGACAATCTGGTCGGGACGGCCCTTTTTCCGTTCGGCCTGGCAGGCCCTGACGCACGGTCGCACCAATATGGACGTGCCGATTTCTTTGGCCGTTATCATGGCCAACGCCTTGTCTGTCTATGAAACCGTGACGCATGGTCGCTACGTCTACTTCGACGCATCGATCATGCTGTTGTTCTTCCTGCTGATCGGCCGCTACCTCGACCTCAAGGCGAGGGGCAAGGCGCGCGAAGCGGCCGAAGGGCTGCTGGCCATGCTTGAAGGGACCGCGACGGTTGTCGACGGCGAACGCACAGTATCGGTCCGGATACGTGACCTTGCGCCGGGTCAGCACCTTCTGGTCGCCGCCGGTGAAAAGATTGCTGCCGACGGCCTGATCCTTACGGGCGAGTCCGATATCGACACGCAACTGGTGACCGGAGAGACCCTTCCGCGAACTGCGGGCCCCGGTGAAAGGCTCTATGCGGGCATGATCAACCGGTCGGCGCCCCTATTGATCGAAGTCAGTGCCGCGGCGGATGATAGCCTGCTGTCGGAAATCGTCGGCCTCATGGAAAAGGCCGAACGCTCGCAAGGGCCCTATGTCCGGTTGGCCGATCGCTTGGCGGGGCTATATGCGCCGGTGGTCCATGGCCTCGCCCTGGCGACCTTTGTCGGGTGGATGATCTACGGTGCCCTGCACGGCGCCATGATCTGGGAAGACGCTTTGTTAAAGGCCGTAGCCGTCTTGATCATCACATGCCCTTGTGCCATCGGCCTGGCGGTGCCCGTGGTCCATGTTCTGGCCTCTTCGCGCCTGTTTAAGCGGGGCATATTGCTGAAATCAGCCAAGGGACTGGAGGCGATGGCGCGCATTGACAGGGTCGTTTTCGACAAGACGGGAACCCTGACCGAAGGCACGCCACGCTGGATGAACCCGGACGTTCTTACTGGTGAAAACCGGCGGATAGCGATTGCCATGGCCCGGCAAAGTCAACATCCGCTGTCCCAAGCCATCGCCCGGGGAGGGGCGATCGGCGAGGTTCCCGGGATGGTCGTGACCGATCATCCCGGGAAGGGACTTAAAGCCGTCGTGGGCAAGGACCTGGTCTGGATGGGCAAGGCGTCTTGGCTGGGCGTTCCGGCCAGCGGCGATGCCCAGATGGAGCTGTGGTTTCAGCGGGCGCAGGGGCCAGCGATCCGTCTTCTGTTCGCCGACGCGGTGCGCGCGGACGCGCGTCAGGTGATCGTCGGTTTACGCGCGCGCGGATTGACGCTCAGCATGTTGTCGGGTGACCGGGATCAGGTGGCTCAAAAAGTGGCTATGGACCTGGGCATTTCCGACGTCCGCTCGGGCCTGTCGCCGGTAGACAAGGTGGCCGCCGTCGAAGCGATGATGGCTGAGGGGCACCGTGTGTTGATGGTGGGAGACGGCTTAAACGATGCGGCGGCCCTGTCTGCCGCCTCGGTCTCCATGTCGCCGGCCAGCGGCGTGGACGTCACCCAGACGGCCGCCGATTTCGTCTATCGCGATCAAGGGCTTTCGCCCATCCTGACCACCTACGACACTGCCCGTGCCGCCCAGCGCCTGGTCCGGCAGAATGTCTGGATATCCTTGGCATATAACCTCATTGCGGTTCCCGTGGCAGTGCTTGGCCTGGCGACCCCACTCATCGCCGCCGTGGCCATGTCGACCTCGTCTTTGGTGGTCGTCCTCAACGCCTTGCGTCTGGGGCGTGTGTCGCGCCTATGACCCGATTGCACCCCAATTTCGCGTCATCAGGCCGGGCCGCGTATCATGCCGCCCTGTTGTCGTTCGCCTCTCATTCTCGTTTCAACGCCCCTGTAGAAGGATTGCGCCATGCAAGACATTAATCCCCCGCGTTCCTGGCAGGATCAGGATATGATGGCCTATCTGGGCCGGGAAGCGCCGCGCTACACAAGCTATCCCTCGGCGCATCACTTTACCTCTCTGGCACCGGAAACCTACGCCGGGTGGTTGAGGACGTTGCCTCGCGACGAGAGCATAGGGCTTTACGTTCACATTCCCTTCTGCGAACAGATGTGTTGGTTCTGTGGCTGCAATACCCAGATCACGCATCGCGCGGAACCGGTTGAGGCCTATGTCGCATGCCTGATCGAGGAAATTGCCCTGGTCGGACGGGAATTGGCGTTCCGGCCTTCGGTGCACGCCCTGCATTTTGGAGGCGGCTCGCCGGGCATTCTGTCACCGGCAGCCATGACGCGCGTGTTCGAGGCGCTGACCCGGTCCTTTGATTTGAAAGCGGATGCCGAGATCTCCATCGAGCTCGACCCGCGCCAGATTACGAATGAGAAGTTGAAAACCTATACCACCCTGGGATTCAACCGGGTCAGCCTGGGGGTCCAGGACACTCAGCCGCAGGTCCAGGCCGCCATTAATCGGCACCAACCGTTTGCCGTCATTGCGCAATCCGTAGCGGCGCTGCGCGATCATGGGCTGACATCGATTGGCATCGATCTGCTCTATGGTCTGCCGCATCAAACCGCCGATAGCCTCGCGGCGACGCTGAACGATATTGCCCGTCTTGATCCAGACCGCATCAGTGCCTTTTCGTACGCGCATGTGCCGTGGATGAAAAAGCATCAACAGTTGATCGATACAGCGGCCTTGCCCGATATCCACGAAAAGGTGCTCCAGTATGTCCAGATCGATACGCAGTTGCGCGCGACGGGGTATGCCGCCGTTGGCATCGACCATTTCGCCAAGGCTAGCGACGGTCTAGCCATCGCCGCCCGTGACGGCACCCTTCGGCGCAACTTCATGGGTTATACGGACCTGCCAAACGACCGTCAGATCGCCTTCGGCGCCTCATCCATCAGCCAACTGGACGATGGGATTGCTCAGAATATCCCACAAAGCACTTCCTATCAGAGACTCATCAAGGAAGGCCGTCTGCCTACGGTGCGAGGATGGGCCTATCAGTCGGATGACAAGGTACGTGGCGCGGTTATTTCGGACCTCATGTGTCGTTTCGAATGCAATGTGGCTGAGGTTCTGCAGCGCCATGGTTACACGGTCGACTATCTGGATCAGGATATTCAGCGTTTGGCGGATTTCGTGGCGGCCGGAATTGTTACAATCGATGATCGCATTGTGCGCTTTGAATCGCCGATGAAGATGCTGGTAAGATCTGTCGCCTGTGTATTCGATACCTACGCCGCAGGAGAAGGCGGTAACCGCTATTCAAAAGTCGCCTGACGGCGACAGACAAAAAAGGAGCTGCCTCACCCCGTGAGGCAGCTCAGGTCACGCTCCGTCTGCAGGGGCAGAGGGCCGTGGAGAGGCGGGTGTCAGTGGTGACGGCTGGATTGGGGCCAGCCGTCGAAGAACAGGCCATGGATCTGGTCAATGGTCAGGGTTTGTTGCCAACGAATACCGATGTCCGAATGCGCGGCGCCCGGACCGTAAGACCCCGTTTCCGAAAACCGTGAGTCTTGCGGGTAGAAGACGGCGGTTTTTGTGCCGTCACGGGCGGTGCCGTTCATGGGGGCCCAATGGTCGCGGTGGATATGGGCATCCATGAAGCAGTCTATGAAGCTCGCCTGTCCGACGGCGTTCGGGTCGGCATACCGGCCGTCGGTGAAGGTCGTCGTCGGATGCCAGGGGCGGCCGAGCGCCACCGCGCCGTCGCGCACACCGTCCTCCCGCGTGAGACGGGAACGGTAGATGACAATGCCGATTTTCTGAGACAGCTGGGTTGAGGGCGCGACGATAAAGGATTCAAAGGTTTCGGGGGCGCTTGTCGGTGCCCGGCGGCGGGTTTGCACCACACTGTCCTCGATCAGAACCTGGCCGTTGCCGAAAATAAAGTCCACATTCCCGGAAATGTGACTATTGCGAACGAAGACGCGCCCGCCATTGGCGAACAAGGTATCCTGATATCCCACCAGTGCAGACCGGTCGAACATCAGGTGGTCGCTGTGAATATCAAGCAGAACGGCCACGCCTTGCGAATTGCCGATCTTGCGCGGGTCCGTGTCGGGCAAGGCGTCATTGGCGAGGTAGTCGAAAGTGTTTTCGACCGTAAGGCCGTCCACGGTTACCTGATCGGCATCAATCGTTAAGGTCGCCGATCCTGGGGTACCCCATTTGTTGCGATGGTAATGGCCGGCAGTTTGCGCCACGGCGTCGAAATAGAGCCGGGTGGTTGCCTGCCCTTGTCCATGCAGCTTCGTCCTGGGCCTGGCGACGGTGACCTTTTCATAATAGTTGCCAGGCGCGATATCGACGATCACCCAGCGATCCGTCTTGTCACTGGCTGCCGCGTCAACTGCGGACTGTATTGTCGTGAAGCATCGTGGCCGCTGTTCGCAGTTGGGCCTCACAGAATAGTGGATGGGTTTTGGCGACGACGGTATTGGCCCAGTGACGCAACCCGTCAAACCCATCCCCACGATGGCGCACAGCGCCAGCAGGCCGGTGAAGCGGCGGCTCACATCGGTTCGAACCGCGATCATTGACGGGCGTCCTTTACTTCGGTCGGCGCTTGCAAAAATAAATCCATTTTTTCAACAATTTGACTAAGGTAAGGTTCGAAAAGCCAGATGTCATGTGGTGCAGACTCGAACGTGAAAAACTGGCGACGAATGCCGAACCGCGCCAGGCCGGTCATAACCTCGTCCTGTCCCGCGGTGAACCGCGTTTGTCCGCTGCTAATAATCAAGGTTGGCGGCGACTGTGCACCGACATGGTTGGCAGCGCTGGCCTCCCGCCACCGCTCAGGTGCCTGTTCCATGGATCCGCCTAGCCACAAGGCCGCCACCGAAGCGCTGCCTGCGGCATTTTCATAGCGCAGGGCGAGCGGCGTGGTAAAATCAAGCACGCCGTCGATATCGATCAGCGCGTTCACGCGGGTGTCGTCGGTTGCATGGGTCTTGTAGGTACTGCTGTCCGCCGTAAACGCAAGAAGCGCCGCCATCTGACCGCCAGAGGACGCGCCGCCAAGCGCCAGATTGGCCTCAGGAATACCAAATTCCGTGGCGTGATCCTTGGCCCAGACGATGGCGTCGTTAATGTCGATCAGACCGGCAGGGTAGGGCGCTTCCGGTGACAGGCGATATTCCGGCAGGAAGACCGCATAGCCCTTCTGGGCCAGCAGATTGGCGATGGCATAGAAGTGCGACTTGCTGCCCGACCGCCAGCCACCGCCGTGAACCAGGAGAATGCCTTGTTGTCTGGCCTGTCCGGGAACAGGAAGAAACACGTCGATATGGAGGTCGCGGTTGCCTATGGTCTTGTATAGCCGGTCGAAGAGAACCGTCTGGCCGCCGTGGAATTCCGATACCGGCCAGGTCAGGCCGGGATAGGTGTCCTTGTACCCATTGTAGCGCTGGGCGATGGTATAGCTATCATCGGTCGGCCGCAGGTCTCCGGCATTTGCGGAACAGGAGACCGCGAGCGCTATCGTTGCAATCGCCGTAAAGAGCTTCTGCATTCTCGACCTCCGGCTGGGTGTGAACTATCTATATGGATCGCCGGCGCCCATGACACGCCGGGTGGCGTATCATCGGAACCGGCGACCCGCCGTCAACTTGGGTTAGTACTTGTAGCGCAGTCCCAGGATCCATTGAGCGCCAGTGTGGTTATACTCGCGCGTCAAATCCATGTCGCCGGTATCGCCGGTGCCATAGATACGCTCCACTTCGTCGGTGATATTGATCCCTTCGAAGGTGAGGGTGAGGTTCCTGTTGACGTTGTAGAAGGAGGCGAAATCGACATGGGTCGGGCCGTATTTACGCTCCTGGACGTGACCGTTGCCACCGGGCTCGCTCAACAGGTAATCGTCCCGCTTGTTGACCGAAACGCGCGCGCCGAAACGACCCGTATCGTAGTAGAGGGTGGCGTTGTAGGAATTGGGCGAAAGGCCCGTCGAGTCCTTTGCCGACACGTGGGTGTAGTTCGAGGCGATGCCGAACTTGGACCACAGGCCGGGTAAGAAGCTGAAGGGCTGATTGTAGGTCAGTTCGAACCCTTTCACGCTATTGCCCTGATCGCTGTTGACGGGGATGGTGAAGGTGTATGGGACCTTGGCCGGATCGGCATTATAGGACGGATCATATTGCGGGTCGGCGTAAATCGCCGGCCAGAATGACGGATCGATCATCTTGGTGACGACATCGGTTTTCAGCGACCTGACGATGTCCTTGTTGAAGACAGCCAGCGACAGGAGCCCTTCCTTGCCGAAATACCATTCGACGCTCAGATCGACGTCGTTGGATTCGTAGGGTTTCAGCTCCGGGTTGCCGACATTGCCGACGGTCCGTGTCGTATAGCCGAAAACTGGGCCGGCGATATTCAATGAGCTGAGCCCCGGCCGGGTCATGCTGCGGCCATAGGCGGCGCGCACGACCAGGTTATCGCGCACATCCAGAGCCAGGTTAATCGACGGTAGGTAGTTGTCGTAGGAGACCTTGTCCTGAACCGGCGTGTTGCTGACCAACGCCTCAGACGTCACATTCGTCTTGACGTAGCGCAGGCCCGTATTGGTCCGCAGACGCATGTCGCCGATATAGTATTCGGCGTTCAACTCGACATAGCCGCCGAGCGTTTCTTCCCCAACGGTCCAGTCGGCGCCCGTATTGTCGGTATAACCGGGCTTTACGATGCCGGCTGCGGCAATGGCGTCAAAATCGGCGACGCGGAATTTGTCAAGGGTTGCGCCATCCAGCCCACTGCCGAAGTTCGAAATCGGGAACGGCTTGGTGTAGGCCGACGGATCGAAGCTCGGGCTGTCGCCATAGCCTTCGCTGTATTTTACCTTGCGGTCGTTGTAGTTCAGGCCGGCCTTGATGGAAAACGTGTCGGCATTGTAGGTCACGTCAAATTTAGCGGAAGCATTTTCCTTCTTGACGTTGTTGATGCGGTTGGCGGCCGTCAATGCGTTTACGTAATTGCTGGCCTTATTGGGATCGTAATTGCCGAAATTAACGACGGGCACGTATGGGTTGTTGCTGTAGTCGTAGGAATAGAAGTGCGGAATAGAGCGGAAATAGAAGCGCAGCTCGGTGCGGTCCGCGTCATCCGACGCGGTGCCGGCCATGGCATCAATGGTCAACTGATCCGTGACCTTGAATTTGCCCGACAGGACCAGTTGATTAAACGCCGATTTGGATTCCTGATGGCGGCTTTCGTACCAGGAGGTGACGTCGTTGAAGCTGGCCGCGATTAACTGCTTGCCGTCTGGTCCGACGGTAAAGGACAGCGGGGTCTGGCCGGTATAGTTGCCGGCGACGCCGTGTGTCAGCAGCCATTCCATCGAGTTGTAGCTGTAGCGATCATTAGTCAGGTCTGAATGCAGGGCATCGAGCGTAATCAGAACGTTGTCGGATGGCTTGTACTGCAACGAACCGGTGAACCCGACGCGCTTTTGATCATTGCCGAAGAAATCCGCGCGCGGCAGGCGAGGGGCCCAGAGGCAATCGAGCGGATTTGCGGCACCGCAGGCGGCAGAGGGGGTTCCGGTTACGGTCGGATTCGTGTTGGCCCAGGAGTCGCCGTTTACGTACGGCGAGGTCCAGCGCACGCTGGCATAGCCTTCCTGATGAACGGTGCGATTTGACACGGCTGCGGAGAACAGGGCGCCGAATTTTCCGTCCGCAAACTTCTTGCTGACCAGAAAGGCCAGGCGCGGATCGTTCTTTTGGGTGAGGGTGTTGTAATTGTCCTGCGCAGAAGCAGAGACGGTAAAATCGTCACGGTAGTCGAAAGGACGGGCAGAATAGAGGTCGACCGTGCCGGCAATGCCGCCTTCTTCGGTGGACGCTTTCTGGGTCTTCTCTATATCGATGCGATTGAACAGTTCGGACGCGAACAGATGGAAATCGAAGGCGCGACCGGCATTGAGGGTGACGCCGCCGCTATCCAGGCCATCACTGCTGGCCGGGACTTCCATGCCGTTCAAGGTCGTACGCGTAAAGTCCGGTCCAAAGCCGCGCAGGGTGATGTTACGGCCTTCCCCGCCTTCGCGCGACATGGCGACGCCGGGCACGCGCTGAATGGATTCGGCCAGGTTCAGGTCCGGCATCTTGCCAATATCTTCGGCGACAATGCTTTCGACTGAATTCGCGGCTTTGCGTTTGATATCGCGCGCCTTATTCAGGGCGCCGCGAATGCCGGTTACGACGACCACAACGTCGTTTCCTGCGGGAGGGGCATCGACAGTGTCTTGGGCCGGTGCCGCGGCGGGGCTGGCGTCGGTCAGCGTGATAGCGGCTTTTGTTACGGGATAGCTGGCGCTTGACGACGCCGTCGAGGAATGTGCCTCAGCCAGAATAACCACACCGTTGCCCTGGGTAACCGGTGTCAAATTTGTACCTGTTAAAAGGCGTGCCAGCCCGTCGCGCACTGGCATGGTGCCTTTTACCGCCGCCGTGGTCTTTCCGGTCGCCAGTTTTTCAGGAACCAAAAGCTGAATGTCGGCCTGTTGGGCAAATTGCGGAATGCCCTGTTGGGCGGCCTGGGCGGGAACATTAAAGGTCTTGACCTGGGTCTGGGCCTGGACCGGCATGGCAGAGACCATAAGCAAGGTTGTGCCGGCAAGCAGTAACGGGCCATTGACCAGGCGCACGCATGGGTTCGTCATCGATTTCCTCCTGTGTATGGCGCCTTGTGGCACCTTATATAGAGAGGGGACTTATTGCCCCTCCTTTTAAACGATGTTCGGCCGTTTCAGTTCCGTACGGTCTGTATCACTTTTTTTTCATGCCTATATATATAGCCTTATCGGTCCGGATGATTTCCGCACCGAAGGCCTGGGCGACGGCGCTGGAAAAGGCGTCCGGATCATCGGTGCTAAACCGGCCCAGCAGGCGTTCGCTGGCCAGATCCGGATCATCGATGACGATCTTTATCTGGTTATAACGATTATATTCCGCCGCCGCCTCTGAAAGGCTTTTTCCATTAAGCGCAATCTGGCCCTCACGCCAGGCCAGCGCGCTGTCGATCGCTTCAGGCGCGTGTTCGATCGTAATCGTGTTTTTTTGCCCCATGAAGGTGCGGTCGCCCGCCTTAAGCAGCACAGCTTGCTGATCCGCTCCATCCAGCCAGGCTTTGACGGTACCTTCGGTTACGAGCACCTCGGCCCCGCCATCCCGCCGGTTTACCGAAAAGGCCGTCCCCACAGCCTGAACCCGCGCCATGCCGGCCGCCACAACAAACGGGCGTTCCTTGTTCTTGGCCACCTTGAACCAGGCTTCGCCACTGATTAGATCGACGCGACGCTGGGTATCGGTCATGTCGATCTTGATGCGGCTCTCGGTATTTATGGTCGCGATCGAGCCGTCGCTCATCGGCAGGCGGCGGATTTCACCCTTCCGCGTGATGGTCTCGTTTGTGTAGCGATTGATAATCAGACCCGCCACGCCGGCAGCCATCAGGCCGCCCAACGCGCCTGTCGCAGCCAGCAGCCTGCGCCGCGACACCGTCGCGATTATGCTGGGCTGGATGCCCTGCCAACGAGCGGAGGGGCCAAGGGCCCGAGCCCGAGACAGCGATGACCAAGTGGCTTGCGCCCGCAGCAAGGCGCCGCGTCGGCGGGGATCGCCGGCCAGCCACTCACGTAGAGACGCGTCGTCCATGGGGCTAAGCGGACGGTCCTTTACCGCCCACAGGCTTGCCGCGCGCTCAATCTCTTCGCTAGTTTCGATTGGCGTCGGTGTCACGCTTCAACTCCTTTTGCGGCTGAAAATGGCTTTCTTCGGAAGCAATGGACCGCATGATCAGCCTGAGGGCCTTGGCTGACTCATTTTCAACAATGGTTTCACTCACGCCCATGACCCGGGCAATTTCTTTCTGGGGCAGGCCCTGGATCTTGCGCATCTCGAAGATGCGGCGACACCGGGTGGGCAGTGAGGCGATCAGCCGTTTCAACCTGGCCAGTTCCGAGCGTCCGACCGTTATCTGCTCGGGAGACGGGGCGTCGCTCATGACGTCGAGGCGGTCGATCTCGTCCACGCTTTCTATGCGCACAATCCGGGCGCGGCGGACACGCATTAGGGCGATATTCTTTGCGACCGTGAAAAAGTAACCTCGTGGCGACGCGATATGATCGACGCTGCTTAGGGCCGCCATGCGGCAATAGGACTCCTGGACAATGTCCTCTATGTCTTCATGCCCCAGTTGCGCCCGACGCAGCCAGGCGCGTACGTCGGATTCGTGCGGCAGAATATGTGATCCCACCCACCCAATAATGTGACCCGGCGCCGAATCCATGAAGGCCCTCCTGTATATAGGATGCGTGAGGCGAGCGTTTCCGTAAAGAGAATGTGTAATTTGTTGCGGAAAGTGTCGGACCTAAGCGCTGGCATCTTTAAGATCCAGTCCGTTTTTGGGGTTGATGCGATTGTTCCGGTGACAGAAATCCAACTCGATTGGTAACTATCTGAATGAGAGTGATTATAGATGGGATGTGGAAATACGATCCACGAGGATGAGGGGATTGCATACTCACAGCTATGTTATCTGCCAAAAAGAAGGCCAGCAAGTAGGCGCTCAGGCTCATAACCCGAAGATCGTCAGTTCAAATCTGACCTCGCAACCAAACTATAGCGAATACAGCACATTAAAGGCCTCCCCGCGGGAGGTCCTTTTGCGTTTTAAAGCCGAAATCGCCTAACTCTAACAGGGCAAAAATTTGGCTATAAAGTTGTATTGTAAATTCCCGCCCTCATAGAGGTAGTTATGAGGTCACGGTTATAGCTAGTCATCAAATCTTGGGGGGTAATGTTCAGCTTTACCACCACATCAATAAAACCTGGCATTGTTCCGCCAGCATCGATGGCGTGCAGCATCGCGCCTCGACCAAGGAAGAAGACCTGGAATTGGGAATTTGGTAACTCTTATGCTCAATTTCGACAAGGTAGTGTGGTGCGACGTAAGGCAATTTCCGCATGCTGAAAACGCCGCGGCGTGTGTCCCATAACAATAGTTGAGCAGATTGATGCGCTCGATACCCGTGAGTACGTTTAAGCAAATAAAACCATATTTTATATTTGACAGCAAAATGGCCGGTTGTTATTGTGTGATAATAGCTCAGACCTGAGAAGTTTATGGCTGCGGTTTTATGAGCTGTGCGTTGGGCGCGAATTTTTTCTCCCAGATTCAAATGCGATCAATGTCATTGATTTCCCCTTGCACCGCAGCGCAAGGGGATTTTTTTGCCGTATTTCCCGCCAGTAGGACTGCCTGAAATAACAGTTGGCGTACCCATTTGATCAAAGATGCATTTAAACATCTGTCCGGCGCGCGTAGGCGTAGAGTACCAATCTGTTGCATAGGTGATACCAAAAGGGCACATTCTTTCAAAAGTAATACTTTCCTATATGAAAGATATTTCCATTTGTGGCCGTAAGGTTTATGCCGTCCTCAGCCCGCATAATTTAAGACGGGTGATTATGTTAGGAAGGAAACTAAAATGGCAAAAACGTCACGTTCGCTGGCGGGCGCGTCAGTTATCGCACTCGCAACTGTCTGCATGGCTACATCAGCCCTCGCGCAAGTCGTAGACAACAAGGCCGCGCCGGACACCACCGCAACAAACAACACAGCGCCGAGCACTGACGACACAGTCGTCGTGGTTACGGGCTTGCGTAACAGCCTGGCGACTGCGCAGGCAGTCAAGCAAAAGTCCGACCAAATCGTCGATTCGATCACGGCGCAGGACATTGGAAAGTTTCCCGACGTGGACATTGCCGAATCGCTTCAGCGTATTCCGGGCATCCAAATTCAACGTAATCTGGGCGACGGAAGCACAGTAGCAATTCGCGGACTTAATCAGGTCCGGACCGAACTCAATGGCCATGATATATTCTCGGCAAATGGCGGTGTTGGCCTGTCGTATGATGAAGTCGGCCCAGATTTGCTGGCACGCCTCGATGTGTATAAGAACCCGTCTTCCGATATGATCGAAGGGTCTCTGGCTGGCACGATCAACCTTGTTACCCGCAAGCCTTTCGATGCCAAGGGAGAGGTGATGTCGGCAACCGCCTCCGTTACCAACTACGATCTGGCTAAGAAGACGGGAGAGAACGTCTCTGCCCTGTATAGTAACCGTTGGTCGACAAGTATCGGTGAAGTCGGCTTCCTAGCCAACGCCTCGTATCAGACAACCGCCTTCCGCCAGGATCTGGATCAGGTCGAGCCCTATCAATATTGGGGGCCGTGTAATACGAACGGTACGCCGGTACATGCCACCCCGGATGGCTCGGCAGTGCAGTGTACGCCCGTCCAGGGTCATGAAACCGAGAATGTCCTGGTTCCTAAGGGCGGCGGCTTTAACGTCCAAAACGGTACCAGAGTGCGCAGTAGCCAAAACTTCTCATTCCAGTGGCGGCCGAATGAAAATTTTGAAGCCTATGCTGAGCTGTTCAATTCGACCTACAATTTCCAAACTCTAGGCAATTCCTACTTCGTCTCAGATGGTGGCGCCAAGCCAACCGGGACTTTTAAGGTCGAGGACGGCGTGGCCGTCGCGGGTAGCCTTGCCAACCCAGGTCTTTTCTCCGGCGTTTTCGGCACAAACCGTAAGACGAGCACGACTGAGTTCACCACTGGCTTCAAATGGCACGTGACGCCGCACCTGCGTTTAGCGGCGGATTACGAACATCTGGATTCCGAGGTCAACCAGAAGGGCGCGAATGAATACCTATTTTCAAACTCGACCCGAGCCAGCTATAACTATGTCTTCGACAATACGGGCAAATTCCCGGTTCAGGGTACGGACACACCGGGTTATCTGGCAAACCCGGCGAACTATAATTATGGAGCGGTTCAACCAACCGCGACCCGCAATACCGCGACCGCCGATGCCATCAAGCTCGATCTGACCTGGGATTTCGACAACGGCTTTTTCCGGCAAGTCAGTGGCGGCGTGCGGTATAGCCGCAAGAATGCGATCAACCGTGATGCCAGCAGTTGGAATGGCTTCTCATCGACATCGGAATCTGTTGCCGCGAATCCGGCGTTTGTTCAGGTGAACCCGAAGCAGCAAACGATTTTGCGCGGCGACGGGACTTCGTCGGTCTTTGGTCCGGTTCTGGGGTGGCTACAAAGCGACTCGAAGAACCCTCAAGATGCATTTGCACACTATAAGACGCTCACGGGTAATACGATCGACTTTCCGGACTTTAACGATCCACTCCACAAATCATTTAGTCCCATCAAAGAGGACGATACAGCGGTCTATCTGAAAACGACCTTTGGCTCTGAACTGGCTGGATTTAATTTCGACGGGAACGCTGGCGTTCGTTATGTCGAGACGGAAGAAACGGGAGAGGGTTACAAGACGCTCACCTACGGGACAACGACCCAGACAAAAGTCGAGACGCCCTATTCCGGCGGCAACAAATACAACTTCCTATTACCCAGCTTCAATCTCCGGGTACACCTGACTGACAAGCTCCAGGCCCGCTTTGCGTTCTCCAAGAACATCTATCGGCCAGACTTCTCGCAACTCAATCCGACCTACACTATCAACCCCAATTATACGGGTAACAACACGACGCCGGATACTGTGAATCCTGGCCAGCCATATAATGCCACGACCAACCCCTATCAGGGCAGCGTCAATCGACCGGGCAATCCGGACCTTAAGCCTGAGCGCGTGACATCTTATGACGCTTCCTTGGAATGGTATTTCGCCAAAGACGGCAGCCTGACGATCGACTTCTATCATAAGGATATCGCCGATCTGATTGACTCCCGGCCGTACTCGATTACCGAAACCGTCCCAACGGTCGGTGTCGTGCGGTTCGATGGGACCGCAGTGACGAACGTGACCAGTGGTTACGTCAAGGGCTTCGAAATCTCCGGACAGAAGTTCTTTGACTTCCTCCCTGGCGCATGGTCAGGCCTCGGCGTTGCTGCAAACTACACCCTGGCTGACAGTGATGCGGGCACGGTCGCGTCTCAAACGATCGGCGGCGCGGCGTTTGCGGTGCCTCTGGTTAACCTGTCGAAGAACAGCTATAACTTTATGGTGCTTTACGACAAGTACGGTTGGAACGCTCGCGTCGCCTACAACTGGCGCTCTGACTACCTTGACTCGGTGAATGAAACCGGCGCTGTTTCGCTGCCAATCTACTTCAAGGCTTACGGGTCGCTCGATGCGTCGGTCAGCTACGATCTGAATGAACATGTCTCATTCACAATCGATGGGCAAAATCTGACGGACACCGTCCAAAAGAGTTATCAGGGCAGGGAAATACTCCTGCGCAACTACCAAATCAACGATCGCCGCATATCCGCTCGCATTCGTTTGAAGTATTGATAGAGGGACCGGCCGGGCGTGCTCGGCCGGTTGCCTAACACCGACGTCTTCTGACGCCGTCAGAACGCCTGCGTACCAAACGTGGGCGTTCTGTCTCGTCCCAAACCAAACCCAAAAACGTGGTATGTGGATGGGTACACCACCTTTGGACGTTTCCATCGGTGCGGTCCCCGCTCATTAAACTACTGCAAATCAGGAATAACGGGGAACAAGGATGCAAGCGCAGCCCGTCAAAAATATCATCATCGTCGGCGGTGGTACCGCCGGTTGGATGGCGGCGGCCGTCTTGTCGACCAGTATCGCGCCGCATAGCGTTTCCGTTACCGTGGTGGAGTCGCCGGAAATCGGCACGGTCGGTGTTGGCGAAGCGACAATCCCCCCAATACTACAGCTCAACGCCAAGCTCGGATTGGACGAAGACGAGCTGGTGCGCAAGACGAAAGCGACCTATAAGCTCGGCATCGAATTTCTTAACTGGGGCGCCTTGGGGGACCGGTATTTCCATCCCTTCGGCGGCCACGGTGCCAATCTCGCCGGTGTGCAGTTTCATCATCACTGGCTGAGAACACGTGAAGGCGCACTTTCCGATTACTCCATGCCCACGGTGGCAGCCTATGCCGGGAAATTTAGCCGGCCGTCGGACGACCCGCGAAACGTTCTATCTAAAATGTCTTACGCCTTACACCTTGATGCTACGCTTTATGCCGGCGTTCTTCGCGAACTCTCAGTTCAGCACGGTGTAAACCACATTTCCGCGCATATTGACGGCGTTAATCTCGATAGTGAAACGGGGTTTGTCGACACCTTGCAACTATCGGACGGGCGTGTTCTTCGGGCGGACCTCTATATAGATTGCTCAGGCTTCCGCGGCCTGTTGATAGAAGACGCTCTTAAGACCGGATATATCGATTGGTCTCACTGGCTACCCATGAACCGGGCCTTTGCTGTGCCGAGTGCCATTACCGGCCCCGCCCAACCCTACACGCGTTCGACGGCAGGACGCGCGGGCTGGCAATGGCGTATTCCTCTGCAACATCGCATCGGCAATGGCCACGTCTATTGCAGCGACTTTATGAGCGACGATGAAGCCGAAGTAGATTTGCTGGCCGGCCTAGACGGTCCGGCATCCGCAACACCCAGACCCCTGCGATTTACCACTGGCCGACGCCGCCTGTCCTGGAACAAGAATGTGGTGGCACTGGGGTTGGCATCGGGTTTCATCGAACCTTTGGAATCCACCAGCATCCACCTGGTGCAACGCGGCATCGCGACCTTGATGTCCCTCTTTCCCGCGCAGGGAATCGATCAGGCGGAAATGGACCTGTACAACAGGTTGATGGCAACGGAATACGAGGCGGTCAGGGATTTCGTTATCCTGCATTACAAGCAAACGCAGCGCGAAGACACACCGTTCTGGCGTCAGGTTCGCAACATGGATATTCCGGAAAGTCTTGCTAATCGCATGGCGGTCTTTACCAATATGGGGCGCCTGGTTCTGGATCCGGGAGAGCTATTCAAGGAGACTAGCTGGGTTGCGGTCATGCTGGGGCAAGGGCTATGGCCAAGAGGCTATGATCCTCAAGCCGACCTCTTGCCCGAAGACGAGGTGCGCGCCAGTTTGCAACGCATGCGCACCGTTATTCGCAACGGCGCCGATGCCCTTCCGACACATGAAGACGTACTCGCGAGAATACGAACGGCCGCTCAAAAATAACAGTGAAGAAGCCCTGCTGGGATCGCCTATCAACCTAGAATTCAAGCAACGTAGCGCTTCAAGTCAGCTTCTCCCCGTTAGGAAACGTGAACGAAACTATAGTCGCTAGTAGTGCCGAGGAATCTGCGCACCTAAAGTCAGAAAGGGCGGCTGAGCGGGCACTTCTGAATGCGGTTCGTATGTCCAAGCGGCCGCACTTCAAAATATTGACATTTCATTCAAAGCAAACTGAATAAGTTCTGTATAGCTGACCTCTGAACATTCACTCGGATCAGCGATAAGCTCATCAAGATGTTAGATCAACCATGTAATTGACTTTTTCTGGCGTAAACCCAACGAATGGTCGTCCACCTCGCGCCTGCAGAAGTATCCCAAAGGTTAGAACCACCGCTAAGATTAACCCAGCGCAGCAGATGCCACATCTTATGGCAGTGATCAGTGGGGGTTACGGCCAAGGTGAGAAGTAGATCGCTCGTTCGATATACATGCCCCAAAAGTGTGCAACATGGAGGCAGCCCCTAGAGCAATTCCATCCTAAAAGAGGTAATTTGCCTAGGAGGGGCACGGGCCTCTACTCGCGCCTGGCAGGCCAAGCAATCGGACTTCGGCAGGACGGTATTCCGCCTCTTGGTCCAGGACCTCATGTTCGAAGCGCCGCCATTTGTCTGGCGACGGCGCGGATATTGTCGAGGCCGACAACGGCAGGTGCGCCACCTGGTCGAGCGCGGGGCCTGTAGCCACGACGCAAAAATCGCACAGCCGGCGCAGCTGTGTACGGGGATCGGCGATCAAATCTTCATAGGCCAGGCTTATCCAGCGCCCTGTGGGCAAGGTGTCGAGGATGGCTTCGTTGGCCGCGCGCCACTGGAAGGCGGCGATTTCGGCAAGCGGAGCTTGGGCGTGGGCCTGCCAGCCGGGCGGCAGTAGGAAGCACCAAGGTCCGGGCCGGCCGGGTAGGTCGCGATAGGTGACGAATTGGCCCGTCCTGATCCCGGTTTGCCAGCCTTCTATTATGCTCGCGATATTGGCCCGCGGATCACGGTGCAGGAAGATAAAGCGCGCCGTCGGAAAAATACCAAGCAGAAATGGGATGTTGAGCGCATTGCGCGGCGTCTTTTCGACGAAGACGCCTTCCTTTGGGGACCCGGAGGTTATACGATCATATGTGGTTTCGCCGCGAACATTGCACAACGAGGCGAGGTAGAAGCGGCGTATTTGCGCCGCCGTCGCGGCATCGGCGTGGCCGGCGCCGAGCGCGCCGGAACTGAACGCGTCATCTGCGGCTTTAAGTTTCGGGAACTGCTGGAATATGACATGGCTTTCGCCGCCGATCGTCCAGATATCCGGACTGTTTCCCAATAGAGAAAACAGCAGCGTGCTGCCCGAGCGGGGCGCAGAGACGATGAAGACGGGGTCACCTAAAGCCGCCGCAACTTCGGCATCGCCGAAACGCATCGCCAGGCGTCGAACGCGCTTGTGCACGTGCACGTCCACGCTTTAAGCCTTGTTGTCGAGATAGATGGCCTCGAAATTTACGGGTTCCAGCATCAGGGGCGGGAAGCTGCCCTTGATGACGATATTGTCGATCGCCTCCCGC
This sequence comes from Asticcacaulis aquihabitans, assembly GCF_032490435.1. Taxonomy (NCBI): domain Bacteria; kingdom Pseudomonadati; phylum Pseudomonadota; class Alphaproteobacteria; order Caulobacterales; family Caulobacteraceae; genus Asticcacaulis; species Asticcacaulis aquihabitans. Next base: position 716,672 of record NZ_JAVGWM010000002.1, read on the forward strand.
GCATAGGGAAATAGAGCGTTCGGGCAGACCGTATGCAGGATCCGATGCAGCATTTCGCCGTCATAGCCGGTGACGTGGAAGATACCAGCCTGCAGGACTTCGAGCATGAAAGCGACCTCGCCGGCATTGCGCACCACTACTGTCAAGATGAGAGTCACGTCGTGCGTCGTCTCGCCCAATTGCTCCTTGGATACGTCGACATCTACCTTGATTTCCGGGTCCCAAGCCTTAGTGAAAGTGTGCGCGCCGCCAGGCGCTTCGAACGAGATATCCTTGACATAGAGGCGGCGGATGCTGAATTCCTGAGTCATTGTCTCACGCGGTAAGGGGTTCGAGGTCGAAGATGGTTTCGCCCGGCTGGACGTAGTCGAGAATGAGATGGACGCGCGGTTTCGCGCTGGCATTGCTGACGGCGTGGATGCGCCGATTGTTGATTTCCCACATCTCGCCAGCCGGCATGTTCCACGTTTTGGCGCCAACAGTGAACTGGCAATCAGGATGGGTAAAGAGCGGCACGTGGATGCGGTGGCAGCGGCGCAGTGACTGGCCGTCGTCCACATGAGGCGTAATCTCGGCGCCGGCGGCCAGACGCGTGAGGATGATGCGGACGAAATAGCCGTCGCCATGCTTTTCAGCGACCCTACGTTGGCGCAGCGACTGGAGATAGTAACCGCGAATGTGGCTCATCAGCGGGGCCAACAGCGGCGCGAACGCGTGAAAAAAAGGGTGTATGGTTGGGTCGGTGTGGCGATAGTCGGCGTCGAAGATTAGGCGGATGGTATGGGTGCGCGCATGCGCGTCGAAGATTTGCTGGCGGCTGGTGTCGGCAATCCAGTCGGCCTCAGTCAAGGCATCGACCCGCGCCTGCAGGGCCGAGATATCGAATTGGCCGAGGCGGAGGGCATCGTCACGGATATTCATAGCGGCACCTGTCCCGCCAGGGCGTCTATGGCCGGCCCGAGGTGCTTTTCATAGCGCTGCCAGTGGCCGACGGCAGTTTTATAGATCGGCCGGCGGACCTGGCTGAGGCTGGCGGTGTCGACCGGCGCGGCGTTTTCATGAAAACGCAGGACGCGGTCGTCCCAATCGAGGCCAAGATGATCGAGCAGGGTGTGGGCGGTGCCGTACGGGTCGGCGATATGATCCTCGTAGACGATATCAAGGATGCGACCGGGAAAGCGGTCGCGCCAGAAAGCCATTAGGTCTCGATAGAGCAGGTAATATTCGGCCGCTTCCCTGAGATCGTAGGAATAGTGGTAGAAACCCAGCGTAAAGAGCTGCTTGAAATTGCCGAAGACGGTATCGAGTGGATGGCGCAAGGTGTGGATGAAGCGCGCGTTCGGCAGCGCCTGGGCGATGAGCCCAAGGTCCATGAAGTTCATCGGATACTTGTCAATGAAATACCAGGCCTGGAAATCGGCGGGCGAGGCGGCGTTGATATATATCCGTCCCAGCGCGTCAAGGTCGATCTTTCGGTCGCGGCAGCTGTAGAAATGTTCGTGGAACCCGTCGCCTCCTCCGTAACCCGTGACGACCTTCATCGCTTCCTTGAAACACCCGAGCTCCCCCATGGAGCGGACTTGGGTATGGCTCGACAGGATGCGGTCGATCAGCGTCGATCCCGTGCGCGGCATGCCCAGGACAAATATGGGGTTCGGGCCCATGGGTGATGCCAAGACTGTGCGCTGCGGCCGGTCGAACCAGCGTTTGGTCGTCTCGAAAGTGGACCGTGACGCCTCTGTCGTATAGGGCATTCGGCCACGCATAATCGCCGCGCCCGCCGAGAAGGCGGCGAAAGCGGCATCGTACTGCTGAAGATCTTCCTCTACCTTGCCGAGCGCGAAGCTGGCCGTGGCGAAGTCTTCTGAGCCGGGCGAAAGCCGGCCAAGCGTGTCGAGCACCAGGGCCTTGTCATTATGGTCCGGCGTCTGCCTGCGGGAATCGACCAGTAGACGCAGGCCGTTGGTGGCCTCGGGCCGGACTGTTACGGCATGGGTATACAAGTCCCTGGCTTGGTCCAGCCGCCCGGTCTTGTGGCGGGCATAGGCGAGATTGATGGAGGCCTTGGGGTCGTCTGGATTTTCCCTAAGGAGCTCACTATAAAGCGCTTCGGCCAGGTCGTAGCGATGCAGTTCGTGGGCGGCGAAGGCGGCCTCTTCGCGCACAGGCCGATCGAGCGGCGCGCCGTCCGGTCCTGTCATGGCAATCAGGCTGTCCAGCACCCGGCTTGCCGGCTTACGGTTGAAAGCGGTCAGGTGCGCCTTGAGCAGCAGGCGCAAAAACGTCAGGCGGTCGCCGCCGGCCGCCAGTCCGTTTTCGGCGGCGACGGCAGCAAACGTGCCGCAGCCAAGGGCGGTCAGAAGTTCGGACTGCAGAGCATAGACCGGCGCGCTCGTCACCCCGGCATCGAGCAGGGCGTGAACCTCGTCCAGAGCCTCGAAGGGTTCGCTGTCGGCAAGGGTCCTGGCGCGCGCAAGCCGTCGTTCCTGGCGCAGCGGGCTAAGCTCGCGCCGAGACGATGATTGAAGACGGCTTTGTTCGGACATGAAGGCAGTCTATCTTTAAAACGAACGCTTGGAAACGGAACAAACACGTGGCAACGCAGGAGGTACGCCAGGCTGCGGAAAGCCGGGAGCACCGTTTCCGCAGCTTAAGGCCTACGCTGTGGCCGCCGGTTTAGGTGGCGACGGCCACAATCTTTGGACGCAATGTAGCTTAGAACGACATCTCGAATGTCGCGCCGACATAGCGGCCGAAGTCGCGCGGCACATCCGCGTTTTCCGCACGGTGACGGAAGAACTGGCCGTTGGGCACGGCGCCATAGGTCGGATAGGCTTGAGCGATGCCGACCAGTTCAGGCACGGTCGTCAATGACCCTCCGACGGCGTTTTCGGCCAAGCCGTCGCCGTAGTTGGTCTTGTAGACGTAGTAGTGCTTGTCCATCAGGTTTTTGACATAGACGTTGAAGCGATACTTGCCGCTAGGCGACGCCACACCCAGGAACAGGTTGTGAATGCCGTAAGCTGGTGTAGTCGTGGAATAGTCGTTGTTCGCCTTGCCGCCGTGGTTAGTATACTGCTCGGACGCGTAGCGGTAATTCCAGCGAAGGTAGGATGACCAGCCATGGACCTTGAAGTCGACGACTGCGTCGGCGGCCAAGGTGTCCGTTGGCGCATTGGCCAACTGAGCGCCGTTTAGGCTGAAGAACCGGCCGCGGCGCGGGAAGGTGTAGTCGAAGAATTCGCCGTAATTCAGTGGTGCCGTACAGGCCGAAGCGCTAGCTCCGTTGGAGATGGCGGCGTTACATGTAATCAGCACATTGGTGTTGCTAAACCGGGCGTCGACATGGCTGTAGTTAGCGCTTAGTGTTAGGTGGTCTAGAACCCGCCAATTCATTTCGACATCGACGCCCTTGCTATTCAGGTTGCCGGTGTCGACAATGTCGAAGCGGCGGATCGGCTGGCCGGACGCCAGCGGATCGTTGGCGATGTTCTGCAAACCCCCGTGGACGATCGGAAACAGATCATAGTCGAGCGTCACAAGACGGTCCTGGTAATGATAGAACGTCGTATCGAACAAGGTGGCGTTGAAGGTCAGACGGCGATTAAACCATTGCGAGCGAACACCCAGTTCGAGGTTTTGCGACGTTTCCGGCGCTATCGGGTACTCGGTGTCGAGCTTTTGTTGGCCGACATCCGAATCTGTGAACCATGCCACGCCCTTGTAGCCGGTCGAATAGCTCAAGTAGGTCATGACGTCGCGCGTCGCCTGGAACTGCAAGGCGGCCTTGTAGGTAAAGGCAGTGTCGTTGCTGCTCTTCGACGCGGTCCGCAGCGGCGTGTTCGGGTTGCGCACATCCAGATTGGTCGCCGGGTTGTTGCTCGGCAAGCCATAGAATGGGTTAGGCACGTTGAAACGTCCGCCAGGGAAGACGATACGATCGCCATTGGCGTCATTAATCCACAAAAGCGTCGGGCGAACATCGACGTTTTGAATGCCGTCGTCGCGGATGTCGAGGGCGAAGCGTTGATGTTCCTGCAACAGACGGCCGCCGACCGTCAGGGTCAGCTTGTCTGTGAAGTGGTAATTGCCCTGGGCGAAGATCGCTGCATTGTCAGTGATCAGGTTGTTGTTATGAATTTCGCGATTGTAGATAAGGTCGCCTAAGCCCGTGACGCCCGGATTGACGACGTCCCAGCCGAAGGCATACCCACCGCAGTTGGTGACATTGCCATTGGCGTCGATCGTCGAATTGTCGAGCCCCGGATCCTGACAGGCCAGGACTCTTTGGTCTCGGCGCACCTTAGAATGCAGGTAAAACAGGCCGGCAACATAGTCGAACTTGGGTCCGATCGGCGAGGCCAGGCGCAGTTCGGACTGAAAGGTCTTGCTCTGGACCGGACCGGAAAAGTTTAGTGGGAAGGCATTGACCCAGGTCGATAAAGTGTCGTCGTTGCTGGTCAGCGTTTCGTCGCGATAGAAGGTCGCCCAGTTGAGCTCATAGCCCGAGCCGAAACGATGGGTCAGTTCTTCCGACAGGCCGAACGAATGAGTCCCGCCGTAATCGCGCACGGCAGAGGCCGAAGTCTTGTGATTGTCAGGGCCGGAGGGCGTCTGCGACAGATATTGGAGGTTAGTCGTTAGCAGTTTTTGCAGGTCGGCCGCTGACAGGTGCAGGCTGTCGATCACCGACTGTGGAATCTGGCCAAAGGCATTTCCGATCGTGAAGTCATCTCGTTGCAAATATACGCGTGTCGAAGGGCCGAAGGTCGATTTCTGGTAGTCGGCGCGCAGCAGCAGGTCGGTGTCGTCACCGAACTTGTGCAGGTATTGGACGCGACCGCCGTACCCCTTGGTGGCGCCGCCGTTGGGACCGCCTTTGACGTTTTCGACCCAACCGGAATCCTTCTTGTCGAAAAGGTTGATGCGCACTGCGGAATCCGGGTCGATGACGTAGTTGTACATGCCCGATGCGTTGATTTCACCGAAGGTCTGAGTCATGCCTTGGTCGGCCAGCAGGCGGAAAGCGCCCTCATTGCCCTTGAGCGAGGGGCGTTTGGTCTTAATCTGCATCACGCCGGCGACCGAATTCTTGCCGAACAGTGTTCCCTGCGGGCCTTTGAGGACAGCGATCGAATCGGTGTCACCTATGTCCCCGAAGAGAGCAGAGCTGCGCGACATCACTTCGCCGTCGAGATTGACGGCGGCGTCGGGCTCAATGCCGATGAAGGACTGATTTGAGCCGACGCCACGGATGATCAGGCCGACATTGCGCGGGTCGCTGTGCTCGCGAATCGTCACGCCCGACATCATCTGGATCACGTCCTTGTAGGTGTCGATAGCTTGCTGGTCGATCTTTTCCCCGGACACGACCTGGATCGACGTTGGGACCTTTTGCAGCGGTTCCTTGCGCTTCTGCGCCGTCACCACCACCACAGTTTCGTCGCTCGGCGCGGTCGTAGTGGTCTGCGCCAGAGTCGACGCGGCGCTAGCCTCCCAAACCGCCAGGGCGGTAGACGCGAGCAACCAGGAACGCAGTGCGGGTTTGCGAAAAGCCCCCATGAATAGTGTCTCCCTATGAGCGCAATCCGAAAGTGGGCACCACGTTCTGGTAAAATTGCGCGACCAAGCCAAAGTTGGAGCGTGATTTCGGGCTGCCCCGAAGCGTGACGCCCCAACGTCCCCGAAGCGTGTGTCGCTTCCGGAACAATAGAGGCGCGACGGTCATGGTTCCGTCACATTGGGCGCAATTTTTTTGATTGGTTTTATAAAGGTATAAAATTGGTTCTATTTAGAACGTCATCTCGAATGTAGCGCCGACATAACGGCTGAAATCCCGCAGCACATTGCCGTTTTCGGCGCGCTGACGGAAGAATTTGCCGTTGGGCGTGGCTCCGTAGGTTGGATAGGCCTGGGCGATGCCGACCAGCTGCGGCACTGTCGTCAACGACCCGCCGACAGCCTGTTCGTTGAGCCCGTCTCCGTAATTGGTCTTGTAGACGTAGTAGTGCTTATCGAAGACGTTCTTGACGAATAGGGTAAAGCGGTATTTGCCGTTCGGCGAATTGACGCCCAGGAAAAGGTTATGCAGGCCGTAGGCCGGGGTGGTGGTGGAGGCGTCGTTGTTCGCCTTGCCGCCGTGATTGGTATATTGCTCGGACGTAAAGCGGTAGTTCCAGCGCGCCGACGCGCGCCAGTCGGCGACCGCAAAGCCGTACTCCAGGTCCGTCGTGACCGTGTCATTGGGCGCGTTCGCCAGTTCCGCGCCATTCAGGGAAAAGAACTGTCCGCGGCGCGGAAAGGTGTAGTCGAAGAACTCGCCGTAATTGATTGGCGTCGTGCAGGTCGACACGTCGGCGCCGTTGCGCGTCGCGGCGCTGCAGGTGATCAGGACGTTGGTTTTGCCGAAACGCGCATCAACATGGCTGTAATGGGTAGTGGCGCGCCAATGGTCCGATATCTTCCAGTCGATGTCGAGATCCAGCCCCTTGGTGGTCAGATTGCCGGCGTCGACGATCGCATATGTGCGTATGGGCTGACCTGAGGCGGCCGGGTCGTTGGCGATGTTTTGCAGGCCGCCATTGATGATCGGCCAAACGCTGTAGTCGAGCGTCATCAGCCGGTCCTGATAGTGGTGAAAGGTGGTGTCGAACAGGGTGGCATTGACAGTCAGCCGTCGATTAAAGACCTGGGCGCGCAGGCCCAGCTCGAAATTCTTCGACGTCTCCGGCGGGATCGGATAGTGACTGTCCAGCATGGCTTGGTTGACATCGGAATCGGTGAACCAGGCCACCCCCTTGTATCCGGTCGAATAGTTGACATATGTCATTACCGACGGAGTCGGCCGGTAGAGCAGGGCGGCCTTGTAGGTGAAGGCGTTGTCGTGGTGGCTCTTGACCGCACGCGTAAACGGGGCATTTGGATCGCGGATGTCGCCATTCACTGCCGGATTGGGGCTGACTATGCCGTAGAACGGATTTGCTACGACGATGCGGCTACCGCCGATGTCGATGCGGTTGCCGGCAGCGTCGTAGATCCACAGCAGGTTCGGCCGCGTATCGATATTGGGCTGGCCGTCGTCGCGCGTTTCCAAGCTGAAGCGCTGTCTTTCGTCAAGAAGCCGCCCGCCGAGCGTCAGCGTCCAACGCGGGTTAAGGTGCAGATTACCTTGCGCGAACATGGCTGCATTGTCGGTGACCAAGTCGTTGTTTCGAATTTCACGGTTGTAGATCAGGTCGTCGAGACCTGTCACACCCGGATTGCTAATCCCCCATCCGAAGGTGTAGCCGCCACACGTGACGACATTGCCATCGGAGTCAATCGTCGAATTGTCGAGTCCAGGATCCTGGCAGGCCAGGACGCGCTGGTTGCGATGGATTTTCGAGTGCAGGTAAAATAGGCCCGCGACATAGTCGAAGCGCGGTCCGATGGGTGAGATGATGCGCAACTCGGACTGATAGGTTCGGCTGCGCACAGGGCCGGAAAAGTTCAACGGAAAGGCATTGACCCAAGTGGCGAGACTGTCGTCATTGCTGGTCAGAGTCTCGTCGCGATAGAAGGCCGACCAGTCGATTTCATAGCCATCGAAGCGATGGACGACATCGCCCGATAGGCCGAGCGAGTGGGTGCCGCCGTAGTCGCGCGTGCCTGACGCCGACGTTTCGTGATTGTCGGGCCCGGCAGGGGTTTGCGACAGGCGGTGCAGGCTGGTCGTCAGCAGGGCGCGCAGCGCCGCAGGCGACAGATTGAGCGAGTCGATTGCCGACTGTGGAATTTGCCCGAAGCCGTTGCCGACGACGAAATCGTCGCGTTGCAGGTAGACGCGCGTGCTCGGGCCGAAGCGCGACGTCTGGAAGTCACCGCGCAGCAGGAGGTCTGTGTCTTCGCCGAACCGGCGCAGATACTGGAGGCGGGCGCCCGAGCCGTTGCCCGAACCGCCGTTCGGCCCGCCGGTAACATTTTTAACCCAGCCGGAATCGCGTTTGCCAAACAGGTTGAGACGGATCGCCGAGTCCCGGTCAAGCACTTGGTTGTAGGTGAATGCGCTGTTAACCTGGCCTAAAAGTTCGGTCGTGCCCTGGTCGGCCATAAGCCGGAAGGTCCCGTTGTTTTCGCTCAGCGAGGGGCGCCGGGTTTTTATCTGCAGGACGCCGGCGACAGAATTCTTGCCAAACAGTGTGCCCTGTGGGCCCTTGAGGATGGCGACCGAATCGATGTCGTTGCTGTCGTTATATAGGACCGAGCTGCGCGACATGACCTCGCCGTCTACATTGACGGCAGCGTCAGGCTCGATGCCGGTGAAGGACTGGTTCGAGCCCACCCCGCGCACGATGAGCCCGACATTTCGCGGGTCAGAATGTTCGCGAACCGTCACGCCCGACATAAGCTGGATGATGTCCTTGAAGGTATTCGCGGCATGATCGTCGATACGACTGCCGGCCACGACCTGGACGGAGGCGGGGACGCTTTGCAATGGTTCGCGGCGTTTTTGGACCGATACGATAATAACCGGTTCCGGCTCGGCCACGGCTGGGCTTGGCAAAGTGCTGCGGCGGATGACTATGATGTCTGGTGCGGACCCGACCGCTTCTAGTCCGGTACCCCGCAGCAGGACGTCGAGCCCTTCGGAGACACTGTGCCGGCCGGTGACCGCGTTGAGCCGAGCGGTCTCGACATCGTTGGCATTGGCGATGATCTGCACGCCCGCCTGCCTGGCGAATTCGGGGATCGCCTGTCGGGCCGGCCGGGCGGCGACGCTAAAGGCGTAGGAAGGCGCCTGTGCCCACGCTGGAGTCTTGACGGCCAACAAGGCGGCGACCGTCACCGAGGCGAGAAGGTAGGGACGCCATCCATCTATCCGCAAAGCCCCCCTGTACGCCATGAGTTAACTGCCCGCCGATATGTGTCTTGCCCAGCCTGCGTTATCTGTCACTGCCTTGTCGCTTCGTGAGAGGTCAATCAGCGCTGACCAGGTGAATTTGCGTACCATCATCGATGACATGGGCATTGGTCAAGGCGGCTACCGCTGAGCTGAACTTTTCGGGCTCGTTAGTACGGAAATACCCAACCAGGGGCTCGTGCCCGAGCCGGGGAGAATCGACGATGATCTTCTTTCTGTTGTAACGATTAATCTCTTCGACGGCAAAGTCCACAGTTTCGCCGTCAAGCGCCAACTGGCCGCCGCGCCACGACAGCGCCCGGCCAACCCTGGCCGGGTCAGGCGCGGTCACCACCCCGCCACTACCGTCGGTAACCTGCGCCCGGCAGCCAGCGGCGAACCGTACCTTTTCAGCCTCATGGCCCTCGATCCAGGTTTCGACGACGCCTTCGGTGACGAGCACGTCGGCACTGCCGTTGCGCAGGCGGACTGAGAATGCCGTGCCGACGGCACGCACGCGTACCTTGCCGGTCTCAACGATGAAGGGCCGCGTGCGGTCATGGGCGACCTGGAACCAAGCTTCACCCGACGCCAGGGCGATACGCCGTTCGCGGCCATGGAAATCGACCAGAAGGCGGCTATCGGTGTTGAGAGTTGCTGTCGACCCGTCCGACAGCGCAACCTGGCGGACCTCGCCGATCCGGGTCGTAAACGACTGTGTCCTGTCGAACAAGAGAAAGGCACCTGCTGTCGCGGCAGCTATGCCGCCGCCGACAAAAGCCAGGATGCCACGGCGGGTGACGACGGGCCGGTGCTGGCGGGCATGGGCAGAATGGAGGGCTCTGCCACGATTGAGATAGGCGAGGGCGCCCTGAGCACGAAGGAGCGCGCCGGAGCGGCGCTCATCCACCTCCAGCCATGCGTCGAACTCGGCCTCCTCGCTCGCGTCGAGAGGGCCGTTCTCCAGGCGAATAGCCCAGTATTCCGCATCCTTTTCCGGCGCGCTAAGCATTTGTGGGCCCTCTGGCATTGTCACCGCGAGTCTCCGTTCCACGACGCCGTCCTCGGACAGCTGCGGTCCCGTCCGTTTCCAGCGCCTTGAGGATCATCTTCAACCCTCGTACAGAATGCATCTCTACTACGTTTTCGCTTACGCCCAAACGGCGGGCGATTTCTTTTTGCGGCAGCCCCTGGATACGCCGCATCTCGAAGATAGAGCGGCACCTATCGGGCAGGCCGGCAATGATCGCCTGGACGCGGGCCAGCTCCTGACGCGCGCTCAGTTGCCGTTCTGCATCAGGGTTGTCGTCGCTCAGGCCCAAGGTCTGCAATTCCGTCAACTGGCCGATCGGCACGATACGCGCCCGCCGGATATTGTGGATGAGTACAGACTTGGCCGTCTGGAAAAGATAGGCCTTGCCGTTGAGTATATGATCGACGCTGGACAGGCGCGCGATGGCCACATAGGCGTCTTGGACGATGTCGCCGATGTCGTCCTCCGACAGTGACATGCCGCGCAACCAGGCGCGCAGGTGCGCCTCATGGGGAACAATATTGCTTCCCACCCAAACGCCAATATCGCTACGCGTCTGCGCCAAATCGCACTCCTGCCGGCCAGTAATTAGGGCCGCGTCGACAGCATAGAGGATCGGCGCCGCCGATTCCGTCACGGCGCCGAATTTTTTTCGATCCGACGGACCAAGGCCTTTAAGGCGCCGGCGTAAACTTAAAGCTCGATATGATCATCTCGACTGGGTTTCCGTCTGATGGAGGCGCCGTGATCCAGAGGTTCATGTAGACCGGCATTGGCGACTGGCTTATCCGCGTCGTATAGTCGGAGGGCGCGTAAGTCCAGTCGGCGATGGGCAGAGGGTTGGTGTCGTAGTGACCGTTCGTCCCTTGGAAATGAATAGACCTGGCCCCCCAGACGTAACGATGGGTGCTGTAGTCTCCGCTCATGGATATAGGAAAGTTCTGGGTGGTCAGGGCCACCGAGGTCGTTGTCGGGAAGGCGGTGTAGTTCAGTCCGTTGGCTGACGCATTACCCCATCGCGTAAATTCGATGTCGATCTCGTTTGTGCCGTCCTGCCCAACGTCGGCAGTCGGATAGTGAAACAAGCCGAAGACAACATTCTTGTCGAGCGTGTCGACCCGTGTGTTTAGTTCCCACTGATAGGTTCCGAAGCCCATGCGGTCCGTCGAAGACACCTGCGCCGAACACCAGCCGGTCGCGGTCTGCGTCAGCTTTAGATGAAGGTAGCCGGACGCGTCCACGAAGGCGTTCGCCTGGCACCAAGTGTTGTCCCTCGGGCCACCCACCCCGTCCGGGCGAATTGTCCAGGTATGCCCTGCGAATTGCAATGTTGCGGCGGACGCGGCCCCACCGCATAATAACAGCGGCGCGGCGGCCAGCGCCCAGCCGCATACGGTCTTTGTGAAATTCATACTACCTCTCCCCAGTTGCGAAATAGGCGAGCCCTGCGAACGGCCTCAACGGTATAGAGGATTGTGATTGCCATTTCCGTCGCTTGGGAAGGGATTTATCTAGCAGGCATGCCCGTGAGCGACGCGGCAGTCGTTACTTGCCGGCAGCCGTCTCATACCAGCCGGCGCGGCTTAGAACTCAATGGCCCATTGTTGTGTGCCGATCGACATGATGCGCCAGGGCTGATCGACGATCTTGTTCCATGCCTCGCAGTAGAGACCGACCCCGCGCACGTACAGGTGAAACGATATTGCTATGCGCTGAGGCCGGTCCTGATGCTGCGGTGGCTATCAAAAGACAACGGCTTGCCGCGGATGGATGTTGCTTCGTTGCGGGGACGTAGAGAAGCCGCTCGCGTCCGTTTTATCCAAATTATTTGAGATGAAATACATTGGCGGCGAGAGTGATTTGATTGAAAGACGACCGGTTCTCGACAAGCTGATTGCTGAAGCACTGAATCAAAAGGCCGGCAGCCCCAGCCAAATCGATGTTGGGCGGGACAGCATCGAGCGGGCAGATTGGCTGCTTTCTAATTTATATTGAAATTAATCGGGTTCATCGGTGCTTAAAGGCTCAACTGCGGTCTCTGCCGGGGTTGTCGTTAATAGAAATTGCACATCATCGATCTCACCAGCCCGCTTTCAAGGCCGGCAAGCCAGTCGAATTGATCGTTGAGATGGATGACAGCTGTCCTGTCGGGAAGAGTGATTGTGCTGGGACTACATTACCCGGTCGTGCCACGGGCACACTACGCCAGCGCCTCCCGATTATAGTCTGGCCGAAAGGAAAGTAATGTCTATGCTGCCGGCTTGGCTTTGTCTGGTTCGAACGGGTGCAGGTGCAATCGGTTGGTGACGAAGAAGGCCACGATCAGGAATGCGATGGACGGCAAAATACCAAATTGCATCCCGATCCATAGCGAACCACTGGCGATCAGCAGGGGCATGAGGGTAAGGCGCGCGGTCGCATACCATTTGAAGCCGGTGGTTAAGCGCGGATTGGCCAGTCGGGCGATGAAGGCAATGTAAAACCACATCAAGCCGGTGGTCAGTGAAACTGCGGCCATTTCGCCCAGATACATCTGCAACACGACCGATGGCATGCCATGTTCGCTGGCCATGGCGTTGACGAAGGGCATCAAGCCGATTAGGCACAGGAAGATCAGATTCAGAAAGGCTGTGACCTCGTCGAATTTCTGCGTGTAACGGAAGATGAAGCGGTGCGCCATCCAGAAGAGGCCCAGCGAGAAGAAGCTGATAATATAAAATATTAGCTTACCGAGGATGTGCATCAAAAGTCCATTCCATGTCCCATCCCAGTGTTCGGGAGGACGCATTTCGATGACAAGCAGCGTAATGGCGATAGCGAAGACTCCGTCGGAAAAGAATAGCAGGCGTTCGAGATCGTAATTCTTTTCCGGTGTGTCGTGCTCGTTCATGCGGTGTCCCTTTACTGAGAGGTAAAATCAGCCTGAGTTGGCTTTGTCTGTCAAGGCGTCAGCATCGAACGACGCCCTCGAAAATTTGATCGACATATGCTCTAGACGCGCTCAAACCATAGGTCTTCCGCAACAGCCCCCGACATGTTGAAGCCCGTGATCTTACCCGCCATATTACGCTGGAACGCTAGACGGCCAAAAACGGCCTTGAATGAATGCATCAGGTCAGTTTGATAAGGGTAAAGCGCAATATCGGATAGGCGCTGGTGACGCGCCACCAGCCGTCCTCCATCGAGAAGCAACTCGTATTCCGTAGCGAGGTCAGCGGAGCGATAAAGTCCGACATAGCTGGATAAATCTAATGATGCAGCGTCAAACTCAGTCAGGTCCAAACGTCGAACATCGAGCACGCCGTTACGGCTTATGCGATACTTGAGTCCGTTCGGTATGCCGGGTTCGGCCGGATCGAATTCAAGCGTGATGTTGGCCTCTGGATCAAAAAGAAACGTTGTCGGTGACAGTGCTTTCAACGGACGAGTATGGCTGTCTCCTAGCCAGGTCGTAGAAAGCGTCTTTCCGTCAGTCGCCAGTAGCATGATTAGTCCCGGAAAAAGTTCGTAGGCACCGGCATACCGCTGCAAACGCGCTGCATCAGGCTCGCCCTGCTCGGCAACTGGACGCACAAAGCCCGGCTTATCGACCAGATAGATGTCGGCCACCGCAAAGGCTATACGAGAAGCGTCAAAGGCCGAGGTGTTGCTGAGGACCGCGACTGAGAACCGTTGATCCGGAACACGTAACAGGAAGGCGCGAAAGCCCGCGTCCCGTCCCCCGTGGCTCCACGTGTCCAGACCGTTGTAAAGGTGCCGCTCCTGTCCCATCGCGTAAAAATGTTTGGTACCATCGCTGAGCACCAGTTGCTCATGCATTGCCTTCATCGCACAGGTCTGGCCGGGTTTACCCTCAAATGCGACGGCCCAACGGCATAGGTCTTCGCTAGTTGTCAAAAGGCCGGTCGGCCCAAGCGCCATGGAATTCAGAATGGCACGTTCAAAACCCTCTCCGTTCGAAAAATACGAATTGGCACGACCCGTGACAATTCGCTGGTTGTCGTCGTTGAACCGGGTGTCGGTCATACCAAGCGGGATGAAAATACGCTCAAGGCAGAAGTCGGGAAAGGGCTGTGCCGAGACCCGCGCAACGATCTGTGCGAGCAGGAAGTAGCCACTATTATTGTACTGGAAACGGTCACCTGGTTTGAAGTTCAACCCGCTTTGCCGGTACACCATGCGCCGCAATTGCTCGTCAGTCACTGCGTCGTCGCTACGCCAACCGCCTGCCTCCAACAGGGTGTACGCATCACGAAGGCCACCGCTGTGATGCAGTAGATGGCGCAACGTGAGGTCACGCGCCGCGCCCCTCACCTCGGGCAGGTATTTGAGGACCTTCTCATCCAGCGAAAGCTTGCCTTCCGCCGTCAGAATCAATGCGGCATAGGCCGTGAACTGCTTCGATAGTGATGCCACATGGAACACTGTTTTTGGTGTAACAGGGGCGATGTTCTCAAGGTCGGCAGCGCCGAAGCCCTCTGAAAAGACGCACGCGCCCTCCAAAGAAACTGTAATCGCGGCACCAGGCTTGCCTGGCCTGGTCCATCGCGCCATCAGCTGAGCCATCGCGTCCGATTGGGGGCCGCTTGATCGTACCAGCGGTGTTTTCGAAGACGATGGGCGAGCCGCAAGAAACCCCGTTCCTGCCAATGCGCCAAAGAGCGCCGTACGGCGTGTGGATGTCAGCATGCTAGTGATCCTTTTGTAGTGGTGGGTACTCGCCACTAATTCTGTTGTAAGGATCGTGCGACCGAGTTCATGAAGTCGGTCGTTTTTTTTCGACGCTTGTTTCGGGTGAGATTTCTGTTTGGAGCTTGCGATATTGGCTAGGCGTCATTCCGGCATGCTTCCTGAAGGCGGTATTGAATGACGACTTGGAATTGAACCCTGACTCCAGCATCACAAATGTCAGGTTTGAGCGTGCGGCCGGTGTGCGCAGGAGCGCCTTAGCGCGTGCGATCCTAAAGCTATTGATGAAGTCGAAAAAGTGGGTCGCCATATGATGGTTGATGAGGACTGAAAGGTTTCTAGGAGAAACCTGCAGCTTTTTAGCAAGCATCTCCAGGCTAAGGTCCGGGTCGACATACGGCGCCTCTTTTTCCATGAACGCCTTCAACCGCCGCATGTCCTCGTCCGCCGTGTCCATCATCGCGTCTGGGAGTTGCGCAACGCGCTTGAGCCGCCCGTCAATGCCTCGGAAAAGGTCAGGATGCCTAAGGGCCTTTAGGGTTATCCAGACGGTCACTGAAAGCGCAGTTCCCGCCACGATCCATTCTAAAATAAGAACCTTGTCTCCAAAGTTATCCAAGATCATGTAGGTCTTCACCGCCACCAGCGAATGGGCGGCGAACGAAACGGCCAAGAGCTGCGTGAGCCAGACAATGGTCTGTGACTGTGCGCCGGAATAGCGCTCAAGGAACAGGGCTCGAAATCGCTGTAACATTAGGGCGACCCCGATTGCATAAGCGTAGTACTGCGCTTCTAGGCCAATCTCGATCACGAGGAACTCGGAACTCCGGCTAATTGGTGCCGGTGTGCCTCCCCAAAGCCCGAGGTAAACGCGCGGAAGCAACAAAAGTGTCGCCAGAATAAAAGGTAAAAGATGCAGAGACCAGCCGGCTCGGGGTTTGAGGTCGCCGAAGGACACAGATGCAAAATACCCAAGAAACAGAGGCATCTGCAAAAAACCAAGCGTAGTACGCAGCATGCGATACGGCGCCGGAAGCGGCACGATCACGTAGGTGAACCAACTGCTCAGATCGATCGCTGTAAGGAAAAGAAAGCCGGCCAAAAACAAGTTGGCGGTTCGGATTTTCGATTTTGCGGAAAGGAGGAAGGCCACCAGCAACAAGCAGACGCACGTCGATACAAGGCCCAAGCCATTGATTATTGTCTCGAGCGTCATTCTAAATCCTGAATGTTCAATTGGACTTGCACGGAGAGTGGAGAATGATTTGGGTTAGGGTCTTGTACACCGTCCGCTAACAAGTCGAATTTCAGGGTTTGAATACGGTCTCGACCATGTGACAACAATTGCCCTTTCCGACATGGATATGACAAAGCCATAACTCGTCAAGAGTTTTTCGTAGTCGTTGGAAACAGTGTTGGCTCCCGCGGTCCGGGTGTGTGGCGTGTAGGATGTCGGCACCTGTCAGGCGATATCAGCAGGGTGCAATAGGCATTTCTTAGGGCGTTTTTGTATTCCCATTTTGCCTGCAATTTGCGCCCCTCGCTATCAAAGCAGGTCGTGGGTACGCAGCGATCACGGCGTGGCGTTCGCGGGTGGTGAGGCAGGTTCACTATATCCACTCCGAGCGCATCTGAATCCTGAGTTCGCCCGTAGCGTCTACAGTACGCTGAGTTATGCACCCGACATTACGGCCCAAAAGGATTCACATGACAAAGAAATATCTGGCAGCTGTGTTTATCACGGTTGGTCTTGCCGGCGCAGGTTCGACTGCCTTTGCCCAGAATTGGAGCGGTCCCTATATTGGTGGATATGTAAATTCGACACGCTTGCCAGGCCATGATGAAACCCTGACATTTGATGCCAACCTGGACGGAAAGTACGGCGATACTGTCAACACAGCCGGTGGGGTGAATGCCTTTTCGCCAGGTTTCTGCGATGGCAAGCCGCAGGGAGCCACGCCGGTCGATGGTTGCCGAAAAGAAGACAGCCAGGTTGGCTTTGGCGTGCGTGTCGGTTATGATTGGCAAGGCGGTCAATGGGTATATGGTGTGCTGGCCGAGATCGCCAGCATTGACCTGAGCGACAGCGTTACCGGCTTTTCGACCACGCCTGCGGCCTATACCTTCACGCGTGAGATTGACTCGTTGATAGCTGTGCGAGGGCGCATCGGGTATGCCTATAATAAGTATCTGTTTTATACCACTGCTGGCTATGCCTGGGCCGATATCGACCGGACCTTTGCCACCACCAACACGCTGAACAGTTTCAAAGCGACAGATGGCGATGATGGCAAGGGCTATCAGGTTGGATTAGGTGTCGAGACCCACATCAATAGTCGCTGGTTGCTGGGCGTCGAGTATCTGCATACGTCGCTGAATGATGACGGCGTAGTTGTGCGCGCCGGCCCCAGTGCCAACACGTTCGCTTCCAACCCGTTCCTGATTGCCAATACGATGGGCACTGATATGAAGCGCACCGATAACAAGTTTGAGAACGACGCCTTGGTAGTCACCGTGACCTACCGCTTTGGCGGCATGTAATCAGATTGAGATAATGAAACCGACTCGCACCCGTTGGTTACTGTGGCTGAGCCTACTCCCGTGCCTGAGGGTGTCGGCATAGGCTTGGGTGAGGAGCGAAGAAATCATGCCTCCCGGTCTTGGCTTTAGGCAACCGAGATCTTCGTCTTCGGCAAACGACGCAATGATATCGGCGTTGCCGAATCCGTCAGCGAGGCCATGGTATCGTTTGCCAAGTTCACAGATCTTAATCTTACGCGGCCAGGTGAGTTGTCGATGTCGTGGCAGGCACACCGTTCCGGAAATACCAATGTCAATCGGTAGTTCTTACTCGGCCTGGAGATGGGCGATTTCTCGAATGCCGGCAGCGCATCCTTCCACACCTTCGAGCCACGTACGGTTCGGATGCGCTGCGTATTCCACTGGGCTGACCTTGAGACAACCACAGCACGCGGGCAGCGTTACGCCAGCGTAAACTTTTGGAAAATAATGAAAAAATTATCGCGCGCGGCAAATCCTGTCCGCGTGTTTTTGCGTATCTGTCATGTCGTTAGTTTGGCCAGCGGAAATATGGGCTTGAGTTATGACGACCTTGCAGCATTAGCGGCAAGAATTGACAGTCATCTGTATTCGGCAACCTTTCTTTCCGCGTTACCTTGAGCGCTACATCCAAAACGCGCAACAAAGTGCGTTGCTGTAAATAACGGCGTTTTTCGTTGTGTGTTGAATCTGTTCGCGTTTTATCGAGTTTTTATAATCATGACATTGTCGCGCAATTCAAAGCTCAGTGCCCCCACATTGAATCCTTATGCTGCGGCAACGGAAATGGCGCTTGCAAGTCGGGAGGTCGGGAATGATCAGCGTACTGGAACCAGCAGTTGTCTCCCCGCCGAAACCGCGTGTCCGCGTGGTTGAACTCGTCAATCTCAACTTCCTGCTTGAGCGCGTCGCCAACGGCGACAAACCGGCCTTGAAATCACTCTACGATCTGATTTCCGCGCGTCTGTTTTCCGTTTTGCTGCGTATGGTCAGAAGGCGGGAAGTTGCCGAAGACTTGCTTCAGGACGTGTTCGTCACGGTGTGGTGTAAGGCGCACCAATTCGATGCACGCCGCGGCAATGCCGAAGCCTGGCTATTTTCGATGACTCGCCGCAAAGCGATCGACCGGTTACGCATATCCTACAGGGAGGTTATTGGGCTGACCGAAGATGTAGCCACGTTGGAGCCACAATCGGATATATATACTGGCTGGAACGACACCGAAGTTCATATGGCGGTACGCCATTGCATGATGACTCTAAAACCGGATGTTAACCGGGCTTTAGAACTATGTTACAAGTTTGGCTTTACTCATGAAGAGTTAGCCGCCGAGTTGAAGGTGCCGGTGGGTACCGCCAAGAGCTGGGTCCGCCGTGGCCTGGCGCAGTTGAAAGACGCTTTAGACGAATATGAGCGAACCTGATGACTTCCTGGCGGTCCGTTACGCCCTCGGCGTAGCCGATCTGATCGAAGTCACCACGGCAGAACTTCGGCTGGATGGCGATCCGGATTTTGCGTCAAAAGTTGCATTTTACGACGAGATATTCACCCGGCTGGATATGACCTTGCTGCCGATGGCCCCTTCATCATCCGTATGGGCCCGTATTGAGCAGTCCATTACTGATATCGAAACAGCGCCAGAGACCGATACCGTGCGCGGTTCCAATATGGCCTGGGAGCCATTCATACCTGGCGTCGAACGCAAGATCCTGTTCGTTGACAAGGCGACGGCGACAAGCGGCGTCCTGTACAAGGTTGCGGCTGGCGCCAGCGTCGACAATCACGGTCACGCGCTCATCGAAGAATGTCTGGTCATCGAAGGCGAAATCGATATCGCCGGCGTTATTATTCGGCCGGGTGATCTGCATGTCGCCTTGCCCGGGTCGCGACATGGACCTCTCTTCAGCCGCCACGGCGCCGTCGTCTATATTCGCGGCGATCTGCAAATCCAGGCTTGATATCAGTCCATGTGGTCAGGTGTGTAGCCCGGTGTTGGCACCAGGTTGAGCCCGACTTCGAGCACGGCGATAGCGATCAGCCAGCTGCATGCCACCTTGATGGCAATTCCCCAGTTGCGTTTGACGAAGATCTGACCGGGGATGAATAGCAAAGCCAGGGGCAGCCCAACAATCACCGCCGGGGCGCCGCCTTCGACATGGGTTACCAGTCCGGCCCACAAGCCGGCATTGAACGCCAACACACGCCACAGCCATGACATTTGCATTTCGGATAACCAGCCGACCGGAACATGCACGGCGGCAGCAGCAATTATAATGCTGGCCCAGCAACCGTTGAAAGCCAGATCATCGGACATACCCGTCATCGGTACGAAGGCGGTCGTCAGGGCGGTCACGATCATGGTCATGGCGCTTTGACGTGCCACTTTCGGGTGGGCGTAGCTCAAGGCCAGTCCGATAGCCGCTGCCAGCAAAGCGTCGGGGAGAGCGGCCGTGCGCATTACATCACCGCCTGGGCCATGAATACGCAGCCGGCGAGGGTTATGGCGGCGCCCAGTCCCTTGACCACCCAGCGGCCTTTCGGACGACTATTGATAAGACCGATGATGATGCCGCAGACATGCAGCAGGCCGGTGCTCAACACAAAACCCGTGCTATATCCGACAGGATCGGCGGCGGATGGCAGTTCCTTACCGTGAGCAAAGCCATGAAACAGAGCAAAAATGGCGACGATTATGCAGGCCATCCAGGACGGCGCCTTGTAACCGAAGGCAATAACCGCGCCGAGCAAAAGAACCGACAGGGCAATGCCGATTTCGACCGGCGGCATAGGGGCGTTGAGCATGCCCAGAAAGGCGCCGATCACCATCATAGATGGGAAGATTACTGGCAAGGCGACAATGAGCGGCCGCCCCAGGATAGCGCCCCACAGTCCCACCGACACCATGGCTAGCAAATGATCCCAGCCGGTCAAGGGATGCAGGAAACCCGATACGAAGCCCCCGGCCAGCCCGGTTCCGACATGGGCGTCTGCTGGCATGGCGACGGCGGCCAGCGTCACGACCATCGCTGCGGCAAGATGCACAGGAAAATTTATACCAACATGCGACCAGAAGCCCGCTTTGTCCGTATAGATCAAAGGACGTGTGCGGGGTGTGAGCAATGACATCCGGTTTCCTGTCCTGGCTATCCAGAGATACATACGCGCGAAGCAGGAGAAGAGATGACAGGGATCATGAAAATTCGGCGAACCAGACGCAATTATCTGGGGCTGTGTCTGGCGGCTGTGGCAAGTCTGGCCGTTTACTTACCTGCATCCGCGCATGATTTCTGGGTACAGCCCAAGACCTTCAATCTGAAAGCGCCGGGTACAACGACCATGACCTTGCAGGTCGGCCACGGCACAGCGCGGCAAACATCGTTGATGACGGCCGACCGTGTGACACGCTTCGATTCCTTCAGCCACAGCGGACATGTCGATCGTCGCAAAGAACTGCGCCTTGGTGATGCCAATGTCGATACGACGATGGCATTTCCGAAGACGGGACTGCAATTACTCGTTTTTGAGACCAACGGCACATACAGCGAATTGCCTAGTATTCGTTTCAACGACTACGCCAAAGTCGAGGGTTTGACGCCGGCCATTGCGCAGCGTGCCCGCCTGAAGCAAACCGACCAGCCAGGCCGTGAGGTTTATAGCCGTCGCGCCAAGGCACTGATTCAGGTCGGTTCTTACACAAAAGCCGATGACGCCATAGCCAGCAAGGCTATCGGCATGTCTCTGGAAATCGTTCCCGAGATCAATCCCTATGCGCCAGGGTTCAAGGGTGATCTGCCGGTACGCATCTTTTACTACGGCAAGCCGCTGGCCGGCGCGAAAGTCAACCTCAATAATCTCGATTTTGATGGACGTCCGGTTGAAACCATGTTGTCCGATGCCAGCGGTCGCGTTACGTTCCATTTGCCTAAGAACGGCTTCTGGCAGTTGAACGTTATCTGGACGCGGTCGATCAGCGACCCGAAGGCGGATTTTGAAACCATGTTTTCCAGCTTGACCCTAGGTTTCAGTCCGGCCTAGTCATCCAATAGAAAAAGGCCCGCCTCGGTTAGAGGCGGGCCTTTTTCTATCATTAGGTGGGCTAGTTTACAGGCGATGGTTTGGCGGTAGGATCGACCGGAACTACGTCGCTGGCGGAGACTGATGCCGGGTCCGAATTCGGATCGGCCTTAAAATCCGCTGCGAACTTGGCACCAAATTTTGTGTTTGAATCGGCAGGCGCACCAGGTGTGATAACGACCGTTTTGCCGCCACCGTCTCCACCACAGGCACTAAGACCTGCGGCAAGGGCAACGACCACAGAGAGCATGATCAGCTTTTTCATATCTGGTTCCTTTAGCGGTGTTCGCTGAGCGGTGAGCCCGGCAGCGGCGTGTTCAGATACGGGAAGGCGTTTTGCAGATCGGTGGCAGAGATCGGCGCACCATCGGTGAAGGGCACGTTACCGACCGGGGCGTTGGCCGGTGTACAGACACCCAGGTTGGTTGGCGTGCCGTTGATCGGTACCGGGTAACACAGCGCCCCCATGGCAACGCGCAAGGTAATATCCACCGTGTCATCACCCGGGCGGCGGCCATTGGGATAGCCGGCCAGATCGTCGCCGGCAACGCCCAGGTTCTTTTGCGTAGCGCGTGGGGTCACGGCCACGCCGGTATTCAGGCGCAGCATTTCCGAAGCCGTGACGGTTTTAAGTTGGTTCAAGGTCGGCACGCCGGTCAAGAAAGCCGCAACCAGATCGTTACGCGGAAAGTTGTTGGGCGCCAGGTCAGCGATATTGGTGTGAAGCGTCGCATTGACCGGTGCTTTGAACAGCAGATTCAGGATCGCCGGGAAGGTTGGATTAGTGACATAGGCGCCGAACTGTGCGTCGCCAGAAGGCTCTGACGCATTGAACTTGTCCTTGTCCGGCAGTCCGATGACCAGTTCATTGACCAGCGGCATGCCGAGGCGGGAAACCTGAACATAGGCACCACCAGACACCGACGGTTGCTTATAGGTGGCGCTGGGATCGAGGAGACGGGCTTGGGGCAGGCTGGCCGTTTGCCACCCCCCAATAACGCCATTTCCTGCACCGACCAGACACGAGATCGGCACTTCCAGTGCGATGCTGGTGACGTTCTTCTTGCCGACCAGTTCGTCATTCGCCCGGCTTTGGGTAATACCGCCGGGGAAACCCCCGCCATCATGCGCGCCGGGCGCACTGTCACCTTCGATAGGCACGAAGTTGACCAGGTCGAATACCGAACCGAGATTGACGGCAAAGGCTTCGGCGCGTTGGCCGACGAAGACGCGGCCGGCCGTGCTGCAGCCGGGAATGGCCACATTATAGATGAACTTGCTGGCATAGGTGGCGTAGTCAGGGAAGGTTTTGCGGCCCGCATTGTCAAAGGGTTTGCCGAACGTGGTGCCGCCACCGCTGACATTGGTAACCGCAGCGCGCGTGCCAAGCCGGCGATCACCGGTAATCAAGGTCAGGGTATAGCTTTCACTTTCACCGAGGTTCGGGTCAGTTGGCGTTTGGCTGATCATGCCGGCATCGCGCAGCGCGATCGAATTGGTGGTGCCGCCAATGTTCAGTTGAATGCCTTTGTCATTGGCCAGTGCGTTGCTGAACTTGAACTGGAACGTCAGGTGTTCCTTGGCATCGCCGACATTATCGACGTGAATTTCATAGACCGCGTCCGGGTCCATTGTGAAATAGTTCGGGCCACCGCCCGGATCTTGCAGCGGCTGATAATTGGCGATGAGGGTCACAAAGCCTTCGCGGCCTGGCTCATAGCTGCGGAACATGTAGAAATCGGTCGAGTCGACCTTGGGTGATTTGGTAACGCCAGGCGCTTCACGGTGACTGGAAGCGTAGGTGGGGAGTGTCCCTGCCATCAAGCTGATGACACTGGTTGTGGTCAGGATGGCGATGCCACCGCGTTTCAGAATGTTCACGAAAACCCTCCTGATCGCTGTGCGATCAAACTGCATGTCTATTATTTTAGGCCCTTAAAAGCCCTACGTGGCAGGCTGAATGACAGATGCAGTGGGAATGAAAATATTTCTGGATGCGATGACCGAGTCTACCGGACTGTTTAAAAGGTCGCCCCAACGCCATTCACCAGACCCGATCGCCAAGACCACAGTCGTCTGGTCTTCTGGTACCAGAAACAAGACGGGGCCGCGGTTGGTCTGTGTCAAACATTCTGGGCGCGCATGACCGACAGCTTTGACCAGCAAGGCACGAAGCAACCCCTGTCCGCCGGATAGCGATGTCTCTGGCCAATGACCATCCCACAACATAACAGCATTGGCTACGGATCTTTGCGAGGTCGGTACACCTTCGAGTCCTTGGCGGACTTCCGGACTTTGGGCGAAAATACTGGCCAGAGTTGCCGTCAGATCGCAAGGCACACCAGGTGCGCCTGTCGATGCTGGGTTAAACTGGTCAAGTGTCACGGCATCGGCGGCAGACAGCTGCGGCTCGGCGTTATCAGGATTGAGGGCAACTTCTGGTTCAATCTTTGGCGGTTCTAGTCCCTGGTCCGATGCGGGCTCGGACGTGCTGATCTTTTTTACGGCAAGAGATAAAATCGAAGGCGACTTAACCGCAGCCTCTCTTGCGGGCGCGGTCGCTATCAAGCTCACGACCACTTCGGTAGAAGCATTGCCGCCAACAGGCGCTACGGGAGTTTGTCCCATTTGGCAGAGCAGGACTAACAATAACGCATGGCCGACAAGCACGGCACAGCTAATCCATACCCATTCAAAAACGGGGCGAGACGACAAAAGTCGTGACGACGGCAATTGGAGCATCATGCGAATTCCGGCATCTAATAAGCCTAAAGTCGGTTACGCGTAAGCTTCAGAAAAAGATGCATTCCCAATTATAGTATCGTGCCACGGCGCCGTGTTTTAGGGCACGCTGCCCCCGCGATTTAACCCAGTTTATGGCATGCGATTTTGGGCTGGACGAGATATGGCGTCGTTAGCATTAAAAATGGAGAGCCCAGACAGCTTTAAGGGCATAGTCTCTTGCGCGGTCGAGAATGACCTGCAGGCTTTCCGCGCAAAGTTCCTTCAAGGACTTTTTAAGGCAGGGTCTTCAGGCGGCGAGGGGAGGACTGAACCGCTTGCAGCTCGGACACCGAGAAAAGGCTGTTCATCGAACTCGAAGTTCATATGTTGAGCGCTAACCCGCACCGTATGGGGCTGCCTCATTGACTTTGAAGACGGGGTGAATCTCGCCGAACAAAGGGACGCGATTGCTCGTCGCACGAATACTCCTCGTGCGGCTTAGATGTGCACTAATTAGGCAGAATGACACACGCACTTAGTCCACCTGCCGGATGGTTCTCCACTATAAGAGTAGCTCGAGTTGCTGCCGCCTGGGCTTTGGCGATCGTCAAACCGATCCCCGTGCCATCTCCGCTCGAAATTTTCGTATCTCCGCGCACGAATGGCTCAAACGCTCTTGCCAGCAGTTCAGGCGACATACCAGGCCCATGATCACGGATGCTTATACGCACAGTTTTGTCCTGGCGGACGCACGATAGTTCCGCGCCACCGCCATACTTTACGGCATTGTCGATAAGATTCATAAGGCAGCGGTGAAGAGCATCGGGACGCACCTTTGCGCGCATGGGCGGGCCATCGATGAAGCGCACCTTGTGCCCGATATCTGCGGCGTCATCGGCCAGGCTCGACAGCAAGGAGTTGACATTGATAAGGGTCCAGTCCTCGGCGCTCTCACCGCTGCGCGCCAAATCGAGGCCGCGTTTGACCATGGCAAGTGTGGCAGACAGGTCGTTGATAAGCCGGGTGCGCAGAGCCTCATCTTCTACCAGTTCTAAACGCAATCGCAGGCGCGTGAGCGGTGTCTGGAGATCGTGACTGATTGCCGCCAGCACGCGCGTGCGTTCGCGCACACCTTCGCGGACACGCTCCTGCATCAAATTGAAGGTCGTCAACGCGGCGCGGACATCCGAGGGGCCCGTTTCAACGACCGGAGGCGCATCGATCGAATGGGCGAAGGCGTCGGCGGCTTGTGACAGGCGCCTCAATGGCGCGCTGGCCAGACGCGCTGTCAAAAGTGAGAGGATGAGGCTGGAAGCGAAAACAAGCGTCAGGAACAGGGGACTGGTTATGGCGCTGGGAGGCTTGCCGAGATTGGGCAGGGACAATCCAATATTCATTTTGCCAGATGCATCTTCAAGCGTCAGAAGCCAGCAGTCCGGCGGCCTGATGTCGAGAATGCCTGCGGTATGCGACTTGACCCAAAACGGGTCCCCTTTGATGCAGGACGCCGATTCCAGATGATACAAACCGGGTTTCATGGTGACGCCAATGCGATCGGTCAATTGCCGGGTGAGGGTATCGTCGCGGATAATCTTGTCGGTCGGCAATTCTAGCAACTGCGCGCCAACGATTTGCTGCGTCTGCAAACTGTGCTTCGTGCGTTCTGCATCGCTTTGCAGGCGCGAGGCCACGTCCGCGGCGCTGGCCAATACCTTCTCGCTATACAGGCGTTGATAGTCTTGTTGCCGCGCGGTTTCTGCCGCAAGGAGCGCAACAACGGCGGCGACTGACATGCCGATGACCAGTATCAAGGTGAGGCGTCCCTTGAGCGAAGAGACGAAATTAATAACTGAGGACCAGAGCTGCTTCATTTGAAGTCGACGTCTGAGGCAAGCAGATAACCTTGTGATCGCACCGTCAGGATGAGGTCCTCACCGTCAGGCTGGAGTTTCTGGCGCAGGCGGCTAATCTGGTTATCGATCGTCCGGTCGAAGGCGACCGTGGCGGAGCGCTGCGGGAGCAGAGCCTCACGGGAGAGCGGCTTTCGTGCGTTGTGAACAAGGCGGTCCAGGATTTCATATTCTGTCGTTGACAGCATAACAACGCTGTTATCACCAGCAATCAGCCGCCGCTTCGTCAAATCGAGCGTCCATTCGCCAAAGTAGGCGAACCGGGCTGAATGATGGCTGACAGGCAAGGTGCGCCGCAGGAGATTACGTATCCGCGCAGTCAGTTCCCGTGGTTCGAATGGCTTTGTCAGATAATCATCTGCGCCCAGTTCAAGCCCCAGCACGCGGTCGATAGCACTGTCGCGTGCCGTAACCATGATGATGGCGCCGTGGTGACCTTCGGCACGGAGTTCGCGACATAAAACCAGTCCATCACCATCCGGCAGAGTGAGATCGAGGACAATCAGGTCGATTGGGGCGCTATTCAAATGATGTCGGATGGTGGCAAGATCCCCGGCCTCGAACAGAATGTAGCCTTCGCGCGATAGCTGGCTGACGACCAAAGAGCGGATCTCGGCGTCATCATCCACGATCAAGAGGTGGGCGGGTGTGTCTCTTGACGGCATGAACGATGTCTCGATGAGGTTCGCAGGCATCTGTGAAACTACGTGTTCCGCCATGTTAAGTCCAGTCTGCCACATGTAACCGCCTTACCTGCCCTACAGCGAATTGTCCGCGCCAAGCGCCTGATAGACGGCGATCCGATTGCTGAGATCTGTCAGCATCAGCGAGATGGAGGCCTGTTGCGCCGAATAAAGTGTACGTTGCGAGACCAATGCCGGCAGAAAACTATCGACGCCTTCGCGATAGCGTGCGTCGGCAATCTTGTAACTGCGCGTTGCCGATGCCAGGCTATCCGACTGCGCCGCGCGTTGGCGGGTGAGGGTGCCTTGGCGGGCCAGAGCATCGCTAATATCCTTATAGGCGTTTTGCGCCGCCTTACGATATTGCGCGAGATAGTAATCGCGCTGGGCCTTCCTGTAAGCGACATTTGCACCTGTACTGCCACCGATAATAGGCATGCTGGCACTGATATCATTGGTCCATGTCCGGTTATCGCCGGAGAAGAGACTAGACAGGGCCTCAGACGCTGTCCCAAGGGTACTGGTCAGAGAAATGGTCGGAAAATAGGCCGCACGCGCGGCGCCAATATTGGAATAGGTTGCCTTAAGTGTATGCTCGGCCTCAATAACGTCGGGGCGGTTGAGAAGGACGCTGGAAGATAAGCCGGCGGGCGTCTTGTTGATCGCCTTATCGAGGTCATCGAGCGAAGTGGGAAGGAGTGCGTCCGCGACCGGCCCGCCGGTCAGAAGCTCAAGCGCATTGCGGTTCTGTGCAACCGTCGTTGTGTAGCTTTCGATATCCGCATGCGCCTGCGCCAAGGTCGTTTCGGCATTGGCGACATCGCTGCCGCTGATCAGGCCGCGCTTATGCAGATCCTGCGTCAAGGTGAGTGTACGCTGCGCGCTCGTGACTTGGGCCCGTGCCGTTTCCAGCAACGCCATATTGGCCGCCAGAGTAACATAGGCGGTGGCGGTTTCGCTGATGATCGTCAGACGGCTGGCTCGTTCGCCGCTTTCACTCGATAGGTACTGTTCAAAGGCGGCTTTCGACAGGTTGCGCTGGCGACCGAACAGATCAAGCTCGAACGCTGATATGCCTATAGATGCAGAAAAGCTCTTCTGTGTGGACGTACTGTCTTCAGATTTGCTTTCTACCTGATTGGCGTCGAGGCCCGCCGTCAGCGATGGAAGCTGAGATGATTTTTGCGAGCGATATTGCGCCCGAACCGAAGCAACGTTGGCAATGGCGGCCGCCAGATCCTGATTGTGTGTCAACGCTTGATCGATAACCTGCCTGAGCCGATTATCCTCTATTAACTCGCGCCAGGTCATGCCAGCTTCGGCTTCTGACGCTTGCGGGTAGGCCGCGCCAGTTGGCCATTGCGGCGCCACGAAATCCGTGGTCGTGCGAACATAGCTGGGTGCCAGACTACAGGCGCTCAATGCCGTCGTCGTCAATAATAGCAGGGCTATGAGACGTCGTTTCATTATTTGGCCTCCTTACGGTGGAACAGGCGGGAGACGACGTAGAAGAACATCGGGACGTAGAAGATGGCCAAGACGGTTGCCGTCAGCATGCCGCCGACAACGGCCGTGCCGATGGCAATGCGGCTGTTGGCGCCAGCGCCAGAAGCCAAGGCCAGCGGCATCACACCGAAGATAAAGGCAAGGCTAGTCATCAGGATCGGGCGTAGTCTTCGCCGCGCAGCGTCCAGCGCGGCATCGAGCATGGGCTTGCCGTTACGACGGCCCTCTTCGGCGAACTCGATAATCAGGATGGCGTTCTTGGCCGCCAAACCAATGGTGGTGATCAGTCCGACCTGGAAATAGATATCATTGTCCAGACCGCGAACTGTGACGGCCAAAACGGCGCCGATAATGCCGAGGGGTACGACCATGAGAACGGCCAGAGGCACCGACCAGCTTTCATACAAGGCGGCCAGGCAGAGGAAAACCACCAGCATGGATATACCATAGAGAATAGGCGCCTGCCCGCTGGACTGGTTTTCCTGGAATGACAGTCCCGACCACGCATAGCCGGTACCGGGCGCCACTTCCTTTTGCAGCTTGATCATTTCGGCCATGGCATCGCCAGAGCTGCCGCCCAAAGACGGCTCGCCCTGAATTTCGTAAGCGGACTGGCCGTTGAAGCGCGACACGCTACTTGGACCCTTTTCCCACGAGGTGGTGGCGAAAGCAGAGAAGGGCACCATGACCCCTTGCGAATTACGCACCTGCCATGCGTCGAGATCGCTGGGCTGCATGCGATAGGGGGCATCGGACTGCATGTAGACCTTCTTGACGCGACCACTATCGACAAAATCGCCAATATAGGCCCCACCCCAGGCGGTTGACAGCACGCTCGATACGTCGCTTTCGGACAGGCCGAGAACTGCGACCTTGGCGTCATCAATGGTAATGCGCAACTGCGGTGTGTCGGCCAGGGTCGAGGCCCGAACCTGTGAAAGCTTGTCGCTCTTGTTGGCGGCGGCGATCAGTTTGTCCCGCAGGGCTATAAATTTCTCTCTCGACATGCCGCTCGTATTGAGAAGTTCGAAGGTGAAACCATTCGACTGGCCAAGACCGGAAATGGCTGGCGGCGTCATTGAGATGACGGTTGCATCCCGCAAGCTGCTAAAGGCCTGCATGGCGCGCATATTGATGGCAGAAGCTGTGTTTTTTGCGCCCTTACGCTCGCCGAACGGCGCGAGGGTGACAAAGGCCATGCCGGTATTCTGGCCGGAACCGCTGAAACCAAAGCCAGTGATGGTAAAGGCGTCAACGACGTTCGGCTTTTCCTGGGTGGAATAATAGGTTTGCACACTGTGTCGCACGGCCTCAGTCCGCTCCGCCGTGGCACCTGGTGGCAGGTTGAACATGACCATGGTTTGCCCCTGATCTTCCGTGGGAAGGAAGCTGGTCGGCAGGCGATTAAGTAACAGGAGCATGAGGATGGTGAGGGCGGCAAATATGCCCAGATGTAGCAAGCGACGCTGAATAACGGATTTTGTGCCCGACACATAGGACGTGGTGGTACGATCAAACCAGCGATTGAAGCGTCCTGACAGACCGCGGCGCTTTAGCGGATCATGGTTGCCGGGCTTGAGGAGGGTTGCGGTAAGCGCAGGTGACAAGACCAGCGCGACCAGAACCGACAGCAGCATAGCGGCGACGATGGTCACTGAAAATTGGCGATAAATCACCCCTGTGGAGCCGCTGAAAAAGGCCATCGGCAGAAATACAGCCGACAGAACCAAACCGATACCGACCAAGGCGGAGCCGATCTCGTCCATTGACTTGATCGTCGCTTCCTTTGGGGACAGACCGTCTTCGGCCATGACCCGCTCAACGTTCTCGACCACGACGATCGCATCATCGACTAGCAAGCCGATGGCCAAAACCGTGGCGAAAAGCGTCAGCGTGTTGATTGAATAGCCGAAGAGCGCCAGTATACCGAACGTCCCCAGCAGCACGACGGGCACAGCAATCGCCGGGATCAGTGTGGCGCGCCAATTTTGCAGGAAGATGAACATGACGATCACCACGAGGATAATGGCCTCAATGAGCGTCTGCACAACCTCTTCAACGGACAGCTTGACGAAGTCGCTGTTATCGCGCGGATAGGCGACCGTGTAGCCTTCAGGCATATTGGCAGCCAGTTCTGCGACCCGCGCCTTGACCGCGGCGGCTGTCTTGAGTGCGTCGGCGCCCGTCGCCAGTTGAATGGCGATACCAGAGGCTGGGTGCCCGTTCATTTGTGCCGAAGTCGTATAGCCTTCCTGTCCGAGTTCGACCCGGGCCACATCACCAAGGCGTATGACCGAGCCGTCGTCCGAGGCCTTTACGATAATGCTTTTAAACTGATCAACCGTGGTCAGGCGTGATTTCGCGCGCACGGTGGCGTTCAGCATTTGCCCATTGACAGCGGGCTGAGCGCCGATCTGACCGGCGGAGATGTCGGTGTTCTGCGCGGAGATAGCGCTTTGGACGTCAGATGGCATTAGCGACAGCGCCGTCAATTTGGCGGGGTCGAGCCAGATGCGCATCGCGGACTGCGAGCCAAAGATGGACGTGCTGCCGACGCCGTCGACGCGGGCGACTTCGTCTTGGAAATTTGTCAGCAAATAGTCAGAAATTTCGCTGCCTGAGTGTTTGTCGGTCTTGTCATAGAGCGCTACGATCATCAGGAAGTCAGCGTTCGATTTGGTGACGCTTATGCCTTGTGCCGTAACAGCGGAGGGCAGGCGTGACTCAGCCTGCGAGACCTTATTTTGAACCTGCACCTGCGCGGTGTCAGGATCCGTGCCTTTTTTGAAGTTGACGGTGATAGACACGCTGCCGGAGGAATCCGACGAGGAGCTGAAGTACTCCATGCCGTCAAGGCCGGTCAGTTGCTGCTCGATGATCTGGGTGACACTGGTCTCCAGTGTCTCAGCCGAAGCACCGTTGTAGGTGGCGCGTATCTGGATCGACGGTGGGGCCACATCTGGATATTGCGCGACAGGCAGGGAGGTCAGGCCAACCAGCCCGCCGAGCATGATGGCGATGGCGATCACCCAGGCGAAGACCGGGCGTTCAACGAAAAACTGACTAAATTTCATAACTTTTTACTCGCTCAGCTGAGTGGCGACGGCCTTGACACTATCGCCCGCCCTGACCTTGTCAGTACCTTCGACGATTAGCCTGTCACCCGCGTTCAGTCCGGCGCTCACCAGCCATTTGTTGCCGATGACTTGAGTGACGGTCACTTGGCGCAGGGCGACCTTGCCCGATGCATCGACGACCAGAGCCGTTGCGCCACCTCTGCTGTCACGCGTAATTCCCTGTTGCGGGGCCAGTCTGCCGTTTTGCACGACCGATTGCGCCGCCTCTACGCGAACAAACATGCCCGGCAGTAATATACCATTCGGGTTGGCGAATTTTGCGCGGACCGTGACCATACCAGTGGTTTCATTTACAGAGGATTCTGCGAATTCGATCTTACCGGTCAGCGGGTATATGGTACCGTTATCCAGCCGCAGCTTAACGGAGGCGTCGCCTTTTGTCTGGTCTCCGCTGGCCAAATGATCACGCAGATTGAGAAGGTCGGCCGCAGATTGCTGGATATCGACATAAATGGGATCGATCTGTTGGATGGTGGCCAGGGCCGTGCTTTGTTGCGCATTGACGAGGGCGCCTTGTGTGTAGGTGGATCGACCAATCCGCCCGGAGATCGGCGCAGTGATCTGGGTGAAGCCAAGATTGATATTCGCCGTCTGTAATGCGGCCTGATATTGGGCAATGCTCGCCCTGGCCTCGCGTGAAGTGGCGATGGCGTCATCGAGATCCTGTTTGGCGACGGCGTCGGCACTTTCCAGGCGTTGATAGCGCGCGACTTTGGCATCGGCGGTCGCCGCCGTGGCCTTGGCACTTTCAAGCTGGGCCAGGGTTTGGTCGCGCGATGCGGTATAGAGCCGCGAGTCAAGCTGATAGAGTGGCTGTCCGGCTTTGACGATACTACCTTCCTCGAAAAGCTGTGCCTTAATGAGGCCATCGACCTGCGGTCGCACCTCGGCCGTCTTCGTGGCCGTCGTTCGGCCGGTGAGTTCGGATGTCAGCGTTACCGGCTCAGTGCTCAGCGTCACATAGCCGACTTCCACCTGCCGCTGAGGCATACCGGGAGGGGCTTTAGGTGAGCAGGCTGCGCAGGCGAGCAATAGAAAGGCGGCGAGAGAGGTGACCGCCAAGGACGTAGTTTTGAACACTGAAGCCTCGAAAGAAGAGTTTCGCGTGTGTTCAAGATCAACCACAGGTGCGAGCTGGAAAGCGGGATAGGCGCATTATCTGAAGAAGCAGCCAAATAACATGTCCAGCAACGGCTGTTGAACGCTTGAATAGCTGCCTACTCGATCATTCCTGTGACGAAAACGAACACTCCCGAAGGTGAGGGGCGCTTATTCGCCGAGGCGTCTTCCTTACACTGTCAACGCAGAGCCAAACATTCGGCAAGTGTAAGCATATGTATCGGCTTGTCGTGACAAATGTCCGGCGCGACACAATAGCTGGAATCATGGCCAGTTGATGGCTCATTTTTGGGCGTAGCACACCCTTGAGACGGATGGTTTTAGTGTCGTTTTGAGCGGCTTTGCCAATAAATTAGTCGATTTCGGCCCATTCTAGCGTGCACAAAAATGGGCACTGGCAGTGTAAGCATCTCGACATATGCCGAACAATTAAATGCCGCGCCATCTGATCTTTCGTGAATTTTTGTAACCTCTTTCAGAATAGATCAGCCATGTCCGAAATTCGCTCCGTTTTCATTGCTACGCCCTGTTTTGGCGGGCTGGTGACCCAGGGGTTTATGCAATCGGTTCTTGCATTGATGCAATACGTTGGGCCGCATAACATTCAACTCACTCTCGCGCTTCTTGGAAATGATGCGCTGATCACCCGGTCCCGCAACTCGCTGGTCTCATCGTTCCTTAATGCCACTGAATGCTCTCACCTCCTGTTCATAGATGCCGACATCACCTTTGAGCCGGAGCAGCTCATCCGTATGTTAAAGGCCAATAAGGACGTTGTTGGCGGGATTTATCCACTCAAGACGCTGGACTGGGAGCGGGTGGCACGTGCTGAGACGACTGAAGCGCCCGAAGAGCAAGCTTTGCACTACGTTGGCAATCCCGCCGACAATGCGAAATGGGATGGCGATTTCGCCACCGCGGACTATGCCGGTACAGGCTTTCTCTTGATCCGGCGTGAAGTCATCGTCAGCATGATCGCCGCCTATCCGACTCTGCGTTATTCGCATATCCATGCGTATCCGCGCGTCAAAAGTACGCCGGATTCGCAATACGCCCTGTTTGAATGCATGATTGATCCGGAAAGCGGTCTGTATCTTAGTGAAGACTTTGCTTTCTGCCAGCGCTGGCGTGATATTGGCGGCGAAATCTGGCTGGATACGGTGGGCAAACTGACACATGTCGGTAGCCATAACTTTGTCGGTAACCCCTCTGCACGCTTCGTGCCCCCGCTGAGATAATCTACTGCCTTGTTTGTCCAGTACTATTGGACAACTTCCTATTGATGAGGCTTGTTATTTTAACGCTTGGATCGAGCGGAACATACCACAACTAAGAGCTAAGATTTCGTATTAGAAAATATCTCTTTATAACTGAATAAAAACGAGATTTGTGAAACCGATGATCTATTTTATGAGGGTTGTCGGCTCGGAGGGCGACACGCATGGCGAACGCCCTCGTCAACTCAGTTGAGAAACGTTTGCGACGAAATTCTATTTACCGACTGCAGTTCCGCCAACTGGAAGTTTAGCGAATAAGACTATGAGGGATCAATTATGCGCGCGCTGGCCGCTCTTATATGAGGCCGCGTCGGACTCGAAGCTGGCCTGACCGTAGCGTTTGAGCAACCCTTCCAGCTTGCCCACCAGGAGGCGATCCGCGAATTTGCGCACCACCGGGATATCGGCGAGGAAACCAAACACTCTTAGCTGGGAGAAAATGCGCGTCGCAGCGATCAGGGCCAGTTTTCGGTCCTTTAGCGTATAGGTAACGCCCATACGGGCGGCGCGCTTCGTATCGCCCTGCAAGAAGTGCTTGATGAAGAACGCTTTTGAAAAGCTTCGCTCCAGTTCCCGGTCGATCTTGCCTGGCAAGGAGGTGTCAAAAGAGAGTTCTGTATTCATAGTGCCTCGAACCAGGGTGCCGCATGTGGCTTCATCATAACCACCGCGCAGGGTGGCTTGACGCGCCAGCATCAACCTGGCGACGGAGCGCGGCGTGTCGCCTAGCAAGGGTTCGGGCAGGCCCAGAAGAAAACAGCGATACCGTCCGATCTCGATCCGCGCGCGTTCTTCTGCGGTAAACTGCTCCCGGCCGTCCTTCAGCGCCCGAAACGCGATCAGGAATGAACCGATCTGACCGGCTGGCATCTGATCGACCTGTGGAATAGGCACGCCATAGACGCGCGTATCCCATAAGCCTTTGTGTTTCATGACATTGAAGCGTACCATGGCGTGCATCAGGCGCACCATTGCAGCGGCTTTAAACGCAGCCCCCTGTCGTTCAAGGGCGCCCGGCATGACGGTGAGGGTGAAGAAGGTCGCCGTCTCATGCACGCGTTTGGCAGCCAGTTGATCCGACAATTGCCCAGTCAGTGCCATCGGCAAGGCAGAATATTTATTCATGAAGGTGGCGAGAAACGCCCCGCGAATAGCGAAGGGTACCAAATGGGCGTAGTGATTGCGTTCAATCCGGGCACCTTCGCGGACCAGATTCATATCGAGCCACTTAGGTCTTGCTTCCATTGCGGCAAGAAAGGCGCGCAATTCATCAGGCGCGTCCGGAACCGCCTCCACGCCTTTGTCGCACGCGGTCGTAAGCCAGGAGATCAGCTGACGAAAGCCAAATTCCGGAATTCTGGCGGCATAGGCATCCGCCAGTGGGTCTCCGGTCATGGTATAGGCCGCCATCATCTCGATCAGAGAGGCATCGGCCATAATCTCGGGGATCAGTTTTTCAAAGCCCTGGAGACCGTCTCCAGACGGATTCGTTGTGAACCGTTCAGGCAGGGTGGCGAAGTCCATGTCGCCGTAAATAGCAGGTACCTGCGTTGCCTGGCTTTCGACCTGGTTCCAAAGCGTTTGATGAAAATGCCGCTCCATCTATGTCCTTTGCTCGACGCTTTTTTCATAGATCGGCGTGGTAACGGCCGAAATCAACTGAGCTCGGCCGCGTTCATCGCGATGACGCGCGTAAAAACTTCGGTCGCCATTTCCATGGGCATTCTGATTTATGAGTGGGTATAAATCAAGCGCGCCTGATCACACGTGCCAGGAGAAGCAGAACGATTGCGCCGCCGGTTGCCGTGACGATCGTGCCAATAATCCCGCCACCGATGTGAATGCCCAGAACGCCCGCAAGCCATCCGCCTATGAACGCGCCTAGGATACCTACGACAATATCACCAATAAGACCAAAGCCACCGCCCTTGACGACTGCGCCGGCAATCCATCCGGCGACGGCGCCGATGACTAGCCAGATAATGATGGTTTCAATGCTCATGGGATGTATCCTGGTTTAGGATCGGCCTTTGCGGCAGATCGGAACCATAGACTTACAGGTGCTTTTATAAGTTCCCAAATACAGCTTCCTTATGTTTTGACGGTGAGCTCGCGTTGTTTCTATGAGGTGCCGGCCTATGATCAGCCTGAGCGTCAGTCTTTTCCATCTGGAGAGGGGATGTCGCTGATCTTGTGTGTCTGTTCTTCTGCGAGAAGGTCGTCGTCCGTATCATGAACCGCGATGACACCGTCATCAGGC
This sequence comes from Asticcacaulis aquihabitans, assembly GCF_032490435.1. Lineage (NCBI taxonomy): Bacteria > Pseudomonadati > Pseudomonadota > Alphaproteobacteria > Caulobacterales > Caulobacteraceae > Asticcacaulis > Asticcacaulis aquihabitans. Next base: position 752,521 of record NZ_JAVGWM010000002.1, read on the forward strand.
ATATCCGTAGAGTCGATATCAACGCCGGCTCCGCTATATGGTTTAGGTGCGTCATCTATACCGGTTGGCACCGTGTCCGCGCCGTGCTGGTCGCGCGTTTCACTAGTAAACGGGACACCGTTGGCGTCGGTTAGTTCCGTGTCACCGGGTTTGACAACGCTTGGTATCGCAACCCCTTTGGCCACAGTTATCGTCATGGATATCTCCTATTCAGCGCAGGTCTGCGATTTTGATCAAAGGCAACACCTTCCTATGTGGTCGAGGGTACCAGCCGACCTGTAAGAAACGCCGACGGCAGACGGGCTAGGAAATCAAAAAAGGGTAAGGCGTCTCGTCTCTAAATGTTCGCAATTAACCAGACAGTCCGTGCGCGTATGTATTTATTATAAAACTGACCAGAGAAGCGCGCTGCTTCTCAATAAGACCGGCTTTAAAGTGCCATGACACCAAAGGGGATGGATCATGCCACTTGCCGTAAAATCACTGCCACACGACCATGATGACAGGCCTGATGCCGCTATATCAGAGGACGCGCCTCTACTATCGGAGTTTGTCCATAGAGAGGTGAAGCGGGCGCTCAAGGACGTGGAAACCAGAGCCGTACAAGGTCGGCACCGGCTCGACAAGGAGGTCGTTCGTGCAGAAAAGCGGCTTCAGGCCACCGGTCGGCGCGTCTTACGCGCGACGCATAACGCCCCATTGCCGGTTACGCCGTTAGCCCTTGGCGTGGGGATTATACTTGCCGCCCTTGTGCTCTGGCCAAACAAGGCACGATAGGCGAGCACATCCCATATGCGCATCGTGACTTTTTCAGCCCGGGCTGAATTTCCGGACCGTCTAACCGCTCATATCAAAGCCTTGGTGTCTGCTCCAACGGCCCAGGCGACCGAGGGCTCCACGCCAGATGACGCGATCGAACACCTCAAACACATTCTGGATTTCGAGATACAGACATTTCAGTCGGACCTGACGCGCGTACTGTTGGAAGAGCGTCCGGCGTTGTCGCTTCGCAGGTCTGAAACGACACAAGATGCCTCGGACACGGAGCTAGAAGGGGATGAACTGGACCCGCTGTTGGAAGCGTTTGAGACTGCGCGCGGCCGGACACTGAGCGTTTTGAACGACTTGACCGATGACCAGTGGGCCCGAACCGGCAGGTTCGACGATTGCGAGATGTCGGTCCTAGGTTTGGTGCATAGCCTCTGCGCTCACGATTTCGAGAGCTTGGCGATGATACATCTGTCTCTTGCCCGGTGCGGTGACTTGTAACGTTGATCAATAATAGATTCCGTTAGGAAAGTTCAGATAGGGCCATGACGTCGATACGAACCTTTCTCTACAACGCCGAAGGTCATGACGAAGAGATCGAGCTGACAAGCCGGCCTAGACGTATCGGCAAGAACCAGCTTCTCTGGGTAGACGGTTCCGGCGTTGATTTGGAGGGCTTTAAGCATCTGCCGCCCGATATGAGAGCCGCGCTGGCTGAAGACCGCGGAACCCGAAATCTGGAAATTTTCGACACGTTTTACAGGTTTGTTATGCCATGCCCATACAGGTCTAAGGGCAGAAATTCGGCTTCATTGGTCTTCATTGTCGGCAAAAGCTGGCTGTTGACGGTATCTGAGACACGCCCGAAATTCATGGACCGCTTTGTCGAAACAGACCGGGGCGAAACGCTGAACGGACGCCTGACGCCTTCGGCCTTTGCGGTCGCGCTCGTGGCCGAACTCCTTGAGGTGTACCGGGAAGAGGTCGCCCGGATTGAAACGGAGATCGACAAACTTGACAGCGCAATTTTCACCTCCAATGAAAAGCAAACTTTGCTCGAAACCTTGGCGAAATTGCGAGGTCAGGTGTCTAGGTTACGAAAATCTCTGGCGGAGGCGGCCAACACTATTCACGCGCTTACGCGGCCTGACTTTTTTGCCCACATCGAGGCGTCAGACCGGGCCTATTTCGAAGGCCTGGGTCGCATTTTAGAGCGTCTTCAGGATTCGGTGTCGAATGCCCGCGAGACAGTGATTGGCAGCTTTGATCTTTACACCACCCGGGTAGCTCAGGACACGAATAAGCTGGTAAAAGCGCTGACGATCGTAACGGTCATTACCGGGATTGTTGGGGCGACGGCGGGCATATTCGGCATGAATTTCGATACGCCGTTTTTCCATTCCGGCATCTCCGGCTTTTCCTATGTTACGGGCGTGATGGTGGGTTCCGCCGTAGCGATCGTGATCGTCGCGATTTGGCGGCGATGGTTTTAATAGATGCTGCCCAGCAGTTGTTCCGGCACGTCGGCCCCTATGCGCGACCGTCAGCTCTCAGAACCGGATAGGGCTGCATTCTGGGGATGTGCGATCGCTCAGCCCTTGGATGAGGCCAGATCCAGACGCGCCAACAGTCTGTCAATAAACACCGTTTGAGCGGGTATGATCCGCCGCCTTGCCTCGTCGGCGGAAAACCATTCAGCTCGGTCCACTTCTGGAAAGCTTTGGCGCTTTCTTGAATGCGGCGGCCATTCCATTTCAAAGACGTTGCTTCGAACCCCGGCGATATCAAACGGACCATTGCCGGCATAGGCCGTTACTCGCTTGCCGCTGTTCTGTCTCAGCTCGCCGAGATCAAGCAGCGAACCTAAGTAGGGTGTGCCAAGTTCTTCTTCAAACTCGCGCCTGGCGGCCTCCTCAGGCGGTTCGGCACCATCGTATTCCCCTTTTGGAATGGACCACGCGCCGAGATCGCGATGCGCCCAAAATGGCCCGCCCGGATGCACCAGAAGGACTTTAAGGTCGTTCTGATCCACTTGGTAGAGCATAATGCCGGCGCTTCTGCGAACCACCACCATAAATCCTCCGGTAATCAGGTAGACGTACCGGCTGCGAAGACCATCCAAATCACGATTGCGCCGATCGCTCCAATGATGACGAGCGTGGTCCACGGAAAATTAGGCAGGGTATCAGGATCCCGATTTGGATCGAAGGGCGTGTCGGACATTTTTTACCTCTGACTGACGTTCAGGTAGACTGAGACATTTCGCGCAAAAAAGCGCGAGCCCATCATAGGCAAAAAACTAAAATCCGAATGAGGGCAGCGCTTACAATGGCGACCAATGCCTTATACAAAAAAAGCGGCCCGTCATGGGCCGCCTTTTCTGATAGTTGTGTAAAATGTGACTTACTGAGCGGGTGTAAGATCCGCCGCCGCGTCGAGTGCTTGCTGATTGACTTCCGACATGGCGAGGCCGTTAAGCTTGGTATCCGTGGCCTTTTCTTCAGCGAGCGTTTCAGCGAGGAGCTTGGCCGCATTTTTGTGGCCGAGTGCCTTGGCAACGGCGATGAGTGCGCCGTAGCTGGCGATTTCGTAATGCTCGACCTTTTGAGCACCGGCGATCAGCATCACATCACGGACCGGCCCCTTTTCGATTTCGTCAATGGTTTCCTGACCTTCAGCCACCAGGCCTTCCATTGCCAGGCACTTAATGCGCTTGAGCTTGATGCCGAGCTCCTCGACGATTTGATCGATACGCTCGATCTGGCCTTGCGTTTCCTCAAGATGAGTTGTGAAACCCGCAGCGAGGTTGGGATTTGTGGTGGCCTTGGCCAGCTTCGGCAGTGCCTTGGTCAATTGCTTCTCGGCGCTGTAGATGTCCGAAAGTTCATGGACGAAGGCGTCCTCTAAGGTCGTGATCTTGGGCATTGTGGGCTCCAGAGTTGGGGATGGGGTGGAGCCGTCATCGTAGAAAGGCCCCGGTAAAAAGCGGATGCGGGAGATGGAACGCTTTGTAGGGACTCAATAAACCGGCGCGAGTTATGGATGTCGGTCGCGTATAACCGTTTGATTTACCCGAAGTTCTGCAAGTGGCGTTCGATCTACTTCTAAGAAAACTCGCATAGAAGGGGGCGACACAGGTGCAACAAAATAATGACCTCGTCCGAGAACCTGGTCAGAGTCGATCCTGACCACAAGAAATCACATGAAGCTGGCTATGGGCGACTGCCTTGTGCGTCCGGGCACCCGAACTTGCGAAGGGAACAATGCCGTCAGCATCGCCGTGAATGATGAGGGGGGGGCACGGTAATGCCTTTCAATTCGTCCCGGAAGTCGGCAAGGCCAAAAACCTGCATGGCCTATAGCGCGGCCAGTTTGATAAGGAATATAAACGGTTAAAAGGCGGCACGGCGGCTGGGAATCCGACCGCACCGCCGATCAAGCTTAAGCAGCGCGGAGCGTATCTGTCGTTTCCCGAACGCGGTCCGTGGCCGATGAGACGGACTGGGTCGTGGTTTGCCAAATGGCGGAATAAATGTTCGCTGCCGCGGCCAAGTTCCTTTGAAACTGCGCCAGCACATTGCTCTGAAAGGCGATCATGTCCTTGGCCGTGCGAACCTGAAATGCCTGCTGGGCGAGGGCATTCATCTCCGACACTGACTGGCTGTAGGCGTCGGTAATGGTTTTGTTGACATCGATCAGCGTCGACAGTGTGCGTTTACCCATGTCGCTCGCCGCGGCACTGCCCGACTGTAGGGCGTCGGACGCTTGGTTGGAAAGGTCTTTTGCGGTGGCCTCGATCGTCTCTGCGCCTTGCCGTGCGGCATCAGAAGCTTTGTCAAATGTGGCTTGAGCGTCGGTCTTCGTGCTATCGATGAAGTGGGGAGCTGTATCGGACATGTGGGTCTCCTGAAAAATGCCTTCCGTTTCATACAGAGGCTTGTTGCCGCCTACGATTAGCACCGCTGAGATAATGGCGTGGCAGGCTTTGTTCGCAGATGCACAAAGAACGGGTAAGGGCGCCTGACCCTGACGGCTGCCAGTCGCGAGGCAAGTTTCAAAAATTGATGGTCAAAAGCTTGCGGTCACTGCCGCCTTTTGGCACGAATGCTCGGTAGAGGCAGGCAGTGGTTCCCCTTGGCGGCAACCCTATGTGAACGAGAACGGCTCAAAAGCTCATGACCCCAGACATGCAATCCCCATTGGATCCAGAGCCGGTCGGGAGCACTGAAGACCACGGTGCCCGCAATACGCTTGTGATCGGTCTTCTGCTGGTCTCGGCCTTTGTCGTGATCCTGAACGAAACCCTGATGATTGTGGCCCTGCCACATCTGATGAAAGACCTGGGTGTTACGGCCAGTTCTGCGCAATGGCTATCGACGGCCTTCATGCTGACCATGGCAGTGGTGATCCCCATCACGGGCTTCCTTTTGCAACGCCTGAACACCCGACCCGTTTTTATTCTGGCCATGTCTCTATTTTGCTTCGGCACATTGATCTCGGCCTTGGCGCCGGGCTTCGTTATCTTGGTCATCGGACGAATTGTGCAGGCGTCGGGCACAGCCATCATGATGCCGCTTCTGATGACGACTGTCATGACCCTTGTGCCGCCTGAATCCCGCGGCAAGACCATGGGAAATATTTCCATCGTCATCTCGGTTGCCCCAGCGCTTGGCCCGACCATTTCCGGACTGATCCTTTCGGTCCTGGGCTGGCGATGGATGTTCCTCCTCGTGCTACCGATCGCTTTGGGTGCACTGGCCTTGGGAGCGGCACGGATCCAGAATGTGTCCGTTCCGAACAAGGCGCCAATCGACATACTCTCTATTTTTCTGTCAGCCATAGGCTTCGGAGGTTTCGTCTACGGCCTGAGCGGACTAGGGGAGGCGGCGCTCCATGTCCCCATCATATCGCCCTGGATTCCTTTGCTGATAGGTGCCGCCGTCATCGCGATCTTCATCATGCGGCAGAGATTTTTGGAGAGAGAGAACCGCGCCTTACTCGACATGCGCACATTGACCCACAGCCGGTTCACCATCGCCATGGCGATGATGGCCATTCTCATGATGTCCATGTTCGGTGCGTTCATCCTCCTGCCGATATATCTCCAAAATGTCCTGGGCTTGACGACTTTACAGACCGGATTTCTGCTTTTGCCGGGGGGCCTGGTCATGGGACTATGTGCGCCGACCGTTGGCGGTCTGTTTGACAAGCATGGTCCCGCGCCACTGGTTATTCCAGGTGCCGTTCTGCTCAGCCTTGCCTTATGGGGGCTAACCTTCATCCAGCGGGACACGTCAGTTTGGCTGTTACTGATTGCCCACCTGACCCTAAGCGTCGGCCTCGCCCTGATGTTCACACCGCTATTTACGGTCAGCCTGGGGGCATTGCCGCCACATTTGTATTCGCACGGGAGCGCCATGCTCGGCGCCACACAGCAAGTGGCGGGTGCCGCAGGCACGGCCTTGTTTGTTGCCATTATGACGCTGGAGAGCGCAGGCTTGGCCGCCGCTGGCGCCGATCTGCATGCGGTAACGACCGGTGGGATAAAGGCCGCCTTCCTGTGCGGTGCCATTATCTCGCTTGGCGCCGTCTTTGCCGCCTTCTTCATCAGAAAACCAGAAGGGCCTGCACCTGGTGCGGTCGCAAGCCACTGACGTCTGATGGGCCTAACCGGTAGTTATCTAGAAGAAATCGCAGACATCGCGCGCAAGTGCCTTACAGACTAGGAGAAGAGGGCATGAATATTGATTTGAAGGCATTCGCAGACGATTGGGTGGCGGCCTGGAATGCGCACGACATTGAGCGCGTGCTGGCCCATTTCGATGAAGATGCCATCTTTACGTCGCCGTTTGCCACACGCATTCGCCCCGACAGTGGCGGACGGTTGCAAGGCAAGGCCGAAATTCGAGATTATTGGAGCGCAGGTATCGAGGCGATACCGGATTTGCATTTCACCGTGGAGGCTGTATTTGCCGGCGTCGACCACCTCGTTATTCTCTACACCAACCAGGCCGGCGTGCGCGTCAGTGAGGTTCTTCGCCTGCGGGCTGGCCGGGTGATCGAAGGGCACGGCACTTATCCTCCGGACGTCGTCAACCCAACAGGTGCCCGCATGAATGGACCTGAAGATTTGCCGCCCAGCGTTAAGCCCGTTGCGGTCATCGCGGACGAGGTGCCGGTACGTGTTAGACCGTCGAATTATCCAGAGCCGTTTGCGTCGCGCATGGCTGGCCGCGCGAAACGGCAATTGGGCGATATATTCGGGCTTGGTAATTTCGGCGTCAATCTGACGGAACTAAAACCAGGCGCCATGTCCGCCCTTCGCCACGCCCACTCGAAGCAGGACGAATTCGTATATATCCTGGCAGGCTTTCCAACCCTTTTTACGGATGAAGGCGAGACACGCTTGACGCCTGGAATGTGCGCGGGTTTCAAGGCCGGGACAGGCAACGGGCACCATCTGATCAACACCACCGATGATGTCGTGGTTTATCTGGAAGTCGGTGATCGGAGTCCGGGTGACGAGGGGACCTATCCCGATGATGACCTGAAAGCGATCTTGGCAGATGGCCGTTGGCGTTTCGTTCATAAGGACGGAACGCCATATTGAGGGCATGTAAGCGACTGACCGTCGTCGATTTTATCCGCGTGGACATCCTTGGTGAGATCGGCGAAATCATACCCGCACAACGGGCATCATCAAAGCGGTCTGGCGGAATGAGTCAGGGCTATATTTGTGTCTTAAAGCTGTAGGTGCCTGACCCTACCTCAACAATAAGCCTTTCCTCATCAGATCCCAAAAGCCTCAAATCGTGACGGTTGCTAAGCGCCCGTCCACTCTCCCAAACCTTGGTCGGGTCCTTTGTCGGCAGGTATATCTGCGCCGTGGCATTCGCGGGAACCGTCACGCGCAACGAAAACACGCCGTTGGTTTCAACGGACCAGTCCGTTGAAATCCGTCCATTTCGCGAGTCATAATCACCGCCGCCGCTTTTTATGCGCTGATCCAACACCGGATTGACACGAAAGGTTTTGAAGCCGGGTTCAATCGGCTCTATCCCTGCGATCCGACGATAGACAAAGCCGATGACGGCGCCCAAGGCATAATGATTAAACGAATTCATTGATCGATCGCCAGCGTCACTGTTCCACCGTTCCCAAGTGGTGGTGGCACCGGCGACGATCATGTGGCCCCAAGACGGATAGTCGGTCCTGAGCAACAGGTCATATACCGTCGAGTCGTAACCGAAATTGGCAAGGACATCGAGACTGGCCGGCGTGCCGAGGAACCCAGTCGTCAGCATGTTGCCGCGTCGCTTAATGTTTTCCAGAAGCTTGCCCGCGCTGGCCGCACGCAACCCTTCGGGCACCAGATCGTAGGCGAGCGCCAGAATGTAGCTCGTCTGTGAATCGTTGCCGACCGTGCCATCCGCCTTGACGAAACGTGCAATAAAGGCGGAACGAATGTCATTCGCCAGAACGGCATATGTCTCAGCGGCGCCGGCACGTCCAGTGGCCTTGGCCATGTCGGCCAGGGCCTCGGTCGAGTGTTTGGCCATAGCCGTTCCGATCAGGTCTTTTGGGGTCGTCGGGTCGTCTGGATTTTTGGCGTCAAAGGCGAGCCAGTCCCCGAAATCCCAGCCATGGCCCTTGTTCCAGATGTGGTCCTCGCTGTGGGCCTGGATATAGTCCAGGTAAAGAACCATCGCGTCCCAATTCTGGTCAATAATGGCCGTATCACCATACCGCCGCCATGCCGTCCACGGCAGGACAACGCCGGCGTCGGCCCAACCGGGAGAGGCGGTGTTGCTAGCGATGTCGACCAACGTGTTTGGCGTGACGTTGCTATAGGCGCCGTTATCGTACTGTGCATCCCGAATGTCGGCGGTCCATCGCTGTGTGAACGCCGCAACATCCATGTTGAACGAGGCGGCGTCCCAGAAGACGTTGGCGTCGCCCATCCAGCCGAGCCGCTCGTCGCGCTGCGGGCAGTCTGTCGGTATGCCCATGAAGTTGGAGCGTTGACTCCACAGGCTATTCTGCCACAGCTGCTGTATGATCGGGTTGGCGACGCGCAACCGCCCTGTCTCTGGTAAGTCCGTATGAATGACAATGCCAGCGAGGTCACCTTTGGTCGGAGCCGCGGCAAGGCCCGAAATCTGCACATATCGGAAGCCATGATAGGTGAAGCGGGGTTCGTAGGTTTCGCCCTTGGGATCGCCACGGAAGGTGTAAGTGTCGGTAGCGCGCGCCGCGCGCAGGTTTGACTGATCGATGCTGCCATCGGCGTTGAGAAGCTCTGCGTACTTCAAAGTAAGGGTCTGGCCGGCTTTACCCTTGGCGGAGACGCGCACCCATCCGGCGAAGTTCTGGCCGAAGTCTATGACGTAGTCTTCTCGGATTTTGGTGACGGTCTTAGGTGCCAAAGCAGCTTTCCGACGGATCGGCGCGCTGATCGCGCCGACCAGGGCACCCGGCGGTGGGGCGATGAAGCTCGCCTGTAACCAGGGTTTGGAGGGGGTAAAGCCTGCCTTCGCCCAACCCGGTTGTTCCAGACGCGCGTCGTAGTCTTCTCCGTTATAAATCTCGCACATGGTAATCGGTCCGGGACTGATCTGCCAATGCGGATCTGTACCCACAGTTTCCACCTGGCCGTCGGCATAGGTGACTTCCAACTGCGCCAGGAAGCGCAGAGGCGGATCGCCCCAGGCATACCTCCCGAGCGGCGCGGAATAGCTGCCGTACCAGCCATCACCGACCAAGCCACCGATAACGTTCTTCCCCGCCTGAAGGCGCTTGGTCACGTCATGAACGCGATAGCGCACGGTTTTACGAAAATCCATGCTTTCGGGGGCCAAGAGGTGGTCATCCACTCGGGCGCCGTTGATGTAGACTTCATAGACTCCAAGTGCCGTGACATACAGCCGGGCGCTCTTGATATGGTCAAGCAAGCCAAATTCCCGCCGGACCAGGAAGGCACCGTTGCCCGGCAGCGGTTGGCCACGGCCTTCGACCTTCTGCGCCGGCAGCCAGCCATGATCATCGAAGTCCGGGCGCGTCCAGCCTTCCGGCTTTTGCGATGATACCCGCGCCAATTCGTCGCCATAGCGGCGCGTCCGACCGTCGGGATATCGAACACGGACCATCATACCGCACTTCAGCGCGACACCCTCGCGGGATGATCCGCCGTCGATATCAGGTGTGAGGGCCAAGGTGTGTGAACCCGCATTCAAGCGCCGTGAAACGGTGGCAACCGGGCGTTTACCGAAGGCCGAAGGCATCCAAAGCGGTAAATCCAGGGGTGTCCCATCGATAAAGGCTAGGTAGTCCTGATCGGCTAAGGTCAGAAGATCGACGTCTGCCTCGCCGTCCAATCTAAAATTGAGCCGAAATTGACTGGTATTTCCTTTTCCTGGAGGCGGGGCCGTGATCCAGAACAAGCCTGTCGCACGGTCTGCCGACATTTCTTGATTTTCAATGGCAATCCATTCGGCGGTCCAGTCCGAAGGTGCGAGCAGACCCATTTCCCAGGTCGCAGCAGCGCTTCTTGCCGTGCGCCCGTGCGTATCCCACACCTGAACTTGCCACCACACCTGTTGTCTTGAGGCTAACGGCTTTCCCGAATAGGCGACGTCGAGATTGCCGTCGCCTGACACGCGGCCGCTATCCCAAAGGTCATAATGTCCTGATGCCAAATTCTGCGCCGTCGAAGCCGCCATGACGCGGTATAGGGTCTGCTTGGTCGCTCGGGCAGTAGTATTTAGTTGCCAGGACAGCCGCACATCCTGAGTTTGAACACCGACGGGGTTTTCGACTTGGTTTACCCTTAGCCCAGCAACGCGCAGACTATCCTTCGTTACCCGTGCTTTGGCGACGCCATATGAAGCAACAGCCAGCGAGCCGACGCTGGCCAGGGCATATCTACGGGTGAGGCGCATGAAATGCTCCTAAAGTAGTTAGGCCTATGTGTTTAGGCGATTAATGGATAGTTGGGTGAATGAATCAGGGGGTCTGCTCTTCGATAATCTTCACATCCCAGGGGCCAAGCTCAACCGAAGTACCTCCGCTTAAGGGCTTGGCGGACAACAGTTCCTGACCTGACTTGAATGGCGCTGTGAATGACCGAGCCGTCGTGGAATAGTTCATGACATAATGAACCGCATGGCCGTTCTGTAGCTTGCCAGAGCGAACGATGAGTGGGAACCGCACGCCCGGCAAGGGATTAGCGACACCCGCCCTCTGGGCTTCATCGGCCACGATCCTTTCAGCCATGGCATCGGTCGGCATGAAGCCGATATAATCGACCTCGCCCTTGCCCCAGGTGTTGCGCGTCATGGCGGCATAATCCGGCCAAGAGGGGTGCTTGTATTTGGCGATCACCTTCGACGTCGTCGGGATCAGGAATTCCATCCACCAGCGGACCTTGTTGTCCTGGACGCCGACCTTAAAGGGATCGCCTTCTAAGGTGACGCCGTCGGGAAGAGTAAACGCGTTGTAGCGGACTCCTGCCACTTCGGCGATGGCACCAGGCTGCTCTGCGTAGCGCACCTTGGTATGTTCGTCGGAAAAGCCACTCTTGAAAGTGTACACAAGGTGGCCGCCGGCCTTGGCATAATCGTTGAGGCGCTGGATGTCTGAATCGCTGGCAGCGTACAGTGCGGGCACAATGATGAGTTTGTAATCGCTCAACTTTTTTGTCGATGACGGCGACAGTATATCGGCTTCGATGTTCTGCCGATAAAGGGCGTCAAAAAAGGTCCGCATCACATCATTATAACTTATTTTTCGGCCGTCGGCGTCAATCTTGAACGCGTCGAATCCGCTAAGTGCAGTATTGCTCACATAAATCGCGACCGAGTTCGTCTTGGTCATATTGACCAGCTTTGGCCCCAGTCGCTTGAAGTCGGCACCGATCGTCTTGGCCTCTTCGTAGGCGGGGGTCGGCTTATAGTCTTGCGACAGGAGACCCCGCCAATAGGTCTCGACGCCATTGGCCGTCGTAGCCCAGTGCCAATATTCGACCATGTTGGCGCCGGACGCCAGATGGCTGAACGCTTGAAGTCGAAGTTGACCTGGATAAGGCGTCCAGTCCGGGAAGCCCTGAGCTTGGGTTTCCATTACCAGATAGTTCTGACCATTTTTTATAGAGCGCGAAAGATCGCCGCCAAAGGCGATATCTGCGCCTGTCAGCTTGTCCTGGCTGGGGTGGTAGATGTCGACACCTGCCACATCGAGGGCCTTGGCAGCCTCCCAGTGATTGACCTCCGGCTGGATACCGAACGAGCCATTTTTCCAACCCAAATCGAAGTTTTGAGTAATGAACTGGTCGGGGCGGGCATGCTTGCGCACCAGATCGGCTTGCCAAGCGAGATAATCGGTGACCAGGCCGCGCTGATAGTCTGCAAACGCATTGGTTAGACTGGCATTGATCGAGCCGTTGACGGACGGAAATTCGGACCAGTCGTTGATACGGTTGCTCCAGTAGTCAAGGCCAAATGCTTTGTTCAGCATATTGAGATCCGGATATGTCTTGCGCAGCGAGGCGACAAATCCCGCCTGCACATTTGGACCAGATGTACCATAGGCCTTGGTTTCATTGTCGACCTGATAGCCTATCACGGCTGGATTATCCTTTACGTGGTCGATCAGCGCGACAATGACCTTTTCAGCGGCTCTTCGGTATTGGGGATCGGTGATGTCCATATTCTGGCGCGGGCCGAAATTGGCCCGGCCTTGGGCGGTGACTACCAGCACATTCGGATGGGCCTTCACCAACCAGGCCGGTACGGCATAGGTTGGGGTGCCGATGATGACCTTGATGCCCTGCTTATTCATGGCCGCCAAAGTGCGGTCTACATGCGTAAAGTCGAAAACGCCATCGCTGGGCTCCAAGGTTGACCAAGTGGATTCCGCGATACGGACCACGGAGATACCTGCGGCCTTCATCATGCGGGCGTCTTCGTCGATGCGGTCGACGGGCGTGTATTCGTCGTAATAGGCAACGCCGTAAAGTACGGTACCTGGCAGTTTAGGTGCGGCTCTGGCTTCCAAAACCGTCAGGCTAAGGGCGGTGGCGGCGAGCGCGAGGATGAAAGACACAGGGCGCAGCATAGATGAATCCCCCCTTTTGGGCTATTTGTTGTCTTTAAATTGTCTGACGATTGTATGCCTGCCTCAGAGCGATTTCGTCAATTCTAATAATCACACTTTATCACAATCAGTTGTTTGTAATAAAATGGCTCAGTCGATAAGCTGATTTGCCGAAAAATCCATACTATGGGCGTTGGGGTGCGAATTGAAACGATAAATATTTCATACAAATCAAATGTTTGATAGGCTATTAAGTATGGATTTCAAACCGCCTCACATGTAAAGGCAAGACTTGAAGCACGCTGTTCAACACCGGACGGTCGTCGGCGGCAAAGTCTAGAATAAGGTTGATTTAATCCTCTCAGGCCTTGTCCAGCGCGCCATGACCTCGCTGTCTCTTAGTCGATTTAACGTACAATTTGCGATCCTAGTAGGGGTGTGGAAACGTTCGAAGGATCGACCCTCGCTCACTTCATTGCTACATCGTTCTCCAAACTTGACAGGTTAAGGCTTCCAAAATATCGTATAATTTATTCGTATAATTTGGTTCGGAGATGGCTATGGCTTTTTGTATACGAACCTGGCGCTTGCCGTTGATCATATCCAGCCTGCTGATGAGCAGTGCGGCGACGGCAACCTTCGCTGCCACGGATTACCGGCAACTGACGGAACTGTCCGCGAAGTGGCGCACATTTGAGCCGCCGGCCGTCAAGGCATGCGCTCCAGATTACAGCGCAAGCGCCATGGCAGAAAAAGCCAGGGGTTTGGCCGACTTCCAACAAAAGCTCACCGCCATCGATACGGCGGGCTGGACAACTGCGCAAATCGGTGACGCCAAGCTCGTCGCCGCCGAAATGAACGGCATGGATTTCGATTTGCGCGTTCTCAAGCCATGGGCGCGTGATCCAAGCTTTTATGCGAGTGTCTGGGGCGAGGACAGCGACGTGCCCGAACATGAAGGGCCATCGATCTTCCCGATCATCGACTTGCAGACCTATCGATATCCCCTCTCCAAAGCCGATCAGAAAACCCTGACTTGTCAGATCGGCGCCATTCCGGCGATCCTTGAGCAGGCGAAAATCAATCTGAGGGATTCCAACGCCCGCGATCTGTGGGTTTACGGCACGCGCGCCTTCCGCGAGCAAAGCGCCACCCTGGCGGCGCTGCAGGATGGCACGCTGGATATGCGAACGCTCGAAGGCCGGGTACATGGCTCGCTTAAGGGCGCCGACAAGGCCCTGATCACGGCGGTGGCGAAGGCCAAGGCCGCGACCGACGCTTTCCAGCAGTGGCTTGATGCAGAAGCGCCGTCGAAGACGGGTCCTTCCGGTGTGGGCAAGGACAATTACGACTGGTATATGAAAAACGTTCACCTCGTGCCCTACACCTGGGCCGAGCAGGAAACCCTGTTGAAGCGCGAACTGGAGCGGTCGCGGGCATCGCTTGCGCTGGAAGAGTATCGTAACCGTAACCTGCCGCAGCTTGATCCGGTCAATGATCCGGACGCCTATATGGCCATGGCTAAGACCAAGATGCGGACCTTGACCGACTTTCTGATCAAGGGCGGTCTGGTCGATGACCAGCCCTATTACCGAGAGGCCATGGCGAACCAGGTCGGCGCTTACACGCCGCCGGAAAAGCGCAACTTCTTCTCGCACGGCATGGCCCTCGATCCGTCAGGCCTGTTTTCGCACGACTATCACTGGATCGAACTGGCACGCCGCAAACATGAACCGAATGCCAGTCAGATTCGCGCCAATGTGCCGCTCTACGACATGTACGACAGCCGATCCGAAGGCATGGCGACGGCGGTGGAGGAGCTTTTGCTGCATGCCGGACTTTACGACGACACGCCGCGTAGTCGCGAAATCGTCTGGATCATGCTGGCCAATCGCGCCGCGCGTGGGCTGGCTTCACTCTATGTTCAGTCGAACGATATGACCTTGAGGGAGGCCGGCGAATTCCATGCCCGCTGGACGCCGCGTAAATGGTCCGATCCCGATAGCGATCTGGTTGGCTTCGAGCAGCTGCTATATCTGCGTCAGCCCGGCTACGGCACCAGCTATATCACCGGCAAACTCGAGCTCGACCGCCTGATGAGCGAATACAGCTTCGAGATGGAAAAAGAGGGTAAGCCATTCAGTCTCCCGGACTTTTTCACGAAAATGAATGCGTCGGGGGTTATTCCTTTCCCGCTTATTGAGGCGGATATGATCAGAGCGCCCTTGCGCGTCGAGACCAAGGCGTCTGCACAATGATGCGGCGCCTGTGGCTGGCCATTGCCGCCGTTTTCGCCCTGGTCTCTCCGGCATTTGCCGAAGACATGCCGACCTTTGTCAAGCACGGCGATCGTTTTGCCCTGATGGTCGATGGCAAGCCCTTCTTTATGATGGCCGCACAGTTGCACAATTCCAGCGCCTGGCCGACGCATCTCGACAAGGCGTGGCCGGCCGCGCTGGCCCTGTCACCCAATGTCGTTCAGGCCCCGGTCTACTGGGAGCAGTTTGAGCCCAGGCCCGGCGTTTACGATACGACCAATATCGACGCGCTTATAGCCAAGGCGCGCGCCACCCATGTCCGCCTGACACTTCTGTGGTTTGGCACCTGGAAGAACGGTGAGATGCATTACGTACCGGAATGGATGCAGGCCGATCGCAAGACCTATCCGCGTATGATGAATGAGCGCGGCGAGCCGGTCAGCGTCCTGTCACCGAACGTACGTACCAATGTCGAGGCCGACAAGCGTGCTTTCGCCGCCCTGATGCGCCACCTCAAAAAGGTGGATGGCGATCAGCACACGGTCATCGTCGTGCAAGTCGAGAATGAACCCGGCGCTATCGGCTCGGTCCGCGATTTCGGGGCGGAGGCGCAAAGCCAATTCAACGGTGCCGTACCACAGGCGGTCCTCGATAAACTTTCCCTGAAACCTGGCACCTGGCGTGAGGTTTTTGGACCGGACGCCGATGAAGCTTTCGGCGCCTGGTCGACGGCGCGCTATATCAACGAGGTAGCGGCGGCCGGCAAGGCCGTCTATCCCTTGCCGCTTTATGTCAACACGTGGCTGCGTTACAAGGATAAGAAGTATCCTGGTATCGACTATCCCAGTGGCGGTGCGACGTTCAATGTGTTCGATATCTGGCGTTCCGTCAGTCCGGCGATCGATTTCATCGGCACCGACATCTACACCAGCGATGCCGGCGAATATCGCAAAGTCCTTGATCAGTATGCGCGTCCCGATAATCCGTCGTGGGTATCGGAGACGGGTTTTGACGCCAATACAGCTTCGTTTTTGTATTATGTGCTTGATCGTGGCGGTGTCGGATTCTCAACCTTCGGCATCGACAATGATCCGGCGTCGGAGGCGCATCTGGCGGCGGCGAAAGCGCACGGCGACAATTACAAACTATTGGCGCCGATTCAGGACCTGCTCGGGCAGGCCTTGCTGAACAAGCGCTTAAAAGCATCGGTGGAAGAACCCGGTCGAGGCCGCCAGGCACTCGATTTCGGCGATTGGCGGGTCGATCTGTCCTATGGTCCGCCGCCTTGGGGAGAATTGCCGGCCATCGTGCCAAATTCCAAAGATGGACTGGGTCGCGCGCTTGTCATCCAGCTCGACGCTACCACCTATTTGATCAGCGGTGTCGACGTACGCTTCGAATTCAAGCGCGTGACGAAGGATGGTCTTTATGGCCGGTTGGCGCGTGTGGAGGAGGGGAGCTACGAGAACGGCGTGTGGAAATCGACGCGCTGGCTCAATGGCGATGAAACCGATTACGGTATCAACTTTCGCAAAGACCAGAAACTGATCCGCGTAACACTCGGAACCTACTAGACAATTTATAACGGTAGTATTTTTAAGTATTGGAAGGGGTGTGCAAAAGCGCACCCTTTTGTGTTGCAACGCAAAAATAAATTCTCAATTTGGACTCGTATATTTAGAAATTCCCTAGAAAGAATCGCCTATTTAATGTGTGCGCCGCAGCATTTATTTTCTTACAAAGTCTAAAAAACGGGCAAAATACGGTAAAATTGTGACACAATTGTCGCATCGCAACATATGTGTCGAATTTGTGAAAGTTCACGTTGTCCGCAACCGTATTTCGTATACGTTTTCCCTCTGAGTTCATTTTTGGAGGTGCGGAATGAAGTATCGATACGGAAATTCGAGTCTGAAACTGGCAGCGAGTCTACTTGTTATCGCCAGTGTTATGCCGGCTGTTACCTATGCTCAAACTGCCGATCCGGCGCCGTCTGCAGACGATAATGCGGTTGAAATCGTTGTCACCGGTTCGCGCATCCGTCGTGACCCCGTACGCCAGGCGGCACCTGTAACCCACCTAGATCAGGCAGATATCAAACGAACGGGCCTGACGTCCCTGACCGACATCCTCCAGCGCCTTCCGGGTACGACCGGCGGCATCAATTCGCGCTCTAATTCTTCCGGCAACAATGGCAATCCACCCGACGGCGGCGGCGTCGGTGCCGGCTCTGCCGAAGTCGATATCCGCTATTTGGGTTCTAGGCGCGCGCTTGTGCTCGTCGATGGCCAGCGCTTCATAAATGGTACAGCCGCCAGTGGCGTGCCAGCCGCCGTCGACCTCAATGCCATCCCGGAAAGCCTGATCGAACGCGTCGAAATCCTGCGCGACGGCGCCTCGGCGGTTTATGGGTCTGACGCCATTTCCGGTGTCGTCAATATTATTACCAAGACGAAGCAGGAGGGCTGGGCCTTCAGCGGCCAAACAGGCGCCTATGATAAGGGTGATGGCGTCACCGAGCTGTACAATTACAGCTATGGTCACACCTTTGAGTCAACTGGCGGGAGCCTGATCATAGGCGGCAACTATGCGCGTCAGGGATCGATCTTCAAGGCCGACCGCGCGCTCTACAGTTTCCCGACTCCCGGTGCGACCCAATGCGATTCCAACTGTTCCTCCGGCACGCCCAATGCCCGCGTCATCGTTACCAATCCGCTGACCGGCGAAAGCATGAACATCACCTTGAAGGCGCCGGTACTGACCGGAAAGCCCTTCATCGATCTGACAGACCCGACCGGCCCTAATAGCGACTACAAAGCTTTCACCGTCGCCGATCGCTTCAACTTCAGCCCATACAATTACATCCTGACGCCCAACAAGCGCGTCGGCACCTTTGTCAGCTATGTGCAGCCCCTGGGCGATCGGGCAAATTTCAAGTTCAAAGCGACTTACAACGAGCGCTCATCTGCGAACCAGGCGGCGCCCCTGCCGCTGTTCGTCGGTCCGGATGCCGGCAATGGCAATCTGCTCGACACCATCTCTATTGATAAGACCAATCCCTATAATCCGTTTGGCTTCACCTTAAGCGCCGGCGGCGCGGGTGGGGCTGGCGCCAACTATGCCTTCATAGGCAAGCGCCTTGTCGAAGCGGGGCCGCGTCACTTCGAACAGAGAGTCAATACCGCTTACTTCAACGCCGGCTTCGATGGCAATTTCGACGGTTTCGGCAAGACCTGGTACTGGGACGTCAGCGGAATATATTCGACCAACAAGGCCACACAGACCATGTCGGGCAATATTAACGCCGCCAAGCTCGCCAAGGCCTTGGGGCCGCTGGCGGACTGTACAGGCGATTGTGTGCCGTTCAACATCTTCGGCGGCAAAGGCGCTGTGACGCAGGACATGCTCAACTACGTCCTGTTCCGACAGAACGACGCGTCCGAGCAAAGCATGGTCGATTTCTCGGCCAATATTACCGGATCGTTGTTTGAACTGCCGGCGGGCCCGTTGGGTGTCGCCGCTGGCGTCGAGTACCGTCGTCTGGCGGGCTCGTTCGATCCGGACCCGGTCGTGGCCGCCGGCCTGGGATCGGACATTCCCGCCTTGCCGACGCGCGGCAGCTACAATGTCAAAGAAATCTATGCCGAAGCAGATGTACCGCTCCTCAAAGACCTGCCCGGTGTGCGTTTGCTGGAGGCAACCTTCGCCATTCGCTATTTTGATTACAGCACCAGTGGCTCGGATTCGACCACTAAGGCCGGCTTGAGCTGGAAGCCGTTCAATGACCTGCGTCTGCGGGCCACTTGGTCTGAAGGTTTCCGCGCGCCCAGCATAGGCGAACTGTATGGCGCCCCGTCGCGCTTTGACGGCGGTGTCGCCGATCCGTGCTCTGGTTTCAACACATCGGGCGTTTCGGCCACAATCAAGGCCAACTGTATCACACTCGGCGTTCCCGCCGATGGCAGCTACGTCCAGCTTAACGGTCAGTTGCCGATCATTACCGGCGGCAACAAAGCTCTGAAGCCGGAAACCTCGGAAAGCACAGTTGTGGGCTTTGCCTACAGCCCAAGCTGGGCAAAGAGCCTGCCATTTGTAGATGCCATATCGCTGGAAGCCGATTACTACGACATCAAGGTCGATAACTCTATTACGTCGATCAGTGCTGACGTCCTGCTCAACAATTGCGTCACCTCGCTCGACGCCACGAGTTGTGGCGCCATTACGCGCAGTGCGACCGGCTCAATCACCCAGATCCGCGGGATACTGCAAAATGTCGGTACGCTGGAAAGCGCCGGCGTCGACCTGACGCTCAACTATCGGGCACCGCAAACGGCTCTTGGCCGCTTCGGCTTGATCTGGCAAGCCACCTTCCTCGACAAATACCAAACGTCGCTGCCGTCGGCGACGGGGACTACGGTGTTGGACTACAAAGGTGTCGAAAACAACGGCCAAGCCTATCCGGAAAATCGCTCGAACGTGACCTTGACCTGGCAGAAGGGCAATATGTTCGGCTCGTTGACGGGCCGCTATATCAGCGAACTGGATGAACCTAACTACAACAACACTATGAAGGCCACCACCTATACCGATATCCAGTTCGGCTGGACGCCGGAAAAGCTGGGTGGCAAGTACGAGTTTGCCATCGGCGTCAACAACCTCTTCGGCAAGACAGCGCCGATCTGTCTGGCCTGCGGTGGTTACGACGCGGCTTACGATCTGCAAGGTCAGTTCGGATATCTTCGTCTGAGCTATAAAAACTAAGGTGACGACCTGACACATGACGAACCCCGCCGGAGCCATTCGGCGGGGTTCTTTTCATAACATAAGCTGTCAGGTCGCTTCGAAGTCGATCGGATAAAGGACCGGCGCAGGTAGGTGCGGCTTCACAGGAGGATCTCGTAAAGAAACCTGACAGATTGCCGCTCTCAGCTCTATTCGCGCAATCCGTTAGCTCGTTTTCTTGGAGTCTCGCCCGTTTGGGGTTTTACACGAGACCCCAAAAAAGCGCTAGGAATGGGCCGCAGCGGCTATTTCTGGAACAGCGGGTTCGTCTGTTTAAACCCCTGCTTCATTCGAACGACGAACTTGAAGCCGTACGGATCAGGCGCGCCCTCATAATAATCAGTGCTGATGGCTTGCGCACCGGCGTTTACGGCGGCGTCGAACCGTTTCAGGTCATGTGTGCGGGCCTCGCTTGTATTGGCGTCGGCGCGCGAACGGACGAAAAAGCCTTGTTTGACCAATTGCGTGATGTGCGCGGCTTCTGGACGCGGATCCTGGATATTGAATACGGCCGCTTCGGCGTCGGTTTCGGCATAAAGGCCGAACATCACGCGGCCCGCCAGCGACGGGTGGCCCTGGCGATAGAGATCGGCAATGCGCGGATTGGAATCCAGGACCAGCATGAACTTGCCTTTGGCGTCGGCGGCCAGCGGCCAGTTGCCGGCCATTACCCCGTCGCGCAAGGTTTTGTAATGGCCACGGATGGTGTCCGGCGTGATCAGTTTGTCGGCACCCAGGATGTCGCGCGCGTCGGCGTCTACCTCGGCCAAATCGGCTTCGGAATAAAGGGCCGGTTTGGTGACACGCGGGTCGTTGACGGGTTCCTCCTTGGTGTTGATGAACAGGATGATGGTGTCATGGTCTGGATGCGCTTTCGCCCAATCCGCAACCTGGGTCAGGCAGGCTCGCAGGGTGATGCAGTGGCTGCGATAATCAAGCGTTGGGATGTGCAGCACCTTGAGGCCCGGCGCGGCCATCGTGGCGTAGTCCGGTGCGGTCTTGTCATAAGGCCCGGCGTAAAGGCCGCCGGTTGTATCGGCATAGGGATCAAACTCCAGCTGACGCACGCCGAGATTAAGCTGGGTGGTGATATCCGGGTGACCGTATTCCAGACCCTGGCCAGCATGGTTTGGAAGGCTGTCCAGATTGGCCTGCGTCGCCGTATCGGGGACGGGGCGGTAGGAGTTGTGCGAGCCCAGAATCTGAATCTCGTTGAGTTTGGGGCCGTTCGCCGCAAAGGCGGTTGGCGCCGTCAGAAAGGTGAGGACGGTCAGCCCGGACAGAAAAATGTTGTTTTGCATCTGACACCGTGTCGTTGGAAAGGAAAAGAGCCCCAGGCCGCCCTGGGATATTCGGGCGGTCTGGGGCTAAGGCTGGCCGCGCCGGTTTCGGCGCCACCAAGGGGACGAAAAACGCCTAGTATTTGGCGCGCAGGCTGACGGTCAGGGTGCGACCATAGTTGTTGATCTCTCGTGCCTGGAGCTTGTTGGCGCCATAGACATATTTCTTCGCGTCCAGGATATTGATCGTGTCCAGACCGATGACGAGATTTTGGCTGAGGTCGTAGGATAGCGAGGCATCAAGAGAACCGAAGGGGGCGACATAGGACTCGGTCGAAACCGTCGAGCCGTTCGATGACAGATAGCGATCGCGCCAGAAGTAGCCGATACGACCGGCAAAGCCGTTCTTTTCGTAATAGGCGACAAGATTGTAGCTGGTCTTCGACAGGCCGGGCAGCATGTTGGTCAGGGTCCGGTTACCAGCGTTATAGCTTGATTTAACGTCGGTCGTCGTTACCGAGATCTGGGTCCCCAAGCCATCCAAGGGTGCCGGCAGGAAGTTGAGCAGCTGGTTATAGGCCAGTTCGAAGCCCTGAAGCTTCGCTTCGCCGCCATTGACCGTGGTCGACAGCAGGATGTCGCCGCGGCCCGGTACCTGGATTATGGTGTTCTGGGCAGTAATATAGTCGTCGAGCGCCTTGTAATAATAGGCACCGGTCAGGGCGCCGGTCTGATTGAAATACCATTCCAGCGACAGGTCGGCCTGATTGGCGCGGTAAGGCTTCAGGTTCGGATTGCCGCCCGACGCCGTCGGTGAATCGCGGGAAACAGTGATCCGCGGCGCGATGTCGGTGATGTTCGGACGATTGACGACGCGCGAGGCGCCGAAACGGCCGATCAGCTTGTCTGTTAACTCAACACGCAGGTTCAAGCTGGGCAACCAGTCATGATAGGTGACCGGGTAGGAGACGTCCTGAGGCGTTGACCCATTGACCAGCGTTCCCGAAGCGACTTGATCGGTCGTGGCATAACGCACGCCGATATTGCCAGTGACGGGGAATTGCAGGACATCGTGAGCAAAATCGGCGCGAACATAGGCCGAGGTGATCTTCTCATCGACCTGGAACGACGAGCGCAGGCTGGCGGCGTCCGGTGCGCGGGCGGCGACCGAAGGATTGTAGATCAGGTTATAGAAGGCGGTGCTGGAGGGCGCCACCCATGTGCGCGGGCTATCGCCGGCGAAATCCGACAGGAAGTTCGAGAACGGGAGCGGCTCATAAAAATTTGCGCCGAGCGTTGTCACCGGAATGCCGAAGACCGGGTTGATCGACCAGTCGCGGCGGATATAGTCGCGATGACGGTGTTGATAGGCGGCGCCAAAGGCGATCTTGGTCAGGACGCCATCGAAACGACGGGCGGCGTCGATCTTGGCCGAGCTGTCGGTATCGAGCGAGTCTT
This sequence comes from Asticcacaulis aquihabitans, assembly GCF_032490435.1. Taxonomy (NCBI): domain Bacteria; kingdom Pseudomonadati; phylum Pseudomonadota; class Alphaproteobacteria; order Caulobacterales; family Caulobacteraceae; genus Asticcacaulis; species Asticcacaulis aquihabitans. The sequence continues at coordinate 775,157 of NZ_JAVGWM010000002.1, forward strand.
TTGACGTGTAGTCGAATGCCTGGCCGACGTAGTTGGCGGGATTGTTGTAATCGACCGTCGTCGTCAGAACCGGGATTTCCTTGTAGCCCTTTGAGAAGTCGAAGTGCAGCGGTGCCACGAAGGACATGCGGTTGCGGGTCGTAGCGCCGCCTTCCGGATGATAGGAATGGGCCTTTGAATAGGCCAGATTGCCGAAAAAGGTCCAGGCGCCCGGCGTATAGGATTGGCTGATATTGATGGCGCTCAGATCGTGACGGTTGAAGCTCGTCTCGCGCGACGCCATCCAGCGGACATTATTGATGGTGCCGGCAACGACCGTATCGCCGACGATGACCTGAGAACCGGCGACGAAGGTGGGTTTGGCATAGACGGTGGCGCCATTGGCTTGCGCCTGAGCCTGGCTGTAAAGGCCGCTAAGCGACGGATAGAGCGCGCTTTCGGCAGCAAAGTTCGGGTAGCTGACGCCGGCGTCGGGATATATGTCGAGGCCATGTTCATCGTAATGAACGTCAAGGCGTGTGGCCAGGATGTTGACTTCGGTCTTGAGATCAGCCGTGGGCTTCCATTGGCCGGACACCATGATGGAGCTGCGCTTGCGGTCTTCCAGTTCGATGGTCGGGCGCGTACGCGTCGGGGTGTAGTAGCCGGCGCCGAGCACGCTCGTAAACTGGTCCTTGTTCCAGCCAAAGTTCATGAAGCGGTCGTTGCGTACCTGGCGACGGTCGGTCATGGCGGAGACGAGGAAGCCCAGCTTGCGATCGGGCGTCACGTAGCTAAAGAGGCCTGACAGGGTCGGATCGGTTTTTTCGGTCAGGTCGTTATAGGCGGCACGAACAGAAAAGGTCGTACGGTTACCGACGTCGAGCGGCTTCAAAGTCTTGATGTCGATATTGCCGCCCAGTGCACCGTCGTCCATATCGGCGGTCGGCGTCTTGATGACGGCGATCTGCGCAATCGAGTCGGTCGGCAGAACTTCAAAACGGAAGTTGCGGCCTTCCGCGCCACCATTTTCGATCAGGTCATTGACCGCGATGGTCGTGCCGTTCAGCGTCACATTCTGAAACTGAGGCCCCAGACCGCGTACGCTGACCTTCAGACCTTCGCCGCGTTGGCGATCCATGGTGACGCCGGTCACGAGCTGCAACGCTTCGGCGGCGTTACGATTGGGGAATTTGCCGATATCTTCGGCATTAACCGCATCGACGCTGTAGGCGGCGGTCTTCTTGGTCATGTTCGCCGCGCGCACACTTTTCGAATAGCCGGTGACAATGACTTCTTGGGTGGCTTCGACAGGCGCGGACGCGTCGGTGGTTTGGGTTTGCGCCATGGCGTGCGGCGCCAGCAGCGAGGCATAGGCCAGCGCAGCCATGGCGCCGAGGCCGTATGAGAGGTGTGATCTGAATTTTGACATGAGTGCCCCAGTTTCTTTGCATATGAGCAGCTGGATGCACGAAAGATCCGTCATCCGACTACGTGGGGCAAAACGTCGGGAAACTCAAAATCATCCATGCATTTGTCGTGAAATATTTGTGACATTACATGGAGTTGTGTTGATATGCTCCGTTTACGGATTAAGTTTAACGGGCCGAAACCCTTATATCTCCGGCGGGGGTGGGTGTCGCGTTTACGGGCAGGGCAGCGCTTATGGCCTGGCTGGCGCGATCGGGTTTTTCGAGACTAATCGTGCCCGACAATCGCAGTTTGGCTAGAGCGGGCGTGCTGAACAGGATGCGTCGGCCGGTCAAGCGCGAAAACGCCGCGTCAACCTCGGCCAGGCTGGCGTCGTCGAAGGCAAGCTGCCCCTTGGCCCACCGCGCGGCATTTTGCGACGTCTCCAAGGCAATATGCTCTGTCCCGCCCTGGTCGAGATATGACTGGCCGGGTACGAGGTCGCGCCTGTATCCGCTTCTGGTGTTTTCCACCCGCAAGGCACCCGATACGAGGGTCAGGCGGTACAGGGTGTCAGTTTGCGAGATGTTGAACTCCGTGCCCAAGTCGATGGCACGATGGTTTCCACTTGTTACGGTCAGTGTGCGACCGGCATCGTGACGGACGGCGAAATAGGCATCGCCGCGCACCAGCTCTATATCTCGTGCGCTGCGGCTGATCCGACTGCGGATCTGGCCGCCGGCGCTTAGCGTAACCTCCGTGCCGTCTGCCAGCGTCACATGGCCTATGCCGCGGTCGGGTGCCGTATAGGTCTGTAGGCGGCTGGCGGACCACAGTATGAGGCCGCCCGCGCCGATGGCCAGAGCCAGACATGCCGCTGCGGCCAAGCCTAAGGCGCGGAATCCGGGTCTTTTTTGCTGAGTTTGTTTTCCCGCCGCCAGCGCTTCCCGACGCAGGGCTTGGATGTCAGCCGTGTCGGCAAAGGCCGCCATGGCCAGCCAAGTCGCGGTCAATTCGGCGTTTTTGGCGGCATCGCCGTCTTTCAAGCGCTCGCTTTCGTCCGCTGACAAGGGGCGTGTGAGGCTAGCTAGGAAGAGCTGTTCCTGTTCGGTCAGGCCCTCTGGCGAAGTTGGATCAGGGGAGGTCATCAGGCCATCTCCTCCCCAAGCGTTGTATTCAGGTGATGCAGTGCGGTCATTATATGTTTTTCTATGGTGCTAACCGACAGGCCCAGCCGCTTGGCGATTTCGGCTTGGGGCATATTCTCGAAGCGATGCAGGATAAAGCTATGATAGCAGTTGGGATGAAGCGTCTTAAGTGAGGCCACGACCTGACGCAGGCGATCGCGGTTGAGAAGGCTACGTTCCGGCGTGTCGCCAGGTGCGGTGAGGTCTTCGGTCAGTTCGTCATGCTGTCCCGCGCCGCGCCGTGACCCCTTTCGGCGATGATCGGTCAGAATATTGCTGGCGATGGTAAAGACATAACCATCCGGATTGTCCCAATGCATACGGGCATGGGCCTGTGCCAGTCGGATGAAGACTTCCTGGACCAGATCCTCGGCGTCGTCCGTTATGCCCTGACGGCGAAAATAGCCGCGCAAAGGCGCGCGATAACGCACCACCAGTGCGTCAAAGCTTTGGGTCGGAGGTGTCAAGGAGGAAGCGTCTGGTGTCGTCATCAGCCGGGGTTTACAATGGGCATCATGAAGAAGAACGCGTTTGGACGCGAATTCCTCCATGGCGTTGAAATTAAATCTTTAAAAGGTCTTTCGGAGCTGGACGCTGAGGGTGCGTCCATATTGATGGATTTCCTGTGGCCGGTCTTTCGTCATGGCGAATGCATATCGCGTTGTATTCAGCAGGTTCACCGCTTCCACGTTGATGGTGGTGCGGGCATCGATTTCAAGGCTGGCGGACCCGTCAAGCGACCCGAAACTGTCGGTATAGGAAGGCGCCTGAATGGAGCTGCCGACGGAACTGAGATAGCGGTCGCGCCAATAGTAGCCAAGCCTGATCATCAGGCGGTCGTCTTCGTAGAAGCCGACCAGATTATAGGTCGACCGCGACATGCCGGTCAGCGCGTCATGTATCCTCAGGGTGCCAGAGGCATAGTCCGCCTTCACGTCTAAAAGGGTAAAGGTGGCTTGAACGCCCAGGTGGTTCCATGGCTTGGGTAGCCTGTCGAAGGTCCGATTATAGGCGCCTTCTATCCCTACGACACTGGCGCGGCCACCGTTGACCGTGGTTGACAGGAGAATGTCACCGTGTCCGGGGATCGAAATGTGGGTGTTTTCGCGCGTGATGTAGGCGTCAAAGCGACGGCCGAACACGGCGACCGTCAGGGCTGAGGAGGGCGACGGGTACAATTCCAGCCCCGTGCTGACGTCGGTAGCCAGGAAAGGACGCAGGTACGGATTGCCGCCCTGGCCGGTTGCCGCATCGTTGGAAATGGTCAGGCGGGGGGCAGAGTCGATTATATTGGGGCGTGACATGACGCGAGCGGCTGACAGCCGCATAATGACGCCGGGTCTTAAGACCATACGCAGGTTGGTGCTGGGCAAGGTGGCGCTATAGTGGAAGCGGTACCGTACGGGCAGGGCCTGGTCACCGACAAGCGCGGCGCCTTCGGACATTTGCAGGGTATCGACGTGACGTGCGCCGATATTGCCCGTAACCGGCTTTCCCCACAGTTGAAACCGCCAGTCGCTACGAACGAAACCGGCCCAGATACGCTCATCCACACTGAACGAACCTGTAGCGTCTGTCGCTGTCGGCGCCTGAGCCATGACGTCGGGTGTCATAAGGCGATCGAAGAAGGCGGTCGCCGAGGGAACGACCCAATTGCGCGGGGTGTCCCCTGGGATATTTTTGAGAAAGGTTGGCGATAGGCCGGCATCGAAGCTGTCAGCCCCCAAGGCATCAATGCCTAAGCCAACCAGGTCGTAGAGTTTCCAGTCGCGACGAGTATATTCGCGGTTATGATGATGATATTGCTGGCCAAATTGCAAGCGACTTAAAGCGCCATCGAAACTGCGCGATAGGTCGTAGCTCAATGCCTCGTCGCTATCGAGCGCGTCCTTTGTGGCATAATCGAATCTCTGTCCGACATAGACCTTGGGGTCGGTATAGTCGATGGGCGTGAGCAGGCTTGGCACCGTCCTGCCGCCGCCGGAAAAGTCGTAGGTAAGGGGGGCGAAAAAGGCGACGCGTGACCGCGCCGTGCCTCGGCCCGGCGGATGATAGCTGTGTGCGCGCGACAGATCGGCGGATATGTTGGCTGACCAGCTACCCGAGCGCCAATGATGTTTGATGTGGCCCAGCAGCAGGTCGAACCGGTTCAGGCTGGTTTCGCGCGATGCCATAAACCGTACCGTGTCGATACGCCCCTTGATCGCCGTGTTGTCGACGATGGTCGCGGTGCCGGGCACGAAGGTCGGCGTGGCCAGGCTTTGGTCGTCGGGATAGATGTCCAGCCCCATTTCGTCGTAGGCGACGTCCAATCGGGTCGCGAGAAAGCTGACTTCGGTTTCGTTATGCTCATCGGGTCGCCACTGCACAGAACCAAACAGAGTGCTATGCCGTCGGTCCTCGATCTCAATCGTCGGGCGCGTGCGGGTCGGTGTGTAGATGCCAGGGCCCAGAACCGAAGTAAATTGATCCTGGTTCCAGCCGTAGCTGTAAAAACGGTCGTTGCGGACCCTCTGGCGGTCTGTAATGAGGCTGACCAGCAGGCCAAAATGTCGGTCAGGTGTCGTCCATGCAGACATGAGCTGGAGGGCCGGGCTAGCGTCGCGGGCGCGATCATTGTGACTTATGCGTAGGCTTGTCAGCCCTCTGAAGGTCTGTCCTTGCGGAACGACATCGAAGGGACGCAGGGTATGCATGTTGATGTCGCCGCCCATGGCACCTTCTTCCATGTCCGGAGTCGGTGTTTTGACCACATCGACCCGGCTGACGAGTTCGGCGGGGAGGATGTCGAAGCGAAAATCACGGCCGCGCACACCAGCGTTTTCAATCAATTCGGTGGCGGCCAGTGTGTGGCCGTCGAGCTCGACGTTCTGGAACTGGGGCCCCATGCCCCTGACGCTAACATACAGACCTATGCCGCGCTGGCGTTCCAGACTGACCCCAGTCACCAGTTGCAGGGCTTCGGCGACGTTGCGCGCCGGATATTTGGCGATGTCTTCTGCATCTATAACATCGACCGTGTAGTCGGCGCGTCGTTTGACGTCGCCCGCTCTGACCAGGCTCTGACGATAGGATCTGACGATTATGGGCGGCAGGTCCGGCTCCGGTGGCGGCGTGACAGCGGCGGGTTGAGATGGCGGTTTGTAGACGACGATAACGTCGGACGCGACGCGGCGGTAGGACAGGCCGTAGGGCGTGAGAAGGGATTTCAGTCGGTCGTCTAGGCCACCTACTTTGTCATGCTTGCAGGTCAGCCCTTTGACGAGGTGGGGCTGAAAAACGATCTGAACGTGATTGGCTATACCTAAGTCGATAAGGCCGGCCCCCAGGTCCTGCCGGGCAGGCATTGGTTCGGTCGGTTTCGCCGCGGCTGAGCCTGCGGCCATGATAAGGCTCAGGGTTAGCAGAGCCAGATGCCGAAGGCTCGGTTTTGCTGCCATCGGCGCCCGGACCGACGGGAGATCGTAGCGCTTAAGCGATGATCTGCGCATCATGCGAACCTCAGGCCAATCGCAAGGGAGTTACTTGGCGCGACAAACCAGATTGCGATGACAGTTTGATGACTTAAGCCACGCCTATGGTCGCTGCTGGCCTTTATCTAGGGGGGCGATCTCGTGAAACCCGCTTTTCCTTTTTCGGCGTTTGACGTATGCGTAAAGGTAAACACAAAAAAGGGCAGGGATAATGATCAGATCCGTTCTATTGGCCGCAGTGGCCGTCCTGGGGCTGGCAGGGAGCGCAATGGCGGAACCGATCGCGGCCACGCCGGCCGAACAGGTGCAACTGGACGCGTTGCATCAACCGGAAGACTGGTTCGTTTCGCACCTGAAAGGGCCACGCGAAGCAGCCAATGGCGCCACTCTGGATGCGCGCCTCCAATATGTCTTGGAAACCGTTACCCGCCCCGCCTCTGCACCGGCCGTTCAGGCCTATCTGCGCAACAGCTATGCCACGCCGCAAGGCCGGACCGCCGCACGCATGGCGCTTGATCGCTATTGGGCATTGCGCACCCTGGAGACGGCCGCGATGCAGAGCGTGTCCGATGAGAGTGTCACGGGCCGCGCTGGCGATGGTATCGCTGTGCGCATCTACCGGCCGAAGTCGACCGAAAAGCGGCTGCCTGTTCTAGTCTACTACCATGGCGGCGGCTTCATGTTCGGCGGTATTGAAGGCTGGGACCGCGCCATGCGCCTGATTGCCAACGAAGGGCAGGTTGTGGTTGTGTCCGTTGCCTATCGGCTGGCCCCAGAGCATCCGTATCCCGCTGCCTGGAATGATGCCGAAGACGCCTATGAGTGGACGCGCTTGCATATCCGTGCGTTCGGCGGAGACGCCCGGGCTGTTGCGGTTGGGGGAGATAGCGCGGGCGGCACCCTGGCCATATCGGTCGCCCTGCGAGCGGCGAAGGCGAAAAAGACCGTTCCATCGGCTCTGCTGCTCTACTACCCGGGCGTCGACCGCGAGGGTGTTTATCCTTCGATGAAGACCTTTGGGACGGGCTATGGTTTGGATGCGGATGCGCTCGCCTACCTGGCCGGTCTGGTCTATCCGGCGGGGACGGCGACGACATCGGCGGATACCTCGCCCATGCAGGCGGACCTGTGTCCGATTCCGCAAAGCCTGATCGTGACGGCGGGGTTCGATCCGTTGAGCGGCTCGCAACTGGCCTTTGCCGCGCGCCTGAAAGACAAGGGACGCCCGGTCGAGGTGAGGACCTACGGCACCTTGATACATGCCTTCCTGCAAACCACCGGTTACGTGCCCGATGCGGCCGCCGCGGCCACTGAGACGGCGCATCGGTTCGGCGAGATAGTTCGCCACCCTGCCAAGGGACGGACCTGCAGATAGAAACGCGGGCGACGCCTGGCGTTTAGTCGTTGGCGGCGGCTGTAAATCCGCGCGCAAAGAAGGTGACCAGATGGCGGTAAGCGTCATGGGCGTCGGCAGAATGGCATAAGCCGTGCGACAGGTGGTCGATACGGCCTGTATCGGCCATGGTCAGGGTCAGGGCGCCCGTCAGGAAATGATAGGCCCAATAGAGTTCACGTTCCTTGGCATGGGGCAGAGCGATCCGGAGCGCGCTTATGAGCTTGGCTATGAGTTCGTCAAAATGGGTGCTCATCATTTCGGCGAACACGGCAGACGAATTGACCTGGGCGACAAGCCGGCAATAGTTGCGCCAACCTGGGTCGCTGCTGGCCTGGGCCTCCAGAACCGGTTGGATGAAGGCGTGCAGAATATCTTCGACCGACGGCCGTCCATCGCCGGCTGCCGCGATAACGGCGTCGATGCCGGCGCCGCGCGCTTCGTTCAATACCTCGGCGCGGCGATGGAAGACGGCGTCGAACAGGCCGCGTTTCGAGCCGAAATAATAGTTGGGAAGTGCCACATCGACCTCGGCCATTTCGGCGACCTGACGCACCGTCACGCCATAGAAGCCGCGCGATGAAAACAGCTCCTCAGCCGCATCAAGCAAGCGACGCCGGCGCTGCGGCGATTCCTTCGGTGCCGCCACTTTTCTGGCAGCGGGCGTCTTCTGGAAACTGGAATCGGCATGCGGCAAATCGAAAATTCCTTATGAACTCAGCCACACGCGTGCGGCCGACGGTTCAGTGTCGTCAAATACGACGTCTTTGTGACTGTGTGGCATGGATAGGCGAGCGTCGTCAAATTCAACAGATGTTGAACTTTGTGTTGACATTCAACGCTTGTTGAAAAATACTCAAACGACAAAAAGCCGGACACAGAGCCGGTATAGGGACGGGAAGCTCGAAACGGGTCAGCGCGTAAGCGCCGAGCCTTTGGCGTTTTCATCCCGAAGGTCGGGGGTGAAAACAGGATGACGGACTTTTCCGATATCTATTATGCCAGCAGCGATGGACGCCTGCCGCTCTACGCCCGCGACTACGGGCTGCCGCAGCCAGGGTCGCTGCAGACGGCGCCCGCTATACTTTGCCTGCACGGTCTGACGCGTAACAGCGCTGATTTCCATGACCTGGCCATGCATCTCAAGAGGCGCTACCGCGTCATCTGCGCCGATCAACGCGGGCGCGGCCGGTCGCAATGGGACCCTGATGTCACCAATTATCAGCCATTGATCTACGCGGCGGATATGGTTCGCCTGCTCGACTATCTGAGCCTCGACCGCGTCATCGTGATCGGCACGTCCATGGGCGGCCTGATGGCGATGATACTGGGCACGACGGCCCGTACCAGGCTCGCGGCGGTCGTCATGAATGATGTCGGTCCCGAACTCGACCCCGCCGGACTGGAGCGGATAGCCAGCTATACGGGCAAGACCCCGCCGGCCGCCAATTGGGCGCAAGCCGCCGAACTGGCGAAAATGACCAATGGTGTCGCCTTTCCCAATTATGGTCCTGACGACTGGATGGCGTTTGCTCACCGTCTTTACGCGGAAAATGCCGAGGGTGTGCCGGTTCTGGCCTATGACCCGGCTATATCGGGAGGGCTGAAAACCGATACACAAACGCCTGTGGTGCCGCCCGATCTGTGGGCGATGTGGGAGGCGCTGGCTGGCTTGCCGATCCTGGCCATTCGCGGGGCGCTGTCCGATCTGCTCAGCGCACGGACCTTGGAAAAGATGGCGCAGCGTCATGACGGCTTGAAGACGGTCACTGTTCCAAACCGGGGGCATGCGCCCATGCTGGATGAGCCCGAAGCGATTGCGGCCATTGATGCCTTTCTTGCGGAGCTGCGAGTATCCGCATGAATACACAAGCTTTTCTCAATGGACGCACCGCTCTGATCACCGGCTCTGTTCAAGGTATCGGCCTAGCCATCGCCACCGCTATGGCGACGGCCGGTGCACGCGTCGCCCTCCATGGCCTGGCCGCGCCTGAGCAGGTCGAGGCGGCGATCGAGATCATGCGCCAGGCGGGCGCGCCCGACGTTCGTTTTTTCCCTGGGGATCTGCGGGACGCTGGCGCCATCACTGGGCTCATGACGGCTGTGTCGCAATGGACGGGCGGACAGGGTGGTCCCGATATCCTCATCAACAACGCAGGCATACAAAAGACAGTCAGTTTTTCGGAGATCACGGATGATATCTGGACCGATCTGATTACAGTCAATTTGACCGGCGCCTTTCGCACCATGCGCTTGGCATTGCCTCAAATGGCCCGGCGCGGATACGGGCGGGTCATCAATATTGCCTCGGTTCACGGACTGGTCGCTTCGACCGACAAGGGCCCCTATGTTGCCGCCAAGCACGGCCTGATCGGTTTGTCCAAGGTTGCCGCCCTGGAATATGCCCGCGCCGGAACGCGTGACAGCGGTGGCGTCACCGTCAACTGTATCTGTCCAGGCTGGACCGAAACGGCATTGATCGAACCCCAGATACTCAGCCGGGCCGCAAGCCTTGGTGGGGATCGGGTTGCAGGCATCGCCAGTTTGCTGGCCGACAAGCAGCCGACGCAGCGTCTGTCCGCGCCGTCTGAAATTGGCCTGTTGTCTTTGTGGCTGACGTCGCCTTTGGCGCACAATATTACCGGTACCGCCATTCCGATCGATGGGGGGTGGACCGCGCAGTGAGCATTTTTCCTTTTGCTGGTAGCAATACACTGCTTTCGTATTAGCTTAGTGGCATAAAAATCGTTTTTAAAATGTAGAAATGAAAATGCACTCGTGTATTTTCACGTATATCTGCGTTCGTAAAATCAATTAGTGCTCTGTTGTTGTAAAATTGCCGCTTTATTTACTATAGTTTTGGCGATCGTTTCTAAAATTACGTTTTATCTTTACACAAAGAAAAACTGAATACACCTTACAAATATGCGGTGAGACACATGAGAAGCGCACCGCTTACAGGGAACCGAACCATGAAATCGAATCTCAAGCTTGCCTTGCTTGCTGGGGTGGCCTCCTCCAGCCTCATTCTGTCGCCTGCCGCTTTCGCGCAGGCCGCGGCCCCAAGCGCCGCACCCGCCGACGATACCGTGACAGTCGTCGTATCTGCCCGCCGTCGCGAAGAGTCGCTAAAGGACGTGCCCGTCGCGGTCACGTCCTATTCGGCGGAAAAACTGGGCCGCACCGGCGCGCCCGACATTACTTCCTTGCAGCAGACCACGCCGAACCTGACTTTGCAGGTGGCGCGCGGCTCGAACTCGACCCTCATCGCCTTCATTCGGGGCGTCGGTCAGCAAGATCCCTTATGGGGCTTCGAACCCGGCGTCGGGCTTTATGTCGACGACGTTTATATTGCGCGTCCGCAGGGCGCCGTGCTGGATATCTATGATGTGCAGCGTATCGAAGTGCTGCGCGGGCCGCAGGGCACCCTATACGGGCGCAACACCATTGGCGGCGCGGTCAAGTATGTGACCCGTCCGTTGGGACGCAAGCCGACCTTCAATGCCAAGGTCAATCTCGGTTCGTACAATCAGCGCGATCTGATCCTGTCGGGAGCCTTGCCACTGACGGACAGCCTGACCGTCGGCGCCGCTGTGGCGAGCGAAAAGCACGATGGCTATGGTAAAAACCTCCTCACGGGCGCTCAGCAATATGACAAGGACGTAACTGCCTATCGCATCAGCGCCGATTATCATCCGAACGAGCAGTTTTCGGCGCGGCTGGCCTATGACAACTTCACCGACAACTCCTCGCCTAAGCAGGGCCACCGTGAAGTCACGGCCAAGAATGCCTTTGGCGGTACCCTCTATACCGGCGCGAACGCCTACCTCGGCCTGCCAACCGCCAGCGTTTACGATACCTATGCCGGCATTGGCGACAAGAACAAGGTGACCAATGAGGGCGCCTCGGCGACCCTGGCCTATAAATTCAACGACACCTGGACCGTCAAATCGATTTCTGCAGTCCGCAAGGGCCGTACCGATACCCTTATTGACTTCGATGGGACGCCGAAGAACGCGCTCGACGTTCAGGCCTATTATGCCGACACTCAGGTGACGCAGGAATTGCAGACCATCTACTCCGGTCAGCACTGGAACACGGTGGCCGGGCTCTTCTATCTCAACTCGACCTCGGAAGGCGCCTTCGACACGATCTTGGGCACCTATGACGCCTATGCCGCGTTGGGGCCGGTCTATGCGAAGTTCGCCAACGGCCTCACTGCGCTGACCCAAGGCAAGGTGCGGACCCAGTCCTGGGCCTTCTTCTTCGACTCCAGCATCAAGGTCAACGACAAGCTGTCCTTCTCGGTCGGGGGGCGCTACACCGAAGATCACAAGACCGGCTCTGTCTACAAGGCCAATTATTATGGCCCGCACAGCCCGGCATTCGGCGGCACGGTGTTCCTGACGGCGGCACCGGACCTGAAAACGAACTATACAAATCAGCGCACCTTCTCGGCCTTCACGCCGCGCCTGTCCCTGTCCTACGCCTTTACGCCGGCCGTAACGGGCTATGCATCTGTCTCGAGCGGGTTCAAGTCAGGTGGCTTTGATATGCGCGGCGACGCCTCGGTTACGCCGTCGACGGTCAACGGGTACAAGCCGGAGCATGTCACCACCCAGGAAGCCGGCCTCAAGGGCTCGATCTTTGACAACCGTCTGAACTTCTCGGCGGATATCTTCTCATCGAAATATACCGATGTGCAGATCACGCGCCAGACGACCGTCGGTACGACCGTCGCCTCCCAGGTTGAAAATGCCGGCAAGGCGTCGATCAAGGGCGCCGAGTTCGAAGGCACGCTTCGCATCACCAACGGCCTCAGCGTTTCGACGTCGATCGGTTACATCGACGCCAAATACGATGAGTTCTTCAGCTACAACGTGACCACGGGTGTGACGACCAATCTGGCCGGCAACGCATCGTTCCAGAACACACCCAAATGGACCAACAGCTTCGGCGCTACCTATCGCACCACGATTGCCGGCGGCCAGTTCGTGATTGCCCCTCAGGCCAGCTACCGTTCCAAGATGCAGATGTTCGAGTTTGCCGTACCGGCGCTCGACCAGAATGCCTTCTGGCTCTATGACCTGGGCGCCAGCTGGACGACGCCGGATGGCCGTTACAAGATCGGCGCTTACGGACGTAACCTGTCCGATGAACGCTATCGCGTCGGCGGATACAACTTCCCGACAGCAGGCTTTGGCAATTCGGTGACCGCCTATTACGGTCCGCCGAAGACCTTCATGGTCTCGCTGGAATACAAATACTAGGTCAATATCCATGAAGCGGCGGTTCGGGCATGGCCTGAGCCGTCGTTTCTGTTATGGCTATACGGCACACGGGTCGGAAAATCACGTATGCATCAGCTTGCCACAAGTCGTGTCTACGACTGGCGTGGTGCGATAGGGGAAAGACATGTCAGACGATACCTCAGGTCCATCCGCCGGACTATCATCCAAGCGGCGTTATTTCGTCCTGTTCATGCTGATCCTGGTCTACATCCTGAATTTTCTCGATCGCCAGATCATTAGTATTCTGGCCGTGCCGATCAAAGCCGAGTTTAACCTCACCGACACACAAATGGGGTGGCTGGGCGGTCTGGCCTTCGGGTCTCTGTATTCCATTCTGGCGATACCGGCGGCGTGGCTCGCGGATCGGTTTTCACGGACCTGGATCATGACTGGCGCGTTGGTCGTCTGGTCCGGCTTCACCGGCTTTTGCGGCCTGGCGACCAATTTCACGCAGTTGTTTATTTCACGCATGGGGGTAGGGGTGGGCGAAGCCGGCGGCGTGGCCCCGGCGTACAGCCTGGTGTCCGACTATTTTCCGCCTAAGTCGCGTGCGCGTGCGCTGGCCATCTATTCATTGGGCATCCCTGTGGGGGCGGCCGCCGGCACCTTCGTCGGCGGATTGCTGGCCTCGGACTGGCGGCGTGCCTTCATTACGGTCGGTATTGCCGGCATCGCGGTTGCACCCTTTTTTCGGCTTTTGGTGCGTGAGCCCAAACGCGCGGCGACCGCTCCTGCCTTGGAAAAGGCCCCCGGCATCCTCACCGTCGCCCGCATTGCGTTTGCCAAGCCTTCCTTCTGGCTTTTAGCCATCGGTGCGGGCTGTTCGTCGCTTGTCGGCTACGGGCTGATGTTCTGGCTGCCGTCGTTCCTGGTGAGATCCTTCCATTTCGCCCTGCCGGAAGCGTCACGTTTCATTGCGACCATAACCCTTGTTGGCGGCGTCATTGGCATGTTGGCCGGCGGTTGGCTCGCCGACAAGCTGGGTCAAAAATCGAAATCGGCCTATCCGCTTATTCCAGCAGCGGCCTTCATTGTTTCGGCGCCCTTGTATGCGCTGGGCGTTTTGGCGGTCACCCCCGAACATGCGTTTTTCCTCTTCCTCGTGCCCCAGGCCCTGGGCTTGATGTGGCTTGGGCCCGTGCTGACCGCCGTTCAGCATCTCGGACCTGCCCGCTCACGCAGTCAGATGTCCGCGTTGTTTCTACTGATCAACAATCTGATCGGGCTCGGTGTTGGCCCCTATTTCTTCGGCAAGATGTCGGACCTCTTCAAACCGGCTTACGGCGCGGATTCCATCAAATACGCCTTTATTTGCGGACTGGCTTTCTACGTGCTGGCCGCCCTCTTGCTGCTTCTGGCCTCTCGCACCTTGAAAAAGGATTGGGTGGATTAGGCGCGCCTGCGTTCACATTTCGCACAGCTCTTAAAGGCAGGGCCGGCCGTATCTCTACGGCCGGCCCCTTGTCGACGGGACGCTGTAATCGGGGTAGATCAGCGACCGACGACAATCACGACAAGGCTGTTGGGCAAAATGGTCGGCCGTCCGGTTTTGGCATCAACCGGGCCTAAGTCCGCCGCAGGCAGATAGATGCGGCCGGTGTCCGCATCGAGGGTTGCCGTACGCGCGCTGGCCTTGGTGTCGACGACATCAATGACATGGGGCACGCCATTGAAGCTGATGACAGTCAACTTGCCATCGGCACTGGGGACATAGCCCAATTTGGCCTTTGCGTCATAAAGCGCCGCATCCGGGCGCGGACCGACAGGAACGGTGGCGACCTCTTCACCTGTATCCGCTTTGCTGATACGCGCGATGCCATTTTGACAGGCGGAGAGAATAAGGCGCTGACCCGGAATGAAGGCGATACCCGAGGGCTCCTCGCAATCCTTGATCAGATGGGTTGCCTTAAGAGTCAGGGTTCGGGCATCGACGACGACAAAGGCGTTCTTGTCTTCCAGGTGGCTGAACACCAGACCTTCACCGTCTACGGCAGCGGCCTCTGCGGCGCCGCCGACGGACACGCGACCAGACAGGGTCTGGGTTTCCAGATCAATAGCGTCCATGGCGCCGCCGGCGTTTGCCATGACGAACGCCTTGCCCGTGACGGGTTCGATGATGGCGGCGTCGGGCTTGGTGTCGGTCTTGATGGTAGCCTTCACCGCGCCGGTATTGGCGTCGTTGATCGTGACGATGTCCGCTTTGCCGTGCGTGATCAAAAGATCGGCGCCACCATTGACCGGTAGAGCGATATGGGCCCCTTTTGCATCCGCCAGGTGAGGCGTTGCCTGGCCGCTTTTCATGGCGAATGCGGAAATGGAGGTGCCGTGAGCGACATACAGTTTTCCGGTGGCGGCATCTTGGGTGATGTAGTCCCAACCGCCATCACCGCCGATCTTGAACTGGTCAATCACCTTGAGCCCGGACGTTTGAGCCGTGACGGGCGTAGAAGATAGAAGGGCTGCCAGGCCGATGATAAGGCCGGATGTCTTGATCATATGCGGATCTTTCTGCTGGGAGTTATTCATAGTCGAAGGCCGTCTTGACTTTTTTAGCACCGGCGCCGGTATAGGTGATGCCGACATAGACCACCTGTCCCGCAATTCTGCGAGTGTAGCGGTCCTGTACAGCCGGTGTGTCAATTACGCGCCGGAATTTCTGACCGTTAAAGGCGTCGGACACGGTTACGACCATGGCCAGGCCCGATTTGATCTGACGGCGATAGCCCATATTTACCGTCAGGACTGGTAGGAGGTAGCCCTGTGCTGTCAACCGCTTGCCGGTGTAGTTGCTGCTGACCTGCCACGTATCGGCAGAGGTCGGCTTGAAATCCAGGCTGGCTTTGAGATTGGCGGCGATATTGGAGCGCGGATGGTCGGCGCCGAAGGCCTGAACATCCAGTTCGTTGTAGAACAGGTTACCGCTCAGATTGTAGCTGAGTTTCGGCGAAAACTTGCCGTTTGCCGTCCCTTCCAGACCGCCGGCCCGGGTGCGGGGGATATTGGTCTTGGTCAGCAGAATGACGTCATCACTGACGACCTGGGTGATTTCGCTGACCGCGTTGCGAGTGTCGCGCCAGAAGGCGGTCGCCGTGTAGGTCAGCGCCGGGGCTTCGTGACTGTAGCCGCCTTCCAGGCTCTGGATTTCGGCGGGCTTGAGGTCCGGATTACCGGCGCGCAGGTTACGGGTGTCCTGATGGTCGGAAAAGGGATTTAGGTCTTCCGGGTCTGGACGCTCGACGCGCTGGCTGTAACTGGCCAACAGTTTGTCGGCCTCGGACAAGCTGTAGCTGACATGCAGCGAGGGATAGGCATGTGTATAGGCGGAGCGATTGGCCAGGTCGCCGGTGATCTGATGGGTTCGTACCCGCGCGCTTTCGACACGCAGGCCGCCGAGTACGTCGAACGGACCCGATTGCGTTTCGTATGTGGCGTATAAGGCCTGAACCGCCTGATAATAGCGAAAGTGATTGGTAATGCTGGGATCGGTATCGTACTGACCAGTTACAGAATCCAGGCGCGTGCCCGCATTATCATAGCCGTTATCGTCACGCGTGAAATCGTAACCCAGTTTCAGCGTGCCGCCATCGGGCATGGGCCGCACGTAGTCGGCGCTCAGGTCGGTTGTCACCAGATCCAGCCCCAGATGCAGGGTGTCATAGCTGTCTGCGGCCGTGGGCAGGGCGTAGACATTGCGGTAAGCGTAGTTTTCCCGCTCACGCGTTATGGTGCGCCGTAGATTGACGCTCAGGGTTTCCCCGTCGCGGGCCAGACGTCGGTCGTAGCTTAGCCCCTGATCGAGGTCCAGCCGCCATTCCTTGCCGTTGCTGTGGCGGGTCGTGGCTTTATCGAGCACGCTTGCGGTATCGTAGGCTTCGTCCTGTTGCTGGAAATAGCGATCGCCATGGCGTTCCATCCACGACAGGCTGGCGCCGATCTTGTCCCGGTCGGTCACATCATAGGCCGCCGTCGTCTTGAGCGCCGCGATCTGACGGCTGATATGTTCGGCGAGGTCGTGATGGCTGACTACCGTTTGCCCGGTGAGGGGATCGATCTGGTGGCGGTCGTCAATAATCTCACGCAACCGCTTGTCGTGCCGCAGACTGGCGCTGCCGGACAGGCTCAATTTGCCTGTGTTCATCGCCATTGTCCCCCCCAGATTATGGCGGCCGCCGGCGCCGAGATATGCCAGCGCTGATCCGGTTGTTCCCGGTTTACGTGCCGTCTTGAGGATGATGTTGATGACGCCTGCGGACCCGTCCGCCTTGAATTCAGCCGATGGATTGGTGACGACCTCGATCCGGTCGATGTCGGACGCCGGAATTTGGCTAAGACCGTCGGCACCGGAGGCGCCCTTTACTTGGCTGGATGGCTTGCCGTTGATCAGAATCGTCACGCCAGGATCACCGCGCAGGCTGACCTGACCATCAGCGTCAACGTCTACCGATGGGACGGTATTCAACAGGTCCGCCGCCGATCCGGAGGTGCTCTGGATATCGCTGTCGGCTTTGTAGACTTTTCGGTCTATGCGACGCACGACCGGCGCGCGCTTGCCTTGGACGACAACGGTTTGGGCGGTGTCGGTATTCGCTGCCTGAGCCTGAGCCTGAGCCTGAGCCTGAGCCTGAGCATAGGCAGGCAGCACCGCGAAGGACAGCGCCGCAACTGCAGGCATGAGGCCCAAGGCCACGGGCAGACGTCTCAAGCTTGCGGAACGCACGATAGCAGAGCGAGACATTACAAATGCAGAATGAGGATGAGGAACGCGATCGGCACTACCACGCCCAAAGCCACCAAAGGCCAGGTCATTTTTCGCATCCGCGCCTGGATGACGAGCAATATGAAGCCACTGATCGAAAAGAGCAGAACCGAAATCGCAAAGACATCAATAAAGTAACGCCAGGCCGGACGGACATTCTTGCCCTTATGCAGGTCGGTCAGAAAGGCGATAGCGCCGCGATCGCTTCGATCCAGAACGAGCCGCGATTTGGCGGGATCGACCGAGATAGTCGTGCGTTTGCCCGGATCGGGGAGGTTTATCGTCACCTTCGCACCCGAGACACGGACCTTGGCGCCCCGCGCGTCCATTCCGAATAGATGGCCAATGTCGTCGGTCGCCTGTGCCGACAGGATCGCCCCGTCCGTCACGCCGCCCAATTCGGCCGCAAGGGCCGAAGATAGGGGGCGTTCGACGCGTGTTGTCACCGGCGCAGTGGCAAGCAGGCCTTCGTTATTCAGAAAGAAGCCGGTCAGGGCGTAAAGGCACAGACAGGTTACGGAAAAAGCCGCCGTAATCCAGTGTATTTGCCGGACGTACATACGCCAAGGCTTGAGTGCGGAAGGAGAGGCCATGAAAAATCGTCACGCGTTGAGGTGAAGCAGGGGTGCCAGACCAAACTGAAGGCAAAATGAAATGGCGCAGATCCAGCCTGAATCTGCGCCATTCTGTTTGAAGCCATGCTTATTGTGTCAGGCCGGCAGCGACCAATTCGGCCTTGGCTGCCGCAAATTCCTGCTGGAACTGCGGGCTGCCCATCATTTCCACGGCTAGACCGGTGGCCAAGGCCTGGCTGGCAACCGTGTCCGATACGAAATGAACGCCGCAGACGACGCGACTGTGGGCGTAGTCCTGCGCCCTGGCGAAAATAATATCGGCCTTCGCCGGCATCAGGTGCGCCAGGATGATGCCGTCTGTGAACCCAAGGGTCGAATGGCCGGACGGATAGCTGGTCGGCGCCTTGCCGAGGGGCGAGGGGACGCATGTCGGGATGGATTGGTCCACTTCGAACGGACGCTTGCGCGCGAAGAAGGTCTTGGCTTTTTTGGTCGCATAGTTCTGGTCGTTCTCGACATGCTTGAACAGGAGGGCCGTGGCGGGCAGCTTGGAGAGGTCAAAGCCAGGCAAGACATTTGAATACAGATTGACCGACTCGTTTTCATCGTCCTCGGCTGCCTGCTTGATGCGTGCGGGCGAACTGGCCTTGACGACGGCGCGAACGATCTCGAGGTCAGCGTGGCTTTCCGCCGAATCCACCTTCGGCGGCGGCGGCAGCAGGGGCGCCGGGTCAAGACGGTCCGGGGAAATGAAGATCGGCTTGAGCGGTGCTTTTACCGCGGGGGCGGGGGCAGCCGTTTCGGCATCGACGGCGCCGGTCAGGACCGACGTGCTCAGGAGTATCGAAACGGTTAAGGCGTGAATCAGGCGCATGGGATGTCCTTGAAAAAGCCGGGACTGGGAAAAGTTCCGGCGTCGCGTTGAGAGTTTAGAACTTGGCGATGAGGGTCAGTTGGGCGTTGCGGCCGACCAGATAGGTGTAGGTATTAAGGAGCGCCGACGTCTTGTCCGTCTTGAGTCCGGTCAGGTCGCGATTGTCCATCAGGTTGTTGATCTGCGCCTTGATGCGATAGCGGCCAAATTCGTAGTTGACCGACAGATCGACCGTATCAAAGGCATTGATCGGAACGGCCTGGGCATTGTCGGCATATTGCTTGCCGACCTGCTTATAGAGCAGCGAACCGGACCATTGACCGCGATGGTAAAGGGCTCCTAAACCCGTGGTTGTCAGCGGCGCACCGGACACCTGCAACCGGGTCACGGCGTCGATGTAGCGGTTGCTCGATCCATTGGCGAAGAGGGTGACGCCGTTATCGAAAGCATAGGAGACCTGACCTTCGAGACCGCTGGCCTTGGCTTTACCGATGTTGATATAGGTGTTCTGCGCGCTGTCGGCGGCCAGAAGGTTGGTCAGGTCTATGCGGTAGACATCAACGTCGACCGCGACGTGGTGCGATTGGTACACCGTGCCGAGCTGGTAGTTGGTGGACAGGGACGGCGAGGCGCTGTTCGACGCAGCATTGATGACATAAAGTGCCGCGATATCCGGCATATACATGCCTTCAGCGAATTGGCCATAGACGGACCAGTTCTTTGCCAGCTTGTAGTTCACCGACAAATTGCTCAGCGTCTTGGTATTCTTGTTGCCGGCGTTCTGGGCCATGCGTGGCGACTTGATCACGTCGGCATTGACGTTGCGCTTCATTGACACAGCCTTGATCCCTGGCGTGATGGTCAGGGCGTCCGTGACATGCCACTCGAAATCAGCGAAGGTCTGGACCTGCCACCAGGATGACCGTTCCTCGTAAGACTTGTAGTTCAACAATGCGTCGGTCGATGTCGTCTTGCAGGTTACGCCGTTATAGACCAGGCAGACCGGCTTTTCACGATAGTCGAACACCGTCCGGCCCAAGGTGGCATCATAGTCGTAGGTGTGGCGGTTGGTCGACGAGGTTTCTAGCCACAGACCCGTATGCAGCACACCAAAGCCGAAATCACGGTTGACGCGGGTGATATTCCCCAACGTCATGTAGTGGTTCTTCTTTTCGTAGCCCAGGATATCGTTGGGATTCGATGGCTTGTTCTTGGTCGCAACGCCGTTGACGGTCAGGGAATTGGTCACGTAGGCGCCAATCGCCGCGGCGGAGTTGTTGATCCCGTCGGCCGAAGACAGGTTGGTCGCGGTATTGGTCGTGTTGTCGTAGTAAATATTATAGGTGGTGTTTTCCAGTTTGAAGCCCGCCGGCAGATCGCCACCAAGCTTGGCGTAGGAAAATACCGTGTGCTTGTTGAACTGGTTGTAGCCGTAATAGGTCGCCTTGGTCGGATCGTTTGAGAGGGCGAAATCCTTGCAGTACAGAGCGGTCTGGGCCTGGGTGCTGCCCGGATTGTCCGACACGTGCCACAGGTTTGCGTTATACATGGCGAACACGGTGAAATTCCATGTCTCGCTGATGGGCAGCGTCCATTTCGTCGTGGCATTGCCGGAATGCATGGATGAATAGGTTTGCGCGCCGTCCGAGCCGTTCATTTGAATGTTGACGAAGCCAGCCAGGTCGTGAAGGGCCTTGATCTTGCCGGTCTGTACAACGGCCACGCTTTGCCATGAATTCCACGAGCCGACCGTTTCGCGCAAGGTGACGCCGAAGTCATCAGCAACCTTGTTGGAAAACATCTTGATATTGCCGCCGTAGTTGGCTTGGCCGATATCGCCGACTGAGCCCGGGCCGCGATCGACGATCACCGCGCCGACTGTCGAGGCAGGGAAAAACGAATTGGAATGGTGAGTCGGGTTGTTGCTGTCGCCCCAGGGAATGCCTTCGAAGGTCACATTATAGTTGCCGTCCTTGAACCCGCGCAGGGTAACCTTGCTTTCGCCGAAGCCTGGTCCGTTATTCGATCCCGCCGATGCTGCAGACGGCGTGATATTGGCGATCGTAGTGAAGTCGCCGGTTTCCGGAGTGGAGGTTTCGATGAACGGACGCGAAACAATCGATTGTGGTTCGCCCTGATCGAGCGATGCTTTGGAGGGCGACGTCGCGGCGGCGCGTGACCGTTCAGCCCGGATGATGACGGTCTTCACCTGTTCATCGGAAACATCCGTATTGTCCTGAGGCTTGGCCTCCTGGGCGTAGGCATGTGCGCCCATGGCGGTCGCGAGCAGGGTGGTGGTTAGGAAAGCGGTGCGCAGCGTGCGGTGACGCAGGTTCGTGTACATGTGTAATGCCCCTTGGTTACGACATCCTGGTCCGCCCGAATGGGGAGGAGGCAGCCGGTGTCTTGCGGCGGGCAATAGCAATCGATTGTGACGGTGCTGTTATTGTTGTGTGACGGTTTGGTTTTTAATTAATAATTTGGAAGTTTTTACTTTTAATATTCAAGTATATAAAAGTAAAAAAGCTTCACGCGTCAAATAACGCATGAAGTTGTAGCGGTGTATAAATTTATATACAGGCGTGCGGAGGTGGCGGCGTGGGCCTGTGCAGGTAGCCCTCCGTTAGCAGTCGAAACTGAATGGAAAATGAAGCGTGTGCGCTTAAGGTTTGAACGCGACCGTGACGCACAGCCCGCCGCCATGGACTGGAGTGGCAAGCGATATGTCAGCTGTCAACAACTCAGCGATATTTTTGACGATCGACAGGCCGAGGCCGCTACCGGTCTGGGTAGCGCCAGGGATGCGGTAGAAGCGCGTAAAGACAAGGTCCCGCTCGGCTTCAGGAATGCCCGGTCCCTGATCGCACAGGGTTATGCTGCCTGTCGAGACGGTCAGTGTAACGGCGCTGCCTTCTGGTGAATATTTGATGGCGTTATCGAGCAGGTTGTTGAGCAGGATGGCCAGCAATGCCGGTTTCGACGTTAACATCGCCGCTTCGTCGCCGCTCAGGGACAGGTCTATGCCCTTTTCTGCAGCTTGGGGGAAGATGTCTCGGATCGCGTCTCGGGCATGGTCGTAAAGATTGAATGGAATATTGGCCGTTGGGGCATGGCGGATGCGCGCCAGGATGAGCAGTTGATCGAGCAGGCGAGAGGCACGTTTGACGCCTTTCGACAACTGTATGGCCGCTGTTGTCCTTTCGGTGGCGTTGCGGGCGTTCAGGATGACATTGGCTTGGGCGCCCAAAGTTGCCAGGGGGGTGCGCATTTCGTGGGCCGCATTGTCTGTAAAGCGCCGCTCCTGTTCCAGCGAACGACCGAGATCGGTGAGCAGGCTGTTGAGCGAAGCCGCCAAAGGCATGATTTCGGCCGGCGTTTTCACGAAATGAATAGGCGACAGATCCCGGGACGAGCGCGAACGGACAGCCTGGGCAAAGTCTTGGAGATCGCGCAATCCCCATTTTATGCCAAGCCAGATGGCCAGCATGAGCAACGGCAAGGCAATAAGCAATGGAATGAGCAGGTCGCGCACGACCCTTTCGATGAGGACGTTGCGCGCCCTGGCCATTTCTGAAACTTCGATGATCACCTTGTCGTCTGGGACGTAGAGGGTATAGGTGCGCCAGTATATGCCGTTGATCTGCCTGTCTATGAACCCCGCGGGTAAGGGCTGGGCGGCGGGGGCGGGCAAATAGCCGGAGCGTCGAACCAACCGGCTATCCCGCCAGACTCTGAAGCTGCGCCATTTGGCATAGATGTCCAGCGCCTTTCGATCGGCCTTATTCAGGGGCAGGCCGCTCTCTTCCAATGCGACGGCGGAATGAGGCGCGCCGTCGCGGGTCAGGGACCACAGGACCGTCGCCGAATTGACGAGCTGGGAATCGTATATCTCAACGATTTCGTCATCGGCGGTCAGCCACGCCAGGGTGCCGACCGCCAGCAGGACCAGCATTACGAGGACGCCGACCCCTTTCATGATTTGCATCGATAGCCTGGGCGCCTTGCCGATCGACCGGACCATCACGGTTGAATAACGTAGCCGACGCCACGCACATTTGTGACGAGGTCGCGTCCCAGCTTCTTGCGCAAGGTATATATGGCCGCCTCTACCGTATTGCTTTCGGTGTCATTGTCCCAGGCGTAAATCCGAGTTTCGATATCGGATCGGCTCAGGATCCGCCCCGTGCGCTCCATGAGCAGGGCCAAAATCTGATATTCGCGCCCGGTGAGCCGGACCCATTCTCCCGCCTTCTTCACCGTGCGGGCACTGCTGTCGAGTTCAATATCGCGGTGGGTCAGGCGGGCCTCGGCCCGGCCGTGGCTACGCCGCACGACGGCACGCATGCGGGCGAGAAGTTCCTTAAGGTCGAAGGGCTTGACGATATAGTCATCGGCGCCGAGGTCCAGCCCTTCGATCCGGTCGTCCAGCGCATCCCGCGCCGTCATTATGACGACAGGTACTTTTGAGGTGCGTCGCACTTGTTTAAGGACGCGAAAGCCGGAGAGGTCGGGGAGGTTGATATCGAGCGCCACAGCCGAAAACGGCACGAGATCAAGGGCTTCAAGCGCGCTTTCGCCACTGGTAACCCAGTCAACCGTGTATCCGAACTGCTGGATGCCTGTCTCCAAAGCCTGGCCAAGCAACAGGTCGTCTTCCACCAATAATATACGCATGATCCACAGGCCGCTCTCTGAACGAATAACGTCCTCTATCGGCTCGAAATGTTCCAGTTTTGTGACAGCCGGCGGCACGTTGTCATTTCAGACGAAACGTCGGGAATACTCATAAGTGGGACGGTCTACCCTGTGGGCCGACCATGAGGGGGGCAGGTCCGAAATCAGTCTTGTAGGCCGTATATATCCATGGTAGCGTTATCAATAGTCGGACAAATATAAAAACAGGTAGGACATATGACTAGTCGTAAGAGCTCTCATACGAGCAAAGGGTTTTGCGAATTTTTCATCGCCCGTTTTATATATTTTCAATGTGCCAATGGTCATGGGGGCGGGGGTGTCATGCCCGTAGGCGCCGCAGTACTCTGGTAGCATCCGCAGGCCTTGTCTCGCCATCGAGACCGATGTGACTCGCTTTAAAGTTTCCGAAAATTTGAAATGTGGTGCCTATGAAATCTCTGCCATTGCTAAGCTCTTGCTGTGTGCTCGCTCTTGCCTTTTCGCTGTCGGCCCTGTCTGTCGAGGCAAAAGGGACCAAATCCGATCCCCTGGCGCCAACCGGTCGGTGGAGCGGCTACACAGCCGGCCGTGCGGCCACACCGCCAATGGGCTGGAGTTCCTGGAACGCCTTCGGCACGGATGTCAACGAAGCGCGCGTCCTCGACTCGGCCAATACCATCGTCGAAAGCGGGTTGGCGGCTAAAGGCTATCGTTATATCAATATTGACGACGGTTGGTGGCTAAAGCGTCGGCAGACGGACGGCCGGATGCAGGTCCGCAGTCAGATATTCCCATCCGCCCAGGTCGGGGGGGCGCAGGAAACCAGTTTCAAACCATTCACCGATCGAATCCATTCCATGGGCCTGAAGGCCGGAATCTACTCCGATCTTGGCCGGAATTCTTGCTCGCAGGCCTATGGCGGGCCGGGTACACCAAATCTGCCCGAAGGCTCGGTCGCCGAGCGCGAGGTTGGGCTCTATGGCCATATATCGCAGGACATAAAGCTCTACTTCGATGACTGGGGCTTCGACTTCATCAAGGTGGATGGGTGTGGCGTTCGGGCGTTTACACCGGAGTCGGAAAAGGTGAAGAGCGGTCAGTATCGCGCCCTGGGGCCGCTGATCGATTTTCAATCGGTAAATCGTACCGACGTGGCAGAGGTCAAAAAGCTGTATGCCGAGATCGCCGACACGCTGAAACGTGACAATCCGGATGGCGACTTTGTCTTTTCCATATGTGCCTGGGGATCGGCAGATGTGCGGGCATGGGGCAAGAATGTCGGCAATCTGTCACGGACCAGCGACGATCTGACGCCGACCTGGGCACGCATGCTGACTAATTTCGACAGCGCCGCAACCCGAGCCTTGTATGCGCATCCGGGAAGCTGGAACGATCCGGACATGTTGTTCGTTGGCCATGGCGATTTCGACGAACATCATCTGACCGAAGCCAAATCCCATTTCGCGCTCTGGGCCATGATCAATGCGCCTTTGATAATCGGGTATGATCTGCGCAAGGCGCCACCGCAGTTGATGGATATTTTCGGCAATACCGACATCATCGCCATCGACCAGGATCCCGCCGGCAACCAGGCTGTTCTGGCCTATGACACCGACGATGTGCAGATTTTCGTCAAGACACTGGGGACGGATCCGGCGCACAAGGCCGTGGCGATATTCAATAGAGGCGATGTCGCCCGCGATGTCAATCTGACTGCCGCGCACCTGAAATACGCGGCCGACGGCGACATCCGGCTCAAGGATTTGTGGACCAAGGCCCCGCTTCCTGATTTCAAGGGCGAGGTAAAGCTGCGGGTCGAACCGCACCAGACGCTCATTTTCGATGCTCAGGGCAAGCATATCCTGGCTGGCGGGGCCTACCTGTCTGAATTGCCGGGACGTGTAAACCCGGCTGTTGATGGTGTTATCGTACCACAGGCCGATCCGTTCATTCACCGTATGGTCAGTCCGTGGGGCGGTACCCAGGGGCGGGGCGATCTGCCTATGTATGCCGGTTGGGGCGGCGCTCAGGCCGACACCACACCCTATGGCCGGACTCTCCAAGTCGCCGGACATGTATTCGAAAATGGTATCGGCATTCTGGCGGGGTCTCGCCTTGAGGTCCGTATCACCGATGAGCGACGGTTCGAAACCAGCGTCGGAGTTGACGATTCGACCTTAAATCCCTCTCAGCCAGTCACCTTCTATATCTATGGCGACGGGAAACTTCTGAAGGCATCCAAGCCCATGCGTTTCGGACAGGCGCCTGAGCACCTGGCTGCTGATATTCAAGGGATCAAGATCTTGGAGCTGGTTGCCCGCGGGGGTGGTGCCGATACCGTGCAGCCGACGGCAGTGACATGGGGCGACGCCGCACTGATCCGATAGCCACCTAGGACGAAAGCCGGATGGAACAGCACACATTTTAATTGACTGAGATCAACCAGACAGGGATTTACTTCATGCGCCTTTTGATGACCGCCAGCCTCTGCGTGCTGGCAACCGCCTTTGCCATACCGGCTGGGGCGGCACCCGCGGATAAGACGATTGAGCTTACAGTGGACACCGCAAAGCCGGGTGCGACAATAGACCGGCATATTTTCGGCCAGTTTGCCGAACAGCTTGGTCACGGCATCTATGACGGTATCTGGGTCGGCAAGGACTCAAGCATCCCCAATACACGCGGTATCCGCAACGACGTGGTGGCGGCGCTTAAGGCGATCAAGGTGCCGAATGTGCGCTGGCCGGGCGGTTGCTACGCCGACAGCTATCACTGGCGCGATGGCGTCGGTGCAAAGCGAACGACACGGGTCAATACGGCCTGGGGCAATGTGGTCGATTCCAACGCCTTCGGCACGGACGAATATATGGACTTCATCGCCCAGATAGGCTCGGAAGCCTATGTTTCGCTTGATGTGGGTGCAGGCACCGTCGCCGAGGCGCAGGACTGGATGGAGTACATGACGGCGGACCAGCCAACAACCTTGGCCCAGGAACGCGCAGCCAACGGCCATCCGGCGCCTTATCGCGTGGCCATGATGGGCATTGGCAATGAAAGCTGGGACTGCGGCGGTCTTATGACGCCGGACGAATATACGGCCGAACTGCGCCGCTACGCCCGTTTTGTCGGCAGCTACAACTCTAAACAACCGACCTTGAAAATCGCCGTAGGGCCTGGAACCGAAGATACGGCGTGGACTGAAGCGGTCATGAAGACCTGGAAGGAACGCCGTGGCTGGTCGTTCGATATACAAGGCCTGTCACTGCATTCCTACACGGTTTACGACGGCTGGCCACCGCATATGCCGGGGACTGGCTTTGATGAATCGGCCTATGCCCATGTGTTGAAAGAAACGCTCAAGATGGGGCCGCTGATCGACAAGCAATCCGCCGTCATGGATAAGTACGATCCGGATAAGAAAATTGCACTGGTCGTGGACGAATGGGGCGCATGGCTGGCGCCGACGCCAGGCAGCAATCCAGCCTTCCTGATGCAGGAAAACTCACAGCGCGATGCCATTATCGCTGCGCTTAACATCAACATCTTTTCCAGGCGCGCCGATCGTGTGCGCATGGCAAACATCGCCCAGATGATCAATGTGCTGCAGGCCATGATCCTGACGGACGGGCCGAAAATGGTGCTGACGCCAACCTATCATGTCTTCAAGATGTATGTCCCCTTCCAAGGGGCAACCTTTATCCCTGTGACCTATGATGCGAACAGTTATGTTCATGGCGACACGACCTTGCCGCGCCTGGACGCCATCGCGGCAAAGGGTGTGGATGGCAAGATATGGCTGTCCCTGACCAACCTGGACCCGAATGCATCGCTTGTGGTTGATGCCGCCGCCCTAGGTTTCAAGGCGAAGTCGGCGACCGGCCAGACCCTGAGCGCGCCCAAGGTCGACAGCATAAATACGTTTGAACATCCTGACGTGGTCACGCCCAAGCCAATTAGCGGCAAATTGAAGAATGGTGCCGTTGTGCTCACCCTGCCGCCAGCGTCCGTGACGGTCGTATCGCTGGAACCATAATCCAGAGAGCGACTCTAAACAGGATATCGGGGTTTCTGACAGTGCGGGTCGTGGCTTATCACGACCCGCCAAAAAAAAACCCGCTCCGCCTTAGGCTTTAGGTTTCAGGAAGCCATGCATGCCCATCCAGCGCGTGAAGGCATCGAACCAGCCGGTGCTCGTGGTTTCTTTTTGATACATGCCGAACCCGTGTCCACCCTGTTCATAGAGGTGAAACTCCACCGGGCGCTTCGCGCCGCGCCAACTGTCGATAAGGCCGAACCCGTTGTTGGCGAAGAAAGGATCGTCACTGGCCAGCGCAATGAATAGGGGCGGCGCATCGGCCGGCACATTTACGGCTGTCAGAGGGCCATAGATGTCACCAATAAAGGCGGGCTTTGCATCCTGACCATAGAGCGCCGTTGACAGGGTGAGCATGGCCCCGGCGGAAAAGCCGACCATTCCGATACGATCTGAGTCCACGTGCCATGCCTTGGAACGGGCGCGAACGAGGGCGAATGCGGCGCGTGCATCGGCAATCTGAGGCGCCAGAGCGACCGAAGGATCTTGCATTGCCGGTCGTGGCCGCGCCGCGCCTGAAAACATGGCTGTCATTGATCGCTCAAACCCAGCCATATCTTCCGGGGTCGGATTGAGGCGGTATTTCAACACGAAGGCCGCAACCCCCTTGGCCGCCAGCGCGCGGGCGACATCCCAACCTTCGTTTTCCATTGAAAGTGTCATGAAGCCACCGCCGGGCGCAACGATGACGGCGGCACCGGTTGCTTTGGCCGGATCGGGCAGGAATGGGGTAAGGGTGGCAACCGTTACGTTGCGGGCGAAGACGCTGCCATACTGGCTGTGCCACGCCTCCTTGGCAGTTGCCCCAGGTAGCGGGCCCGTATCGAGCACAATGGCATCCGGTTGCGCTGGAATGGCGATCGGCGTCATCTTGTCATCTGCTGCGCTCGCCGAAGAGGCGAAAGTGCATGTCAGGGCGATGACCAGCGCGGCGGTTGCCGTACTTACGGTTTTGAGGAGTGGGTGCGTTGTCATCCTGGGAGTCAAGATCATGGCGTTTCCTATTATTTTATTTGGTTATAAACGGCCGACGGTGAAAACCATTGCCGCGCAGGGGCGATTCTTGGGGGTAAATGAGCTCCGAAAAATCAACGCCGAAGACGGCCCCTACAGCCACAGGACTATGTGTCAGCCATGATAACGCTAACATAAATGAGGCCAAGAGCAAAGGGGGCGACTAATATCCGACTGCCGTGGTTGTCGAGCGATATGGGTTCCTTCGTCGTCCAACCCTGACGCTCACCCATCGATGGCAAATATTTGTAGTTCCCTATTAGTCTGCGATTAACCGTAACTATGTTCCTCTTGGCTTCAAAGGCAGGACATCTACCCTGCTTGTATAAAATTGTATCTGCAGGAGTGGAGGGACGATGTTTAGCCGTTCGAAAGGCAAGAGTGACGAGTTGATCGAGGTTTTGGGCAATTACTGCGGAGTAGGTCTGTGGGATGCCATTCTCGTCAATGAAGACGCCCTGCATCCAAAAAGCCAATGGACCTGGACGAACGAATTTCGTCGTTTGCTGGGTTATCGAAATGAGACGGATTTCCCGAACGTTTGTCAATCGTGGTCGGACAAATTGCATCCTGACGATGTCGCACCGACGTTTGCCGCGTTTGGCAATGCGCTTAAAAAGACATCGCAAAAGTCACTATATGACGTCAGCTACAGGCTTAAGACGGCGGACGGGAACTATCGCTGGTTTCGCGCGACCGGCGGAGTGGTTCATGACCAGCATGGCAAAGCGATCCGCGCCTGTGGGTCTCTTGTCGATATTCACGAGTTTACGATAGCCGCCGAAAAGGCGGCAAAGCGTGCTGATGCGCTGAGTGCTCTAACGGCGGCCTTTGATCGGGAAATGTCAGCAACGACACAAATGGTATCCGGGGCGGCAACCGAGCTCGAAGTTACCGCCCGTCAACTCGCAAACTCCGCTAAACAAACCTCTCAGCAGTCAGTCGTGGTATCGGAAGCCTCGGCGAAGGCCGGGCACCACGTGTCTTCCGTCGCAGGTTCTGCCGAAGAACTCGGGAGCTCCGTTTCCGAAATCGGACGCCAGGTTGAACACTCTGCTATCATGTCCAAAAATGCAGTCAAGGAAGCCGAGGCGACAGCGGACATTGTGGCCCAATTGAGTACAGTCGCCGGTAGCATCGGGGAAGTGGTTGAACTCATCACCGGTCTGGCCAGCCAGACGAATTTGCTGGCTTTAAATGCGACTATCGAAGCTGCACGTGCAGGAGAGGCGGGGCGAGGGTTCGCCGTCGTTGCCTCGGAGGTCAAAGCACTGGCTAGCCTGACTGCCAAGGCCACGACGGAAATCTCCTCGAAGATCGTCGCGATCCAGGCGTCAACCGAGAGCGCTGTGTCCGCAATAGGCAGTATCTCCCAGACAATTCGCCGGATCGACGACGCTGCCTCCTCGATATCTGCCGCTGTCGAGCAACAAGGAGCAGCGACACTTGCGATTGTGAATTCAGTTTCCGAAGCGTCACGGGGCACAACCGAAGTAACATCTAATATGGGTGATGTGTCGCGGGCTGCCGAAGACACGGGCGTGGCCGCAAACCAGGTATTGTCCGCATCGTCTGAACTGTCTCAACAGGCTGAACGGCTTAGAACGGACGTCGAGACATTTTTGCAAAACGTAAGAGCGGCCTAGTCTGCTGTCGTGTGCGCCAACTCCTCGTAGGATTGGCCACCTCCCTTAGAATTGTCCATTCAGATACCGGTGACAGGGACGGTCGGTGCGGTTTAAGGGTGAGGCGTCGAAAGCGCGTTGAATAGCTGCGTCATGCGTTCGACGTGACTGTCTGCCGCGTGGCCATAGCGCTTGACCTGTGTATTCAGAAAGGCATGGGCATCGGTAACGGCGCCTGGTGCATCCGTGTTCAGACGTTTGCACAGGGTACGGCCCGCAGAGATGTCGGCGTTATAGGCGTTCAATATCTGCTGCTTGCGGGTCGCGCCGGCGTCTTTATAGGCGGAAGAGGCGCGCGCCGGCCATTGCGCCTCGCTGAGGCACTGCGCAAACGTGCGGCTTTGATCGATTCCGGCGGCCCCCACGATTCCGGCTTGGGCGGCCACAATCAGCAGTGCCGCGGGTATAGCCCAGACAAATTTCATAATGTCGCTCCACGCCGATGCAGATCGATTTTGAGACAGTTTGCACCTTCGCATCACAGCAATGCAAGGGGAATGCCGTCAAACGACTGTAATATGGCGTTAACCGCGTCGGTTTACGATAACAAAGTTATTTTAGGTTAGACTCTTCCGAAATATAGGGAGAGTATGTGTGCGCGTGGTGTCATGTTTGGGTCGAGCTTTTAGTATCGCTACCGTCATTTATGGCCTCACCGTACCGGTCTCAAGTCACGCGGCCGAACCGACTCCACCTGCGTTGGCCTTCGGTGCCATCTGGACAGGGCATCTTCTGGATAATGTCGGCGGCGGGGTCAAAACGGGTACAGCTTTGCTGTCAGATCTGGAACTGACCTCGACCTGGACAGGTGAGAATGGTTGGAGTGCGTACGGCGACCTTCAGGCCGTTCAAGGACGGGGTTTCTCCGGCAACTATTCAGGCGACCTCCAGATGGTGTCCAATATAGATCTTTTGACCGGGACTCATCTGGGGGAGTTATGGCTGCGCAAATCGGCGCTGGCGGACCAATTAACCACTACGGTGGGCCTTATCAACCTTAATGATGTTTTCGATGTCCAGGACGCGGGCGCGCTGTTTCTCAATGCGTCGCATGGCTTTGGCTACGATTTTGCACAATCCGGCGCCTCAGCTAAACCTCTGCCGGCCTTGGGTCTTATCGAGGAATGGCACGTTAGCGAGACCCTTCGACTGCGGCTTGGTGTATTCGATGCAGTCGGTGGCGATCCGGATCGTCCGGGATCTTTCGTGGCCGTGAAATTACGACGCAGTGAAGGTCTGCAATATCAATTTGAAGTCGAATCCGATTTCAAGGGCGGTTACGTGAAGATCGGTCATTGGGAAAATACGGTCGCCGCAGACATGATCGACGAATCCGGTCAGACTCGACGCCCCTCGGGAACCTATGGTCAAGTCCTGGTGACGCTTATACCAAAGGGCGAAGAAGAGGATGTGGGGTTGCGCGGCTGGCTTCGGGCCGGGGTGGCAGACGACAAGCTTTTTTCGGTCGGCGATTATCTTGGCGGCGGCTTGATATACAATGGCCCCTTGCATGGACGGGACCAGGACACGATCGGCGTGGCCATAGCCAGCGTTGGATTTAGCCGGGCTTATCGCGCCACTCATGAAATGGCCACTCGCGAAACCAGCCTTGAGATCACTTATGCCTATGAGGTCAAGCCTGGCGTCGTGCTCCAGCCGGATGTGCAATATATCGTGCATCCGTCGGGCGATCTCGCTTTGCACAATGCGCTGGTGCTAGGCCTCAACTGCCGCATCAGTCTGGGCAGTCCGTAGACCGGCGGCGGCCGGTCTAGGGACTGCCGTTCTATCAGGCCGCTCTTACGGTGGCGAGGAACGTATCCATTTCATAGCGCAGTTTTTCGGCTTGTTCCGCCAGTTCGCCCGATGAGCTTAGAACCTGCGATGCCGCAGCCCCGGTCTGCTCGGCCGCTTGGGCCACCCCGGTTATGTTCGCGGTGACTTCGCTCGTACCAACAGACGCCTGGTTTACCGCCTGCACGATTTCCTGTGTCGCTGCATTTTGTTGTTCTACTGCTGAGGCGATCGCGGTTGAAGCGCTGTTGATCTCCTGGATGGTACCCGTGATCCCCTGGATCACGCCGACCGCGCGTACGGTCGCTTCCTGAATCTGTTCGATCTTGGCAGAAATTTCCGTCGTCGCCTTGGCCGTCTGTCCGGCCAGCGCCTTTACTTCAGAAGCGACAACCGCGAAGCCCTTGCCCGCCTCTCCGGCTCTGGCCGATTCAATCGTTGCATTCAGTGCCAGAAGATTTGTCTGGCTGGCAAGGCCCGAAATCATGTCGACAACGCCTGTGATGCTGCTGGCAACGTCGTTGAGTTCCGACACCACCTGCATGGCCTGGCGGGCCTCATTGACAGCTGATGCAGATATCTGCGCCGATGTCTCGACCTGACGGCCGATTTCAGATACCGACGCGCCCAGTTCTTCCGCCGATCCGGCCACCGAGGTCACATTGGTTCCCGCTTCTTCGGCAGCGGCGGACACGGCGACCGATTGGGCGGAGGCTTCCTGCGCCGTAGAGGTCAGTTGCGCGGCGGCGGCCTGCATTTCTGTTGCCGCCGACGATACCAGGGTGACAATGCCGCCAACCGAGCGTTCAAAATCGTCGGCCATTTTCAGCATATCGTCCTTGCGTTGACGCAAGGCAATGGCCTCCTGTTCGCGTTGGCGCATGGCCAGATCAGCCACCCGTTTCGCGTTGTTCTCAAAAGCCCGCGACATAGCGCCAATTTCGTCCTTACGCTCGGCACCGGGCACCGTCACGTTGTCCTCACCCCGTGCGACGGCTTCCATAGCCGTTGTCAGGGAAACAACAGGTCTCACCAACTGTCGGTTTGTCAGGAAGAGCGCAAGCCCAATCGAGATAAGCGCACCCACAGCGATGGCGATATAGGCGATCATGATTGTCGAATTAGTGAGGGCCGTAGTGGCCGTATTGCCTGCATCGAGGGCCGCCTGCATGGCGGTGACAAGAACATCCGTCTGCTTCTGAGTGGCGTTATAAGCGGGGCCAAATTCAGAAGCCGCAAGGCTCATGCTCTTTTGATTATCGTTAGCCAAGGTCGCTGTGCTCACACGATCGGCGGCGTCTTTCATGGTCCCATTAAGCTTTTGCCTTAGCGCCTCGATATCGGCTGCGTGATCGGGCGCCAGTGTTTTCAGGTCATCGAGGCTGTTGTTAGCCGCCTTGAAAGCTTGATCAAGATCCCCTTTGGTTGCCTGCATGCTGGCCTGATCGGATTCAGCGATCATCCGATATAGAAAATAGGCAATGTCCGATGTCTGCCCATCAAGCACCTTTACCGTACTGACTGCCTTCGCCTGCTCATCTATCAGATTGCTATAGGCCGTATCTATCGTCTTCAGACTTGAGGCTATGTAAATCGAAACGCCAGAGCCAATCAGAATGACAAACAGGATGAGCGAAATAATCTTTGCGCCAATCTTGAGGGAAGCGAATTTGGAAAGCATCAAAAACTCCTTGGAAGCGCGCTTAAATGTGCCCTGTCCATGCGTTAGATAATCGGAAACGGCATTGGGCTGATGCGGATACGGTGAGGGAGCTTGCTCGTTATAAAGCGGCGCTAATAGGCAAGAGCAGGACCGAATCACCGAAAACAGCCAGAAAACAGGCTCATCCAATACGGTGAAGATATCCTTTACACAAAAAGCAACCTTACCGCGATCCATCATTCCAAATCGGAACAAGGCGATTTCGTCGTCGGGATCAGCGGGAGTTCAATGGTCTAAGCAAAAGGACCGTTGTTTGTCAGCGCTGCCCAGTTAAGTACTCGGAGCGTCGGTAAATTTTTCGATGCCATTCTAAATTTCCTGCAGCCGTTAATCTCATCTGCCTTTGGGTTCGTGCCATGGGAGGTAGAAAAGTGTCCAGCCGCCCGCTGCCTACAAGGTCACGAAGGAGGGGGGGCGATCTGCCGGAGCCGCGCCGAAGGAAAGATTGGGCGCTGGGCCCATGTTGAAGACAAGCTCACCGCCCTTGATCAGGTCGTGGTGCGATATCCAACTCTTGCTGTAGAGGCGGCCGTTCCAGGTGATGCTCTGGATATAGATATTGCTGTCGTTGACCTTGGGCGCCAGAATGTGCAGCATTTTACCGTCCGCCAGTGGAATTTCCACCTTGGAGAATAGGGGCGATCCGAAGACATAGACAAGGCTGACCGGATCGACGGGATAAAAGCCCAGGGCCGACATGATATACCAGGCACTCATCTGACCGCAGTCTTCGTTACCGGACAGTCCGTCCGGCAGTGGGCGATACTGTGTTTTCAACAACATGCGCACGCGCGCCTGGGTTTTGTGATGAGCGCCGCAGTAGGCGTAAAGATAAGCGATATGGTGCGACGGTTCATTGCCATGGACATATTGACCGATCAGGCCGCTCATATCGGGCGGCGCATCGGGCGGCAGATCAGACGGCGCGGTGAACAGGGCGTCGAGCTTGGCCTCAAAGCCAGCGTCTCCGCCGAACAGAGCGATAAAGTTATAAATGTCGTGCTGGTTGAGGAAGGTGGCCTGCCACGAATTGCTTTCGGTGAAGTCCCACCATTTCAGCGAATTATGCCCCATGGCATTCGGTACGAATGGTTCGGCCCATGAGCCGTCAGCCAGGCGCGGACGCGCGAACTGGCTCTTCATATCCATCACATTCTTATAGTTTTTCGATCGAGCACGCAGCCGGGCGGCGCTATCGCTGTCACCGGCCAGTTCGGCGATCCGAGCCATCGACCAGTCGTCATGGCAATATTCTAATGTCCGGCTGACCGATTGATCGGATTTGTCCGCCGAAACATAGCCCAGGCTGCGATAGTCGTTTAGCGACAAGCTCTCGGTCTCAAAGGCTAGCTTTTTATAGACGGCCCACGCCTTTTTGGCATCGACACCCGTAAGGTGTTTGCTTAAGGCTTCGGCGATGATGGAGTCGCTGTGCCAACCGATCATGCAGTGGGTTTCGCGGCCTTGCAGAGGCCAGATCACTGGTCCGTAAGGACTTTCCGCTCCCTGGTCTATCAGGTTCTGGGCAAAGGCAGCAGCCCGATCAGGCGCAATCAGCGTCATCAGCGGGTACCAGGTGCGATAAACATCCCAGAGGCTGTAAGTGCTGTAGTTTTTATAGCCGGGCATGGCGGTATGCACGGCGGAATCCATGCCGCGGTACCGGCCATCGGCGTCCGTGAACAGGGTCGGCGCGAGATGGGCGTGATAAAGCGACGTATAAAAGGTCTTGCGGTCCGCGTCGGACGGCGTGGTCACATGGATACGGCTGAGTTCCGTTTCCCAGGCGGCCGTGGCGTCGCGGCGCACGCCTTCGAAATCCCAGCCGGGCAGATCCGTTTCAAGATTGTTGAGCGCGCCGTCGATATCGACCGCCGACACCGCGACCTTGATCATCAGAGGCTCATTAAGCGTCGTGCCGTAGTGCAATGCCGCCTTCAGCACATCACCGTCGACGCGATTCGCTCCGGTCACGGGCTGATCGTTGCTATACAGCTGCAAGCCAGTAAACGGTCTGGAGACTTTCAAGGCAAAGTGGATGATACGCCCATCGGCCCAGGCGCCGACCATTCGCGTGCCGACGAGCGTATCAGGGCCACGCTGTTCGATATGCGCCATATAGACGGCCGACCGGGTGAAGTCGTCATCCCTGGCGCCGTGCTGCCAGTCGAGCAGGATATGGACATCCTGACCGGCCGAAAAGGTGTAACGATGAAGGCCGGCTAAAGTGGTGGCTGTCAATTCCGCGCGGATACCATGTTCCGGCAGAACGACGCTGTAATAGCCCGGGACGGCCTCCTCGTGTTCATGGCTCATCCGGGTGCGATAACTGCCCTCCGGATGCGTCAGCGTACCGGCCGACAGTCGTACCTCGCCGACGCGAGGTACGACCAGCAGATCCATTAAATCTATGGCCCCGGTTCCCGACAGATGCGTATGAGAAAAGCCGAGCAGGGTCTCGTCGGCGATGTAATAGCCCGAACACGCGTCCCAACGTGCATTGTCGGTGTCAGGACTCAGTTGGATCATGCCGAATGGGCGACTGGGGCCGGGATAGACGTGGCCGTGACCGCCGGTCCCGATCATCGGATCAACAAAACTGCCCCGTCGCGGCGTTGCCGCCGGCTGGGCGACGGCGTTCCTCGCGCCGAGGCCGGAAACCAAACCACTGGCAGCCATTGAGGCAAGCATTGTGCGACGGGAAAACATGTGAAACTCCGGGAAACGCACAAGGTCAAGAGATGCGGGTGATCGTGCAACAAACGATTATACGGTCACCAAACGCACGGGCCAGATCAAGGGACGAATGTGAGGGGCATGTTGCCCCCTACAAACTGTCGCCCAAAAAAAGCGGCCCCGACCAAAGCTATTCAGTCAGGGCCGTTCAGGGGGTGATCTTTAGAAGTCGTACTTTAAAGTAACCAGGGCTGTGCGGCCCGACTGGATAATGTCGGAGATCGCCAGCGAGTGGTGGCCGATATGCGACCAGTAAGAATAGTCCTTGAGCAGGTTGGCGACCGACATATCGAGTTTGACCTTGCCGAAATCATAGCCCGCATGGAGGTTGAGGGTTTGAACCGGGCGTACCCACAGATCGTCGTAGGTCGCACCCTTGCCCAGCATATCGTAATTGGAGATGTATTCGCCTGAATAGTGATAGGTCACGTCGACCGACAGGGCGTTTTTGGCATAGTAGACGCCGAAATTGCCGGTAATGTTAGGCGCGTTTTGCATACGCTCCTTATGGCCCCAACTGGTGCCGATATCGGCCTTGGAGTTCTGCAGTGTTAGGTTGCCGCCCAGAGAGAAGCCGTCGAGCGGCGCGGGCAGGGTGTCGAGCTTTTGTTGAGCATCGATTTCGATGCCGCTAACGGTGGCGTTACCGCCGTTGCGCGGTTGTGAAATCAAAGTGGCACCTGAGGTGCTGGTGTCGCTGTTGGCGACATAGCCGGAGCCGCTGTCATAGATGTAGTGCTGCAGCTTCTTGTAGAACAGGCCGAGGCTCAGATACCCACCTGTGTTGTTACGCCAGGTGCCGCTGGCATCGAAGTTGACGGCATCGATCGCTTTCAGGTCAGGATTGCCCTTGACCACCGTTGTGGTGTTGGTCGAGGCATCAAAGGTGGTGCTGGACGAGCCGCCCAGTTGGAACAGCGGGGGACGGGTATAGGAGGTCCAGATCGACGCACGATAAACAGCGCCGGAGGCTGGACGATAGTTGATGAAGATGCTGGGCAGGACTTTAGAGAAATGCGCCGTGTTCGACTGGAAGCCGTCAGTGCTTGTATTCTCAGTCGTGTTGCCCTGGGAATCCGTGGCAAAATTGCGAACAAAATAGGTGTTCTTGATGTCCGTCGATTCATATCGCAGGCCCGGAACGATCTCTATATCGTCATGTGCGAACTTGGCCATGACGTAGGCCGACGAGACATCTTCCGTGCCGCTCAGGGTGTTACAATTGTTATTGATGTAGACGCCCAGGGCTGTGCTGCCGGAGGTGCAGATGTCGCTGGCCGCATCGCGAAGCGCCTGAGTGTTGGTCAAGGTGTTGAAGCGATTGCGCAATACGGAGTGGTTCACTTCCGGGACCAGATAAGCGAACTTGCCGGGGAAGCCTGGATAGTAACCCTTCAGGATCTCGGTGTCTTGACCCAGGCTGGCGGCCGGATTGGGCTCGGAAACGGTCCAGTCGCGATTGGAGACGTCGCGCTTGCTGCCCACATACTTCGCGCCGAACGAGATCGATTGCAGCCACGTCCGGTCGAAGTCGTAGCTCACATCGATCCGTGCGCCTTCCTTGGTCTGATCACTGAGACCGGAGGTCAGCTCATAACAGCACGGCGCAGGCATGGTGCCGGGGTTGAGAGCCGTATATTCCATGCCCGGTGTCAGATGAGGTACGGCAAAAT
This sequence comes from Asticcacaulis aquihabitans, assembly GCF_032490435.1. Lineage (NCBI taxonomy): Bacteria > Pseudomonadati > Pseudomonadota > Alphaproteobacteria > Caulobacterales > Caulobacteraceae > Asticcacaulis > Asticcacaulis aquihabitans. Next base: position 813,487 of record NZ_JAVGWM010000002.1, read on the forward strand.
TGTCGGAACCATAGGTAACCAGGGACGTTCCTCCAAAGGGGGCGGCGCCGCTGATGGTGCCGCCGACCGGGATAGAGGTTGTCCACAATTCCATGTGGTTCGGACGGTCGTTACGGCCATAGGAATAGAAGATGCTGGGTTCGATATGCCAGGCGCCCAATTGCTTGCGCATGCCGATGGACAGGGTGCTCAAGCTGGCGCGTTCCGGATTGGTTTCGTACCATAAACGATTGGAAACAGCCGGAATCTTTGTCTGGTAGATGGTGCTGCTGCCGGAGCCGACGGCGATATAGTTCGCCTTCAGTGAGCCGTCTGTGTTGAAAGGTGATACGCCCAATTGATTGATGTTCTGCTCACCGACGACCTGATTCAGGCTGGAATTCTGCGTTGTCTGATCATGGGCGAAGGTGCCGTGCACATAATAGGTGGTGTCGATATCCGGACGCCAGTCAAGCGACAGGGTGCCGCCGACCAATTCTGTGCGGCCGCTGGAGACGCCGACGTTAAAGCCCGTCAATTGCAGGTCTTTGGTCGCATCCATGCCGGCAGGAATATTACCGTTCGCGTCCACATAGGCATAATCATAGGCTCGGTCCCCGCCGGAGGCTTCCATCACGCCGCCAAATTCAGAATTGGCGTAATTGCGCAGGCTGTAATAGGCGCTGGCATAGACGCCGAAGTTTTCATCCGCGCCGAATTTGCGCTGGAAATCGGCGGCGGCGGCGTAGCCGTCCCCTTTTGCGTGCAGATCATGGGCCTGGCTCTCGTAATTGCCGCTGACCGAAACTGAGCCGCTTTGCTTACCGTGGTAATCGAAGGCCGTTGGTGTCCGGAAGTCAATGGTTCCGCCGATCGCGTCGCCGTCCATATTGGCCATCGATGACTTATTGAGCACAACGGTTTGCAGGCCGCCCGGCGGGATCAGGTTCAACTGCACACCGCGCGAATACGGTTGCGCCGTTGCCACTTCGACGCCGTTGATCAGGTTGACATTGTACTCGGAATTCATCGAGCGGATCGACACATATTGGCCTTCGCCGCGTGACGCGCCGTCAATCCCGCCGATGAAGGAGTTGCCGGTCATCATCACGTTGACCGATGGCATCAGGCCCAGAACTTCAGCGGCATTGTGTACGGCGGTGTGTTGCAGATCAGCGGCCGAGAGAACCGAAATCGAGTTGTCCGACTTGATTTGCATGGTCTTCGCTGAAAAACGGTTGGCGACGATAACGACCTGAGTGCTGTCGGCCTTGTAACCACTGAAATTCAACGTCGCATCACCGCTTGCCGGTACGACTTGGGTCGCAACGCCGATTTGGTAATCCGCCGCGTTGGCTTCGATCTTGTACTGGCCGGCTGGTACGTCCTTCAGGACATAGGCACCGCTCGCATCCGTCGTCGCGGTAAACGCGGTACCTGTAATGGCGATGTTCGCGCCTGCAATCGGCTTTTTCGTCGCGGCATCGATAACCGACCCGGAAATGTCGCCCGCTAATGCGGTCGTCGCCAAAAGTCCCATACCCAGAGTGGACAGCGCCGTCGCGCTTAGAAGTGTCCGAAATCGCTTGCCGCGCGTCATGATTCTCGTTCCCTTTTGTTGCCGTTAGTTCTGAGTATTGCGCGTCCCGGATTCCCTGCGCGACGCAGCAAGCCATTTGCCTTAACTATTTGTATTGCAACCCATTTTTTAAGCCTATTTAAAAAGCTGGTATACGGGCATCGAAATGGATCTGTCATGAATTTAGAAAAAATATTTCATTATGTCAATTAATGACATCAATTTTTCATAACGTGTCAAAATTGGGGTTTAGGGAAAATTATTCCCGCTCGCAAAGAGCATATACGCCTAAGGATTGTGGGCGTTACTCTGATTGAAAGTTAAATATTTCAGTATCTTATTGACGGTTTTCCTCTCTTTGACATCGAAATGAAAAACGGCGCCCTGGTCTGAACCAGGGCGCCGTCGGGTGGGTATGAACGTTGCATTTCGGCAACGACCGAAAGTCTTTTAACAATGCATGCAGGTTGGATCGAGTAGATCGCGGAGCAAGGGATCCGACGCTTCCCAATCGAGAATCGCGGGGTGCAGCAGGAAGGCTTTACGGGCTGTTAGGCGTGCCAGCGGGTGAGTTGGTTCGGCCGGCGCCGTCATGGCAGCCTTGATGGCAGCGCGCTCATAGGCCTTGATAGCCGTGACCAGCCCGCGCGTCTCATCCGGCAAATGGCCGAGGGGTTCGGGACTGATACCGGCGCGGCTTATCTGGCAGGCGGTCTCGATAATGTCTTCGTCAGCTAGATCGACAAGGGTCCCATTGTTGCGCGTATTGACGATGATGCGAGAGGGGGTATCGGAGCTCAGCGCCTTGATGACATCCATGGCGATGACATGATAGCCGCTGGCAACGCGGAAAGGATCGATATTGAAGGTGGCATCGGCATCGAAGGCAGAGCCGCCATTCCCTTCCAGCCGCATATAGGACCCGGAACGACGATTGAGATAAGCGGCATATGCCTCTACCGCCTTCAGACCTTCGCCCGCACGTAGATGGCCGTCCAGCGTCTTCAGCAACTCGTCATTGAGCTTTTCGACTTCGGCCCCACGGCTGCCGCCGTGAGTGCGCTGATTGTCCAGGGCCTTGCGACGGCAATAATAGAAATAGAGATATTCGGTTGGTATCAGGCCGAGTTCGCGGATCATCGCCGGATCGAACAGGGGCACCGAATAGGCCTTGGCCAGCAAGGCATCGTCGTTAAGCACGCGTTGGGTGATGTCTTCGCCCTTGAGAGTGACCTTGCGAATCCAGCCGAGATGATTGAGGCCGACATATTCGCAATGTACATCCGCGGCGTCGGCGCCAAGGGCGTGGGTCAGGTTGTGGATCAACTCAGTCGGCGTATCGCAGATGCCGACGATCTTGGCGCGAGTATGGGTGGAAATCGCCTGGGTGACCAGACCGGCGGGATTGGTAAAGGAAACGATCCAGGCTGCGGGATTGCGCTGTTCGACCAGACGCGCCTGTTCGAGCACGATGGGAACGGTGCGCAAGGCCATGGCAGCCCCGGCCGGCCCCGTGGTTTCCTGTCCGGTATAGCCATTCTTTATACTGGCCAGTTCGTCAGCCGCGCGCGACCGGATACCGCCGACCCGAATAGAGTTCATAATGAAGCTACAGCCGTCGATCGCGTCCTCGATGCGATCCGCCACGGTGATTTTGAGAGAGCCACCCTCGCGGGCGACGATCGCGCGTCCGAGCTCCGCCATCAACCTGACTCGGTCGCTGTCAGGATCGTAGAGCACCATCTCGCCGATGCCGAGGTTTTGTGCGATGGTATTCATGCCATAGATCACCAGTGGCGTTCGAATGCCACCGCCGCCGATGAGCGAAACCTTAATGGACGCGGTCATAGAATACTCCTGAGTTCTTTAGTGTCGGGCAGGGCGCCCAGGGCGCCGGCGGCGCGCGTCGACAGAGCGCCGACGATACAGGCGCGATGCAATCGCGCGGTGGGTGGCTCATGATCAAGCAGTGCGTCTATGAAACCGGCATCGAAGGCGTCGCCTGCGCCCGTCGTATCGACGGCGACCACCTTGGGCGGTTCGCCGACATAGCGGATACCGTCTATGGTAGTGATGGCGCCGCGCGGCCCGCACTTGAACATGGGAGCGGTAAAGCCTGCGGCGGCGGCTTTGGCGAAGAAGGCGTCTTCATGCGTCGAACCGCACCACAGTTCGACTTCCTTCTCGTTAGGGAGAAAATGGTCGACTTCGGCCAGGGTCAGGCTATTGGCGGCTTCGTTCAGCCATTGTGGCTGGAAACCGACATCAATCGACGTCGTAACCCCTGCCGCCTTCAGGCGTGGTAGGAGTTCCCGGGCCACATGGCGCTCTAGCGGTAAGGCAAAATGCACATGTCGGGCGCAGGTAAGGTGCGACAGAGTTTCCTCGGCAATCAGCACCCCCGATAGGTCCTTATTGACCCCGACATGGGTAAAAAACGAGCGATCTCCCTGCGTCGACACACTGACCGTAACGCCCGTCGCACCCTGAGGCGTCAGACGCAGGCCGTCGAGACCGACACCGAAACCGGAGAGACGCTGACCGATCCAGGCAGCGTCGCTGTCGCCGATCAGACCGATCAGATTGACCTTGCGGCCCAGACGCGCCAGGCCGCAGGCGGTTGTCGCGGCGCCGCCGCCGACTTCGCGGGCATAGGCGTCCGTCGTGACCTCCTCGCCGGGCGCGGGCCAGCGGTGGAAGCCGGTAAAGACGTGGTCGATGTAGATTTCACCCACCACAGCAACATCGATTTTTTTACCGTTGCTCATGGGCTGACCTGTTCGCTGGGGGAGGGGGCGAAGGGCCATGATCGGGTCCGTCGGGCTGTGACGAGATAGATCAGGCAACCAACGAAGAAAAGGCCGACGCCGAGAAGAATGTAGATCAGCTTGCTGGTGGTCACGATATAGATCCATCCGGCCAGGGACAGTAGTGCGGGGAGGGGAAATAACGGCATGCGGTAAGGCATACCCAGGTTTTTGAGATATTGCCGCCGAATGATGACGCCGATACATTGCATCGAATATTGGAACAGGGTCTGGATCACGATTAGCACCGAGATCAGGTCGTCCAGTTTGACGAGGCAGCATAGGGCGGACAACACGCCCATGAAAACCAGCGACACGGTTGGAAACTGCCCCTTAGGGTGCAGGCGACCGAAGACCTTGAAGAACTGACCTTCGTTGGCGGCGGCAAACGGCACTCGTGAGTAGCCCAGCAGGACGACATAAATCGACCCCCAACCGGCAATCATAATCAGAACAGCGACAATGATCCCACCGGCGCGGCCATAGATATGACCCATGAAATCGGCGACCACGGCCTTGGAGTTCATGACCTCCCGCCAGGGCATGGCGCCAATGATTGAGAGATTGAGACCGCAATACAGCAGGGCAATCAGCACGATCGAACCGATGATGGCGGCCGGAATGACACGCTGAGGGTTTTTGACTTCGCCGCCGATCTGACAGATATTGTTGTAACCGCCGTAGTCATAAACGGCGATCAGTGTGGTTGATCCCAATCCGGCTAGAAAGCCTGTATTCAGGCTGAAAGCATGGGGCGGAAAATCGAATGCCTTGTGCGCATCGAAAAATAGGGCGCCTGAGAAGATGATCCAGCCGAAGGCGGCAATGACGATCACTGTTGTGACCAGCGAAATCAACTGCACCGAACGGATATTACGATAGAGCAGGGCGGTGTTGGCCAAGCACAGGACGGCGCCAAGCGCGACAAGCGTCCAGTGACCTAGATTTGGGAAGATGTAGTTAAGGTAGTTCGTAAATCCCACGGCGCCGGCTGCGACATTCAGCGGGCCGTTCAGCAAGGTCTGCCACAGGAACAGAAAGGCGAACATACGGCCCATCTTGCGTTCGTCAAAGAGGCGAAGAAGATAGGCGTAGGAGCCTCCGGAGTGGGGCATGGCTGCGCCCAGTTCTGCCCAGACGAAGCCGTCGCACAGCGATATGACGGCTCCGAGAACCCATCCGGTCAGAGCCTGCGGCCCTCCCATCGCGGTCAGAGCAAGCGGAATGGTAATGAAGGGACCGATGCCGACCATGTTCAACACATTGGCCGAAAGCCCACCCCAAAATCCGACAGCTCTATCGGGAAGTGACGGCGGAGCAGGCGAAAAACTGGACATCCGGGCCTAAACCCTGACCGCTTGGCCGCTTTTGAACGAGGCCGCAGCGGCTTCCGCCAGTTCCAGCGCCCTTACGCCGTCCTCATAGCCGACGGATGCCTTTGCCTCGCCGGCGACGATAGCCGCAAAATGGTCGATTTCGGCGCGATAGGCTTCAGCATAACGATCGAGGAAGAAGTTTTGCAGCATGTCAGACTGACCGCCGTTCTCTCCCCACTGCGATATGGTCGATTCCAGCACATTGTCGGCGCGCAGCGCGCCTTTTGAGCCGTAGGCCTCGATACGTTGATCATAGCCATAGCCCGAACGGCGGGAATTGCTGATCACGCAGATCTTGCCCGAAGCCGTTTTCAAGGTCGTCTTAGCGGTATCGATATCGCCCGCTTCGCCGATGGCCGGATCGACCAGGCAGGAAGCGCTGGCATAAACCTCGACGGGGTCTTCGCCGAGCAGAAAGCGCGCCATGTCAAAATCGTGGATGGCCATGTCTTTGAACAGGCCACCGGATGTCTTGACATAGGCGATCGGTGGGGGGGCGGGGTCATGACTGATGATCAGCAGACTTTCCAGTTGGCCGATGCGGCCGGCATCCATCTGGCGTTTGAGTGCGCCGAAGTGACGATCGAAACGCCGGTTAAAGCCCAGCATGATAGGTGCGTCGCCGCCCAGGTAGGGCTTGGCGGCCCGAGCCTTGTCAAGGTCGAGGTCCAGGGGTTTTTCACACAGGACCGCCTTACCGGCAGCGATGGCGGCCTTGGCTTGATCCAGGTGTTGCGGTGTCGGAGAGGCGATGACAACGCCCTTGATCTCGGGATTGGCGATGATCGCGTCAAAATCGGAAACAGCGCAATTATTTTCCTTGGCCGCGTCAGCCGCCGCATCGCTGATCGGGTCTGAAATCGATTTGAGATCGAGCCGCGGGTGCAACGCAACATTGCGAGCATGTATTCGTCCGATGCGCCCCGCGCCTAAAACCGCAATGCCAAACATCGGTTATCTCCATGACTTTTTAATTTTATAATTTGGAACAAATATTCCAAAGTGTGTCAATATGAAAAATGTGCTAGACGAACAATATACAAGTTTGGGTTTGACCCAGAATGGATTTTGTTTAGAATTTTTAGGCCGATGGGGGATATCGCAGATGCCGCCTAATGGAAATTTGGTCACGGAAAACAATATGACAACGGCCCCCGCGTCCGCCGAAGCGCTGCGTTCGCAGATACTCGAATCCTACGATGGTCTTTCCAAACGGATGAAGCAGGTCGCCCGCTTTGTCCTTGATCAGCCCGATGACCTGGCGTTTGAGACTTTGGCCGTCGTGTCGCAGCGGTCTGGCGTGCAACCGTCCGCCGTCGTGCGGTTTGCCAAGAATCTAGGCTTTTCCGGCGCCAACCAGATGCAGCGCCTGATCCGGGAAGATCTTCTGCTCAATCACGCCAATCTCGCCTATGGTGAGCGGGTCCGGCAATTTAAGGACCGGTCAAGCGGCGCATATGCCGGTGGTATCGACATCTTGCGCGAACATGCCGAAGCGGATCGTTTGGCATTGAGCAATCTGACGGATACGTTTCAGGCCGAGGTCTTTGATCGGTTTATCGATGGCATGGATGCCGCGAGGGTCGTCTATATCGTGGCTGTGCGCCGGACCTTTCCTGTGGCGGCCTATCTGGCCTATTCGCTGCAACAGACAGGTAAAAAGACTGTTTTTATTGATGGTGTCGGCGCGTTTCAGAAGCAGGCGATTAATACCATTGACGGCGACGACTTGTTGCTGGCGATAAGCTATCAGAGTTATGCCGAGGAAACACTTGGCTGCATACAGGCGGCCAATGAACGTGGGGCGCCTGTCTTCACCATTACCGATTCCCCTCTGAGTCCGTTGGCGAAGCTCGCTAAACTGTCCTTGATCGTTCGCGAAGCGGAAGTCCGTAATTTCCGGTCTTTGGCATCTGCCATGTGCCTGGTTCAAAGCCTCGTCATTGCTTATGCTTTTCGCTTAGCTTCGGGCGGCGAAACAAATTAATTGAACGATTACAATATGTTGCGACGTTTTCTGTCGCAAGAACGGGTTTTTTGTGCCACAAAGTTGAAATGGCAATTGCAAAAATATAAAAATAGAACAATATTTCCACTCCGGCCCCAGGTCGGAGCCGTCTGACGGCATTTCCTCCAGCCGCTGGCAACACGCACTATGTCCAATACAGACGCACACAATTCGGATAAAACAACGACTTCGTCCCTGGAATCGAGCAAGATATCCAAGATGCCGGGCCTTGATCTTATTACCGTTGGGCGCTCTAGCGTCGATCTGTACGGCCAGCAAATCGGCGGCCGCCTTGAGGATATGGCGTCTTTTGCCAAATATGTCGGTGGGTCGCCGACGAATACCGCCATCGGCGCTCAGCGGTTGGGACTTCGTACGGGACTGATATCCGGTGTTGGCGATGACCATATGGGCCGTTTCATTCTGGAGACCCTGGAAGCCGAAGGTGTGGATATCTCGGCGGTTCGTCGTGACCCCCAACGCCTGACAGCGCTCGTGATTTTGGGTATTCTGGACAAGGATACGTTCCCGCTGATCTTTTATCGCGAGAACTGTGCGGATATGGCGCTGGGCCCGGAAGACATTAACCTGGACTGGCTGCGCTCTTCCAAGGCCGTTTTGATCAACGGTACGCATCTGTCGCGTGACAACGTTTATGCCATGTCATGCCTGGCGGCCGAGACCGTCAAGGCGGCCGGCGGCAAGGTCATTTTCGACATCGATTATCGCCCTGTGCTGTGGGGGCTGACGAAAAAGGATCAGGGCGAGAATCGCTTTGTCTTGGCCGGGGAGGTCACGGAAAAGCTGCGGACGGTCGCACCGTTGTGCGATCTGATTATTGGGACCGAAGAAGAAATTCGCATTCTTGGTGGCGCCGAAGACCTGACGGAGGCCCTGCGTAATGTGCGTGCGGCCAGCGCTGCGGTCATCGTGTGCAAGGCGGGCCCGGAGGGCTGCTTCATCTATTCCGGCGCGACCGAGCGCGGCCAGGCCCTTCATGTTCCAGGCTTTGCCGTCGAGGTGCTTAATGTGCTTGGCGCCGGCGATGCCTTTGCCGCAGGCTTCGTCAGCGGCTGGTTGCGCGGGGCCAATCTGGCGGCTTGTGGCCGTCGTGGCAATGCCGCCGGCGCTCTGGTCGTTTCGCGTCATGGCTGTGCGCCGGCTATGCCGACCGAAGCGGAACTCGATCTTTTCATGAATGCGGGGGCTTGGCCGGTCAGCGAAGCGTTGCGACTCATGTTGGATAATCTCAACTGGGCGCAGCGCCGGCCCAGACACTATAAAGCACTCAAGGTCCTTGCCATCGATCATCGCATCCAACTGGAGGAGCTGGCGGACGTTCAAGGCGCAGATGCGGCGCGTATTCCGCGTTTCAAGCAGTTGGCGTTGCAAGCTGTCGATAGCGTGGCGGATGGCGACGGCAGTTTCGGCATCCTACTCGATGGCCGTCTGGGTGGCGGTGCCTTGATGGAAGCGGCTGCTTACCCCTATTGGATCGGCCGGCCGATCGAACTGCCCAAGTCGCGCCCGATAGAATTTGAAGGCTCCCCTGATGTTGGCATGGAGATTGCCACCTGGCCGCTGAATCATGTGGTCAAATGCCTGGTGTCTTACCATCCGGATGACGCGGAGCCGATGCGCCGACTTCAGGAAGAGCAGTTGTTGCGTCTGCAGGACGCTTGCCGCAAGACCGATCATGAACTTTTGCTGGAAGTCATTCCACCGGCGGACATGCCGATGGATAACACCACAATAAGTCGCGTGCTTGAACGTTTTTACGCTCTGGGAATCCGTCCGGACTGGTGGAAGCTGGAGTCTCAAAAGGAGAAGGCCGGTTGGCAACATGTGCAGGCCGTGATCGACGCCCATGATCCGAACTGCCGTGGTGTTCTGATCCTGGGCCTCAATGCGCCCGAATCCGAGTTGATAAAGGCTTTTGAGGTCGCCGCCGGATTCGATTGCATTAAGGGCTTTGCTGTGGGACGTACGATCTTTCAGGACGTCGCGGCGGCCTGGCTGGCCGATATGCTTGACGATGCTGGGGCGGTGGCGGAACTGTCTCGGCGTTTCACCAATCTGGTTGAAGCCTGGACGCTTGTGCGGCGCGGAGAGGAGCGGGCGGCGTGACACTGCGGCAGACCATGGCTCAGGCGCTGGTGCGTTACCTAAGCCAGCAGTTTATCGTTATTGATGGCGAGGAAGTGCCTTACTTCGCCGGGGTCTGGGCCATATTCGGCCACGGCAATGTGGCTGGTATGGGCGAAGCGCTCCAGCCGATGGCGGATGTTTTGCCGACCTACCGGGCACACAACGAGCAGGCTATGGCCCATGCCGCGATCGCCTTCAGCAAGCAGACGGCGCGTCGTCGCGCTATGGCGTGCACAACCTCGATCGGCCCGGGCGCCACGAATATGGTCACGGCGGCGGCCCTGGCGCACGTAAATCGCCTGCCCGTGCTGTTCTTGCCGGGCGATGTCTATGCCAACCGCCGGCCCGATCCGGTCTTGCAGCAAATAGAAGCCTTTGACGATGCTACGGTTTCCGCCAACGACTGTTTCCGGCCGGTCTCACGTTATTTCGACCGCATCACGCGTCCGGAGCAAATTCTGAAAGCTTTGCCAGCCGCCATGAACGTGCTGCTCGATCCGGCGCAATGCGGACCGGTAACCCTGGCCTTGTGCCAGGATATTCAGGCGGAAAGCTTCGACTATCCCGAAGCCTTTTTCGCTCGCAAGGTTTGGCGTGTGCGTGCGCCCCAGCCTGACCCGCGCGATGTCGCCGACGCGGTGTCGGTGCTCAAGACCGCAAAATCGCCCATGCTTATCGCTGGCGGCGGGGTCAAGTATAGCGGGGCCGAAGCCGTCTTGGCCGACTTTGTCACCCGTCATGGCTTGGTCTTTGGCGAGACCCAGGCCGGCAAGGGTGCGATCCCGTGGCACTTTTCGCATAATATGGGCGGCGTCGGCGTCACCGGCACCGAAGCGGCTAACCAAGCGGTGCGTCGCGCCGATGTTGTCATCGGCGTGGGGACGCGGTTGCAGGATTTTACAACGGGCTCGGCGGCGCTGTTCAATCCACAGGCGCGATTGATTCAGATTAATGCCAATCTATGTGACGCCGCCAAGTTCGACGCCATCAGTGTCCAGGCTGACGCCGGTGCGGCCCTGACCGCGCTATCGGCGGCGCTCGGTGATTGGACAGCGCCTGCGGACTCCCTGCAAACGGCTCAGGCCTATAAGACGCAATGGAACGACACCACCGATCGCCTGTTCGCGGCATCTGACGCGTTACCAACGGACGCTCAGGTTCTTGGGGCTCTGGAACGTGCGCTGGATCCGGACACGGTCATGGTTTGCGCCGCCGGTGGCTTGCCTGGCGAACTGCATAAACTGTGGCGCGTGCGAGAGGCCGGTGCCTACCATCTGGAATACGGCTTTTCGTGCATGGGGTACGAGATCGCTGGTAGCGTCGGCGTCAAGCTGGCTGAGCCGCAGCGCCCTGTCTGTGTGGTTGTCGGCGACGGCAGCTATCTGATGATGAATTCCGAGATTGCGACGGCGGTCATGCTTGGCCTGGACCTGATCATCGTGGTGGTCGACAATCGCGGTTTTGGCTGTATCGATCGCTTGCAACGGGCGACGGGCGGGGTTGGCTTCAACAATCTTCTCAAGGATGCGCGCCACCATATCTTGCCGGCCATCGATTTCAGCGGGCACGCCCGCGCCCTCGGCGCCAAGGCCGGAAAGGCGGGCGACCTGGCGGAACTCGAAGCTGCGGTGCGTCGCGCCCAGGTCGAAGGTGGGGTCCAGGTGGTGGTGATCGATACCGACCCCGCCACGTCGACGGCTGAGGGCGGCGCCTGGTGGGATGTCGCGGTGCCTCAAACATCTGATCGGACCGAAGTCAGAAACGCGCGCGCCGCCTATGATGATAAGCTCAACGAAATCAAGAGGAAACCCCAAGCGTGACCACAGAAGCCCCCTCGATCGAATTCGGCGTCAGCCCCATTGCCTGGATCAATGACGACATGCCCGAACTGGGCGCCGATACGCCACTGGACCATGTGCTGCGCGATATTGCCGAACTCGGCTTCACGGGTGTAGAACTCGGCGGCCGCTTTCCCAAGACGCCGGCTGAGCTCAAAGCCCTGCTTGGCGGCTTCAATCTGAAACTCGTCGGTGGCTGGTACAGCGCCGAATTGCTGACGCGCACCGCCGAAGCGGAAATCGCGCTGTTGCAGGGCCATCTTGACCTGCTCAAAGCTATGGGCAGTCAGGTCTTTATCATAGCCGAGACCAGCAATGCCATCCACGGCCAGAAGTCCACGGCGCTTAAGACGCGCCCGCATCTGGCTGCGGCGGATTGGGTGCAGTACGGCCGCCGCCTGACCGACGTCGCCGACTACATTGTCGGGCAGGGTCTGAAATTTGCCTATCACCACCATCTCGGCACCGTGGTCGAAGATGAAGCCGATCTGAACGCCTTCATTGCCAATACCGGCGAGACTGTCGGTCTGACGCTTGATACCGGTCATGCGGTCCTGGGCGGTATCGATCCGTTTGCGGTTATCGCAGCGGCACCTGGGCGTATCAATCATGTGCACTGCAAGGACATCCGGCGCGATGTCTTCGCGCGCACGGCCGGCGACCACGACAGTTTCCTCAATGGGGTGTTGGAGGGCATGTTTACCGTGCCGGGCGACGGCGAAATCGACTATGGCCGTCTGATGCGCGATCTCAAACGCATCGACTATTCTGGCTGGATTATCGTCGAAGCCGAACAGGACCCCGCCAAGGCTGATCCGCGCGCCTATGCTGACATTGGCCTGAAGACGCTGAAACGTGAGGCCGCTGCGGCTGGCCTGATCGAAACGGCGGCAGCATGAGCTCGCTGCGCGTCCGCCCACAGGCAGCAAGCGGCGTGGTAATAGACATCACGCCGCAGTCCGCCGGTTGGACCTATGTCGGGTTCAAGATGCTGCGCCTGAGCGCGGACCAGGTGTATGACGCGGCGGGCGACGATCGTGAAACCTGTGTTGTGGTGTTAAGCGGCCAGGCGCGCCTTGCCGCCGGTAATGTGGATTTCGGTACTATAGGCGGGCGTTCCTCCGTTTTCGAGGACGCAGCCCCGGGTGCTGCCTACGTCGCCGTCGGCGATGCCGTGCATATCGAAGCGGTGACTGCCTCGGAAATTGCTCTGTGCACGGCACCCGGTAGCAAAGACTATGTCTCCCGCGTCATTCCAACTGGCGACATGTCGCGCGAGGTCAGAGGGCAGGGCAGCAATACGCGCCATGTCCGCAATATCCTGCCTGAGGACCGGCCAGCTCATAGCCTCCTTGTGGTCGAAGTGGTGACGCCCGGCGGCAATTGGTCGAGCTATCCGCCTCACAAGCACGATACGGCGCGCGATAGTGAGACGCGATTGGAGGAGACCTATTATCACCGCCTGAATCCGCCGCAAGGGTTCGCCTTCCAGCGCGTTTATACGGATGACCGCAGTTTGGACGAGACCGTCTGTGTCGAAGATGGCGATGTCGTCATGGTGCCGAAAGGTTACCATCCTGTCGGCGCCCCTCACGGCTACGATCTCTATTATCTCAACGTCATGGCCGGCCCTGAGCGCCGGTGGATGTTCCACAACGATCCGCAGCACGAATGGATGCTGCGTAAAGGCTAGACGCATGCATACCATCACCCACCATATCGCCGGCGCTGCTGTCGAGGCGACGTCCAACCGTTATTCGGACGTCTACGACCCTAATACCGGGCGTGTTCAGGCACGTGTCGCGTTGGCTTCCGAGGCCGAGGTTGAACATGCCATCGCCGTCGCCAAAGCCGCCCAACCCGTCTGGGCGGCGATGAACCCGCAGCGCCGGGCGCGCGTTCTGTTCGAATTCAAACGCATTCTGGACGACCGCATGGATGAATTGGCGCGGTTGTTGTCCAGCGAGCATGGCAAGGTGCTAGCCGACTCCCGCGGCGACATCTTGCGCGGACTGGAAGTCATCGAATTCGCCTGCGGAATCCCGCACCTGCTGAAAGGGGAATATTCCGCCGCGGCCGGGACAGGCATCGACGTCTATTCCATGCGTCAGCCGCTGGGCATTGTGGCCGGCATCACCCCGTTCAACTTCCCGGCCATGATTCCGTTGTGGATGATGGGGCCGGCCATTGCCTCTGGTAATGCCTTTATTCTCAAGCCTTCGGAACGTGCGCCGTCGGTACCGGTCAAATTGGCGCAATGGTTCGAGGAAGCCGGCTTGCCGGCGGGCGTGCTCAATGTGGTGCATGGCGACAAATTGGCGGTCGATGCCCTTATCGACCACCCGGATGTTAAGGCCATCAGCTTCGTTGGCTCCTCCGACATCGCCCAAAGCGTCTACGCCCGCGCCTCAGCCAAGGGAAAACGGGTCCAGGCCATGGGCGGCGCCAAAAACCATGGCATTGTTCTGCCGGATGCCGATCTCGACCAGACGGTTCTGGACATTATCGGCGCGGCCTATGGCTCCGCCGGCGAGCGCTGCATGGCGCTGCCGGTCGTCGTGCCGGTCGGCGCCAAGACGGCGGAGGCTCTGCGTGAGCGTCTCATCACGGCGATTGATGGTCTGCGTGTCGGCGTCAGCACAGACACGGAGGCCCAGTATGGACCTGTCGTTTCCGCTGCGCACAAGGCGCGCATAAACTCATACATCGCCATGGGCGTGGAAGAGGGGGCCGAATTGGTGGTCGACGGTCGCGGGTTCACGCTGCAAGGTCATGAAGATGGCTTCTTCGTCGGCCCGACCCTGTTCGATCACGTCCGGCCGGAGATGAAAAGCTATCAGGACGAGATTTTTGGCCCGGTGCTGCAAATGGTTCGCGCTGAAACCCTGGACGAGGCCATGGCCTATCCGTCGCAGCACGCTTACGGCAACGGCGTAGCGATTTTTACCCGTAACGGTCAGGCCGCCCGTGCCTTTGCCCATTCGGTCGAGGTGGGCATGGTGGGCATTAATGTGCCGATCCCGGTACCGGTCGCGTACCACAGCTTCGGCGGGTGGAAACGGTCCGGTTTTGGTGACCTTAACCAGTATGGCATGGACGGGGTACGCTTCTACACCAAAACCAAGACGGTCACCCAGCGTTGGCCGACAGAAGGGGAATTGTTCGATCAGAGTTTGGTAATTCCCAGACTGTAGAGCGCAATGGCTACGAAGGGCAGGGGCTCTAAAAGAACCAGAGGGAGAGGGTAATGAATCGGCGGGAGCTTTTGCAAGGTGTCGGCGGGTTGGCGCTGACCGCCACAGCGCCGGTTTCTTACGCTCAGACGCCGTCTGATGTGGCGGCCTCAGCCCGAGAAGACCTGCTGCTTGATCAGGGCTGGCGTTTTTACGATGGCGATATTCCCTTTCCGGAAATTCTCAGCCAGGATAACTCCTACGATAATGCAAAGGCCGGAAAAGCCTGGGGGGCAGCCGCTGCCAGCTTCGACGATAGCGAATGGCCGATTGTCACACTGCCGCACGATTTCGTCAGCTTTCGCCCCTTGGACAAGGACGCCAACCGTGCCGAAGGGTATCGCCGCCGTGGCATTGTCTGGTATCGCAATGTGCTGCGTTTCGATAAATCTGACGATGGCAAGCATATCGAATTGCAAATCGAGGGTGCGGCGACCAACGCCACCATATGGTTCAATGGCAATCTCATAGGCCATAACTGGAGCGGTTATAATGAAATCTATGCCGATCTGACGCCGTTTGTCACCTATGGCGCCGAAGTCAATACCCTGGCCATTAGTATCGATGCGACGGCGATGGAAGGTTGGTGGTATGAGGGGGGTGGCCTCTATCGTCCGGTACGTGTCGTTAAACGTCACGCAGCGCATATAGTTACCGACGGAGTTTTCGCCCATCCGGTCAAGGTGGACAGCGGCTGGAGCCTCCCGGTCGAAGTCACTATGGCCAATGCTGAAAAGGGCGAGAAGGCTGTCACTGCCGAAGTGACTCTGAGGGACAGCCGTGGGGGGAGGGTTATTTCGCGCCGCGCCGCCGTGACCCTAAGGCCATTCGACCGGGCTATAGCGCGCCTCGAACTGCCGGTCATTGATCCGCAACTATGGAGTCCGGATGAACCCTACCTTTATTTCGTTGAGACGCGGTTGCTGGAGGGGGAAACCTGTCTCGATGCCGTGACGACGACCTGCGGGTTTCGCTCACAGCGCTTCGATGCGCAGAATGGCTTTTTCCTCAACGACACGCCACTGAAGATCAAGGGCGTATGTCTGCATCAGGACCATGCCGGTGTGGGGACGGCGATCGCTGACTCCCTGTGGGATTTCCGCATCCGGCGTCTTAAGGCGCTGGGTTGCAACGCCATTCGCGCGACCCATAATGCACAGACGCGCGTCGTGCTCGATCTCTGCGACCGTTACGGCCTGATGGTCATGAACGAAAATCGCCGCTTCAATCCAGCCCCGGAGTATATGGAGCAACTCCGCTGGATGGTCAGGCGGGATCGGAATCATCCGTCCGTCATCCTGTGGTCGGTGTTCAACGAAGAACCGATGCAGAGCTCCGAGGCTGGCTTCAAGATGGTCGAGCGCATGGTTCACGAGGTCAAGACGCTTGACACCTCGCGTCCGGTGACCGCGGCGATGAACGGGGGCTTTTTTGCCGATATCAATGTGGCACAGGCCGTGGATGTCGTCGGATTCAATTACAATCAGGACAGCTATGATGCGTTTCACGCCCGGCATCCCGACTATCCGCTTACCTCGTCGGAGGATACCAGCGCCTATAGCATTCGCGGCGTTTTCGAACATGACGAGGCCCGGCATTTGACATCAGGCTATGACGATCCGCCCAAAGGCTGGGCGACACATCGCGGATCGTGGAAGATGATCGCTGAACGCGACTTCATCGCCGGGGGTTTCGTATGGACCGCCTTTGACTACCATGGCGAACCGTCGCCGTGGGGATGGCCGACCAATTCGTCGATGTACGGCATCATGGATCTGTGCGGCTTCGACAAGGCGGCAGCCTCGATTCATCAGGCGCAGTGGGTGCCGGCGGCCGTCAGGCCGATCCTGCGCATTGAGCCGCATTGGAACTGGCCCGACAAGGTGGGCCAGACGATAAAGGTCATGGTGTGCACCAATCTCGACGAGGTTGAGCTACGCCTTAACGGTCAATCCTTGGGTCGACAAAAGGCCGATCCCTATGAGATGAACGAATGGCGCGTCGTCTATAGCCCAGGCCGGCTTGAGGCCGTCGGGTATCGCGCCGGCCAGGTGATTGCCCGTACCCAGGTGGAGACAACGGGGCCAGCGGTAAGCCTGCGGATCGAACCCGATCGCGATACGGTGTTCGGTGACGGACTGGATGTGGTGCCGATGCGTATCGAAGCGATCGATGCGCACGGGCGGGTCGTGCCGCTGGCGCAAGACAGGCTCACTTTCCAGATCAGGGGCGGCGACATTATCGGCTTGGGCAACGGCGATCCGAACAGTTTTGAGCCGGAAAAAGGGACGACGCGCTCGCTGTTCAACGGCCTGGCCCAGGTCATTGTTCAGGTCGGCGCTCAGTCAAAGCAACTGACTCTGACCGCGACAGCCCCCGGATTGAAATTCGTCACGCTGACCCTCAAGGTTCTGCCCAAAGTGCCACCCGCCCGTCAGGCGGGGCTGCCTTCGATCCAGGTTCTCGACTATTGGTATTGCGCGCCGGAGGCCAACAGCTATGAGGCCGCGAAAGCCAACATGGCGACCGACATGACGCACTGGGACGATTTCGGTCCGCGATGGCTGCACGATCCGCAACCCAAGGACGGCTATACCCTGATTTCGCACCGCTACGTTCCCCACGCCAAGGTTCAGGTCGAAGGCGGCGCTATCGACTTTCCCAGTATCACCGGTGCGGTCGATGTCTTCGACGGGGACACCTTGGTCGGCCGTAAGACGGATAGCGCAGAGGGCGCGCTTACCGTGCCGATAGCGCCTGGCAAGGGCGAGCGCCGCGTCAACCTACTGTTTCGGACCGAGGCCGGTAAGCCCTTTGCCTTCAAGCAGAACGTATTTGTACGCCAGAAAGGCCCGAAATGACGAAGCTATTGATATGACTGGCCGGCAACGCCCAAGTGTCGCGTGAAGGCCAAACTTCAGGCGGCGTAAAAAAGGGCGGTCGCGTCACGACTAATCTCGACCTGTCGGCGACATGGACGGGCAACGACGGTTTGGACGGCTTTGCCTATGTGCTAGCCGATGCCGGTGGCTGCTTTTCTCAGCGTTAAAGTGGTGACGTGCAAACAGTGTCAAATATTGACGCGCCTCACGGGGTTCGTCTCTTTGAAGCATGGGTGTGCAAGACGGCGAATAGCGGTCGCTGGTCGATGACAGGTGGGCTGATCAATCTAAATGGCATGTTCGACGTACAGGAGGCGGGGGTGCTGTTTCTGAATTCGTCGCACGGCATCGGGCCAGACTATTCGCGAAGCGGGCCCTCAATCTTTGCTTTCTCGGCTCTCGGGGTGGTTGGCGAATGGCGGGCCCACGAAACCTTAAGGCTGCGAGTAGGGGGGTTCGACGGGGGCGCCGGCGACCCCTTGCACCATAGCAGCTTCATTGCCGTGAAGCTAAACGACGGTGACGTCACACACGTCGTCGCTGAGGTCGAACAGGATTTTAAACGCGGCTACCTCAAATTGGGGGGGACCTATACGGCCAAGTCCGAGCGCCTTTATGGCAATGGTATGGCGGGTAACAACAGCGCAGGTGAAATACGATTTCTATCGCCCTGAACCGGAAAGCGATCGGGGCGTGTCTGGCTGGATTCGTGCTGGCAAGGCCAATCACGATATTCAGTCCATTGAGTCCTATCTGGGTGGCGGGTTGGTGTGGACGGGACCGTCCGCTAGCCGTGCCTCCGATGCGGTAGGTTTTGCCGTCGCCCACGCCGATTTTGGCCGTCCCTATGTTATGGCGGCTGGGATGGATTTAAAGCCCGAGATCACCTTGGAACTTACCTATCGCTATGCGATCAGCGATGGATTGGCCGTGCAGCCAGACGTGCAATATATACGTCATCCGTCAGGTGATCCTCAAGTCGATGACGCCTTGGTGGTGGGAGCGCGTCTCAAGGTCGGGCTTGCGGCTTTCAAATAGGTGTCCACCGATGGGTTTTACACGACAATTCGGCCCTTATGCGGCTTGCAACTGCTGCACGAAGCTCTTGACCTCATTTTGTAGTTCACCAGCCTGATCAGTCAGGTTGCTTGAAAGCGACATAAGCTGGGCCGATGCGGCACCGGTCATTTCCGCCGCGTGTCCGACACCGGCAATGTTCTCAGTGACCTGTGTCGTACTGTCTGCTGCACGCGATGTGTTGCCAGCGATTTCGTTGGTTGCCGCACCTTGTTGCTCAACAGCCGAGGAGATATTTGTTGAGATATTGCGCATATTGTCGATGGTCGAAACAATTTTTTCAATTGAACTGACCGTGCGTTGGGTAGCATTTTGAATCTCTGTCACCTTGTTGTTGATGTCCCGAGTAGCCTTTGCGGTTTGAGTTGCCAGTTGCTTGACCTCAGAGGCCACAACGGCGAAGCCCTTCCCGGCGTCGCCCGCACGCGCCGCCTCGATCGTGGCATTAAGCGCCAGCAGATTAGTCTGCGAAGCGATATTGGTGATAAGGCCGACGACTTCGCCAATCGAATTTGCTGCTTCGGACAACGAACGAATATCGGTCTCGGTACGGGCCGCTTCTTCGGAAGCCTCTGTGCTAACATGGGTGGCCGTGGTCACCTGCGAATTGATTTCCTGTATGGATGCCGTCAGTTCTTCGGTGGCGGCGGCGGCGGTTTGGACATTGTTGGCGGCCTCGTCGGCCGCGCCGGCAACAACCTGCGCCTGACGTGACGTTTCTTCAGCTGTGGCTGCAAGGCTTTGGGCAGAGTCGGAGAGTTCACCCGATGCCTCGACGAAAGATGAGGCAAAAACAGCAATGCGCTCCTGAAAGACTTTGAACAATTCAAGTTGGCGCGCATTTCTGGCCGCTTTGGCGCGTTCGTCGGCGATCGTGCTTTCACGAAGACGCTCAGTTTCGGCCAGATTGTCTTTGAATATACGCATAGCACGGGCAATGTCACCGACTTCGTCGGAGCGTTCACCATGCGGGATTGCACTGACCTGTTCGCCCGTGGCTAGTTTATTGATAAGGGCGGCTAGGGCCTGCAACGGCTTAGTGACACCACGCACAATAAGCTGGTTTATAGCAATGCCAATTCCGGAAACGATCAGCGCCATCACTAGCCCGACAGTCATTGAGCTTTTGCGGGTATCATCATAGGTGATGTCAGATTTTTTTGCGCTGGCATCATAGGCCACTCTCAGGCGGTCAAGCGGGGCGGTCATGCGGCTACGCGCGTCATCAAGCTGACCATCTAATGCTCGAATCTCTGGTGTCATTTCCGTTGATGCGTCCAGCGCAGGCAGCATTTTTTGTTCAAACAGTTCGACAAAGCTCAAATAATTGGCCTCTGCGTCGGCAAATGTTTTGCGTTCTTCCGCAGTCGCGAGCTTAGCTTTTACCGAGGAAAACAAGCTTTGGGTCTCTGCCTTCGCCGTTTGCCAGTCGGTGCGCGTCTGTTCCAGTTCGTGATTGATTTCACCATCAGCGATGACCTGGTACATGGCCGCCCCTCTGCCAGCCAGGCTTTGCATATCCATAGCCTTGCGCACTTCGCTGGCCCCTGCGTCCTGAATGGTTCCAAGCCGCTCCGAAATGAACCAGGCGCCGCCCACTACGAAAGCAATGGCAAAAACAAAAGCTAACGACGCAATTGCGAATTTACGTGCAAGTGAAAAAGCCATGAAAGCTCCTTGGATCATACTACGGCCCGACTAACCAATTAACCAGTTACCTGATGTCAAAAACGAGTGATTTGCTTAATCGAGCGTAAATTTACTACAAGTTCAGGGGCACGCCGTACACGTTTTCTCAGCACATAATAGCCGACTTGACTTATTTTTTTGTACGGAAGGGCGTATGGCTCCCGAAATCGGGCCAGAGCGATCTGAAACCACAAGGGCGCTAATTTGAGAGCCTGTTGTAATGACCTCGAGGGGTATTTGACTGAGGAGATCACAATGGAACTGCATGTGGGATTGGATGTTTCACTTGACGAGACGAGCGCATGCGTGGTCGTTTCCGAACGGCCGTAAGGTGCTGGAAACGAGTGTGGCGAGCGATCCAGAGACGCTGTGCATGGCCTTGAAAGCCTATATGGCTAAGATTGTACGGGTGAATATTGAGGCATCTGCGCCGGGTATCTGGCTGGCGCGTGAGCTGAAAGTCGGAGGTCTGCCGTTGACGGTCGTTGAGGCCCATCGTTCATTCTGATCGCGGCGCCCACTATCGCTGGCCGGGTTGGCTCACCAGGATAGGCGCCGCAAAGCTCGTTCGCTCAATGTCCCGCAAGGGCTGCTCACAAGATAACGCCGCATGCAAAGGCTTCTTTGGTCGACTGAAAGCCGAGCTCTTTTACGCTCGCGACTTCCTGATCATGCCCGTGGCTTTGTACTTCGCCACGAGATCGCGCACTCCGATCAAGTATTTTACGATTCATCGCTTGATGAAAAAATCTACTATGGCTTGGTTTCTTTGGACGTCCTAGTCTTCGCAGCCTCCAATGTCATTGGCTATTTTTATGCCAAGCACGTTAGCGGCAAAACGCATAAGTGAATGCGGCGCGCACCGGCTAGACCGCCGCAAAGGGCTGAGTCGACAATTAATTATATAGTGGGTTCGTTCCGGCAAAGGTACGTATCGCGACATAGAGTTTCCGATAAGATATTGCAGGATATAAGGAAATTTGGATTGTCTCCCGCCCACGATCAAGGCGATTTAAGCCATTCATTTTTAGGGGGAGAATACCGTGGTTATCATGAGCTTCGCTTCCAACAAATCGCAACCTGATCAGCCAGATCATGAGCTATAGGTTCAAGGGCGTCGGGCACCTTAGCTAAACGGGGACATCACTGCCACGGATGAGTAGCCCTCAACCGCGTGAGCGGATTACCATGCTTGTCTAGAACCGGATTGTAGGGGGCGTGAATACAGACTTCCTTTTCACTCTTGCCGATGCGCAGATACTCAGCCGTATCGAACCTGCCTTGGTTCAATCCCCGCCAGAACTGAAGTTACCTCAAGCATTGCGGGTGTGGCCAACGCAGCTGAGCAAACTGGCGCTGCCGTAGTTCAAGTCCTCAGTTCTTCCAGTAAACTTACGGAACAGGCAGAACGACTTCATCATGAAATGGACAAATTTCTGACTACGGTAAGAGCCGCGTGATGAAACATACAGATGAAAGAGGAGAGGGGGCGATTGTCGCTCCCTAAGCCGGCCGTGTTCCCGCTCGATCAACCTGCGCCAGAGAGATTGGTGGAAAATCTCACCGCTGAACAACTAGATCAAAGCCGTCTTGCCAACATAGCCTCGATGATGTCTCTTTTAAGTGAACCGTACCGTACGGAGTCTTTTGCTAAAGCACTTGATCATCCTGGGTCACTACAACTGATCAACGAAATTGGGAAGACTAGAATAGCAGCAGGTGCATTGTACAATAACAGCAGGTGCACTGTATATGAGTTTGGGTGATACCTTCAAATGGGTCTGACGAGGCCATACACAGACGGCGGGATTGTCGCATTTTTTTCGTCTTTTATTACGAGACGACGGCCGACCCTGAGAGAACCAAAAATAGACCAGATGCAGGCGGTCCGTTTGTACGCCAGTGGCGATTTGGCCTTCATGCCGGTCTCACTCGAACTGGGTGATCGTTCAGGCGATCGTGGAGGCGGTCACGCGGAAACCGTATCGGAACGTGGCCAACGACCTTCTGTGGTCGCCGTTCGGTTTGGACCATTGCGGCATTTTTTCGGGTCTTAATCCGCCCGACGCCCTTGCGGCGACCAATTACAAATCCGCGGACCGATCCGAGCCCCCCTTCGTCTATGGCGTGCCCGCATTCATGGGCATGATTGGCGGCTTCTATATGGACGCGGCGGGCATGTTTCGTGTGATAGATATCGTTCGTAAGGACCGGCTCCTATCCTCTAAAGGTCGTGAGACATTGCTCCGCCCGCGTTTCCACGGTCCGGGCGGAGAAGAAGGCTACGCCCTGGGAGGACGTACGCGTGCGGTTCTGATCGCCGGCGGCCAAAAGACCTACATGGCAGAATCGGGAAACAATCTCGGCTTCCGCGCCTTGGCGTATGGATTGACGGACAGTCCCGAGACAGTCGTCATGCTCAATAATGTCAGTATCGACCGCGACGACATGGAACCCACCGCCTTTCGTCTGCTTGAGGCAATGGTTCGTGGTCGCATGCCGGTGAGAGTCGTCGTCAAGCAAGCTAGGGGTACGGGCGATCTCTAAATGTCTGCCGTGGCGGCCAAAATGCCAGCCATATTGAATCAGGTTATTTGGGTGGCTGAGGGAAAAGCGAGAAGTCCGGCAACTGACCAAGGGTTTTCAGATCGGCCTCACTGCCGATCCGATGAATCGTGCCGTTTGACCCATCGAATACCGGCCAAGCCGGCAAACCCGTCGCATTGGGGTTGCCCGTCTTCGCAAAGTTCGCCCAAGTCTCCCCCAACTTTGAGGCGAGCCGCCGGTCTTCGGCAGTCCAGGGACGCGCTTCCCAATCGAGATGGTCGAACACATATTGGATTTCAGCGCCATGGCCTACGCCGCAACCGTAGCCGCAATTCGGTAACTCTGCTGGCAGGTGCGCAAAAAAATAGACGTAGGATTTTGATTGGCCGTGCTTCGCTTGGAGTCCAGCCCAGTACCACATCCTCCAGCCCCACCAGTCATTGGTGAGTTGATTGAGAGACGCTTTGGCTTGGTCGTCCGTTTTACCGGGGTAGGCTTTCAAAAGGGTTTCTGAAGGACTATAGCCGAGAAGCTTCGTGACAAGTTCGTTGTGTTTTGCCGCGGTGAAGTCGCGCGTGTCCAGGATTTCCGGCGCCAGATCCTTGCCCTCCTGGGCGTTCCATCCGACGAGTAGGGGGACGTCGGATTGGCGGTGGCGGAGGTAGGTCGTGGTCAGGTCCTCGCGTAGAACGTAACCGTCTACGACCGTCCGGGGAGACCACGCAACCTTCTTCAGATCCTCGCCACTCGTCGCCCGCAAATCAGCCAGATGCGCCGCCCCCACCGCATGGGCAAAGGCTTCGCCTTTGTGCTCCGCGGTATTGCGATCAAACTGAGCATTCTCGCTTGGATCGATCGGCAAGGCGTCGTTGCCGCTTTCGGCAATCGCACGCTGGAACAGACCCCTTGCCTGAGGTGAAGCCATGAGGATGGCCACCGACTCACCTCCGGCGGACTCTCCCATGATGGTGACTCGCTTCGGATCGCCGCCGAAGGCCGTGATATTTTCCTTCACCCACTTCAGCGCCGCGATCTGGTCCTCGATCCCTTGATTGCCGGACGTCTTGGTCGGTGACTCTGCGCTCAATTCAGGATGAGAAAAGAAGCCGAAAATGCCCAGGCGGTAATTCATCGACACGACGATCACGCCATGCTGCGCTAGGCGGGCACCATCAAATAACGATTGCCCCGCCGTGCCTCCGTAGTAACCACCGCCATGGATCCATACGATTACCGGGAAATGTGTTGCGCCCTCAGGAGCCCACACATTTAGGTAGAGGCAGTCTTCGCTCTTGGCATTGGGCAACCAGTCAGCGTTCGGAGCACATGCTGGTGAGAAGCTTTGAGTAGGCTTGATACCCGTCCATGGGATAACCGGTTGGGGGGGGCGCCATCGCAGACGGCCCACCGGCGGAGCCGCAAAAGGTACGCCGAGATAGACTTCGAGGCCGTCTGAGACTATTCCCGCGATCTGCCCCCCAGACACTTTGACGGGTGCGGTAGAGGTTTCAGCTAGGCTCGGCTGTGCGGCCAGCCACGTGAGGCCGGCCAAGGCGCAGATCAAATTCCGAGATCGTAACATTCTCATTCCCCTTACTTGCTTACGTCAGACGACCGTTCCGACATATCCAATGAGGTGCCCACTGACCACGTCGGGTGAGTCACCTCCTCTGAGTTGGCCGTAGGTATGGTTTTGAACCGCCCCGGATTTGCCGGAGGCCGGTTTATAAAAGTTATGCTGCCATCTCTTCGGTGTCGAGAGTGGCATAATACATTTGTTCAGCCTCAGCCGTGGGTATGTTGCCTATAGGCTCAAGCAGCCTTCGGTTATTGAACCAGCGACCCACTCGAGGGTGGCAAACTCGACAGCTTCAAATTTACGCCACGGGCCTGCCAGCCGCTCTTTTGGGGGCAAAGGTTGATCCGTCGGCGGCATTCGGTCCTACGCTCAAAGTCGATCTACCGACGCAACTGGCGCAATTAGGCGTCAAGCTGGACCAAATCAAATATCTTGGCCTAAGCCACAACCACTTTGACCACACTGGGCAAGCTTTGAGCTTCCCCAAAGCGACCCTGTTGATGGAGGCTGCGGATTTTGCGGCTTTGAAAAGCGATCCACTGCCTTTCGCAGTTTCGGCCACTACGCTCCAGCCTTGGGTGGATGGTACGGCAAAGGCCGAGACAGTGCGCGGGGACCACGATGTGTTTGGCGACGCAAGCGTGGTCATGTTGGCGACGCCGGGGCACACTGAGGGTGAGGCGGCTCTTCTCGTCCGGCTGCCGAAGACAGGCGCCGTGCTCTTGTCGGGTGATGTTGTCCACTTCTCAGAGCAATGGGCCAAGCGCGGCGTACCGACTTTTAATAAAAGCCGAGCCGACACCTCGGCTTCCATGGACCGCTTGCAAGCCATGGCCAAGGAACTCAAGGCAATCCTAATCATCCAACATGAGCCGGCGGACATCGCGAAACTGCCAAGCTTCCCTGCTAGCGCGCAATAGGTCAAAAGCAGTATGGCGAAGCCCGCGAACTTCGCCATACTACAATAGAGTTAGCGCAAAAGATTGTATTTATTGTATATATTGAGATTATGTGATTAGGGAACTCGACTATATATTGTCATTTACAAGAAGACATTCGCACATTTCACCTGCATTTATGGCTGCCCCGTTCGCTAACCGCCGAATGATTCCATCCGTGATAGCAAAATCCCTCATATTTCCGCTGTCCTGGCAACTGAAGGGTAGAATGGTGAGGCCCCCTTTTGTGCCCGCTAAAACCAAAGCGCGAAGATAAGCTTCGCGCGGACCATTGGCGGGCAATCCAGCCGCACATGGCAGTAGGCGAAAAGGAGTGTTGCAGGCTTCCCCAAGAGCCTTCTTGATCAACGGCTTCAAAAACAAATGCGCACTAACAAGTGCCGATCCCGGATTACCGGGCAGACAAAGCACCGACTGACCATTGGGTAGGGTGCCGTAGGCTGTGGGTTTGCCTGGTTTCATGTTTATCGCCTGAAACCCCCACGCAATACACGCCCGCGTCAAAGCCGGGCGTACCAGATCATAGTCGCCGACGCTTGCGCCCCCGACAGTCACAATGATATCGGCCTCTTCAAGCGTCATATGCCTTGTGAGGTCAGTGAGGTTATCCTGGCTGATGCGTCCTGGGACGACCTCTCCACCCCATTGCTCAACTAACGCGGCTAGTGCGAACGAATTTGTCTCAAAGATCTGATCGTTCCGGGGTATGTCGCCCGGCCCGACAAGCTCGTCACCTGCGCAGACGATCACGACTCTGGGACGCTTGAATACCTTCACATGTGAAGCTCCACCCGCCGCGACAAGTGCCAGCTTCCAGCCGTCAAGGCGATCGCCCGACGTAAGCAGGATGTCACCCATGGCAAAATCAGAGGCGCATGGTCTGACATGCGGTTTGGAGCCCAAATCAGGCTTTTCTTTCAGGGTAATCGTAGTGCCATCTCGCCAAACATCTTCTTGAAGGATCACGCGATTGGTTCCGGCGGGGAGAGGGGCACCGGTAAAAATTCTGATCGCCTCGCCCTCGGAAACCAGTCCAGGAAAGGCGCGACCAGCGCTGCTTTCGCCAACGACCTTATAGGTTTTCGACACCTGCGTGGTAGCCGCAACGGCGTACCCGTCCATTGCAGACGCATCGAACGGCGGCTGATCGCGCCCGGCGACAACAGATTCGAAAAGAATGCGATTTTTTGCCTCGGCGAGTGGCACGGAAACCGGTTCGGACCGGGTGGGTGCGGCGCGAATAGCAGCCAAAGCTTCATCGACTGTGAGTTTTGTCATTCGACGTCCGCTGGAGTATTGATATTGGCGAAGGCGGCATCGTCTTCGACAGGCAATCTGAGCACCGTGCAATCGTCTAAAAAACGCATGACGGGGACACCCGAGTGGGCGGCCGAGAGCGTCGGAGCTAGCTTGGACAGTAAGCGGGTATGCCAGCGCGCGCAGAGCGGGTAGTCGCGCCTGCCTGAAAAGAACACCGCATCGAAATCTGCCGCCTTGTCCAACCTCTCGACTATGTCGCTCGGCAAATGAGGCATGTCGCATGGACTGGTAATGACGGTTTGCAGATGTTGGATGTCTGCCCAGCCGAGCGCTGTCAGAACGCCACTGAGCGGCCCACGGTTACGTGTCTCCGGTTTATCAAAGAGAAGCGGAAAGCCCAATTTCGCCAAGCGCTCTGAAAGCGGTGTATATTGCTCGCTGGCATTGATAAGCAATGCGTCAGCCTGCGGCCTAAGACGGTCAATTGTTGCCTCAATCAAGGTGCTGCCGGCCCAAGGATGCAGCGGTTTGTTGCCGCCCAGCCGAGATCCCCTTCCGCCTGCTAGAACAACAATGGTCGTCATGCGTAACGGACTGTTGAAACGGTCAGATCGATATCGCGGGCATAAGCAAAGGCGGCCCCAACGCCAAGGAGAACGGGCCCCGCAAATGCTGCGGCTTTCACAAGAAGGGCCAATTCGGCCAATCGGCCCGTCCGCAGCTGGGCTTGGGGGCGTCCAGCATTTTCGACAATGGCGACAGGGGTGTCGGCCGTGCGCCCGGCGTTCGTAAGCGTCTCGGCGATGTGCGCCACATTGTGTGAGGACATATAGAAGACGAGCGACGTCATGGGATCCGAAACGCCCTCCGCGCGCAGGTCGATGTCGCCATCCTTTGTCCGTCCGGTCAGAAAGGTCAGGGCCCGGGCTTCGCCGCGGTGTGTAAGGGGAAATTGGAATTGTGCAGCAGCGGCCGAGGCCGCAGTGACACCCGGCAGGGTCTTATGCCGGATACCGTGGGCCTCCAGGTATTGGCGTTCCTCCTCTACCCGTCCGAAGACCGACGGATCGCCGCCTTTGAGGCGAACCACATGCAGGCCGCGCTCAACGAGCTTAACCATCAAGGCATTGGTGTTGGACTGGCTGATGCTCAGGCGGTCACCCCGCTTGCCGACGCAAATCTTGACACAGCGAGCCGGCGCCAACGCCAGAATGTCTTCGCTGACCAACGCATCATACAGCAAGGCTTGTGCTGTTTGCAGCGCCTTAAGCGCACCTAACGTCATATGATCGACATCGCCCGGGCCGGCACCGACCAGGGTAACGAAACCCTTTGGGAAAAAGACGTTACGCAGCATGAGAAGACTCCTTTTTACTGGATGTGTGATGCAGCAGGCATTGCTTGAGCTCGCCCCTACACGAGCCGCATGCCGTGCCGGCTGTCGTGGCCTCGCCAATGGCCTCCACGGTGAGGGCGCCGTCGCCAATGGCAGCCAGAATTGTCTTTTCGCCCACGCTACGGCAGGCACAGATGATGCGGCCCGCATCCTGAACACCGGGCAGGCGGCCGATCAGCAATGCGGCCCGGTCCTTGGCATCAACGACCAAATCACCAAAACGTTCCAGCAGCCAGTCACGTGGTGGCAGGCGCTTATGGATCGGCGCGATAAAAATAACCCGCGTCAGGCGGCCATCCTCAATGCGCACGCGCCGTGTCAGGCCTGTTTTCAGATCATCGAGACTCTGGGTGACTTCGATCGTAGAGACATCGAACGTTGTGATCCCTGCGAGTTCGAAGCAATCGGCGTAGGCGTGGCTCGACCGGCGCCAGACGGCGTCGCCAAAGTCGGGCAGTTCGCCGTCGAAATCGCGTGGTGTCAGGATGAAGCCGTGCCACGTTTCTGCATAGGCGCGCACAGTGGCCGGGGTGTGCTTGAATTCCGGCTGACCCGAGATCGGATCGACGGCCGGATTGATCAAGGTGTTTGCCCGGCCAAATGGCGCGAACTGCTTGGTCCAGTGCATAGGCACGCTCAGACTGCCCTCGCGCACATCGTCGGTCACCCGCGCCTTAAGGATCGCTTCGCCATAGGCCGTGGTGATACAGGCCAGCCGTCCGTCCTTGATGCCGATGCGTTTGGCATCTTTCGGATGGATATCGACGAGCGGCTCAGCGATATGCCGGTTCAGTTCCGGCGCCAGGGCGGTCCGCGTCATCGTATGCCAGTGATCGCGGACGCGCGCGCTGTTCAGGCTAAACGGAAACGCCGGCGTGAGCGGGTTCGCCGGGCCGGTGGCTTTGGGGGCAATCAAGCGGGCCCGCCGGTTCGGCGTGGCAAACTGTCCATTGGCAAACAGGCGGTGGGTGCTGCCGGCCTTGGTGATCGGCCACCGCGTTGGGGCCAGGTTATTATAGGCGTCCCGGCTCATCCGGGTCAGACCGTCGAGGTTCAGGAAGCGGCCGCCCGTTTCAGGCTGTCCCGTGTTCTCAAAGGCCGTCAGACCGGCATGCTCCGCAAACACCTCATGCGGGCCCTTCCAGGAAAAAGCCGCGTCCCATGAACTGTTCATACGGCGCGCGACCTCGGCGATGATTACCCAATCGGGACGGACTTCGCCGGGTAAGGCGCTCACCCGCCGCTGCCGTGATATTACGCGTTCGGAATTGGTGACCGTGCCATCCTTCTCGCCCCAAGCGGCGGCCGGCAGCTGGATATGGGCCATGTCCAGCGTATCGGTGCGCGCGATGACGTCGGACACGACGACCAACTCGCACCGCGACAAAGCCTCGTGAATCTTGTTGGCGTCGGGCATGGAAACCATCGGATTGGTCGCCATGATCCAGATCGCCTTGATCTTGCCCGCGCGGATCGCCTCGAACATGTCAACGGCTTTAAGCCCTGGCTTGGGTGCGATGGTCGGTGAGTTCCAATAGCGCTGGACACGCGCCTTCGACACATCGTCGAAATCCATATGGGCGGCTAGCATATTGGCCAGGCCGCCGACTTCCCGCCCGCCCATTGCATTGGGCTGGCCGGTGATGGAAAAGGGGCAGGCGCCCGGCTTGCCAATCTTGCCGGACAAGAGGTGCGCGTTGATCAGGGCCAGTCCCTTATGAACCCCCTGGCTCGACTGGTTGGAGCCCATTGAGAAGAGGCTGACCGTCTTTTCGGTGTGCAGGAACGCATCGTAAAAGGTTTTCACGTCGGCGGGCGACAAGGCGCAATCGAGGGCGATGGCGTCCAGGCTTTGGTCCTCTTCGCTCAAGCTCGCCATCAACCGCGAAAACCCGTTGGTATGTTGATCGATGAAGTCGTGATCGACCGCGTTGCGGGCAATCAGGTGGGCGCATAACCCGTTCCATAAGCGAATATCGGTCTGAGGTTTGATCATCAGATGCAGGTCGGCCGCCTTGGCCGTATCCGTTCGCTTGGGGTCTATGCAGACCCGCATCTGACCTTCCCGGGCTTCAATACGGCGATAGAGGACCGGATGGGTCCAGGCGGCATTGTGACCGGAGAACACGAGGAGATCGGCCAGTTCAAGGTCTTCATAGGTGCCAGGCACGAGGTCGGCGCCGAAGGCGTGCTTATGCGCGGCCACTGCGGACGACATGCACAGGCGCGAATTGGTATCGATGTTTGCCGTGCCGATATAGCCCTTGGCGAGCTTGTTGACGGCGTAATAGTCCTCTGTCAGCAACTGGCCGGAAACGTAGAACGCGACCGCGTCAGGGCCGTGTTCACTGATGATCCGGTTGAAGCCGTGGGCAACCGTATCGAGGGCGTCGTCCCAGCAAATCGATTCCAGTTGCCCATTCGTTCGCCGCTTTGGGGTCAGCAGCCGTCCTTCCAGGCCGAACGTGTTGCCAAGGGCTGTGCCTTTTGAACACAAACGGCCGGCGTTGGCCGGATGCTGATCGTCGCCCTTTACTTTCAACGTCCGTTCGCCGTTCAGATTTGCCTTCACGCCGCAGCCCACCCCGCAATAAGGGCAGGTGGTACGCGTTGTGACAGTGGCGGCAGATTCGAACATCGAACTCAGATACCTTTTAAGCAGTCAGGCCAAGCAGTATGCGACCATTGTCGATTTTCAACGGAACGGTTGGCGTGCAGCCCTTGCCGGCATCGGCGCCGAGCGCTTCGCCGCTTTCCAGAGAAATCGACCAGTTGTGTAGGGGACAGGCGATCGCCCGGCCGTGAACAATACCTTCCGAGAGGGGGCCGCCCTTGTGCGGACACCTGTCGAAAACGGCGTAGTATTCGTCGGCCACCGTGCGAAAAACGGCAATCGGACCGAGCGTCGTCTCAACGCGCCGCGCGCTTTGTGTGGCAACTTCGATGGCGGCGCCGACATCGGTCCAGTTTATAGTCACGTTGGCATTCATCCGGCGGGCTCCGGCTGGATGGCGCCGTCCCGCAGGTCGGCAAGGGGAGAGAAGACCTTGGCGGGCTCGGATGCCGGTGCAATCTCAGCCCACGGATCGGTCTGATAAATGGCCTGACTGTCCAGGAAACGGGCGATCAGCGCCGCGCGCGCTTCCTGTTCCGCGAGGCGGTCCTTGACGAATTGCAGCCCGACCCGTTCGATCCATGGCGCGGTGCGCTCGAGATACCAGCCGTCTTCCCGGTAAAGCTGAACGAAGGCCGTCGACCATTCGATCGCTTCCGCCTCAGTCGCGACCTTGGTCAGCAGGTCGGTCACCCGGACATGGATGCCGGCATTGCCCCCGACATGGAGTTCGTAGCCGCTGTCCACGCAGACGACTCCGAAATCCTTGATGGTGGCTTCCGCGCAGTTCCGGGGGCAGCCCGAGACCGCCATCTTGAACTTGTGCGGCATGTAGCTGCCCCAGGTTGCGCGCTCGAGCTTGACCCCGAGCCCCGTCGAGTCCTGCGTGCCGAAGCGGCACCATTCCGAACCAACGCAGGTTTTCACCGTGCGCAGAGCCTTGGCATAGGCATGGCCAGAGACCATGCCGGCGGCATTGAGATCAGCCCAGACGGCGGGCAGGTCTTGCTTTTTAATGCCGAAAAGATCGAGGCGTTGACCGCCCGTTACCTTGACCATGGGTACGTCAAACTTGTCGACGACGTCTGCGATCGCGCGTAATTCCTTGGCCGAGGTCAGTCCGCCCCACATCCGAGGCACGACGGAGTAGGTGCCGTCCTTCTGAATGTTGGCGTGATTGCGTTCATTTACGAAGCGAGAGCGCGGATCGTCCTTGTATTCGCGCGGCCAGGCGCACAAAAGATAGTAGTTCAGCGCCGGGCGGCAGGATGAGCACCCGTCGGGTGTTGTCCACTTGAGCGCCTGCATCACGTCGGGCAGGCTTTGCAGGCGTTGATCAACAATCGCCTGCCGCACGTATTGGTGGCCATGCTCGGTGCACTTGCATACCGGCTTCGGACCCGTTTGGGCCTTGAAGCCGTCACCTAAAGTGACCTTCAGCAGGCTTTCGACAATGCCTGTACATGAGCCGCATGAGGCCGAAGCCTTGCAATGGCCGCGCACCTTGTCGAGTGTATCATTGCCCGCGGCGATGGACGCCACGACCTGTCCCTTGCTTACGCCGTTGCAGCCGCACACTTCGGTGTCGTCGGGCCATGCTGCAACGGCGTTAGAAGGGTCCTGGCCGGCCAGGGCGTTGGTCACTGCCTGCCCGAAGATCAGGGTGTCACGAATGTCGGCGACATTGTCGCCCTTCTTGATCATATCGAAGTACCAGCCTCCGTCGGCCGCTTCGCCGAAGAGTACGGTACCGACCAACTGGTCATCCTTGATGACAATGCGCTTATAGACGCCGCGGGAAGGGTCACGGAACACAATGTCTTCACACCCGTCGCCGCCGCCGAACTGTCCGGCCGAGAAGAGGTCTACGCCCGACACCTTAAGCCGTGTGGCCATTTGCGAGCCGGCGTAAGCGCTATTTACGTTTTTCTCGGTCAGAACGTCGGCGAGCGTTCGGCACATTTCCCAGATGGGCGCCACCAGACCGTAACATTGACCGCGATGCTGAGCGCATTCGCCGATGGCAAAGATCGACGGATCGGAGGTGCGCATTTGGTCGTCAACCACGATGCCGCGTTCAACCACCAGGCCGGAGGATTTCGCAGGCTCGACATGGGGGCGAATACCGACTGCCATGACCACCAACGATGCCGGGATGAGGCGGCCGTCCTTCAGCTTCAGGCCTTCGACGTGGGTTTCGCCGACAATGGCTTCCGAGCTGGCGTTGAGGACGGAGATGACTCCGCGGTCCAGCAAGGCTTTTTCAAGGAGGCGCCCGGCGGCTTCATCGAGCTGGCGTTCCATCAGGACATCAACGATGTGGATAACGGTCGATTTCATGCCACGCTTGGCCAGGCCGTAGGCGGCTTCGAGCCCCAGCAGACCGCCGCCGATAACCACCGCCTGGCCCCCACGGTCCGCCGCTTCGGTCATGGCGGCCACGTCGTGCAGATCGCGGAACGCGACAACCCCTTGCAGGTCAGATCCCGGCAAAGGCAATCGGATCGGGTCCGAGCCCATCGCGAGAATGAGCTTGTCGTAGGCAATGGTCTGGCCGTCGTGCAGAACAACCTGCTTGGCGGCGGTCTCAATTGACCGGACCCAACACCCGACATGGGTCTTTACGCCGTTGCTGTCGTACCAGTCCTGGGAGTGGGTGACGATCTGGTCGAAGGTCTTCTCGCCGGCGAGAACGGGCGACAGCTGAATGCGGTCATAGGTGGCGCATGCCTCTGCGCCGATAATCGAAATTTCGAACCGCGTATCATCGCGCTTGAGTATTTCTTCGACGATACGGCCGCCAGCCATGCCGGCGCCGATAACAACGATACGCTCTTTCTGTGTGGTCATTATGCGAACCTTTGAGCAAAAAAAAGAGCCCCGAACCACGCCCCCTTGGTGTTGGGGCTGGTTCGGGACTCCATTGTCCGGATGATGCACTGCCGAAACCGCCATTGGTTTCAGAAGCGCGAATGTGAGTGATCGACAGTGATCAGGTCTTTAAGGTTATGCCGTTTCCGGCGATTGTCAACACCGAATGTAAGGGCGTTTGGTATTGTGCAGCGCGTTAAAGTCGCACGTCAGCGGCACCGAACGCCGTCCAGGTGGTACGCCAGCGCTTCTTGACATAGGTTAGGCCGCCCAAGGCAATGAGAGCCAGCGCCGCAAAGCCGATCAAGCCAATCTGGTAGCTGCCGGTGATCTGTTTGGCCATGCCCAGGGAGGCGGCCAGATAGAAGCCGCCGATGCCGCCGCACATGCCGACCAGCCCGGTCATCACCCCCATCTCGTTGCGGAAACGTTGGGGAACGAGTTGGAAGATCGCGCCATTGCCCATGCCCATGGCACCCATGCCGACGATCAAGACGCCAAGGGCGGTCCAGGCCGTCGGCATGCCAAAACTCAGGACGATCAAGGCTGTCGCTGCCACACTATACATGACGCTGAGCGTACGGATACCACCAATACGGTCGGCGAGGGCGCCGCCTACGGGCCGCACGAGCGAACCCGCGAACACGCAGGCGGCGGTAAAGAAACCGGCATGAATTGGATCGATGCCATATTCCGAATTGAAATAGATGTTCAGAGACGATGACAGGCCGACGAACCCGCCAAAGGTGACGCCATAAAAGAACATGAACCACCAGGCGTCGGACTGCTTGAAGATGTTGAGATATTGCGTGCCGGTCTTGGCTGGCGGTTGGTCCGGCGAATCCTTGGCCAGTACCAGATAGATGAAGAAGGTGAGGATCAGCGGGATGGCGACAAGACCGAAAACCGAGGTCCAGCCGTAGGTTTTGGCGAGTGTCGGCGCGAACAGGGAGGCAAAGACGGTACCCGAATTACCCGCGCCGGCGATACCCAAGGCAATACCCTGATATTTGGGCGGATACCACCGCGAGGCCAAAGGCAGGGCCACAGCGAACGAGGCGCCTGCCATACCCAGGACGACACCCAGCGCCAGCACGCTGCCATAGGTGTTGATGTGCAGGAGGTAAGCGATAAGAAGGCCAGCAATGACGATCAACTGGCCGATAGTCCCCGTCTTTTTAGGGCCGATCCGATCGACCAGAAAGCCGTTGACGAGGCGCAAGACCGCTCCGGATAAGATGGGCACGGCGACCATGAAGCCTTTTTCAGCCGGAGTGAGGCCGAGGGTCTTGGCGATTTGGACGCCCAGGGCGCCCAGAAGTACCCAGACCATGAAGCTCATGTCGAAATAGAGAAATGAAGAGAAGAGGGTGGGGGTATGCCCCGACTTAAGAAAGTCCTTGCTGATCATGATGGCGTCCTGACTGGAGGCGAAAAAAAACGTCCCAGGTCATGGCCCATCGGCGCGTGCGCGCAGAAGCCTGTCCTGAGACGTCATTGTCTGTAAGAGGGCTTCCACAGCCGCCATTGGCGCGGAAGGAACCGGTAACGCAGTCTCCATTGACCGCAAATCCAGCCTTATTCAGAAGCACCGCTGCGTCAATGGCCATGGAATTTTGCTGCGCTGCAAAATTTGGAGTGAGGCGCAAATGTCACGAATGCGGTCTCTGATGGCGGTTTCAGACCTGTGGCGTCGATTTCGAAATCGGTGTTCATGTGGTCACATTTGAAATCACATATTCGTGATTCAGCCGCAATGGAAAACCCCACCGTCGAACAGGGCGTTTGCTGGCATGATAATATCCTGTGGCGCTGCCGGGAGCGACCAAGCCGTGGGCTTGCCCCCTTCGTCTTTTTCGTCCTTCAAGGGCCGGGATAGGCCGAGGCTGAGCGCTGCGTCCGCCCACAGATCCGGTCGGTAAACGGCGCGTGCCAAATGATCGAAGTCATGGTCCGCATCAATCATGCCCCATTTGACCATTTGCCCGAGGAACCATTTCGCATGGCTAATCCATGGGAAGGTCGCCGTCTGAGGATCGAAGCTTAGGCCGGCTCCGCCGCTGTCCAACGCCATTTCGATCGCGGGAATGGGCGCGTTGACGTAGAGCTTGCGCCCCAGGATGCGAACAAGGTCATCGCGGTGTGTTGCATCGAACGCCCATTGTCCGGCGCGCATCAGCGCCCGCGAAAGGCTGAGCACAGCCTGTGGATTGGACTCGGCCCAATCGGCACGTACGCCCAGGATTTTCTCAGGTTTCAGCGACCAATAATCGGGATCGGAGAATAGAATTTCCCCTTGGCCTTTGATGTGGGCGGTTTGTGGCCAGGGTGAACCGGAGCAAAAGCCATCGATGACGCCGTCCTCGACCATATCGGCCATGCGCGATGGCGGCAGGACGACCCACTGAATCTGGCGTTCCGGGTCGAGACCGGCAGAAGCGACCCAATGCCTTAGAACGAAATGGTGAGGTGACCAGGTAAAGGGAACGGCAAACACCAGACGCCCCAGACCCTCACGCCTGCGGCGCTCGACCTCTTTGGCCAGCATCCGCGCGCTACCCGTCAAGGTCTTGTAGCTTTGGTCGTTTGTTTCCAATCGCGCGCGCAATTCCGTTGAGACGAGGACGGAGTTGCCGTTGGCGCCCAACGCCATGGGCGCGATGATCCGCCCCATCGAAGGCCCTAAGCCAAGGGCGGCGGCGAACGGCATGGGGGCCAGAATATGGGCGGCGTCGATCAGTCCATAGGCCAGTTTATCGCGGATGTTCGACCAGTTGGCTTCACGCGTCAGGGTAACGCTCAGGCCTTCGGAGTCGTAAAACCCCAAGGCTTCCGCCAGAATAATCAAGGCGGCATCATTAAGAGGGCTATAGGCGATACGAATGGTCATTTACTGGCCCTCCGGATTGAGGAGGCCGGTAATGGCCAGGATGTCGGTGGCGATGGCATGGATCGGGCGGCCCGTATCCATAGCGTGTTTGCGCAGGGCTTTGTAGGCCTCGTCCTCCGACAGATTGCGGGATTTCATCAATACCCCCTTTGCGCGGTCGATGACCTTGCGCGCGGCTAGATCGGCCTTAGCCTTGTTCAGGTCAGCGCGCATGCTTTGCGTGAGTGCGAAGCGCTGTGCGGCTACGGTCAGGATGGAAGAGATACGGCGCGGATTGAAGCCATCGACAATGTAAGCGGCGACGCCAGCTTCGAGCGCTTTTGCGGTTGCATTGGCATCTGAACGGTCGACGAACATGATGACTGGGCGAGGTACCGCTTCGTTGGCAACCTGCAACGCCTCCAGCATATCCCGGTCAGGGCTTTCGCAGGCAATGATGACCATATCAGGGTCGAAATCCCGCAGCATCCGCAGTTCGAAATGTTCCCCTTGGCGAATCTGCGTTTCCTGATCGCCGTAATCCGCGCGAATGCCCTCGGCAACCAAGGCCGAGCGCGACGCATCCGGATCGATGATCAAGACGTTCATGGATGGATTGGATCCTGATAGCCAATAAAAAACCGCCGTTAGTCTTCTGAGAGTATCCGAAGACCAAGGCGGCGCTGCCTGCGTTGCAACATTCGCCATTGAAAGCGCAACCCCAGAAGAATGGATCAAATTATTAGTCGATGCAAGTGCTGCGCTGCAACAAGTGGCGTCGCGCCTGCACTTGGCGGAAGGCTATCGGTTTCGTGCCGTTGAGAAGATGGTGGCGCCGAGATGTCCACTTTCGCGGCAAACAAGCTAAATCTGGTTAGCGCGGCCAAGCTGGAAGCGCTGGGTGCGCTGCCGCGGACCGATCCGCGCAGTTTCGGCATCATGCGGCGCATCGACCGCAAATACGAAAACCAGGCGACCGATCCGGCGCCGAAAGACTGGTGGCAGCCGGCCCCGGAATATGCAACGCCTCAGGCCGAGGCGAATTATACTGCGGGCGAGGACTATTCCTACCTTCAGTTCGTCGGGTGAAAGGCGACGGTATGTATTCACGGGTCGATCTGCCGGCGCTGGGGACGCAATTCGACGTGCCGATCTTCCTGTTGCAAGGGGAGGCGGACTACCTGACCCTGCCCAAGATTTCGCGTGCTTACTTCGACACACTCCAAGCGCCGCAAAAGGCGTTCATTCTATTGCGGCGTACGGGGCATGATCCCAATCAGGTCATGCTGGATGCTCAGCTTGACGTACTGAACGAGAGGATACGGCCACTGGCTGAGTGATTTTTCGTCAATTCAGGTTGGCCAGCGCAGCCTTTGGGCATCGGGGCGCAAATGAGAAGCCGGTTGCTGCCCATTTGCAGACATCGCCGTTCGACCGCAGTTCGCCCTAAGGTGACATTGGCGCTCTCGCAATAAGAGTAAAAGGCGGACGTGGCAATTAGGCTGCGGATATGGCCCAAACCTGACACGAACCAGATGAAAATCGCGCACCGCTTCTACGATCAGACCGACCCTAGAAGCAATGCCGTTACAAGGCTCCTGCGCTGTTCAACTGACGCGCATAGATGCGGCCGTCCGACCCTTGGACCGCGCAGATGGCGGTTTCGTTGATCGCCACACAACTTGGTACGGTGTGCGCAATCATGTATCCGCCTTCTGACTTCCACGCGGACCAGGACTTGCCGTCAAAGGCTGTCTGATAGAGCTTTCCGTCGTTCCCGCGTGCAAGAACAACCCGCCGGCCGGCTTTCGTTCGGACCGTGGCCGTTTCCCCGCTTAAGCCGACTGAGAGGGGGGGGGACGTCGGCGTATTTGTATCTGTGTTAGGGTCGATATAAGCGGCAAAGAGGCGGACGCGCCCGTCATAGGTTGCGACAACGCATTTTGCCGTGTCTTGGGTGGTATCGAGGGCACAGCTCGGCACGGCCTTTTGTGCCGTCGTCAAGATGGCCCACGGCTGCTTAGCGACATCATAAAACCAGCCAGCTTCCGTAACGCCCTTCATGGTACTTGCCATCGCGGTGAGTCGGAAAGACCCTTTGAAGACCTTGCCATTGGCTCCACCCCATACGTACAGAGGCAGATCGAAGCTATGCAGGTCTGGCAAGCTTTTGGCGGTTTGTGTCGTTAGCACCACCCAGCTGTAACCGGTGAAGGCGGGGGCTGAACCCGCATCTTGCCCGCCCAAATCAGCGGGTTCCATAG
Source organism: Asticcacaulis aquihabitans (assembly GCF_032490435.1). Classification (NCBI taxonomy): domain Bacteria; kingdom Pseudomonadati; phylum Pseudomonadota; class Alphaproteobacteria; order Caulobacterales; family Caulobacteraceae; genus Asticcacaulis; species Asticcacaulis aquihabitans. The sequence goes on from NZ_JAVGWM010000002.1 coordinate 852,462, forward strand.
TGGGGTAATAACCGTCTCCATCCCGTTGCAGCATAGCGGCAAGCGCATTGCCCGTTTGGCCGAGTCCCGCGCAAAGAATATAATAGTCGGGTCGACTGACGGGTTCGCGTGCTGGCATGCACGACGGTTGGCTCCAAAACGAGACATCGGGAGAGTTCTGCCACGTCGTAGACGGGATCGGCCCCGGGCTCAGGGGCGTGAACGCCGCTGTATAAAGTGTCTTGTCGCTTCCTGTGACGGCAATCTGGAAGGCGCCACCGGCCTCAAACAGGCTGGCGCCGCCGATGGTTGCGGTGTTGGTCAAGGCGGTCCACCCGTCCATGCTTGCAAATTTGATCAGGTTCAGTTCGGGTGCGGGCGGCGTGAAAGCCAGAATCGGCAATTGTTTACGCGGGCCTGGTTTGAACGTCTTTGCGGTCGCCGCTCGGGCGGTGACGCGCGGCGTGAGTTCTAACGCTCCGGCGGGCGTCGAGAAGGTGAGGGCGCAGTAAGCGGCGAGCGCCATATAGGTTGGCTTGAACATCTAAGTATCCCCGTAATAATTGGTCCGAAGGTTGGACCGCTGCGGACCCGCGAGAGCGTAATAAGGCCAAGGTAACCGGGCGAGCGACACCCGTCTTGGCAAAGGGCGCAAACCGTTTGCGCCATTTTCTACCTTTTGTTACGCTGCTCCCGTTTGGTGACTGTCGCGCCATCGGGGATCCGTCATGCTGCATAGACATATCTTACGCGCGTCAACACCTGCCGAGGCGGTGCAACTTTGCCAGATGAACAATAGTTGTTCGGTGCATTCCGATATGAGCTGTGTGGATGCGGATAACAGTTATGCGGGTTCCTGGAGCCTGACGCTTTGGGACGACCTGATTTTGTCGCGCACAGATCAAATTGGCCTGAATTACGAGCGGGCAAAAACCCATATATGCGGCGACCTTAACGATAGTGTATTTCTGCACTTCAATCTGGGCTCCGGCGGTATTGCCGGCCAGCAGCTTGGGCGTGACTATGTTCTGAGCCCCGGCGCAGGTGGGCTGTTTGTCCACAATGAGCCGGTGTCTGTCGGACTTTACAAGGGGGCCAGTCTGCTCGGCCTGGCCCTGCCACGTGCGGCGACACGACGCTGGAAGCTCGCGCCGGAAGACTTGGCGAGCCGCGACATTCCGGCCGACGGATTCGCGTTTGAGATGTTGCGCCAATACCTGGAACTTCTGACCCGCGCCGATGGCCTGACGCTGGAAGCGGCGGCTATCGCCAAAACGCACATGGCCGATTTGGCGGGAATTTGGCTGGGTGGACTGAAAGATGTCGAGGCCCCCGCGACACTTGCGCGTCAGCAAATGCGTGGGCTCGTCATTCGCGACTATGTTGGCCAGCATTTCAGGGATCCAAATCTGACACCTACCAGTGCGGCCCAAGCCCTTGGCATGTCGAGACGTCTGCTTCAGCACGTGCTGACAGAGGAGGGGCTATCGTTTACCCATCTGCTTACTGAGGCGCGTCTGAAACACGCGGCTTTTTTGTTGAAGAGCGCGGGTAAGCGGCAGACCACCTTGATCGATATCGCCTTTGCCTGCGGCTTCAACGACCTTTCCACCTTCTACAAGGGCTTCGGTAACAGATACGGTCAGTCGCCTGGAAAGTTTCGTCAACTAGCGCAATAATTGTGGACCTAGCTGGTTTGACCGCCTTGGTGGGGAATCTGTTCCCGAGTGTCGATGATCATGAGAAAATCTCGAATTTTTGGAATGCATTATCTGCTGAGCTTTATCCCGATCGGGAATGGGGGCGGGAAAGCATGAAAATGGTTGGCGCGGCGCTATTTTTGAAGGCTGTCCTGACAGGTAAAAGCGTCTGCTTTGTGGATAGGCAGATCAAGTGTTTAAAGTGTGCTATTTATCTGAACCAGCCGATCTGCACCTCTCTGCGCATGAACCTAGCGCAGTAGGTAGTTGCTGACGTCCGAATCCTGGGCGTAGAAACCCGAACCCACCAAATTTCCCATAACCTTTATTATGCGATAATTTCCTGTAGATAGGTGGGTTCTATTTTGAAGGCGACTTGTCTTAGTTTTCAATGCCCGACGGGTATCATGGGACAAGCGCTATGGGAACTTGCTACTCGCGCATAGACTTCAAGGAATGCGTAAAGCTGTTTGATCTGGCCAAGGCCGGGATTTTATCCATCGACGAAATCGCACGGATGCTAGGCCGTCATCGCTCGACGATCTACCGCGAGATCAGCCGAAACTACTATAATGACGTCTACGCCGAATTCCGTGGCTGGTTTCTCCGTCGACGGCCGATATGAAAGCGCGCAGACGCCGGCGGCGAACTGCCAGGTTGATCCGCCACAAGGCTTTGCGGGATTACGTGTTCAGCCGCCTCAGGCTTGGCTGGTCCCCTGAGCAGATTGCTGGCAGGCTGAAGCTGGAAATGCCATCGTTTCCCATAATCTGCTGCGAGGCTATTTATCGGTTCATTTACTCTCGTTCCGGCCAGAAACTTGGAGTCTACTAGGCTTTGTATTCCCATCCAAAGCGCCGACGCAAGTGTGGTGGCCGCAAGCCGCGTGTTTCGCATATACCATTGTATTGTAATATAAATCAGAGATCTGAAGATATCGCTAATCGCGAAGGTTTCGGACACTGGGAAGGTGATTTGATCATCTTCAAACGCTAACACGGCAAGCGAATCCGCTGACGTCATGACCAAGATCATCGAGCGCTTAGGTCCCCTTCCCGCCCGTGGCCGATAGGCCGTGACGTCCGACCGGGAAGCGAGTTCATGGCATGGCGAATGCTACACCAAAATACCGGCATGAAGAACTATTTCTGCGACACTGAAATGGTATCATCAACCCGGACATTGTCACACTTCAGGTAGAATCCGCAGGCCTGATCGAGTGACGCGGCTTGGCACCTATTTTGAAAGCAAGTTCGATCCGCTGTCATACGCTATCTGCGCTGTCTTTTCGATCCAACCCTGATAACCGCCAGGAATAAGCCTTTTGCAAAAAATAGACGCATGGCTTTGTTTGAGGGGATGTGAACTGATGGGGTGGTGCCGTGAGTACAAGCAATGGTTCGATTTGGCGATTGCGTGGCAATAAAGCCCATGTTACCTCCAAAGGCGAACGTGGACGGGGGCTAACATGAGTGAACTACCCATCGAAAGCAGCGTCGGTGAAACTCAGGCGACGCCGCGGAAAATCGGGCACCGCCTCTTCGATTTAATCCTGGCTTTAACAGCCATCTTCATATCGGCCATTTCACTCTATGTCGCCATAGAACATGGCAAAATCGAACGAGAATTGGTCTCCGGAAACACATGGCCTTTTGTTGGCGCAATCTATTCCAACGAATATGGTCCCAACAAGGACGTCGCATTTGGCGTCGTCAATGGCGGTGTTGGCCCTGCGAAATTGAAGTGGGTCGAAGTGTCGTACAAAGGCCAACCGATGCGCTCAAACCTCGATTTATTGCGCCAGTGCTGCGGCCTGCCTTCTGATCCGGAAGCCGCACACAAGGCCCTGCCACAAGGAGTCGTATTTTCCTATGTCGATGAGACTATCCTGCGTCCAGGTGACACGGTGATCATGTTGGGTGTGCATCGTCTCCCAGGGGCCCCGGAAATCAGTAATCGACTCAGTAAAGCTATATCGACCGACCTATCGTTCAAAACCTGCTATTGCTCCGTGCTTGACGAATGCTGGATCGGGGACATGAAGACAACCAAAACTGAAGAAGTGGAAGTCTGTCCCGTTTCAACGCATCCGTTTGACGTTAACGGCAGATAATCAATCAATTCTCCCCTACCGTTAGTGTCTCGCGTATTGTTTTTGTGCCTAGGCATACAGGATCACTTCGTGTGCCTACAGAGTAGTGTCTTCCTCAAAATCCAAGTTAATCCAGCCTGTTTCTCAACGGCCAGGTGACAGCGAATTACACTTGAGCATTACGCTTCCGTTCATGCCGCCGGACCTGCCTATTTCGTCTTTGCGCCCGCCAAGACCTCCAACTGCGCCTTGGCATTGCTGTTGGTCGGATCAAGCTGAAGCGACTGCGTATAGGCTTTGACGGCCTCAGCCTTTTGTCCGTTTTTGGCGTAAGCCTCTCCCAGACTATCAAACGCATTGCCGCTGGTTGGATAGAGTTTGGCGGCCAGCTTAAACACACTCACGGCTGACCTTGCCCGGCCCATGGCCAGCAACCGATACCCCCAGTCGTTGAGCTCACCTTCCGACAGGCTAAAGTCAGGCGCGCGCGCCTTTAGCGCCTGATAATCCGCTTCGATCGTGGTGAAATCGCTTTTCGCCGCCTGAACGGCCAGCGCCTCGCGGGTCGGCGGAGAACCGGCGCCGGCATGCCAATCGCTGGTTACCATGTGGGCGGGCGTTCCGTTTTCCCGCGGCGTGCGACGAAGGAAGGCCAGTCCGGTCGCATCACCTTTCAGATAGGCGTCGAGATAATGCACGACATAGGTTTCCAGCCATCCGTATGCGGCGGACATCTCATCCTTATCGTATTCACGATCCCCATCGTCTGGTGCAAGACGTTGATCGAATACCGACGAAAAGTTCGGGTGCTGAAGGGGATTTAGGGTGACGCGATAGACGTCGGCATAGATCATCTTCGTCAGAAAGCTGCTGGCTTCATCAACCCCGGCTGAGACATGCTCTGTCTCCTTGGGGCGGGCCGCCAAGTAAAGCAAAGGCGCGGTCACGCGAGCCGGCGTGACATATTTCGCCTGCGCTATCATATCCGGCCAGTAGCGGACCGACCCGTCAAGCGCGACCAGGGCATTGATCCGGCCATCCTTTGCGGCGGCAAACACATTGGCTATCCCGCCCCAGCTATATCCGATCACGCCGATCCGGCCTGTGTCCGCCTGCGGCAGGCTGTGTGCATAGCTGATCAAGAAGCCGATGTCGGCGGCCTGCGCCTCAATGCCTTCGACATCCGTCGTCATCTCGCGCGTGTTTGCGCCAAGACTGGGACTGGCAATGACGACATAGCCCTGGCTGGCCAAAAATTCGCAGAGGTCGGCGTTTTCGAACGCCCATGCACTGAAGCTCGGCGCATAGACCACCACCGGAAATTTTCCAGATGCGGGTGAGGCATCGGCATGGGCCAGCATAGGGGCGGTCAATTCGGCAAGGGCGCGCTCCTTTGACAGGCGGAAGGTGCGACCTGCCACAAACGCCTGTTCCGCCGTCGTCCGATCAGCGGTCGATAATTCGAAATCGTCGTCGCTGGCGCCCAGCTTCAAATAATCGCCCAAGGTAAGCCCCGCGCCAGACGCCTCGGCCGGATACCAGATCAGAGTCTGGATGGGACGCGCCCGCTCGCCCGTTTTGCGCACGCCTGTGACCGGATCATTGGCACCGCCATACCCACGGCTGTAATCATATTGCGTAACTACCTTAAGGCCGACCGCATAAGGGCCCGGCGGGATCACACGGGTAAAATTCGATGAAGCAAACGCCAGCGAGGGGGCCAGCCACAGGGCCAATATCAAGTAAAAAAAGCGCATATGTCCAATCACAGTGTTTCGTTCACGACCACTGGTATCCGTTTTGCGCCATCGAACAAGTTACGCTTTCTTCATGAGGCTGTTTTTTCAATGCATGGCCCGTTTTTCGGCATAAGCGCGGTTAAGCCATGAAGAAAATTAGAAAATTGTCCCAAGTCAAATCGTTAGCTGGTGGCTCGTGACAGAATTGGTTTGCAATTTCGACGGGACGCCCGCCCACAGGCCAGCCTGACCGGTAGGTCCAGCCGTCGATCGTCTCGCCTAGAGGATTGGCTGGCCGGTGGCATGCTCAGTAATGCCCGCGAGCGCTTCTGTGGACTGGCAATAAGCCAGGTTCATGGCGACCCAAAAGGTCGTCAAAATGGCGTCGGGCTTCACGATCATATTTTACAAGGAGGACAATATCATGAGCGATCGCGTCAAAGGACTTATTGTCGGGGTTGCCAACGAAGGCTCCCTTGCCTGGGGCTGTGCCGAGGCCATTCATCGATCCGGCGCGGACCTCTTCATAACATGTCAGGACGACCAGAGGGTGGCGGCGGAACGATTGGCTGCCCAAATAGGCGCATCGCACCTCATGACGCTTGACGTAATCGATGACCGGCAAATGGAGGCCGTATTTGACCGCATCCAAAAAGAGTGGGGCCGCCTCGACTTTCTCATACATTCTATTGCATTCGCGCCAGAAAAAGATTTGCTGGGCAATTTGACTGACTCCTCGATGGACGGGTTCGCAAGTGCGCTGGACGTCTCCTGTCATTCGTTCATTCGACTTGCGAAACGGGCCCGCCTTCTCATGCCAAACGGGGGGGCGATGTTGACCATGAGCTACTACGGCGCGGAAAAGGTAATGCCCCATTATAATCTCATGGGTCTTGCCAAGGCCGCCTTGGAGGCCAGTGTTCGCTATCTTGCGTGGGAGCTCGGCACAAATGACATCCGAGTCAATGCCCTGTCTCCTGGCCCTGTCAGAAGTCGCATTGCCCCTCATCCCCAGCGTTTCGACGAGATGATGCAGGAGGACGTGATGCGTATCCCCTTGCGTCAGGCTGTGACGCTCGAGCAAATCGGCAACGTCGCCGCCTTTATGGTTTCACCGGCAGCTTCCGGTATTACCGGGCAGGTCATCCATGTCGACAATGGGTATTCCGCCGTTGGCTAAAGTCAGGATACCGCCCCTCCGTTTTCGCCGGCCCCGTCAGCTTACGGATCATATCAGGCAGATCATTTGACGCTTGCCGTCGGCGCTATGGCATCCTGTGTACAGGAAACCTGCGCTTACGAGCCATGTGGCCAGCTGTTCATCCGCCCTTGAGTGCTCCGCGTACAACGCCATGCATATATCGTGAACACGAAGCCAGTCGATAAGACCGATGATTGCTTCCGGGATAAACCGCGCGTGCGCGTCGTCCCGGCGGCAGGCGAATTCGAGTTGCGGACCAAAATATATTTCACCGCCCGCCCCTGCCCCTCTCTGATTTAGCGTTATAAAGCCGAGGGGAGTGCCCAAGACCGTGGATGTCGCCCACATCCACTTGCTCTCGGAATTTGCTTTGAAGCCCGCGCCGGATGGCGATAGTACGAGATCTAGGCGTACCCTTTCGATGCGAATGTGGATGGGGACGGGCTGCACCTGTCGCGTCTCGGGCGCGGTGAAGGCCGTAGATGAGTCAGGATAGCAAGTTTCGGTTTGGGCTAGGTTTGCGGTCATGACAAAGGTCTCTCTTTAGAGCTGACGCGGATCTTGTCAGTCCGTCGCGTGGTCACAGATATACGCCTGGTCGGGAGACAGTTCAGGCGGCGCCATATCGCCCTTGGGCGCGGCCTGAGTCTTTTTGTCGGCAGGATGGCAGATGATCGTCAACTCACCTTCAACCCCGCCCACTTCCCGTTCGAAAATCAACTGTCGCGGTTCCGGCGTCAGCATGTTAATCTCCATTTCGGTTACCTGCACTATGTACACTTTGTTGGTTCGTGCCCGTTTGACCTGGATCAACTGGATTGAAAATCGTTGCCACAGTCGCTAATTCATCCTGTTGGAGGCGGTGGAAATGAACGGAGGTTTAGTGTCTTTTTCCGCCTGCAGGGTGACGGCAAACCGGCATGCGATCTATGAAACGGATGCGCCAAAACCATATTCTGGTCGGTTAGGCATGCATTGAAGCCAGAGGAATTGATGAACGCACACCTAAACGCCATGCGTACGCTGCCGCTGTTCGGCGACCTTTCGCCGCAGCAGGTAGAATTGTTGGCGGCGCATAGTCATCTGCGCAAATGCGACAGGGGCACCTATCTGTTCCTGCATGGCGAGCCTGTACGCAGCTTCAAGGTCTTGTGCCGCGGCACCATTCAACTTTTTCGGGAAACGCCGGATGGCCGCGAATCCACGATCGACATCCTTATTGCTGGGGACTGCGTGAATGCTGAAGAGGTGTTGGAGCCACGGGATACGCATTTGTCCAGTGCGCGGATTGTTGACGACGCCTTGGTCCTCGAAGTGCCGATCCGGTGGCTACGTGAAAATCTTGACGACTTTCACCGCCTTGCGCCGCGCCTCCTTCAGGGATTGGCTGAGCGTCTGAATGAAGCGCGTCTGGAAGCTGAACATCAGTCAACCATGTCTGCCACGCAAATGGTTGCGTGTTATCTTCAGGGTCTTTGTGTGCTGTATGACTTTGATCCGAAGGGGTTCGATCTGCCCTATTCCAAAACGCTTATCGCCTCGCGCCTGCGCATGGAACTCGCCACATTTTCCAGGACGCTCCATAAGTTGAAAGACGCAGGTATTTTGGTGGTTGGCAACCGTGTCTCCTTCACAAGCTTGAACAAGGTTAGCCATTTTGTCTGCGATACCTGCTCGATCGCCGGTGATTGTCCGACGCATACCGCCCTCTCTCAGGCCGAGTGTTTTCGTGATGTTTCGCGCAAGTGATCTCCTGTGCCTAATATAGGCCAGTATGAAGGCTGTGAGGTGCGATGGCCGCATGATGTGCTTTGATATCAATCAAATTGCATTCCGCCGTTACGTGATACGCTCTGCATTGTGTCAGGAGGCAGGCTGATGTCATTCAGGTCCATTCTTTGCATTTATGGTGGGGCGCCGTTTGAGCGTAACGCGCTAAATACTGTCATGACATTGGCCCGTCAGTTTACTGCCGAAGCCCGATTTCTGCATATCTCGGCCGCCCTTGACATCTATTCGGAACCTTACAGCTTGGCGCTCTACGGGCTGGCCATCTCAGGCGATATGGATGTAGGGGAATCGATAGCTCAAGGTAATGACGCTCGGCGCAATTTGGCTCAAGACGAAGTCATGGCCGCCGCTAAAGCACATGGAATCCCCTTTTGCCGAAGGGATTGTCTCGGAACAGCCGCCCCTATTGCCCAGGCAGTCTTTTGCCCCGTCACGGCTCGGGCAAAAGATTGCATTCCCGCCGCAGGCCGCCTAGCCGATCTGATTGTGATTGCCCGAGAACGGGCCGACGCGCACGCCGACCTGAGCGGCATACTTTGTGGACTTTTCGATACGGCCCGTCCCGTTTTGGTTGTTCCTGAGCAGGACGGGGTCGTGGCTACGCCAACTTACGAGGCAGGGGCAGTGATCGCTTGGGACGGCAGTTTGCCGGCGACTCGTGCCCTCTACAATGCCCTGCCGCTTCTTCGCAACGCTAAGCAAATTCAGGTCATATGTATTCGCAACCCAAAGGCGTCGTCGGATTTCAACCGTTTCGACGATATCGCACACTGGTTAGACCTTCATAGCCTGCCCGCGCACGTCGCGCGTATCGAATCCGATGCAGAAAGCGTACCGGAAACGATACTGCGCAAGGCCCTGGCCTTTCAGGCAGAATATATTGTTATGGGAGCGTATGGCCACAGTCACATTGGTCAAATGCTTCTGGGCGGTGCGACGAACCAGATTCTCAAGCATAGCGCTATGCCCATTTTGCTATCGCATTAGCAGGACATTCTGGGGCGCGGATCACCTGTCCCCATCTAGTCTTAAAGCCACCTGAAGACAAAATTTTAACCACCGACCGGCGTGCCGCCTGACCTGCGGCAAGGCCTGCGATATCGTCGCACTGAACCTATGATGTAATACTTACGATTGTAATTCGTCCGCGGTGTCATGCCCATGTGTCCGGCAATGAACGGTCGGACTCCGCGCATATTTCAGGGCCGTCACATATGGTTTAGCGACTGCCACAAGCGAAACATGAATGCGCGTTATGACTGTATTGGCTATGGCCTGTAACACGCTTCACGCGCACACAGGCCTGTTAAATTTGGAGTAAAGTGAGTAAATGGCTTTCGACGATAAGCAGCCCAACCCTGTCGATGTGCATGTTGGTACCTATATCCGTGTCCGCCGCAAGTTTCTCGGTATGAGTCAGGGCGATCTTGCTAAACAAATCAATCTGACGTTCCAGCAAATTCAAAAATACGAACGCGGAACAAACCGGATCAGCGCATCCAAGCTTTATCAAATTGCGCATGTCCTGCATGTCCCCATTATATCGTTTTTCGACGGATACTCTGACACAAATGCCGGCAGCGGCGGGCAAGGTCCAGCCTTTGAGCCGGCAGGACAAGGGTTTTTGGCGACGGAAGAAGGGATTGAACTCGCCGAAGCCTTTCCTCGCATCCGCTCCCCGCGACACCGGCGCAAGATTGTGGAACTGATCAAATCCCTGGCGGGCGAAGACTAGGGTCTGATGGCGACGGGGCTATCATTTGGCATCTTGTGCGGTTAAACGGGTAGACGATGCGATGACTTTGGGAGTATAAACCTGCCATGGGTATAAGATTATATGACAGTGCGTGGGTTATGCTCCGCGAACTCGACGCGCCCCAGCAAGTTCGCAAGGATCGCGTCAATCCGGCCGTGTTTCATGTCGGCGGCCATAGTTATGACATTGACGGCCGCGCGTTCTTCATCTCGGAACCGGTTCCTGATATCGTGCACCTGCTCAGCATGCAGGAAGCCCGCGCATTGGGCCTGTCAACGCAATATTCGGCCCCGGCGGCGATCCATCTGTAGGTGGCCGGGCCGTTAGGCTGTTCCGGCGCCGTACAGGTCAGTTGGGTCGCGTGCGCCCGCTCATCAGAGTGCCCGGTATTTGAAGTTCTTAAACCGCGCTTCGCCCTGACCTGCCGCATATAGCCCCGGTTTGAGCATCAGAAATCCGCCACGCACATTGTGATGGTAGCCGGACACTTCCATGCCTCGGTCGAATCGCTTCCAGACCTGACCGTCGGCGGAGGTATGAAAACTGACAATATGGTGATCGTTTCTCAGCCGCATATGCATCCGTCGTCCATACGGGTTGGCGGGACGGCCCCGCTCTATACCGTACTGGTGCGTGACAAACGCTTTTTCACCAAAGCCCAGGCCGCAATATAACTGCTGGTCGTAGAACAGAAGCAGTCCCGCCCGCGCGTCCGGATCAATGTCGATCTCACATTCAATTTCGTAGGCCTGATCGCCGGTCACGAAGACGAGCGGCGCGCCGCTGCTGGGCGCCTCCCCCGCCGCCGCCAGATGCATAACGCCGTCTTGGCGTCGGACACGGCCTGATTCGGTCGGCGTCGGATTGAAGAAGTTCCACTGTGTGCCGTATTTGTCGGTCTTGAAGTCATCGGATAGGGCTAAGCCGTGCGGCTGTGGCGGGCCCGCCTTGGGCTTTCGGATCGGCAGTGAGAGGTCGCCGCCGCCAAAATCGAACCAGCCATCTTTTGACCAGGTCACCGGCGCCAGAAGGGTTTGGCGGCCGAGCGTCCAATAGCCGTTTTCATACCCGTGATAGATACCCCACCAGTCTCCCGCCGGCCCTTCGACCAGGGTGGCGTGACCGCGCGACCACCATTTTTCCTTGATGGAGGTGGTCCGGACAAGGGGATTGCGGGGGTGTTGCTCCCAAGGGCCGTTGATAGACGGTGAGCGGGCGGCGATAACCATATGCCCGGTCGGTGGTCCGGCGGTACCCCCGACGGCCAGGATCAGATAAAAATAGTTGCCGTGGCGCGTGACCTTTGGCCCTTCAGGTGAAAATCCTTCGACATCCCAGTCTTCGGGATAATGCCAAGGGTCATAGACATGTTCGGGTTCGCTGACGCGTCGCAATCCGTCTTCGGACAGGCGCACCCTGTCGCCACCGGACAGGAACAGCCAGCGCGATCCGTCTTCCCCGACGGCGTGGCCTGGATCGATGTGGTTTGGCAAGTCGAGATCGATGGGCATCGACCACGGCCCCTTGATATCGTCGGCCCAAATGACCCATGAAGTTGTCTTGCTGCCCGCCGCGCTGGTTTTCTTGGTTGGAATATAGAGAAAGAACCGCCCCTTGTGCTTACACAGTTCCGGTGCCCAGACCGATCCGATATTCTGTGTGAGCGCGGGGCCTATCGGCTGCCAGTTTACCAGATCGGTCGAATGCCAAATGATCAGGCCAGGATAGGCGTCGAAGGTGGAAAACGTCATATAGTAGTCGTCCCCGTCCTTCAGGATGGATGGATCCGGGTGGTCGCCGGCCATGATCGGGTTCAGGAAGGTACCATTGCCTAAGTCCGCCCTGCGCTGGCCCTCAACACCTTTCGCCCATGTTATGGGCGCCGCTTCTGTCGCTGCGTCCGGTGCTGCCCACGCCTTCGCCGGTCCTCCCAATAGCAAGGCGCCCAAGCTCATGGACTTAATGGCATCGCGACGATTTGAGTTACTCATATTCTTTTCCGGCAAAGCGATTCAACAAAAAGACGCACGTGTACAGGTTCATTCGCCCGCAGAGTAACCAAAGCCGCTACGGCCAAGAAACGGTCAAACTAGAACGCTGGATTTGATACCACGGCTCACCATATTCGTAACATCATATTATGTTTAATCTTTTGTTAATAATTGTTGCCGGTCGTTCGGAATTCTGATTACATGGAGGCGTATTCAGGAGTTCGTCCGTGCTGGCCCGTATCAAGCGTCTCGCCCCCTATTTTCTGCTCGGACCAATCAGCGGACCGCTCGTAGCGGGTATTGTGCACAACTTCCGTGGCGGCCGGCCAGTACTGGGGACCATGTATTCGATACTCCTGATCGAATGTGCCTATCTGCTGCCGGCGCTGGCTGCCAAATATGTCCCGGCGGCGCTGGGTTAGAATTAAAATTTAACCCGTGATCAGATCGATGCGCTGAATTTAACGCGCGCGCCTAAAGGCCAACTCGCGGCTTGAAAGCCCCCTACTCTACTCGCCAACGGCCAATGGCGTCAGGTCAGTGTCTTCGGTCGGGTGCAAATCCGCCGCCTTAAGGCAGGCAACAAAATCGTCACGCCACCGTCCGACATCATTCGTCTGCACATTGTGGAACAGGGATTCCCAACGACGTTTTCGTTCCGCCAAGGGCATGGTCAGTCCGCGATGAATGGCTTCCGACACGTCTTCGCGGCTCAGCGGATTGACGATCAGGGCGTCCTTCATCGTTTCCGCAGCGCCGGCGAACTGTGACAGCACGAGCACGCCCGGATTGCTCGGGTCTTGGGCGGCGACATATTCCTTTGCGACCAGATTCATGCCGTCGCGCAAAGGCGTGACCAGGCCGATGTCGGCGGCACGATAGATACCTGCCAATTCGTCACGTCGGTAGGGGCGGTTGACGTAGCGCAGTGGCACCCAGTCGATCGTGGCATAGGCGCCGTTGATCTTACCCGACAGATTATCAAGACGCGCACGCAGATCCTGATAGGCATCGACCTCGTCGCGTGACCGCGTCGCGATCTGTAGCAGGAACAGGTGTCCATGCATGCCGGGATTATTAGCCAGAAGGGTTTCATAGGCGGTGAAGCGCTCCTCCAGCCCCTTGGAATAGTCGAGCCGGTCGACGCCCAAGAGCATTTTTCGCCCGCCCTGACTTTTCAGCATGGTGCGATGAAAGAGCTCGGCCCGTTCACTTTTCAGCGTTTCCGCGAAGTCGTCGGCGTCAATCCCTATGGGGAACGCCTTGACGTGGGCCGCCTGCCCCCAGGCATGGACCACCCCGTCTTTCGACAGGACGGCCTGAGCGTCGTGGACGGCGTAGTCGGTGAACGCTTCCACGTCGTCCTCGGTCTGAAAACCGATCAGATCATAGCTGAACATGGCCTCGACCAACTCGGCGTGACGCGGCAGGGTCGATAGGATACGGCGGGCCGGCCACGGAATATGCAGGAAGAAGCCGATACGGTTTTTTACGCCGCGCTTGCGCAACTCCCGCGCCAATGGAATGAGGTGATAGTCCTGTACCCAGATCAGGTCGTCCGGGCCGATCAAAGGCAGCAAGGTCTCGGCAAAGCGGGTATTGACCCGTTCATAGCCCTCATCGAAACTGCGTTCGTAACTGACCAGGTCCGGCCGGTAATGAAACAGCGGCCACAGGGTGCGGTTGGCGTAGCCGTTGTAATATTCCTGCTGGTCCTGCTCTTCGAGATCGAGCAGAGCGACGGTGACGCCGCCGACCTTCTGCATCGACATCTGACCGGTGTATTGTTCGACCGTCTGGCCGCTCCATCCGAACCACAGCCCCTTGTCTTCCCGCAGGGCGGCGGCCAGGGCCATGGCCAGGCCACCGGCCGTGCCAACGCCAGAGTCGGCGGGCGGATTGACACGATTGGAAACGACGATCAGACGGCTCAAAGGGGATACTCCAGAATAAGGTGGCCGGTTTCAAGGCCGCGGTCCAGCCAGGCCAGGACGGCGTCGGTATCATCAAGGCGAAAGCGTGCGCGGCTGGACCGGGGGCGACCGACCAGAACCCCGTATCCGGCGGCCGCGTCGGCGGCGCGAAAGCCATCCTCGTCCGTCAGGTCATCCCCGACAAAAACGGGAATGGCGCCATGGAAAGGGGTTTCGGAGAGGAAAGCGTCGACCGCATGTCCCTTGTCCGCGCCCAGGGTGCAGAGTTCGACAACCATTTGGCCCAATTGTAGCTTGAGCCCCGTTCGGCGGGCGATATCGAGGGCGGCGGCCTGCACATCCGCTTCAGCCCGTGGATCGCCGCGGTAGTGCAAGGCGACGCTGAGCGGTTTCAGTTCGACCCTAAGATTGGGGTTCTCTACGCTCAGGGCCTGGATGTCTGCAACGGCAGTCATCAAGGCCGGATGCGGCGGAACCGCCGAGACGTCTCCCCTGGCGTTGCGGCGCTGCAGACCGTGGCTACCCGCCACGCAGGCGACGGCGCCTTCCAGGATGCGATCGACGTCGGCGATGGAGCGACCGGACACGACCGCCAACCGGCCTTCGAGTCGATTCGACAGGCGGGTCAGCACCCTATTGCGCACCGGGTCCGGCCCAACGCCTTCGGGTAGCGGTGCGATCGGTGCCAGGGTGCCGTCGAGATCGAGAAACAGGGATAGGTTATCCAGTTCCAGCACGACGTCGCGTGAGGCCAAGCTGTCCACCGTCATGCGTTCTGACCAGCCATATTACATCGCAATGCAACACAAGTCATTCTCACCACTCCACTTCACATCGGGTCTAACGCAGTGAACAGATCACTGAACACAGATTGTCATGAGTATCCCGCAGCCCTATTTATGACAAATTGCCAATATCTATTGAGATTTATCAGGCTACGTATAAAAATAAAAAATCAATAAAGATCATATTTCAATATTGAGGTTAATTTGACATCCAGATATCAACTTAGCACCTGCAATATTCTATTTTCAATCCGCCTCGCGTTTCTGTGATCGATTTTAGCGAATTTCGTGAACAGTTCCCTATGTTCATGCGTTATTGTCGGAGATTTCCCCATGACTGCTTCGCTCGACCTGTCCCCTATTGGCAATTGCGCCGCAACCGCCCTCATCGATCAGCGCGGCCGCTATGTCTGGGCCTGCTGCCCACGCGTTGACGGGGAGCCCGTCTTTTCCGCCCTGCTCACACCCGCCGCCGGCGAAGACGCAGGCCTGTGGTCCGTCGATATAGAAGACGAGGCGACGATAGAGCAGGCCTATATCCGTAACACGCCGATTCTGCGCACCGTCATGCGCGACCGGCACGGCAACGCACTTGAAGTCATCGACTTCGCGCCGCGCATGCATCACCTCAATCGCACCTTCCGCCCCTGGGCTTTTTACCGCATCATTCGACCGCTGAGTGGTGCACCGCGTGTGAAGATCCGGCTGACACCGACTGGAAACTGGGGCCGTGACCATGCGACGGCCACCTCAGGCTCCAGCCATATCCGGTATGACTGCGGCGCCGAAACGATGCGTTTGACGACCAATGCGCCCCTCACCTACGTTCGAAACGGTCGCAGTTTCCGTTTGGAAGGCACCTTGGGCTTTCATCTCGGCCCAGACGAGCCCTACCCAAACGATGTCTTGGCCGATTGTGAGCATATGTTACGGGCCACGACGGCCTATTGGCAAAAGTGGGTGCGCACCCTCTATCTGCCGCTCGAATGGCAGGAGGCGGTTATCCGGGCCGCCATTACGCTGAAACTGTGTGCTTACGAGGAAACGGGCGCCATTGTTGCGGCCATGACGACCTCGATCCCCGAGGCCCCAGGCAGCCAGCGCAACTGGGACTATCGCTATTGCTGGATACGCGATGCCTATTATGTCGTGCGCGCCCTGAACCGGCTGGGCGCGGCCGATATGCTGGAAAGCTATCTGGTCTATCTGCGTAACCTGACAGACATGTCGGCGGGTGGCCATGTCCAACCGCTATATAGTGTCTCCATGGACGCGGCCTTGACCGAATGGATCGCGCCCGACATGCACGGCTATCGCGGCATGGGGCCAGTCCGTGTCGGCAACCAGGCCTATGAACATTTCCAGCACGACGTTTACGGCCAGATGATCCTGCCGTTGACGCAGTCTTTTTTCGACCAGCGCTTCCTGCGTCCCGGCACGATCGAGGATTTTCATGCCATGGAGCGGGTCGGGGAGCGGGCGTTCGCCATGCATGACCAGCCCGACGCCGGCCTGTGGGAATTCCGTACCAAGGCGCGCGTGCACACCTACTCCGCCCTGTTGTGCTGGGCGGCGTGCGACCGTCTGGGTAATGCCGCGGCTGCCCTGGACCTCCCGGACCGCAGCGTTTTCTGGACCGACCGCGCTCGGATCATCCGCCACAGCATCGAAACCCGGGCCTGGAATGAAAAGGGCGGGTATTTCGCCGGCTCGTTTGAAGGCGAGGAAGTCGACGCCAGCCTGCTGCAACTGTTCGAGCTCGGCTTTTTGCCGCCCGACGATCCGCGCTGCGTGGCGACCTTCGCCGAGGTTGAGCGGCAATTGCGCAAGGGTGACAATCTCTACCGCTATATTGAGCCCGACGATTTTGGTGAACCCGAAACGGCGTTCAACTTCTGCACCTTTTGGTACATCGAGGCGCTTCACCTCATGGGGCGTACCGACGAGGCGCGCGATCTGTTCGAAGCCATGCTGAAGCGGCGCACCGCGTCTGGCCTGCTGTCGGAAGATGTGAAGGTCGACACTGGCGAGTTGTGGGGCAATTTTCCACAAACCTATTCGCTTGTCGGTCTGATCACCTGTGCGGCTTTGCTCAGCCGATCCTGGACCGCCATACGCTAAACTGCGAAGCTTAATTCGCTACAGAGTGAGTCGCTGCAATATTTGTCGGACAAATACCTTTCGGCTGCCCACTAACTGTGCATATTGTCCGACAAATGCCCCTTGACCCATCCCTTGACTGTGTATATTGTCTTACAATAATGTCCGGCACCAAAGGTCGGCAATTCTCCAGGGTGGAATAATGCTCAGCTTGTCACGACGTCAGGCGCTTGCCGCCGCTTCTGCGCTCGGCGTCACCGCCACATGCGCGCAGGCAGCACCTGCGGCGTCTCGTATATCGGCTTTTCCACTCAGCGCCGTTCGCCTGAAAGCATCGATCTTCGATACGGCCGTCATGGCCAATCAGGACTATCTCCTGGCGTTGTCGCCTGACCGGTTCCTGCACAATTTCCACGTATCCGCAGGCTTGCCGCCTAAGGGCGAAGTTTATGGCGGTTGGGAAGCGCGTGGCATCGCCGGTCATAGTCTCGGGCATTATCTCAGCGCCTGTTCCTTGATGTTCGCGCAAACCGGCAATGACGCCTGCCGGGCGCGCACGGCCTATATCGTCAAGGAACTCCAGGTCATACAGGCGGCGCATGGCGATGGCTATGCCGGCGGCACAACGGTCGATCGTGATGGCAAGACGGTGGACGGCAAGATCATTTACGAAGAACTGCGCAAGGGCGACATCCGCACCTCCGGCTTCGATCTGAATGGCGGTTGGGTGCCCCTTTACACCTATCATAAGGTCTTCGCCGGGGTTCTCGATACCCACGCCTTGACCGGCAATGCCGACGCCCTGACGGTGGCGATCGGGCTGGGCGACTATCTGGGTAAAATCCTCGAAGGCCTTTCCGACGATCAGGTTCAGAAGATCCTGATGGCAGAGCATGGCGGTCTGAACGAATCCTACGCCGAGCTTTATGCCCGTACGCAAAATCCGCGCTGGCTGACCTTGGCGCAGCGCATTCGCCACAAGGCGGTGCTTGATCCGATTACCGAGGGCCGCGACGAACTGGCCGGCAAGCACGCCAACACCCAGATACCCAAGGTTATTGGGCTGGCGCGCCTTTACGAACTGACCGGCGATCCCAAGCACGCCAAGGCGGCGCTTTTCTTCTGGGAGACGGTCACCCAGGACCATTCCTATGTCATCGGTGGTAACTCCAATTTCGAGCATTTCGGCGAACCGCGCAAGCTGGCCAACCGCCTGGGCCAGCAAACCTGTGAAGCCTGCAACACCTATAATATGCTGCGCCTCACCCGGCACCTCTATGGCTGGAGCGGAGACGCGCGTTACTTCGATTATTTCGAGCGCGCCCACCTCAACCACATTATGTCGCAACAGGACCCGGCCACCGGCATGGTCTCCTATTTTTCGCCTCTGGCTTCCGGCTTCGGACGCAAGCATTCGACCCCGGAAAACGATTTTTGGTGCTGCGTCGGTTCGGGCATGGAAAGCCATGCCAAGCATGGTGAAAGTATCTACTGGCGGGCCTCCGGGCCGTCAGGCGACCGCGTGCTCGTCAACCTCTTCTACGCCTCGTCGCTTGACTGGACTGAGAAAGGCGTTCGGATCGATATGGAGACGGGCTTTCCTTACCAGGACAGCGTCATCCTTCGCGTGACGGGCAAACCGGTGGAGCTTGGCCTGCGTGTGCCTTCATGGTGCGCGGCGCCGGAATTGAAGATAAATGGCAAGCTGGAGAGCGCGCCGCCCAAGGACGGTTACCTGATCGTCAAGGCCAAGCCGGGCGACGTCTTGACCCTGCGCTTGCCTATGGCGGTCCACGTCGAGGCCATGCCGGACGATCCGCGTCTTATAGCCTTCCTGAACGGTCCTTTGGTTCTGGCGGCGGACCTTGGCCCGACGAACGCGCCGTGGGCCGGTATCGATCCCGTCATCATTGCCGACAGTGATCGCGATATCCTCGCTCCTGCGCTGAATGGCATGCAGACCTTCACGGCCGCCGACAGAAGCTATCCGAAGCCGTTGGTTCTGCGCCCCTATTTCGATCAGCATCATAACCGCACGGCGGTGTATTTCCGCCGCTTTACCGCCGCAGAATGGCCAGCCGCCGAGGCTGCCTACAAGGCTGAGGCCCAGACCAAGGCAGATATCGAGGCGCGCACGGTCGACGTCATCCGACTGGGCGAACAGCAGCCCGAAACCGATCACAACTTCAAGGGTGACGAGTCGACAGCCGTGATCACCCATATCAATATGCGCGGCCGCATGGTCAATGGCGCGTTCCAGTTCGATATGCGTGCCGCGCCGGGACCGCTGACCCTGATGGTTACCTATAATGGCGCCGACCACAAACGCAGCATCCCTATTCTGATCGACGGGCAACCGCTGGTCACCGAAACGCTTCCGGGCGAGCCGTCCTCGCAGGTTCAAGTAAAATCCTACGCCCTGCCCGACGCGCTTACACGCGGTAAAAGCCATATCACTGTGCGCTTCGCCGCGCCCCAGTTCCAGTGGGCAACCGTCTACGAGTGCCGCCTCCTAAAATCCGCCACCCAAACCGTCTGAGGACTATATGTTGAAACACACTGCCTCCAGCGTCTTGGCCGTCATCGCTGCCGCGACAACCCTGTTGTTTGCGCCCGCCATCGACGCCAAGACATTGACCGCCACCGCGACCCTGAAGGCCGACCAACCCGGTCCGCAAATCAGCCGCTACATTTACGGCCAGTTTTCCGAACATCTCGGCCGCGGCATCTATGACGGTGTCTGGGTCGGCGAAGGATCAGCGATCCCCAATGTGCGCGGCATCCGCACCGATGTGGTCACGGCGCTGAAGGATATCCACGTGCCTGTCATTCGCTGGCCCGGCGGCTGCTTTGCTGATGAATATCACTGGCGGGACGGCGTCGGCCCCCGCAAGGATCGCCCGTCACGGAAAAACAACTGGTGGGGTGGATCGCCGGAAAGCAACGCCTTCGGCACGCATGAGTTCATGGACTTCGCCGAACAGGTTGGCGCCGATCCTTATGTATCGGTCAATGTCGGATCTTCCAATCCCACCGAGATGCGTGAGTGGATCGAATATATGACCTCGCCGGGTGACGACACCCTGGCCCAGGAGCGCCGCAAGAACGGTCGCGACAAGCCGTTCAAGGTGCCGGTAATCGGCATCGGCAATGAAAGCTGGGGCTGCGGCGGTGCGATGACGCCGGAATATTATTCCAACGAATATCGCCGCTTCCAGGAGTTCTTCCACAAGAACAGCGACAATAGCGCGATACGTGTCGCCTCGGGGGCCAATGCCTTCGACACAAAGTGGACAGAGGTGCTGATGAAGAACATTGGCAACCGGATGGATGCGATTTCCCTCCATTACTACACCCTGCCGACCGGCAATTGGGACAAGAAGGGCGCGGCGACCGGCTTCTCGCAACAGGACTGGGCCAACACGTTCGACCAAACCCTGCGGATGGAAGATCTGCTGCAAAAGCATATCGCCGTCATGGACGCCGCCGACCCACAAAAGAAAATTGGCCTTTATGTCGACGAGTGGGGCACCTGGTATGATGTCGAAGCCGGCACCAATCCGGGCCACCTCTACCAATTGAATACCTTGCGTGACGGTGTGCTTGCCGCCGCCAATTTCAATATCTTCCATCATCATGCCGACCGCGTGCGCCTTACCGCTATCGCCCAGACGATCAACGTCCTGCAGGCCATGATCCTGACCCAAGGCGACAAGATCGCCCTGACGCCGACCTACTATGCCTACAAGATGTACGTGCCGTTCCAGGACGCGACAGCCCTGCCCTTTGACGTGACGGCCCCGACCTATACGATCGGTGACAAGACCTTACCTGCCTTCAACGCTTCGGCGGCCAAGGGTAAGGACGGAAAGACCTATATCGGTATTTCCAACATGGATCCGAACGACTCGTTGGTTCTGACGGTCGATATCGGCGGCCTGAAAGTCAAAAATGTCACCGGTCAGGTCCTGACGGCTGAGAAGATGGATGCCGCCAATCCAATCGGCGGCAAGGCCGTCGTCGCGCCGGTCGCCTATACGGGTGGCAAGATCAAAGGCAATCAACTGACTCTCGACATTCCGGCCAAGTCCGTTGTCGTCGTGTCGCTCGACTAAGGCAAAGGATATCGCGCATGTCAGTTCGTTATTTTGCGGGGCTGGCATGCGCGGTAGCGCTTATCGCCTCCCCTGCCCTGGCCGAGACTTTTCCGGTCCATATCCAGGTTGACGCCAGCAAGACTGAAGGCCGGCTTGACCCGATCTGGCGTTTCTTCGGCGCCGATGAGCCCAATTATGCCACCATGAAGGATGGCCAGCGCCTGCTGACGACATTGGGCGCCTTGAAGCCCCGGCAGGTCTATTTCCGCACTCATAACCTGCTGACCACGGGAGACGGCACGCCCGCGCTGAAATGGGGCTCCACCAACATCTACACCGAAGATGCCAACGGCAATCCCGTCTATAGCTGGACGATTGTCGATCATATTTTCGACACTTACCTGGCCCGCGGCGTGCGCCCCTACGTCCAGGCCGGCTTCATGCCTGAGGCCCTGTCCAGTCATCCGCAACCCTATCGTCACGAATGGCGGCCAGGCCTCGATTATGCGGGGATCAAGAGTGGCGTTGCCTATCCGCCCAAGGATTATGGCAAGTGGGAAGAGCTTATGTATCAATGGGTCAGGCACTGCGTAGACCGCTACGGTCAGGCGGAGGTCGAGACCTGGTACTGGGAAACCTGGAACGAGCCCAATCTCGATTTCTACTGGGGCGGCACGCGTGAGGAATTCTTCAGGTTGCACGATACCACGGTGCGGTCCATTCGCCGCGCCCTGCCCAATGCGCGTGTCGGCGGCCCTGATATGGCAGGCTCAAATCCACAGTGGTTGAACGCCTTCATGGATCACGTCACGCAAGCCGGTACGCCGGCCGACTTTATCTCCTTCCATGCCAAGGGCGCGCCGAAATTCATAGACGATGCCAATGGCGGACACGTCCAGATGGGGCTGAATGTGCATTTGCAGACGGCGGACCAAGGGTTCGCCACCATCGCCGCCAATTCTACTTTCAAATCGAAACCGATCGTAATCGGCGAGTCCGATCCGGAAGGCTGCGCCGCCTGCCAGGGGCCGGCCAACGCCTACCGTAACGGGACCATGTATTCCAGCTACACGGCGGCCAGCTTTCCCCGCTTGATGGCTCTGGCTAAACGGCGCGGCGCGCACTTGGAAGGCGCCCTAACCTGGGCGTTCGAGTTCGAGGATCAGCGCTATTTCGCCGGTTTCCGACAATTGGCCAGCAATGGACTAAACCTGCCTGTTGCCAATGTTTTCAAGATGTTCGCCATGATGGATGGCGACCAAATTCTGGACGTTTCCGATCATCAGGCGCCGCTCGATGCGGTTTTGACATCGGGCGTGAGGGGCGCCCCTGACATTGGGTCTATCGCCAGTTTCGACGGTCGTCAGATCAGCATTCTGGTCTGGCACTATCATGATGACGATCTGGCAGGTCCGGATGCCGATATTCACATAGATTTGGCGGGCCTGCCCAAGGCCTTCGCGAAGGGTGCAGTGGTGACGCAATATCGCGTGGACAGCCATCACAGCAACAGCTTCACCGCCTGGAAGGCCATGGGAGAACCGCTCGCGCCCACCAATGCCCAATACGCTGAATTGCAGAAGGCAAGTGAGTTGGTTGGCATCCCTCTCGCGCCCGCCCGGATCCAAAAAGGCGTAATAACCCTTGATCTGGACTTGCCACGCCAAGGTGTGGCCCTGATCGTTGTGACGCCGCAAAAATAATCCAGAACACAAAGATTCCAGCCTCCTATTTATTTTCTATGCCAAGCTTGGGTGTCGTTCACATCTTGGGTGAAGTCGGTCGCCAATCTTGACAGGGCTTCACATCTGGTGAAGGCATACAGCCTTGGGTGGCGGCGCGTACATGTGGGCTCTGGGGCGTAGGTGCCCACCGGGTGCGCTTAGTGCGACGATTAACAGCTGTGGGGGCAATAGGGGTGAGTGTACTGTCTGTCTTTGTGCCGGTGCTTGCCGCCAGTCCTGCGGCGGTCCTTGTCCAGGCGACGGAGCCGCCGGCCGCAACGCCGGTGCAGGCGCCCTCAACCAAGACGGATAAGGCCACTGACGAGACCCCGGTTATTGTTGTCACCGCGCGTAAATCCTCTGTAACAAACAAAATCGACCGCCGGGTTTATGATGTCGCCGCCCGCCCGGACGCGGCCTTCAGCTCGGCAAATGACGTCTTGGCGCGCATCCCGTCTGTGACGGTCGATCCGCGCGGCCGCATCGCTCTGCGTGGCAACAGCCAGGTCAAGGTTCTGGTTGATGGCGTCGAAGCTCGCCCGGGTGTGTTGAACAATCTTCAGGCCTCAGACATCGACCATATCGAGGTCATGACCAACCCGTCGGCCCAGTTTTCCTCGGACGGCAGCGGCGGCATCATCAACCTTGTTCTTAAAAAGAAACGCAAGGACGGCCTGAACGGCATTTGGAGCGTGCGTGGCGATGATGACGGTCGTTACAGCGCCAATGCCAATGTCAGTTACAAAACCGGGCGCTGGACAGCCAATGCGTCCGTAGGCGTCAACCGCGAGCTGACGGTCACCAGAACCGACGGAAGGCAACACTGGCAGACCACATCTGGGCTGGAAACCACCACAGGCGCGGGCCGGTCAACGACGTCGCCCCGATCGTCCTATGAAAGTGCGTCCATCGCTTACGATCTAAGCCCAAAGGACCGTCTGCAACTCAGTGGCAACCATTATAGGCCGCGAGCCTTATCGAAGGATGCGGGAACTGTTTTGATCACCGACCTGTCCGGTGTGCTGGACGATCACGCCGAATCCACAGTCAACCCAGATCGCGGCGAGGGCGGCGAGATTACGGCCCATTACACGCATACGGGCGCGATCAAAGACGAGCACTTCGACCTCGACATCACCTATGGCAGCAGCCAATCCCAGGAAAGCTCAACGCACAGGTTGAGCCACACCGTACCGTCGCAGGCCGATCAAGCCTACACCTACCTGAATAACGGGCGCGATAGCAGCCTGACCATTAAGGGCGACTATGAGCGCCCGTTCGGCACCTCGCGCCTGACGGCCGGTTTTCAGGCTGAGCAAAACGGCAGTGATGCACGCAGCCGTTCCGAAAATATCGCAGCCATCGTTCCGGGCGAAGCCGATATCGATACCGCCTTCTCATACAGCCGCCAGAACTTGGCCGGCTATGTCACCTGGCAGACGCCGCTTGGCCGCTGGGTTGTCATGCCTGGCCTGAGGATCGAGGCCGATACGTGGGACGCCGGCGCCGTCAAACGTAACGATCTGCGTTTTCTGCCATCGCTCAACATGAACCGCGACCTGTCGGATACGACCAAGCTGGTCGCCAGTTACAGCCACCGCACACAGCGCCCGGATGTCTTCCAGCTCAATCCACGACGCATATACTGGTCACGCCTGTACGCGTACGAGGGCAACCCCAACCTGGTCTCCCAGGATACGGATTCCTATGAAATCGGCTATGAGTTTGCCGACAAGGGGTTCAGCTCGAATGGCAGCCTATACTACCGGGTGAATAAAAACCCGCAGACCGATACGCGCCGGGTGACGGCGGACCAGGTTGTCATCCAGACGGTCGTCAATGCGGACCAGTCGCGCGCCGCCGGACTGGAGCTTACGGCCAAGGGCAAGCTTATGAAAAAGCTGGATTACTCACTTAACCTGAACCTGTTTGACAGCGAAGTGGCCGGTATGGTCGGCGGAGAGACCTTGCGCCGACAAAATGTGACCTACTCCGGAAATGCCATCATCGACTACAAGCCGCGACCAAAGGATTGGATCCAGTTGACTCTCAGTGGCGAAGGGCGCGGCGTGGCATTGCAAGGCTACAAGACTGGCTACTACCGGCTCGACATGACCTACCGTCATAAGCTGACGGCAAAATGGACGGCGTCGGTGCGGGCCTTCGACCTGTTAAACACGTCGAAACAGACAGATATTTTCGTCACCCCGGAAGGTGACTCCCGCACGGTTAGTCGCAAGGAGCGGCCAGCGATCATGATCGGCATTGCCCGCAGCTTCGGCAATACCGGGCAATAGCGAGACGACGTGGGGTCTGCAGATGCAACAGGCCGAGCCGCCTCAATACACCTCATTGCAAAAAGCAAGTGAATAAGCGGAAGTGTCCATCTCGCCTGTTCTCACCCGAAAAGGCGCGACAAGCCTCAATCAGGACTTTTTGCGGCAAGTTCCGGCTCTGATTGTCAGAAATTGATATTAAACCCATATTTTCATATAGTTAGGACTAATCTCCGGCAAATACAATTTGCTATTGATACCGGTGTCATAGATTGCTACACATGGGACAAATCTGACTTCACAGCTTGGAAACCACCATGTGTAACACCCACTCCATTTTCGCCAAGACCTTGCACGCCACGCATCCGGACATGATGGCGGGCGCCGATAATCAGGCTTTGCGCGATAAGTATCTGATGACCGGCCTGTTTACGCCGGACGCTGTGGTGCTGCACTATACGCACTTCGAGCGCTTCGTTATCGGTGGCGTCGCGCCGGTCAATATGACAATCAAGCTGCCGGATCAGACCGAGCCGGCGTCCGCCGCAGGCCATCCGTTCCTGGAGCGTCGTGAGCTTGGCGTCATCAATGTCGGTGGCGGTGCCGGCACGGTAAAGGTTGATGGTGTCGATTACAGCCTGGCGCAAAAGGATGGGCTCTATATTCCCATGGGCACGGCCGAGGTGCTGTTTGCATCCGATGACGCCGCCAACCCCGCCCTCTTCTATCTGACCTCGACGCCGGCGCATGCGCGCTATGAAACGGTAAAGATTTCTATCGATCAGGCCGTGCCGCTGGAACGCGGCGCGCTGGAGACCTCCAATCAGCGCGTCATCTATCAGTACATCGTACCGACGACCGCCAAATCCTGCCAACTTCTGCTCGGTCTTACCATTCTGGCGCCGGGTTCGGTATGGAACACCATGCCGCCGCACCTCCATGACCGTCGCTCCGAAGTCTATTTCTACTTCGATTTGGGTGAAAACGATCGTGTTTTCCATTTTATGGGCGAGCCTGACAATGCGCGCCATATCGTCATGCAGAACAACGAAGCGGTCGTCTCCCCGCCGTGGTCGATCCATATGGGCGCGGGCACCAGCAACTATGCCTTCATTTGGGCCATGGGCGGGGAAAACCTCGACTATACCGACATGAAGGTGCTCGATATCTGCCAATTGGCCTAGCTGGCCTGGGTATCCGTCTGATTTGAGACGGAACCGTTCATTCACAAGAAAAGTTTCGGATCGGGTTGTACCGATCCTCAAGAAACGGGGAAAATTCTATGTCCAACTCCATGTTTGATCTGACCGGAAAGGTCGCCCTCGTGACCGGAGCCAATACCGGGCTGGGCCAGGGCATCGCTCTGGCTCTGGCCGAAGCCGGCGCCGACATCGCCGCCGCCGGTATCGTGCCTGCCACTGAAACCGGCGAGAAGGTGACGGCGCTCGGTCGTCGTTTCATCAATATCGAAGCGAACCTGATGTCGGTTGAGCCGGTCGATCGCATTTTGGCGGAGTCCCTGGCTGGCCTTGGCCGCCTGGACATCCTGGTTAACAATGCCGGTCTGATCCGCCGCGCCGACGCGGTCGATTTCTCGGAAAAGGATTGGGACGACGTGATGAACGTCAATATCAAGTCCGCCTTCTTCATGGCCCAGGCCGCCGGCCGTCACTTTATTACCCAGGGCTACGGCAAGATCATCAATATTGCCTCCATGTTGTCCTTCCAGGGTGGCATCCGTGTGCCGTCCTACACGGCTTCGAAATCGGGCATTGCCGGCATTACCCGCTTGCTCGCCAATGAGTGGGCCTCAAAGGGCATCAATACCAACGCCATCGCGCCGGGCTATATGGCGACTGACAACACGGCGCAGATCCGCGCCGATGAAGTCCGTGAAAAGGCCATCCTCGACCGCATTCCGGCCAACCGTTGGGGCGATCCGGCGGATTTGGGCGGTACGGCCGTATTCCTGGCCTCACGGGCATCGGACTATGTCAACGGCGCCATTATCCCGGTCGATGGCGGCTGGCTGGCGCGCTAAGCGCACCGATGCTGGATATCCGCGATTTCGGCGCGACGGGCGACGGTGTGCATCACGACACCGCCGCCATTAACGCCGCTATTGCGCGCGCAACCCAATCGGGCGCGACGATTGTCATTCCGGAGGGGCGATTTCTCAGCTTCTCTATCCGTCTGCTGAGCGGCATAACCCTGCGCCTTGACGCGGGCGCGGTGCTGGAAGCTGCCGATCCAGCCCGTCATGGTGGGATTTACGATCTGCCGGAAGACAACCCCCACGACCTGTACCAGGATTTTGGCCATAGCCATTGGCATAACAGTCTCATCTGGGGTGAAAACCTTGAGCACGTGACGATTTGCGGGCCGGGCCACATCGATGGCGCGGGCCTGACGCGCGAAGGCCCGGGATCTATGTGGAAACGTCAGTCGGGTGAGTTTCCACTCAGCATGCGGGGGCTTTCGGCTAAGGTCATGGCGGAATTATCGCCGGAGGCGTCCACCATGCAGGGCCTAGGCAACAAGGCCATTGCTCTAAAAAATTGCCGCCATGTCGTCTTGCGTGACTTCAGCCTGGCGCGCGGTGGGCATTTTGCCGTCCTGGCCACCGGGTGCGACGATCTCGACATTTCGAACCTGACCATCGACACCAATCGGGATGGGCTTGATATAGACGGGTGTCGCCGCGTGCGCATTCAGGGCTGTCGGGTCAACACCCCCAATGATGACGCCATTGTCCTCAAAAGCTCGTTCGCATTGGGTGAGCGGCGTTCGACGGAAGACGTCGATATTGTCGATTGCCACGTGAGCGGCTTCGACCCGGGCACCCTGCTTGACGGCACGTTTGGCCGGGCGCAACAGCTATCGCCGGATCAGGATCGGGTTACGGGCCGCATCAAAATCGGCACCGAATCCTATGGCGATTTTCGTCGCATCCATATTCGTAATTGCCGGTTCGAGCGGTCACGCGGCCTGGCGCTGGAAACGGTGGATGGCGGGATTATCGAAGACGTCACGGTGGAAGACCTCACCTTGTCTGACGTCACGACCGCGCCGCTCTTTTTACGGCTGGGCGCGCGCCTGCGTGGGCCCGACGGCGCCAAACCCGGTGCGATCAGACGGATCATTATTCGCAATATGACAGCTACGGATGTTTTGCCCGATTACAGCGCTTTGCTCGTAGGGCTTCCCAACCATCCGATCGAAGACGTGACCCTGGACACTGTATCGTTCACCTATCGCGGCGGTTTCACCGGCAGTCCGGGCACGTCCGATGAATTGGCGGACGCCTATCCGGAGCCCAGCATGTTTGGTCCGACCCCTGCCTATGGGCTGTGGGCACGGCATGTGCGGGGCCTGAGCCTTACCCATGTCAATCTGGCAACAGATGGGCCGGACGCGCGGCCCAATATCATTTTGGAAGATACCCGTCTGCAAGGCGCCTGAACGCCTCGACCTGGCGGACCTGCCATACGTCGTCCCTGCCCAGTTCCTCGGCCATTATCTCCGCCACCCGCGGTGCTGTGGCCATGCTGGCGCGGGCGTCAAGCAGCAGCGCCCGCAAACGCCGGGCGAGCACATCTTCAACCGTCCGTGCCTGTTCGCAACGGACGGCCCATCTGATTTCCGCTTCGGAATAGGGTAGCGACGGATGTAACGCGGTCTGAGCCCCATCTAATGCCAGGACCTCGCGCAGGTCACTGCCATAAACGCGCCAATGGTCCGCCGGAACGGACTCGGACCAGCCGTGCAGGCGCAAACTTTCGGTCCGGCTTGGCGCCGATGGCAATCCAGCTTCGTTTGCCGCAAGGTCGATGATGTCCAGTCCCATCCGGCGGTAGGTGGTCCATTTGCCGCCCGTCAGGGTTATCAAGCCGCTGTCCGACGTCAGGAGGGTATGTTCGCGCGACAGTTTCTTGGTGTCGTTCACGGCCCGCGCCTTGACCAGTGGCCGCAGGCCGGCAAAAACGCTCAATATATCGCTGCGTGTCGGTGCCGGCGTCATATAGGCGCCGGCCGTGGCCAGTATGAAGTCGATCTCGGTCTCGAGTGGACGGGGTTCCAGCGCGACGGCCGGCATGGGCGTATCTGTGGTCCCGATAAGGGTCCGGCCATGCCAAGGCACCGCGAACAGGACGCGACCGTCGGAGGTTTTCGGCACCATCAAAGCGGTGGACCCGGCCAGGAACTGCGGCCCAACAACGATATGAACGCCCTGACTGGGCGTCAGCATGGGGGCGGCGTCGGCGGTGTCGAGCTGCCGGATGGCGTCAACGAATATACCGGTGGCGTTGATAACGGCCTTGGCGCGCGCGGTGTGCACCTTCCCCGTTTCGTCATCGTGAAACGTAACGCCGGCAGTTCGACCAGATACTTTTAAAATACCAGTGACGGGTGCAGCATTCAATGCCACGCCGCCATGGGCTTCGAAGGTACGTAGCAGGGTGATCGCCAAACGGCTGTCGTCGAACTGGCCGTCAAAATAGAGAATGCCGCCTTTGAGCCCTTTTGGTTTCAGGGTTGGGATACGGTCCAGCGCGCCCTGGCGGCCCAAGGCCCGGCTGGGTCGCAGGTTTAGTCGTCCCGCCAGCCAGTCATAAAGTTTCAGGCCGATGCCGTAAAACGGGAGACGCCAGAACCGGTAGGTGGCGATCAGGAAGCCCAGATCGTGCACCAGATGCGGCGCGTTCTTTTTCAGCAGGCCCCGCTCGTGCAAGGATTCCCTGACCAGATGGATATGGCCTTGGGCCAGATACCGAACTCCGCCATGGATCAGCTTGGTAGAGCGGCTTGAGGTGCCCTTGCCGTAATCGTGTGCCTCCAGCAACAGCGTGCGGTATCCCCGCGTTACCGCCTCGACCGCCGCGCCCAGACCGGACGCGCCGCCGCCGATAATGATGACGTCCCAGTCGATCGTGTCTGTAATAGCCTGGATTAATGCCGGGCGTGGGTCGCTCATAGCGCCCATCCGCCGCTGCGCGCCACTGCCGCGCGCCAGCGTACCAGGCGCTCTGTGCGTTCGTCGGCGGACATGGCCGGAGAGAAGGTGCGGTCCATCTGCCATTGCGCGGCCACCTCCTCTGGTGAGGACCAGTAGCCGACTGCCAGACCGGCCAGATAGGCGGCACCCAGGGCCGTGGTTTCTGTGACCTTGGGCCGGACCACGGGCACGCCCAGGATATCGGCCTGAAACTGCATCATGAGGTTGTTGCGGCTGGCGCCCCCATCGACCCGCAGTTCCTTGAGAGTGACGCCGGAATCGCGTTGCATGGCTTCCAGCACGTCTGCGGATTGAAAGGCGATCGCTTCCAATGCGGCGCGAGCGATATGGGCCTTGGTCGTCCCGCGCGTCAGCCCAATCATCATGCCGCGCGCATAGGCATCCCAGTGTGGCGCACCAAGACCGACAAAGGCCGGAACCAAAAAAACATCGCCGCTGTCGGGCACCGACGCTGCCAGACTTTCGATCTCCTCGGAGCTTCGAATAAGGCCGAGACCGTCACGCAGCCATTGCACCAGGGCGCCGGCCACGAATACCGAGCCTTCAAGGGCGTAGGTGGTCTGCCCACCCAATTGCCAGGCGATGGTCGACAATAGCTTGTTCTGGCTGGGGACCGCCTCTGCCGCCGTATTCATCAACATGAAGCAGCCGGTTCCATAGGTATTTTTCGCCATGCCCCGTTCCAGGCAGGCCTGGCCGAAGGTCGCTGCCTGCTGGTCGCCCGCCATGCCGGCAATTGGCAGGCGTGCCCCCAGTATGCCCGACGCCGTCTCTCCGTAGACCTCACTATTGCCGCGCACCTCAGGCAACAGGCTGCGGGGGATTTGCAATATGGACAGAAGGTCGTCATCCCAGGCGCCGGTGTGAATATTGTAGAGGAGCGTGCGGCTAGCATTGCTGGCGTCGGTGATGTGTAAGGCACCGCCGCTCAGGTTCCAGACCAGCCAGCTGTCTATTGTCCCGAAGGCCAGTTCGCCGCGCTGCGCCCGCTCCCGCGCGTCCGGCACAGTGTCGAGCAGCCATCGGATCTTCGTGCCGCTGAAATAGGCGTCGAGCAGGAGCCCGGTCTTTTGTTGGAAAACCGCTTCATGTCCGGCCGCCTTCAGGTCGTCGCAGATGTGCGCGGTGCGCCGATCCTGCCAGACGATGGCGTTGTGGATCGGGCGGCCGGTCTTGCGATCCCAGATAACGGTCGTTTCGCGTTGATTGGTGATGCCGATGGCGGCGATGTCGCTCGCACGCAGGCCGGCGCCCGCTATGGCTTCGTTCGCCACGCCGATTTGGGTGGACCAGATTTCGCGAGCGTCGTGTTCCACCCAGCCAGGCTGCGGAAAGATTTGACGAAATTCCTTTTGCGCCACCTTCAGGCAATGGCCTTCCCGATCGAAGACGATGGCGCGGCTGGACGTTGTGCCCTGATCGAGGGCCAGAATAAAGCGTGTCATGCCAAGAGGTTCGCGCCTTTGGCGTCGGGTGACAAGCGCTTTAATGCTGACCCTGGGGATTTGCCGGATCCCAGGGGCGTAATCTGAAGGCGCAAATTTGTGTCAAAGCGTGAGTTGCATAGCCGGCAGTGCGAGGATAATCACATCGGCAACGATTTTTAGTAGTGAGGCCCGCATGACTATTACCCTTTCCGCCGACTTCGACGCCGGCAATATCATCGTCCTGGCGCAAGACGGCGGCCGTTGCGATCTTGAAATTCGCCACGATACGGGTTCCGATTTTTATCAATGGTTCTACTTCCGTGTCGATGGCGCGGCCAATACCGAGCTGAGCCTGCGTATCCTCAATGCCGGTAACTCGGCCTACCCTGACGGCTGGCCGGAGTACCAGGCGCGTGTCAGTACCGACAATGCCGACTGGACGCAGGCGCGGACCGACTATGCCGATGGCGTGCTGACGATTACGCATACGCCGGTAACCGACACGGTCTGGTTTGCCTATTTCGCCCCCTATTCTACCGAACGCCACCAAGCTTTGATCGCGCAATACGCCGCCAAGCCGGACATCGCCCACACAGTGCTCGGGCAAACCCTTGATGGTCGTCCTCTGGATCTGCTCACGCTTGGTACGGGCCCCATCCCCGTGTGGATGTATGCCCGCCAGCACCCGGGGGAAAGCATGGCGGAATGGTGGATGGAAGGCGCGCTTGAAGCCTTGACGGACGGCAATGCCAGTGCCTTGCTCGAAGCCGCGACCATATATGTCGTGCCGAACATGAACCCGGACGGCAGCGCGCGCGGCCACCTGCGTACCAATGCCGTTGGTGTGAACCTGAACCGCGAATGGGAGACGCCGACGCTCGAACGCAGCCCGGAAGTCTATCATGTCCTCAACAAGATGACGCAGACGGGCGTTGCCTTCGCGCTGGACGTCCATGGCGATGAGGCCATCCCTCACGTCTTCATGGCTGGGTTCGAGGGCATTCCGTCATTCAACGACAAATCATTCGCCCTCTATAACCAGTACCTCGTGTCATTGGCGGCGGAAACGCCCTACTTCCAGACCAAGCACGGTTATGCCGTCAACGCGCCGGGCACGGCCAATATGACCATTTCGACAAATGCGGTGGCTGAGCGTTTCGGGGCGGTCGCCATGACGTTGGAAATGCCGTTCAAGGATCACTTCGATCAGCCCGATCCCGTGCGTGGCTGGTCGCCTGAACGGTCTCAGGCCCTCGGGCGGGCCTGCGTTGCGGCACTGAACGGCATGATCACGGATCTGGCCTAGATTACCCGACTGGCCTTGATGATCGTCACCGGAGCCTTGAGGATTTGGCCTTCCAGGCCATCCTCGTCGCGTTTGCGGTCGACGGGATCATGGAGGATGCGCTTAACCACCTCCATGCCCTCGACGACATGGCCGAAGGCGGCGTAGCCCAGCTTGTCCGCGGAGCCCGTGCCGCCGGCGTCAAGATAGGTCATGTCGCCAACCGATATGGTGAAATCTATAGTCGCAGTCCCCGGTGCGAACCGTGACAACGAAATCGCGCCATCGGTATGCGACAGGCCGGTCTGGGTGGTCGGTTCGTGCGCGATCGGGGCATAGGGCGGCGTGCTTATCGCCCCCTGGATAAAGCCCTGTTTTGTGCCAACCTTCAGCGCACGCCAGAAATGCGCCCCATCCAGTTTGCCCGTATCGACATAGTGCAAGAAGTTGGCGGTCGTGATCGGCGCCTTCTTGCGTTCGAGCCGCAGCACGATGTCGCCCTCGCTGGTCTGCAAGCGAACCGTTACGGTGTCTGGCAAGGGGGGCGATAGCGCCGCTGCTACAGGCGCCGACTTTTTTTCCACGGGTCGCGAGCAGGCTGCGACGGTCAAGGCCGCTCCGGCCATAAGAAGATATCGTCTGATCATGGCGGTACTATCTGAATTTACGCGGCGTCTGTCCACAGAAACTCACACGCAAATCCCGCCCGTAGCGGCTAGGCGTCCCCGGTCAGCAGGCTTTCCAGCAGGGTCATCTGATCGGCCTCGTCTGCCGGCTTATCCCACCGGATGCGACTGATGCGCGGAAAGCGTAGGGCGTAGCCAGACTTGTGGCGACTGGAGCGATGGACGGCGTCGAAAGCCACTTCGAAGACAAGCGCCTTCTTGACTTCGCGGACCGGCCCGAAGGTTTTAACAGTGTTGTGGCGCACCCACTTGTCGAGTTCCACCAGTTCCGCATCCGTGAATCCGAAATAGGCCTTGCCAATGGGCAGCAATTCTTCGTTGCGCCAAAGCCCGAAGGTGAAATCCGAATAGAAGCTGGATCGCTTGCCCGACCCGCGTTGGGCGTACATCAGGACAGCGTCGGCCCGTTTTGGGTTGATTTTCCACTTATACCACGGTCCGGTCGGTCGTCCGGCGATATAGGCCGAATCCTTGCGTTTCAACATAAGGCCTTCGATCACGGACAGGTTATCGACACTGGCGCGCGCGGCCTCCAATTGATCGAAGTCATGCCACGGGATTTGGGGCGACAGGCTGATCCCGACCGGACGGTATACTTCCAAGGCGGCCTGAAGCAAGGCCCGCCGCTGTTCATATGGCAAGGGACGGATATCTTCGCCTTCCAGCATCAGCGCGTCATAGACGATCATGGCGGCGGGATGGCTGTCCTGCAACTTGGTCGAAGGGTTTTTACGGCCCAGCCGTTGTTGCAGGTCATTGAAAGAGCCCAACTCGGCGCCACGCTGCACGACCAATTCTCCGTCCAGAACCGCATGGAAATTGAGATGTTGGACGGCATCGGGAAAGCTGTTGCTGATCTCATCGCCTGTGCGCGTGAACAGGGCCCGGCCGACAGCGCTGTGAACGCACTGGACGCGTATGCCGTCATATTTCCATTCGGCGGCATAGGCGTCTGGCATGATCAGGCCGTGATCCTTCGCCTCTAAAGGATGGGCCAGCATGACCGGCGTGAAGGTCAGGCGTTCTTCCACAGCGGGGGCGTCCGCCGTGCCCTCCAGCCAGGCGAACAAATCCTCATAGGGCGGATCGATGCCGTGCCATAGGGTTTCCACGCGCTCGATAGGTTGTCCACCATAGCGGGCGAGCACCTGCTTCAGCAATCGCGCCGAAACGCCTATCCGCAGGGATCCCGAACCAATCTTGAGGAGAGCCCACCGTTCGGGCGACGTCATGCGATCCAACAGCCCAGCGACATAATCCGGCAGTTGCGCCTTGGGCATATGCCGCAGCGCGTCTACGACCTCATGCAAGGCGGGCAAATCGGGGTCGTTAGGCACGACAGCCGGGGCTGGCCACAGGTGCGCCACCGTTTCCGACAATTCACCGACATAGTCGTAACTCATGGCCAGAAGCTGCGGGTCGGTCCGCGCCTTGATCAGGTCAAGCACCATGCCACGCTTGAAATTGGGTAGGCTTAACGCATTTCCGATGATCGCCACCGCATAGCCGCGATCCGGATCCGGCGTCGTTGCGAAGTAGTCGCGCAGGAGCTTTTCCTTGCTTGAGGTCGCCGGTTCGAAATAGAGGCGCTCAAGAAGTTGTGAAAAAGCTTTCATATTGCAATCTTTCATTTGGCCTTATGGGCAAACGATTCCCAGCGTTAAACGCGTCATTAGCATGGCAAAAAATATGATTGAAATATGGTTGTTGGCGTCAATTGTCACCCCTCGCCGCCTTAAATGCCTTGCTGAATGAAAGGCACCTTTGAAAACAGTTCGCGCTCAGCCCCGCGCGGATCGTCGACCAGTTGTGGCTTAAGGTCCATCACCATCGTCTCACGCTTGGCAAGACTATAGGGTGTCCATTGCGGCAAGGCTGCCGTTTGTGGCGATCCAGTACGGGCGAAGGCGATGAACGCGTCGGAAAACAGGTCGGCCATTCTGCGTGCGTCTGGCGTATCGCCGGTAATGCTGTCCGGGGTTGCCGTTGTGCGAAAGACCAGGGGAATGTCTATGGTATGAGGGGCGCCGCGTCTTCCCCCGTCCCGCGGGGATTTCCAGTCGACCTGATAGGTGTAGGTTGTGGCGCCTGACCGCGTCCGCACTTCGGCTTCCTCTATGGCGCCACGCCAGGATCGTCCTGCCGTGGTAGCAGCGAAGAAAACGTCAGACGGCGACATGGCGGGGTACAGTTTCCGATAGGTCTCGATGACGAGATAAGGGTCTATATCGACGCGATACTCTTTCGGCAACTTTGCAGGCAGGTCTTCCCAGGTCAGTTCAAAATTATGCGGATCGCCGCCCAAGAAAGCCCGGGTTTCATCATGCGTGTTTCCGATCATCATGGGGATATCGTGCGATTGGGCCGGTGCGTCGGGCCAGAAGGGATGGCGGAACAGAACGGTTTCGTCGAGGACAGGGCCCATATAAACGCCGCCCGAACCGATGACGGGGTCTACCGCTTTCAAACCAGCGACAAGCGTACTCGTGGGAAGGGTTTGCACCGCCGCTAGTCCGTCGGCGTCAGGCTTAAGACCCAGCTTTCCCAGAAAGGTAACGGCGCGCAAGGTGGCGTTGCCCGGTCCCGATGCCGTTACCTGCTGGCCGCTCATCGTCGCGGCGCGTTGAAACAGCCCCTTTGCCGCAGGCGTAGCCATCATGGTGGCGATCTTGGCGCCGCCGCCCGACTGGCCGAAAACCATCACGCAGTCGGGGTCGCCACCGAACGCGGCGATATTGTCGCGCACCCATTCCAGCGCCAAATGCAGGTCCAGTTGCCCGCAATTTCCGGACCAGGCCAGCGGCCCGACTTTACCGGTGACCTGTTTTTCCAGACGCGCCAGATAGAGGTAGCCAAAGACATTCAGGCGATGATTCACGGTAACCACAACGACATCACCGCGTGTCGCCAGGCCTGTGCCGTCATAAAGTGGACTGCTGCCCGAACCACCATTATAGGCGCCGCCGTGAATATATACCATGACCGGGCGGCGCTTGCCGTCGGCTGCCGGCGTCCAGACATTGAGAAACAAGCAGTCCTCGCTCTGACCATAGGCATCGGCGGTCCCGCTCTGCGGTGACGCGGCCCCGTAGGTGTCGGCCTTATAGGGGCTTCGCCACGGCTTAGGTTTGACCGGCGGCTGAAACCGAGCGGCAGCTGTATCCTGGCCATAGCGCAAGCCCAGAAACACGGAGACACCGTTGTGGATTCGTCCGATGACTGGCCCCGCCCGGGTTTCGACGCGTGGGGCCTTTGCGGGCTTAGCCTCTGTCGTTCCTGGCAACGCGATTGGCGTTGCGGCCACGAGCATGGCGCTGCCTAAGAGTTTCAAACTGCTGCGGCGGTTCATTTTTGACCTCTCCCTGTGCTTGGCGCTCTGGTCTTTTTTGTGCGCAAGACTGAAACGCGAAATGATACCGGTGTCAATTGGGCGTTTGTGCTGAGGCTTTCTTACTCAGATTGTTGGAGTTATCGCCTGACGGTCGGCAAGTGCAGTATGGAGTGGTCCGATGACTATTCGGAATCGTCCTCATACCCCAATAGATGCAGGGCCTGCGCTTTGAAACCCTGTTGTTGCGCGTAATAGACAAGCGCATCGTCGCGGCCATGCGTGACCCATACCTCGGGCGCACCGACGTCGCTCAGCGTCTGGGTGAGTTCCTCCCAGTCGGCGTGGTCGGACACCACCAAGGGTAATTCAACCCCCTTTTGCTTAGCCCGGGCGCGAATACGCATCCAGCCGGACGCAGCTGCTGTCAGGACGTCAGGCAGTTTACGCGACCAGCGATCCTGGAGGGCGGACGGTGGGCAAAGCACGATTTTTCCAGCCAGGGACCGCGCGTTTTCGGGCGTAACCATCTCCGTCCGCCCCAGATCTATACCGAAACCCTGGTACAACTCGCATAGGCGTAACATGGCGCCGTGCAGATAGATCGTTTCTTCATAACCGGCTGCGCGCAGGGCACAGATAACGCGTTGGCATTTGCCAAGGGCGTATACACCGACCAAGTGGCAGCGCTCGGGAAACTGCGCCAACGACCCGAGTAATTTGGCAATTTCCTCTTCCAGCGGCGGGTGCCTGAAGACCGGCAGGGCAAATGTCGCCTCGGTGACGAAGACATCGCAGGCCACCGGTTCAAAGGGGACACAGGTCGGATCGGGCCTTCGCTTATAATCCCCGGAAAAGACGATGCTGGCGCCGGCGTGCTCCAGGCGCGCCTGGGCCGAGCCCAGAATGTGCCCGGCCGGATGAAGGCTGAGCGCGACATCGCCAATCGTAACGCGTTGGCCGTAAGCCAGCGGATTTTCGCTCATGATATAATGGGTTTCGCCATAACGCGCCCGCATGATGGCGAGGGTTTCTTCAGTGGCGTAGAGATGTCCATGACCTGATCGTGCGTGGTCGGCATGACCATGGGTGATGATCGCCTTGTTCACGGGCTGCGTCGGATCAATATAGACGTCGCCCGCCTTGCAATATACGCCTTCCGGCCTCACCTCTATCCAGTCGCGCGGGTGCAAACTTCCACCTTTCGTCTTTATTTGTGACCACGATACATATTGATCATGGCGAAGATTCCAACCCAGTTCCGGCAGTGGTTCGACCAGCAGGGCTGGGCAATTCTACCGCACCAGCGCGAAATGATTTCGCGCTATCAAGCGGGGCAGTCAACGCTTCTGACCGCACCGACTGGAACGGGCAAAACCCTGGCGGGCTTTCTCGGCTCGCTGATCGATATAACCCAGACGCAGCCCAAAGGCCTTCACACCCTATACATATCGCCTTTGAAGGCATTAAATTACGATATTGAACGTAATGTCACTGCGATCATTGAGGCCTTGAGCCTACCAATCCGAGTCGAAAGCCGGACGGGCGACACCTCGGCCTATCGCCGCAAACGTCAGCGCGCCAAGCCGCCGAATATTCTCATGACCACCCCGGAATCGCTGATGCTGCTGCTCAGCTACCCCGAAGCGCGCGACATGTTCGGCGCGGTAGAGGCGGTCATTATAGACGAAATCCATCAGGTCGCGGCTTCGAAACGCGGAGATTTGATCACCCTGGCCCTGGCGCAGATCGAGGCCTATCGCCCCGGTTTTCGCCGTATCGGCCTGTCGGCCACGGTGGCGGAGCCGGATCTGTTCTGTCTTTGGCTCGGCAAGACGGGCGCACCTGTTACCCATTTCAACAGTCCGTCCACCGGAAAGCCGCCGCAGGTGTCCATCCTGAAAACGAAGGAGGTCGTGCCCTTTACCGGCTTCGTGGCGCAATATGCCGTGCCGGAGATCATCGCGGAAATTGCCCGTGCCGGCTCCACCATCGTCTTCGTCAATACGCGGTTTCAGGCCGAACTGCTATTTCAGTTCCTATGGGAGGCCAACGAAGACGCGCTGCCTATCGCCATCTTCCATGCCTCCTTGACCCGCGAGTTGCGCGCCAAGACGATGAAGATGATGGCCGAAGGCAAGCTGCGCGGATTGGTCGCCACCTCCGCCATCGAACTCGGTATCGACTGGGGCGATGTCGACGTCGTCATCCAGGTCGGCGCCCCCAAGGGGGTATCGCGCCTGCTTCAGCGGATCGGGCGGTCGAACCACCAGGTCGACATGCCATCCAAGGCGTTTCTGGTGCCCGCCAACCGCTTTGAGGTGCTTGAATGCGAAGCCGCCATGGCCGCTATCAAGGCGCGGCACCTGGACGGCGATCACCCCCTGCCCGGTTCTCAGGACGTGGCCATTCAATTCATCCTGAACGCGGCCTGTTCCGCGCCGGTCACGCCGCACGACTTGCATGCGCTTGTTGTTCAGTCCTGGTCCTATCGCGACGTGACCTACGAACAGTTCGAAACACTATTCCAGTTCGTTATCGATGGCGGCTATGTCCTGCGCAACTATGAGCGATGGCAACGCATGGTCAAACAGGCTGATGGCACCTGGGTACCAGCCAATAAGGCGGTGATTCAGCGACACCGCCAGAATATCGGCGTCATCATCGAAGCCGGCAAGTTGAAAGTAAAACGACGGCACGGCCGCGGCGGCAAATATCTCGGTGAAATCGAAGAATCGTTTGGCCAAAGCCTGCGCCCCGGCGACACCTTTTACTTCGCCGGGGAAATCCTGGCTTTCGAACGCATTGTCGATATGACGCTTGAGGCACGCGCCAGCGCCGCCAAGGAGCCTATGATACCCACCTATGCCGGCGGCCAGATGCCGCTATCGACCTTTTTGGCCGAAGGCGTTCGGGCGTTTCTTCAGGACGAAACCGCCATGGACACGTTGCCGCGTGTGGTGCGCAACTGGTTGAGCCTTCAGGCCCGCTTTTCGCAACTGCCTGATCGCAAGAGCCTTCTGGTCGAAAGCTTCCCGCGCGGTAAACTGCACTGCGTCATTCTCTACACCTTTGAAGGCCGGCGCGCCAATCAGACCCTGGGCATGCTGGTCTCGCGACGGATGGAGCGCTTGGGTGCGCATCCCCTCAGCTTTACCGTGACCGACTATGGCCTGGCCGTAAATAGCCTGGAGCCCATCACCGAGGAAACCGTCTACGACCTCCTGTCACCAGACATACTGGCCGACGAATTGGAAGAATGGTTGGCGGAATCGCCGATGCTGAAGCGGTCTTTTCGCCGTGTCGCCACGATCGCGGGCATTGTCGAACAGAACAACAATTCCGCCCGCAAGACCTTGAAACAGGTGACGTTCTCAACCGACCTGATCTACGATGTCCTGCGCAAGTACGAACCGGACCACGTGCTCTTGGCCCTGGCGCGGTCGGATGCCGAACGCGAACTGCTCGATCTCGAACGCCTGACCGACATGATATTGAAATTCCAGCACCACATCGAATTCCGCGCCCTGCCCCGTCCCTCGCCGCTGTCCCTGCCAGTTATCCTGGATGTCCGGACTGAACGCCTGCCCGGCGGCGGCATGGAGGCGCTGCTTGCGCAGCAAAGCCTGGCGGAAACGGCCGAAACCCTGATGCATGAGGTCGAAGATGCCCTCGCGGTGTGAGATCGATTTCGCCGGTCAACGCTTTGTGCTCGATGCGGGACTTGGACTATACTGGCCGGCTCAGGAGGCCTTGGTTGTTTCAGATCTCCACCTCGAAAAAGCCAGCTTTCTGGCTCAGTTCGGCTCGGCCGTCGCGCCCTACGATACGTTGGATACCCTTTTGCGTCTCGAAAAGCTTGTGGCCACCTATCGGCCGAAATCCCTCATTCTTCTCGGGGACAGCTTTCATGACCGCAAAGCTTGGACGCGCCTGGAAGAGGCAGCGCGACATCAGTTATTGGCTATATGCGGCGCGGTGGACACTTGCCACCTGGTCGAAGGCAATCACGATCTCGGTCTCCTGGGAAGCGGAAATCTCAATTTTACGGCCGACGTTGAAATCTCTGGCATTGCGTTCCGGCACGAGCCTCATTCTACCGATCTCCCGCAAATTGTTGGCCATTTTCATCCGAAGCTAAGGACATCCCTTCGCGGGCACAGACTGAGCGGTAAAGTATTTGCAGTGAATAATAAGCTATTGATTATGCCAGCTTTTGGTACATTTACCGGAGGTCTTGATTTAGGTCATGAGGCCTTTATTCAGCTGGCTGGCAATAATCCGTTCCGAGCCTACATGGCATATAAGGACACCGTGGCGGGCATTCCGCGTAACGATTTATAAAGTCGCCCGCTACTGAAACAATAATATATTTATATAAAATATTGATATAAATCATCTTTTTAAAGATAATTTTGCAAATTACAGTTGCTCGCGTTTTGAATTGTCGCAGCGGACAGCCCTTGCTATGACGCGCGCGGCCTTTATATGGTAGGTTCATGACCACAGCCCCTGCATCCCAAGTCGATTCCCACGCAGATATCCTCGCAATTGGCGCGCGCGTTATGCGCACCGAAGGCGAAGCCCTGTTGTTGTTTGCCGCCTCGCTCTCCGATAGCTTCGTCAAGGCCGTAGACACCATGTATGCGGCCAAGGGCCGCGTTATCATGTCCGGCATGGGAAAATCCGGCCACGTTGCCGCGAAGATCGCCGCCACGCTGGCCTCCACCGGCACGCCGTCGCAGTTCGTGCATCCGGCCGAAGCCAGCCATGGCGACCTGGGCATGATTACGCCGGACGACGTTGTGGTGATGCTGAGTAATTCCGGCGAGACCTCGGAATTGTCGGATATCATTGCCCATACACGACGGTTTTCCATTCCCTTGATCGGCGTCGCGTCGCGCCCGCAATCGACCCTGCTTCAGTCGGCGGACATTGCTCTGGTCCTCCCGCCAGCGCCGGAAGCCTGCGCCATCGGCATGGCGCCAACGACCTCGACGACCATGACACTGGCGCTTGGCGATGCGCTTGCCGTCGCCATAATGGAAAAGCGCGGCTTTAAGCCAACCGATTTTCGCGTCTTTCATCCCGGCGGAAAGCTCGGGGCGCAGCTTCTGCGCGTCGAAGCGCTGATGCATTCCGGAGAGGCTTTGCCGCTGACTGGCGCGCAGGCGCCGATGGGCGATACACTACTGGTCATGACGGCCAAGAGCTTCGGCGTTGTTGGCATCACCGACGCCGAGGGGCACCTAGCAGGCATTATCACCGATGGCGATCTGCGTCGTAACATGGTTGGATTGATGGACAAGACGGCGGCAAATGTCATGCATGCCAGCCCTCTGACGATCCGTCCCGACGCCCTCGCCGCCGAAGCCTTGGGCATTATGAACGAGCGAAAGATCACCTGTCTGTTCGTCGTCGATGAGGCGCATACGCCGGTCGGCCTGATTCATATCCACGACTGCCTGAGAGCCGGTGTCGCATGAAAACGATTATCCTTATCCCCGCCCGTTACGCCTCCAGCCGATACCCAGGCAAGCCCCTTGTCATGTTGACCGGCCGCGATGGCGTGCCGAAATCGCTGATTCAACGCTCGTGGGAGGCTGCCAAGAGCGTCGCTGATGTAGCGAGTGTCTATGTCTGTACCGACGATGAACGTATCAAGGCAGCGGCAGAAGCGTTTGGCGCCCAGGTCATCATGACGGCGGAATCTTGCGCCAACGGAACCGAACGCTGTGCGGACGCTTTGCAGCACCTGACCGAAGAGGCCGACCTCTATGTCAATCTCCAGGGCGATGCGCCGCTTACCCCCGCCTGGTTCGTCGAGGACCTGATCCGCGAGATGAAGGCCAACCCCGAGGTCCAGATGGCCACCCCGGTCCTGCGATGCGACGCCCAGACCCATGCCAATTTTGTCGAAGACCGGTTGCACGGCCGGGTCGGCGGGACCACGGCGGTGTTCGATGCCCACATGAACGCCCTCTATTTTTCCAAGGAAGTCATCCCATATACCGGCAAGCGCTTTGCCGAGGGCGACACCATTCCGGTCTTTCATCATGTCGGCGTCTATGGGTATCGCGCGACGGCCCTCAAAAGCTATTCGAGCTGGCCGGTCGGCCCGCTCGAAACCTGGGAAGGTTTGGAGCAATTGCGGTTTCTTGAGAACGGCATGCCCATACGCTGCGTTGAGGTCGATGGCCGCGGGCGTGTGTTCTGGGAGCTGAACAATCCCGTCGATGTTGCGCGCATCGAGTCTGTCATTTAACCTTCTTATTGATCATTTGTCGATAAGATACTGAATTTTTTGTTTTATCTCGTTTTCAGTTAAGAAGTGACGGTCACTTTTTAACTGAAAACGCTCTAAGGAATACCCTATGTCGATCGCCCCGCAGCACGTCCAGACAAAGGTCATCGAGGTCGGTGACTTCAACGCCACCAAGATCCGCATCGGCGGCGATGAGCCGTTCGCTCTGATAGCCGGGCCCTGCCAGATCGAGAGTCTCGACCATGCCCTGATGATGGCCGAGAAGATCGCGGAAGCCTGCGCGCCTACGGGCACGAAGTTCATCTATAAATCAAGCTACGACAAGGCGAACCGCTCGTCCATCGGTACCGCTCGCGGCATAGGCATTGAGGAAGGTCTGGATATCCTCTCTGCTGTGCGCGACCGCTTCGGATGCCCCGTCCTGACGGACGTTCACGATGCTGGTCAATGCGTGCCGGTCGGTCAGGCGGTTGACGTCATTCAGATTCCAGCCTTCCTGTGCCGCCAGACGGACCTATTGCTGGCCGCCGGCGCCACGGGGCGTGCCATCAATGTCAAGAAGGGCCAATTTCTGGCACCATGGGACATGAAGAACGTGGCCAACAAGATCGCCTCTACAGGCAATGAACGGATCATGTTGTGCGATCGTGGCACCAGCTTCGGATACAATACCCTGGTGACGGATTTCCGCGGACTGCCGATTATGGCCCAGACCGGCTATCCGGTCGTCTTCGACGCGACCCACAGCGTTCAGCAACCGGGCGGCCAGGGGACTACGTCGGGCGGACAGCGTGAATTCGCGCCTGTACTGGCGCGCGCTGCTTGCGCCGTCGGCGTTTCGGCGGTGTTCATCGAAACCCATCAGGATCCGGATCGTGCGCCGTCCGATGGCCCGAACATGATCTATATCGATAAGATGAAGGATCTGATCGGCACCTTGCGCGCCTTCGATGATCTGGCCAAGGGTAAGTAGGGCAAAATTAGCATATCAATACTTTAGTATACTGAATTGATATATAAGAATAATCTACACAAATCCTGTCATGCCGCCTTCACTTGCCTTAACAACGAAACGCTGCTGCGTCGTACAAGTAAATTGGCGTGAGGTAATGGTGTCTACGGATTTCCACTCCCCGATCATTTCGTCGGGCGTCAGAGTGACGAGCACAAAGCCGTTGTTGGTATCGTCCGCCGCCACGACCTCCTCATTCTGATCGGCTAGGGTTTGGGCCAGATCAAGACCGGGCAACTCAAGCCAGCGGGTCGGGCTGGTGATGGCGGTGACGCCAAGTTCCACGGCCACTTGATTGCCGGCGGCATCATGAAGTTCGTTCGCCCAAGCG
Organism: Asticcacaulis aquihabitans; assembly: GCF_032490435.1. NCBI lineage: Bacteria > Pseudomonadati > Pseudomonadota > Alphaproteobacteria > Caulobacterales > Caulobacteraceae > Asticcacaulis > Asticcacaulis aquihabitans. The sequence goes on from NZ_JAVGWM010000002.1 coordinate 896,978, forward strand.
GTGTGACTATCGCCGGACAGGACGATCGTGCGTGCGCCCGCCGCTTTCGTCATGGCGTAGAAGCGTTCGCGTTCGGCGGGGTAGCCGTCCCAGGCATCCAGATTGAGCGGGAACGGATCTGGGCGGCTAAACAGCCCGATCATCGTCTGTAGTTGAGAACGTGGGCTATCGGGTAAACTGGCCATCAGGCTGGCAACCGTTTCAGGGCCGAAGCGTTTAATCAGGTCGGGGCCTGCGATCTTGGCCATGATGACCTGATTGCCCAGGACTTGCCAGCGCACGCCGTCGCGCACGGAGCTCTGGAGCGTATTGTTCAGCCAGAGGCGTTGCTCAGCCCCGAACAATTCACGTTGCGGATCATTGAGCGCCGTGCGGAAGGTATCGAAGTCCGGGCGACCGTCGACCATCTTCAGGTCGGAGAAGTCGAGTTGTTTGCTTCTGGCCAGCAGCCGCGTCTCGATCATGATCAGTTCAGCGAGATTTCCAAAGCGGAAGCTCCGATAGATGGCTTCGGACAGCTTACCCGGTGCCGGATCGCGGATCGGCATCCATTCGCGATAGGCCTTCAGCGCCACAGCCTTGCGGACGGACCACTCCCCCTCGCCCGGTCCATCCTTGGATGGCGGCGTATGGTTCTCTGCGCCATCCTTCCACGGGTTGTTGCAGATTTCATGGTCATCGAACACGCATATCCACGGCGCGCGGGCATGGGCGGCCTGGAGGTCTTCATCGCGTTTGTATTGGGCGTGGCGGGTGCGGTAATCGCTCAGCGAGACGATTTCGTGCGGCGGCTCGGGGATGCGGCCAAGAAGACGGCCATTTCCCATGCCGTAATCAGTCAGGCCGGCGCCATATTCGTATATGTAGTCCCCGAGGTGGACGACGGCGTCGACATGGTCAAGATCCGCTATAGCCCGATAGGCATTAAAATATCCGTTTGAATGGAGCGAGCATGACACAGCGGCCAGAACAACCTTGTCCGTCTGTAAGGCCAGGGTGCGTGTACGCCCCGTGGGCGACACCACCTGACCATAAAGAAAGCGGTAGACATAGGCGGTAGCGGGCGCCAGTCCGGCGACATCAACCTTTACAGTATAGTCGCGGCCCGCATCCGTGCCGAAATGCCCTTGCGCAACGATCTGGGTAAAGGCGTCATCCCGTGCGACCTGCCATTGCACGTCGCAGGATGTATCGACACCGCTCAGCCGGGTCCACAGAATGACGCGATCGGTCAGCGGATCTCCCGATGCGACGCCGTGCTCGAAACCAGGTCCCTTCGGCGCGGGGGGCGGCGTAGTTGCCCCAAGGCCGGTTGCCGCTGTTAGCGTCGTCATGGCCAGCAGCGTACGACGTCTCGTAATGCGCATGGGCAGCCCCTCTTTGCCTGTCATGCAGCGCGATAAGGGGATTTGGTGACAGGGGCTTTACAGATACATGACGGTTCTTGAACGAAAATCTTAATTGCCGTGAGCGGCGGGTCCTTGTGCGTCCCGTAAGCAAAGCGGAGCCCGCCATGCCGGTGAGTACCGTCTTGGCGCTTGACCGCCCCTAAAACAGCCTTCATACTCCATAGATAAAATGTTATTTACAGGTGGAAAGTCGCTATGATCGATCGGCGCAGTGTCTTAGGCGGAATTAGCATGGCGAGTTTGCTGTCAACCGCGACGGTCTCAAGCCAGGCCCATGGCAAGTCGTTTGGCCGATCAACGCATCGCCTTATTTATAATATGCCGGCATCGAAATGGCTGGAGGCTTTACCCGTTGGGAACGGCCGGATTGGTGGGATGATATTCGGCGGAACGCATAAGGAGCGAATTCAACTCAACCACGTTGAACTGTGGTCTGGACGACCGGCCGACGATGATCGCGAAGCCTCACGAAAAGCTTTGCCTGAAGTCAGAAAGCTGTTGTTCGAAGGTCGGTTCGCCGAAGCCAACAAGCTGGCGACAGATCAGATGATGATCCCCATGAACACCGACACCTACGGCAGTTACCAAATGCTGGCCGACTTGCTTTTTGAATTCGACCACAAGGGGGCGATCAGCGGCTATAGCCGCGAACTTGATTTGGGTGAAGCCGCCGTCAAAGTCTCTTACCTATCCGGTGGACATAGCTATAAACGCACCATTCTCGCATCTTACCCGGATCAAGCCCTTCTCGTGCATTTGGAAACATCAGCGCCGGAAGGCCTTTCGTTTTCGGTGTCTTTACGTCGCGATCAAGATAGCGCGACGACGTCCGAAGGCGGTAAGGTCGTGTTGCGTGGCACGCCCGCCCAAGGCGGTGCGACCTTCGCTTCATATCTCACCTGCAAGGTTCAGCAAGGCAAATGCTCGACGACAGCGGACGGTTACACCGTCGTGGGCGCGAAGTCGGCGACGCTGATATTGACCGCTGCGACAGATCTGTTGACGTCCGACCCGGACGGCCAATGCCGCAGTCGCATGACGGCAGTGCAAGGCAAGACTTGGAAAGCCGTTCTCGCCGACCACGCCAAGGACTATAACCGTCTGTTTAAAGCGGTTGACCTGCAACTTGGCGATGACGTGTCTCAACCCTTGGCAAATTCGCGACTTTCGGAAGCGGGTTCAGGAATAGGCATGCCGTTAATGGCGGAGGCCTATTTTAATCTCGGCCGCTACCTCTTCATTTCGTCGTCGCGTAGCGGTTCACTTCCGCCCAACCTTCAGGGGCTATGGGCGGATGGCTTCAACCCGCCCTGGAGCGCTGATTACCATATCAATATAAATCTCCAGATGAACTTTTGGCCAGCGGAGGTTTGCGGCCTGGGTGAGTTAACAGATCCCCTGTTTGATTATGTCGAGCGATTGTTGCCTCATGCCCGGCGAACAGCAGAGGTGGCTTATGGTTGTAGCGGTGCCGTGGCGCACTACACGACAAATCCCTGGGGTCACACCGCGCTTGATGGATCGACAGAATGGGGGCTTTGGCCCGACGGGCTCGCCTGGTTAAGTCTGCATTTTTGGGAACATTTCCTGCAATCCCAAGACCGCACGTTCTTGAAGAGTCGCGCCTACCCGATCCTCAAGGCTTGTGCCCAATTTAGTCTCGATTATCTGGTTACCAATCCCGCGACAGGCAAATTGGTATCCGGCCCTGCGACATCGCCTGAGAACGCGTATCGTCTTCCCGACGGCACGTCAGGCTTTATAAGCATGGGGCCCACCATGTCCCAATCCATTGCCTTCAGTGTCCTGCAAAATGCCGCTCAGGCGGCTCGGGAATTGTCGGTAGACGCGGATTTTGTATCGGCCGCCGAAGCGGCGGCGGCAAACCTGGAGCGCATGAAGATTGGCGCGGACGGGCGGATCATGGAATGGGCGCAACCGTTTGAAGAGGTAGAGCCTGGACATCGCCATATTTCGCATTTGTTCGGATTGTTCCCAGGGTCTGAAATCGACATACTTGACACCCCGCAACTGGCCGACGCGGCTCGCAAAACCTTGTCCGCACGGCTTTTACACGGAGGTGGGCAAACGGGGTGGAGCGCAGCCTGGCTGGTGATGTACAGGGCCAGGCTGGGCGAAGGCGACGCAGCCAACGAAATGCTGGAAAAATTGTTTCGGGAGTCGACGGCACCGAACTATTTTGACACGCACCCTATGTATAACGGTCCCATTTTCCAGATAGATGGCAACCTCGGCGCAACTGCCGCCATGGCCGAGATGCTCATGCAAAGCCACAATGGGCGTCTGCGCCTTTTACCCGCGCTGCCGAAGGCCTGGTCGAATGGCAAGGTACGCGGACTACGGGCCAGAGGCGGTATAAAAGTCGATGTGGCATGGCGGGATGGCAAAGCCGTAGCGGCGTCTTTGACCTCCGATAAGGACGTGCAGTGCCACATTTTCGCCCCTCCTGCGCAATCTCTTTTAGCGTCCTCAAACGAGACGGTTTGGGACATAAAAATAAAACTCTCGGCCGGCCGTTCGTTTGCACTTCGCTTCGCCTGAAACCGAAGCGAGAGCTTAGCATTTTCATAGGAGCACGTTTGGCGTGAGCTAAACCTACGCCGTAAACGGCTTTACAGTCCCGCCTAAAAGACTAAACCTCTGGTGTAGACCGCAGATCTTACGCCATGACCGACGTTATTTTTACACTCGATAAGTTTTTCATGGACAAATCGCCTGAGGTTGAATTATTTGATATGACAACATATTAAATTGGTCAGCATTAATGCGTTTTCTGTTTCAAGCATAGATGCCCGCCGAGTTGTCCTGATAAACCCTGACAATAGACATTGGCATGACGCAACACATTCCCGATTTCCTTTATCTTGGCGTAGACGGCGGCGGTACCCGGTCACGTGCCAGGCTTCAGGCCTCAGACGGTAAAATACTGGGTGAAGGTCAGGGTGGGCCGGCCAATATCCGCCTCGGGCTTGACCTGGCATGGAACAACATCCTGGCGGCTATAGATGTCGCGCTCACGGCGGCTGGGCTGGACAGGAGCGTCTTATCCAGGACGGTTGCCGTCTTCGGCCTCGCGGGCATTGTCACAGAGGACGACGTGATCAGGGTCAAGGCGCGAGCGAACATATTCAACACCGTCGCGATATGGCCCGATTATCACATTGCCGCTGTTGGCGCCTTTGAAGGCGCCGACGGGGGCGTGCAAATTGCGGGTACGGGTAGCTCGGGATATGCTGTTATTGAAGGTAAGGGATATACGCTGGGGGGGTGGGGGTTTTCTCTCAGCGAGAAGGGATCCGCGGCGGCTTTGGGGCGGGACGCCATTCGGACGGCACTCGAAGCCTCGGACGGGCTGGTCACGCAGACGCCTTTCACCAAGGCTGTAATCGCCCATTTTGGCGATCCGGCCGCGATAGTCGACTGGTCGGAAACCGCCTTGCCGATGGACTATGGCGCGCTGTCCCCCTTGGTTTTCCGCTACGCAAAACTGAGGGATCCGGTTGCAACGTCGTTGTTGAGGCATTTGGCTGCTGATTGCGGACGTTTCATTCAACAATTGGTACACATGGGCGCGCCTAAAGTTTGTTTTATGGGCGGCTTGGCATTGCAGATCCGGCCATGGCTGCCGCAGACGGCGATTGACTGCCTGACCGAACCCAAGGGGGACGCGCTCTCGGGCGCCTTGCACTTGGCGCAGCAGCTTGATCATGTGCAAGCCGCACAGACGGTGGACGCATGACGCGCACCATTCGCCTGGAAGTTTGCGTAGATACGGCCGAAGGGCTTGATATCGCGACAAAGCACGGCGTGGACCGGATAGAGCTTTGCGCCAGCCTCGGCGTCGGTGGACTCACCCCCAGTGTGGGGATGATGCGCCTGGCGGCGCAGTCCCCCTGCCCTACGCGCGTCATGGTGCGGCCGCGTCAGGGAAATTTCGTTTATGACGACGTCGAAGTCACATTGATGATGCATGACATCGACGCGGTCGCCGCAACGGGCCTCAATGGGGTGGTGTTAGGCGCGAATACAGAGACGGGCGAGCTGGATGAACGCGTCCTTGGCAAACTTATTAAACACGCAAAGTTGGCTGGACTTCAGACTACCCTCCATCGCGCTTTTGATGTGGTTCCGGATTTGTCAGCCGCATTGACGACGGCCCAGTCCATGGGCATCGACAGCATCCTGACCTCGGGCGGCGCTCTTAATGCCCTTCAGGGTGTCGATGCCATTCGCGGCCTTGTTGAATTGGCCGCCGCATCCCCTACAAACCCTGGCATCGAATTGATGGCTGGCGTGGGTGTGAGCGCGATTACCGCGCCGGAAATTGTAACCCGTTCAGGCGTTCTTTGGCTGCATGGGTCCTGCAGTATGCCCCGCTCAATTGACTCATCGGATGCTGCACGCCTCGGATATAGCCTACCTAGTCACCGTCGTACGGATGCGGGAGCGATCGACCAACTCCGCGACGTTCTGGGACGCCTGACACGCGAAGCCGTAATGCTGGATTGACTGGCGGAACCATAATGTCCTTCTTCAATATCGTCCCACCCTTTCAGGCAAGTTCTGGCCCTTTATACGTCCAGCTTGAGCGCATTCTGCGCAGCGCGATTCTTGACGGACGATTGAGCGATAGCGATGCCCTGCCCCCCGAACGCGATATGGCTGAACAGTACGGCGTCTCTCGCTTAACAGTACGTAAGGCCCTGTCCGATCTCCAAAGCGAGGGGCTTCTGACGCGGCGACGGGGATGCGGGACCTTCGTTTCGGCGAAGCCTCGAGTTGAAGGCAATCTGTCTGCATTTCAGGAAGATCTGGTCACAAGCGGTCAAGGTACCCACAGCGTATGGCTGGAACGAGGTATAGACAGAGTGACGCCCGATGAAAGCATGACCTTGGGCGTAGCGCCCGGAACACAGGTGTATCGGTTCCGCCGCCTGCGCTTTAAAGAGACGCGGCCCGTAGCTATTGAACATTCAGTGCTTTTGCTGTCCTGTCTGACGACCGAGGCGGCCGTCGAGGGATCGATTTATGCCGCCATGCACAAATCGGGTAATGGCCCCGTTCGTGCGCTACAACGCATACGGGCCGTCCTGCTTCAGGGAAATGACGCACACATGCTTGACGTGGCGCCCCAAAGTGCCGGCCTGTTTATGGAGCGCAGGGGCTTTCTCGCCGACGGCCGAACCGCGGAGGTAACACATGCATGGTTTCGTGGTGACGCTGCAGACTTGATCGCTGAGGTCTCTGTGCAAGAGCCAATGCGACCCAATCATCCAGGGACCGATATTTCGTTTGCTATCGCCGTTTAAAGCGCTTTCCGAAATGCTTACGCGCCTTTCGGATAAAAAATCTAATTAAAGCATATAATTATATCGGTTTCTGTCGAAAGCGATCCTCAATCGGAAATTAGTCCGTGTCGCTGAACAGGTGTCCGCATCAGACAATTGGATTTGACGCGCAAGACCAATGTCATATATGAAAACGGATCAAGCCAAGGGTTGTTATTACGTTTTATTGCTTATGGGTGGGATGCGCATTATATGGCGGTGAGCAAAGAAGTTTCCCCGGAGGGAACCAAGTCGACTGTTCTTTACCTACAGTTGCAAAAGTGGCTTCGTAACGCCATCAATGAGCGCGAGTTGGCCCCCGACGATGCTATTCCCACCGAACGAGAGCTGGCTGAAAAGTTCAACGTCTCACGCATTACGGTTCGCAAAGCTGTTGATGGACTCGTCTACGAAGGTCTGCTCACCCGGCGCCAAGGGGCGGGGACATTCGTAGCCACCCGTGTGGAAAAGAGTTATTCCAAAATGTCTTCCTTCACCGAAGACATGATCTCGCGAGGTCGCGTTCCCAGTAGCAAATGGTTGTCAAAGACCTCAGGGACTGTAAATCCGGAAGAGGCCTTATCGATGGGCCTCTCGCCGGGAACGCTGGTTTATCGATTTAACCGCATGCGCTTTGCAGACGGCTTTTCCATGGGTCTTGACTATGCCACTGTTCCGGCGGATTGCCTGCCATCTTTGGATGCGGTCAATGACTCCCTGTATGAAGCCCTCGAACAAAATGGTACGCGCCCGGTACGTGCGCTGCAACGGCTGAGAGCCGTGGCTTTCAATGCCGAACAGGCTAAGCTTCTGGACATCGCCGTCGGGGCGCCCGGATTGCTGATTGAGCGGCGCGGGTTTCTTGCCGACGGACGGCCCGCAGAGTTTACACAGTCATATTATCGCGGCGACGCGTACGACCTAATGTCCGAACTTACTCACAATTCCTGAAATTTTTACCAGGAAAATCATTTTTATCGTTGCCAATCCGAGTTGCGGATATAGAGTTGTCATAACAACTGTCTCGTAGTTTGGTTTCGTTTGTGTCGCGCCCCTGTCTGCGGCCCATTCAATCCAATCTACCAGGTCCAGATGACAAGCTGCAGAAGGAAATGACGCGAAGATGATCAACCGGCGATATCTTATTTCATCGGGCGTGGCGATGGCCGCCCTGACTGCGGCCAGCACCTCAGCGACGGCCAAATCCGGTCCCTCTTCTTTTGGCGCAACGCCATCGCCGCGTCAGCTTAAATGGCATAACCGGCGCGCCTATGCCTTTATGCACTTCACTATAAATACCTTCACCGACCGGGAATGGGGCTATGGCGATGAACCGGAATCCTTGTTTAATCCATCCGATTTCAATGCCGATCAGATTGTCGGGGCAGCCAAAGCGGGCGGTTTGACGGGTTTGATTCTGACCGCCAAACATCATGACGGTTTTTGCCTGTGGCCAAGCGCTTACACTGAGCATTCAATTAAGAACTCCCCCTACAAAAACGGCAAGGGCGATATTGTCCGGGAGATGGCGGACGCGTGCCGGCGTCAGGGGCTGAGTTTTGGGGTCTATCTGTCGCCGTGGGATCGCAATCACGCTGAATATGGCCGCCCCGCTTACGTGACCTATTACCATAACCAGCTTGAGGAATTGACCACCCAGTACGGTCCGTTGTTCGAAGTCTGGTTCGATGGCGCCAATGGCGGTGATGGCTATTATGGCGGCGCCCGCGAAACCCGCCGCATCGACGGTCATACCTATTATCAATGGGATACGGTACGCGCGATCGTGCGCAAGAACCAGCCGGATGCCGTCATGTTCGCCGATGCAGACATGGATATCCGTTGGGTGGGCAACGAGGAAGGTGTCGCCGGCGATCCGTGTTGGCCAACCGTCGATGCCACGCCCTATACTCAGGAAAAGGGCAATCGCGGCGTGCGCGGCGGACCAATCTGGAATCCGGCGGAAACCAATGTCTCCATCCGCCCGGGCTGGTTCTGGCATAGCGATGAAAAGCCGCGTTCGCCAGCCAATCTGACACGGATCTATTTTGAATCTGTCGGCCGCGGCACCACGCTTCTTCTAAATCTGGCCCCTGATCGGCGTGGCCAAGTGCCCGCAGAGGATGTCGCCGCCCTGAAGGCCTGGAAAGGCATACTCGACGCCGGTTTCAAAACCAATTTGGCGACAGGTGCCACGGTCCGCGCGAGCAGCGTCTTCAATACTGCGTATAGCGCTCAAAATCTTTTGTCCCCATCGACTTTTTGGGCCGCGAAAGAGACCGATCGGGCTGGCGCATGGGTTGAGGTTGCATTGAAAGGGCCAAAAACCTTCAATGTCATCGCCGTCTCGGAAGACATCACACGAGGGGTTCGCGTTGATGATTATGCCGTCGATGTCTGGCAAGGCAATAAGTGGCGAGAGGTGTCCCATCATACGTCTATCGGGCACCAAAGACTGATCCGTCTGGAAGCGCCTGTTACAACGCAACGGGTGCGTCTGCGGATATTGACGGCCGCCGCCTCCCCTATTCTTAACGGATTTGGACTGTTCCGCCTGGCGGATATCCTGGAAGAGCCTGGCATTGGTCGAGATGCGAAAGGCATGGTATCTCTGAGCCCGCCGGAAAAGGGGCTAGAGATCAGGTACACGCTCGACGGTTCTACACCAAATGCCAAGGCAAGACTGTACACGGCCCCCTTCCCGCTCCTGGATGGCGGCGTCGTCAAGGCGATAGCGCGAAATGCCGACACCAACGTGTCCAGCAGCGTGACGACGCGCGAGTTCGATGTGTCACCTGCTGACTGGAAACTCATCTCAACAAATGGGGAACCGTCCGAAGCGCTTTTCGGCAACGGTCTGTTTACCGGGCACAGTGGAGAACCGGTAGACGTAACTATTGATCTGGGCCGCTCCTACAACTTGCAGGGGTTCACCCTAAAGCCCGCTGGCCAAAACATCTCGCTAGGTGTTGATGTCATAGCTCGAATTGGTCCGCCCGCCGGATATGAGGCTTGGGTCAGCGCTGACGGCCAAAATTGGGGCGAGGCAGTTGCGACCGGCGAGTTTTCAAACATCGCAGCCAGCCGTGCGGAACAAAGAATTCGGTTTCATAAGCCCTATCAAGCCAAGTTCCTGCGTCTGCGGTTCGCGCATGCCGTACAGAACAAGTCCACGATCGTCATTGGCGGTCTGGGGATCATCACCCGGTAGGCCCGCCGCCCTCATCTTTTGAATTCTTAGCAGACTGTTTTATCATGCACAGCCGCCGAAATTTTTTTGCTCTGACCGCTTCCGTCTCGTTGTTGGCTTTGGCGCCACATGTGGCTGCGGTTGCTCAGGCGCCGCGCGATTTGGCGCCCCAATACCCCTTCTCCGGTCCGAAAGACCACTGGGAGGCGTTCAAGGTCTACGACCCGGTCAGCGATCCTGACGCACCGCATTTTCGTTCACATGTCGCGAGGGCAAAGCGTATAGGGCCTTTTTCAGCCACTCAGGCGCACCCTCGTCTGGATGCCGCTGTGTCCGGCGCCACGCTGCTTGCCGCCTACCTGACCCTCAGCGATACCGATATTGATCTGAACCGGACGCGCTACGCCGTTGGCAGCCCGCACTGGGTCCATGTCGAGCGCTTCTGGCAGTTTCAGGACGTCGTTGTCGGATGGAATACAACCGGTCTTGTTCCCAATCCGTCTCTGACCGATGTCGCGCATCGCAATGGCGCCCGATGCCTGGGGACCATGTTCCAGCCCGATCCGCGGTTCTTCAACGAGGCCGAACTGTCCCGGTCGGTTGTCGCCGGCAAGCTGGTTGATTTGGCGAAATACTTTGGCTTCGATGGCTATTTCGTGAATTTCGAAGGCTATACGGAAAAGGATGCCTCAGCGGTTCAGGACCTGATAGCTGATATGCAAAAAGCGGCCAGACAGGCCGGATTGGTCGATTTTCATATCCAGTTTTACAACGGATATACCGATGCACGCGACGTGTGGCCGGGCTTTCCTCATCCAGATGGTACACCGCGCGGGGCGTCCGAGGACCGCGCCAACTCGATGATGATCGATCAGGGGTGGAGCAATTACGCCATGACCCGCGGATGCTGTTCGGGGCCGCCGCTGGCAAACCTGCCAACACCGACCGAGCTTGGTCAGAACTACAACCCCTTCGATGTCTATTATGGCCTGCAACTGTACCCCGGTCCCGGATATCTGGGACTGATTGGGCCGACGGTTATCGAGCCGAACGGCGGTAAAGCGTTGGGTGGGTTGCAAATCTACAGCGTTGAGGATGGGCTGCGTAAAATGCGCCGCGCCAGATTGGATGCGTTACGCGCCGCCGCGCCGACCGACAGCACGCGGGCGGAGATAGACCACCTGACCAATGTCGCCACGCGGCGACCGGCCTGGTACGATCTTCATCGCAAGTTCTGGTCCGGCAAATCGGGCAATCCCGCCATGGACAACACCCCCACTGCCGCCGAACAGGCCATTTATGGTCCCGCCGCCGCACGCAAACTGTACACGGACTACCAGGCGCCTGGAAAAGAGACGGATCAGATTCGTTTGCCCATTACCTACGGGGTCGCCAACTTCATCGCCGAGCGTTCCGTTATCGGAGCCTTGCCGTTCGTAAGCCATTTCAATACCGGCGATGGCGATCGTTTCTTCGCAGGCGGGGTCAAGGTGGCTGAAACGCCGTGGTATAACCTGGGCATCCAGGATATCTTGCCAACCTGGACGTGGTGGAAACAACCGATGCAGGGCGGTGACGCCGATGCACTGCTCGACGTCGACTATGATTTCACCGATGCCTATGACGGCGGCGCTTCTATTCGCATTTCCGGTGACAAGAACAGCGGGACGGACATCCGGCTCTACAAGACGCACATTGCCGTCGATGCCGCGACCACTCTCGGCCTGATCTACAAGCCCGAAACCCCGGGCGATCTCAAGGTCGGCCTGGTATTTGAGGACGCTCCGAATGTCACCGAATGGCTGCCGGTCACGAAAGGCACAGCCCTTAAAGGCGGTTGGCGGCAATGGCGTAAAGGCTTGAAGGCCTATCAGGGGCGTACCCTGGCCGCTCTGTCGCTGGGGGTGGCCCGCTCTGCGAAGCCAAGTCCCTATGCCGTCAATATCGGCCAGATTGCCCTGACTGCGGCCGCCAACAAGCCCGTACAGGCGCCAAAGAGCCTTGCCATCACCGCTACCCAGAGCCACTCAGATGGACAGACGGCGGATCTGCGCCTGGCGTGGACCTTCGATGCGAGCGTCGCCTATTACGACCTGTTCACCACGACCGGTAAAACGCGCACCTGGCTTGGCCGTATCGCCAGTGATAAATACTATGTCAATGGTTTGAAGCATGATGGCGCCTCGACCGCCCTGCAACTCGTGCCATATGGCCGTGATGGCCAAACGGGTGAGCCGGTCGCTACAAAGTTCAACTGGGCCTGACCATTCGGCTGCCGGGGAGGCGGAAATGAATTCGGCTGACACTATGACGACGGCTCATCGCCGCCAGATCGTGATCGTAGGCGGTGGAACCGCGGGATGGATGTCGGCTGCCCTGTTGGCCAAGATCACTCAGGGCAAGTTGGGTGACATAACCCTGGTAGAATCTGAGGAGATCGGCACCATTGGGGTTGGTGAGGCGACCATTCCGGCTATCAAGCGCTTCAACCGCCTGCTGGAACTCCACGAACTGGATTTCGTCCGCCAGACCCAGGCCAGCTTCAAACTGGGTATAGAATTCGTCAATTGGGGTCAGGTCGGCACGCGTTATTTTCACCCCTTCGGCGCAATCGGCGATCCGATCGGACGCGCTGCCTTTCATCAGTTCCTGACGCGACGACGGCTGGCTGGCGAAGTGGAATCGTTTGAGGACTATTCGCTGAACGCCACGGCCGCCCGGCAAAATCGTTTTACAACGCCGCCACGCGATGACTCGCCTCTGTCCCAGTTGAGCTACGCCTACCATTTCGATGCCAGCCTCTATGCCGCCTATTTGCGCCGCCATGCCGAAGCCAACGGCGTGAAACGCGTGGAAGGCAAGATCCGGCATGTCGGTCAGGCTGCCGATACGGGCTTTATCGAAAGCCTGAACCTGGAAAACGGCCAGACCGTTGAGGGGGATTTCTTTATCGACTGTTCAGGTCTGTCGGGCCTGCTGATCGAAAAGACCCTACATAGCGGTTTTGACGACTGGAGCGCCCTGCTCCCGTGCAACAGTGCGGCCTTTGTGCCGAGTGAAAAAGCGGGGGACATCACACCGTATACGCGCTCGACCGCCCATACGGCCGGCTGGCAGTGGCGGATTCCGCTCCAACACCGAACGGGTAACGGCCATGTGTTCTGCTCAGACTTCATTACGGATGATGAGGCCGCCCAAACCCTGGTTAGTAATCTCGACGGCAAGGCCCTCGCCGACCCGAAATTCGTACGCTTCAAGACCGGGCGACGGAGACTGAGCTGGAACCGCAATGTGGTCGCCATCGGTCTGTCCGGCGGCTTCCTGGAGCCGCTGGAATCGACCAGCATCCACCTTATTCAATCCGGTCTGGTCAAGCTGCTCGACTATTGGCCTGGTGAGAGGTTCGCCCCCTTGTTGGCCGAACAGTATAATCGCGCCATGGCCACTCAATATGAATCGATCCGTGATTTCATCATCCTGCATTACAAGGCATCACAGCGGGATGACTCTGCGTTCTGGAAGTACTGCCGCGACATGCCAGTACCGGATTCCTTAAGCTATCGTATTGACCACTTCCGTTCGTCGGCGCGGATCGTGTTGACGCCCGGGGAATTGTTTCAGCCGAATAGCTGGCTGGCCGTCATGCTCGGCCAGAATATAGACCCTCTAGGCTATGACCCGCTCGCCAACGTCGTCGAGATGGAGCGGGTCGCCGCACAATTCAGCCGGATGCGCGGGGTTATCAGTCGCGCTGTCCAGTCCATGCCGTCGCATCAGGCCTTTCTGGATGCCTTGCGCTAGAGCCCCCAGGGTCAGGAAACCGTTCTGGAGCGTCCCTCGATCAGATTGACGTTCGTTCTGACGATGGCACCTTAACGGGGCAAGAGCCAGACCTGCGCCACCTGATGTCCGCGTCCGCTGCCCCCAAGACCGTCGGGCCGGGTCCATTCCAGGGTCAGCCTGCCATGGCGTGTCAGGGCTTGCGGCACGTCCAGTTCGACGGTCATCGGATTGGAGGTGCGTTCGCTGAAATCGCGCAAGACTACGCCATTCGCCGTAAGACGGATCGGCAAGGCATAGCCTTCGCCGGCATAAACGATTTTCAAACGGTAGGCGGTTTCAGGGTCGAGCCAGTCATAGCGCAGGGTGATCGGGACTTCATAAAGGGTTTCGGCGTAGGTCACCCAGGCCATGCGCCAGCCGTCATCGGGTGTCATATCGGCTATGCCGTCGATGGCGCTTGCATACATTTCCGGATCGGTGGCAAAACCGGGCCCGCGCACCAGATGCGGTTCATGGGCCGGATCGCCTAGATCGTCGTAAAAACCGCCCGGTGGCGGGGCATCACCGTTTGCCAGGTCTTTGAGACGCGCTGCCCGTTGCAAGGTGTCAGTCAACGCCTCGATCTCATCCATCTGCCGCGTCAGCCAAACACGGTCATTCAGCGATAAATCGACCCGATCCAAATTGGCTCCCCGTTCGATCGCCGAGGCACCATAGAGTTTGACGCTGAGTTGCAGGCCGATATGGCTGTAGAGCTTGCCTGCAAGATCAAAAACCTGGGTCCGTAAGGCGCTAATGTCGGCCGTATCGGCCGCCGCCAGCGCCAGACGCGCCGCCGATATGTCGCCCGTTTTGAGGGCCGCATAGGCCTGAGTCTCGCGCATCCGCTCCGCGATGACGCGGCGGCGGATATAGGCGTCATAGGTGGCGCGATACCAAGCCATCTCAAACCGCCAGTTGTCTGGGTGCGATGGCGCCATGCGGTCGAAAAACGCCAAGGTCTGTTCGATGCCGGCATTCCCGGCCGCCGGCCCGTCCCAGTTTCGCTCCAGCGCCGTCAGCCCGTCGGCAAACCCCAGATCGCCGACAAAATAGCGGCCATAGTCGGCGAGGATGGCATCGGTGTCGGTATTTATGTTCCAGCCCAGTTGCGACCACAGCATCTTGTTGACGTCATCATTCACCCCTTCGGAATAGGTGACGAAGCCGTCAACATCACCGGCGAAATGGCGAACAATATGGCTCTGCGCGCGCGGCTGCGGATTGATCGGTTCACGACCTTCGGTCAGGGCGAAAGCCGGGTCCCAGTGCGGCACCGGAAACTGGGCGTGCATCGTATGAGCAATGTCGGGGTAGAAGATAAGCTTGTAACGCGCCGGTATGCGCGCCCTCTGTAGTGGCAGGGGATCGCGCGATTGCGGTCCAAAAAAGACGCCGGTTAGCCAGTCCGGTTCCTTGGCGAGCAGCGCGTAAAACCGCTCATACTGCGCCTTATCAAACCCTTGCGCCGAGAGCCAGACCGTCGCTTTGGGGTGATAGCGGTGGAGAATGGCCACTTCTGCCGCGACCAGGGGGAACAGCACGTCCGGTTGCGTATGGCCGGGATCGCCGCCGGGAATATAAAGCGCATCCACCTTGGGCAGACGCTTCACCAGGTCTTCAAAGCGCGTCAGTTCAGCCGCGCGGGTGGCCGGTTTCGTGTAGTCATCGCCCATCTGGGGATAATATAGGTCGAAATCGAGCCCGTATTTCGCCATCAGCCTCGACACACCAATCGCCATATCGAGTGGGGCGGCGGTAAACAGGGGACTTTCCACGGCATCGTCAGACATCGGTGCGATCCACTGGACGCCGTTGGCGCCGAAAACCGCCAGATCGCGCACGTGTTGCTCGAACATGGCGAGCGTGAAAGCGTCATAGCTGTTGTTCTTGAAGCGGTAGCCGATCTGATGCGCCCTGAAACCCATTTGCGGCGCGGCATAGATATCCGGCGCCTCAGTCCCTTTGCGCAGCAGGTAACCAACGCCAAAAAGAATGCCGCGATCGTCGTCGCCGGCCACGATCACGCGGTCACCGACGCGCATGACCGTGTAGGCTTCGGGCTTCGGCGTCGGAAGGGTTTTAAGCCTTGTATTCCATAGTGTCTTATCGGCGCCGGACAGCAGACCTGCCACCTCATCGCGGCGGGCGACCACAACCGAACGTGCACAGCGACACGTATCCAGCAGCGTCACCGCCGCGAGAGCCTGCGATGTTGCATGCGGCGCGGTGATCACTCCCTTGTCGTGCGCCAGAGCCGGCTGTGCCAGAAGCCACATAAGCAGGATCAGACCACGCCACATCTGCTTAGCCAAACACGCTTTTCGCCGGCACCACCAGATCCGTTTTAGCCGCATCGCATTGCGCGTAGACAAAGCCCTTCTGAATGGCGAAGGCGCCGACATCGCCCTTGGTATTTAGGGCCAGAAAGCCGACCTGCAGGGTTTTTGCCGCCTCGGGGCGACGCTTGACGATACGCATAACCGCCTCTTCGCACGCCTGTTGCGGCGACCGGCCCTGGCGCATCAGCTCGACGACCAGGAAGCTGCCGGCATTGCGGATAACCTCTTCGCCCACGCCGGTCGAGGTGGCGGCGCCAATCTCGCCATCAACATAGAGGCCCGCACCGATGATGGGGCTATCGCCAACCCGGCCGCGGAGTTTCCACGCCATGCCGCTGGTGGTACAGGCGCCCGATAGGCGGCCTTGCGCATCCAGCGCCAAAATGCCGAGCGTGTCGTGGTTATGGACGTCGCCTGGTACAACACTGCCCGGGGCATGGCCGTAGGTCGACATCTCGCTATTTGCGACCGGTGCGTACTTGGCTTCCTTCAGCCAGTTCTTCCACGCGACCTCGGAGTCCTGCGTCAACAGCTCTTCCGGTTTGAATCCTTGCTCTACGGCGAACTGCAAAGCGCCTGCCCCGACCAGCAGGACGTGCGGCGTTTTTTCCATGACCAACCGGGCAACCGAAATCGGATGTTCGATATGTTCCAAAGCTGCCACGGCACCGCAGCGCCACTTTTCATCCATGATGCTGGCATCCAGAGAGACGTGCCCGTCACGGTCCGGGTAGCCAGCTCTGCCAACACTGTGGTTCTTTAGGTCAACCTCGGGGATACGCGCCCCCGCCTCGACCGCATCCAGCGCATAGCCTCCGCCTTTCAGCAAATCCCAGGCCGCTTGATTGGCCGCGACGCCGAAATCCCACGTGGAGACGACAATGGGCTTTGACGACGACGCGGCGGATGCCGCGCCGGAAATGGCAGCGAGCGAGGTAAGTGCCAGGGTATTTTTGAAGACATCGCGACGATTGGGCATGGCTTTGCTCTCAGCTAAAGGAGGGGGGTCTGTCGACCATATTCGCACCGAAGGCTGGATTGGGTCTGGGGCCCATCTCGAAAATCAGCTCACCGCCGCGCATCAGGTCTGCGTGGTGTATCCAGCTCTTGCTATAGGGTTTGCCATTCCAGCGCACTCTTTGCACGTAAATATTGTCCGCACTGTTGCCGGGTGCTGCGATGATCAGCTTGCGACCGCCGCCTATGGCGATCTCGGCACGCTGTACGAGCGGTGAACCGAACACATAGACCGCCGTGACCGGATCAACGGCATATAGCCCCAAGGCACTCATCAGATACCAGGCGCTCATGGCGCCGCAATCCTCATTACCCTCCAGGCCGTCGTACTGGGCGCGGTACATGTCCTTCATCAGTTCGCGGACACGGCTTTGCGTCTTCCACGGCGCCCCGGTGTAGGCATACAGATAGGCGACATGGTGGCTCGGTTCATTGCCGTGGGCATACTGACCAACCAGCCCGCTGATATCTGCCAGGCTTTTCTCTTCGGCATTCGGCTTTTCGTTGAACAGGCCATCGAGCTTCGCCTCAAAGGCTTTAAGCCCGCCGAACAGGTTTGCGTAGGTGTAGATGTCATGCTGGTTGAGGAAGGTCGCTTGCCAGCCATTGGTTTCGGTAAAGTCGCGCCACTTAGCCTGATCATGACCGAGCGAATGAGGATTGTAGGGCGTCACCCATTGGCCGTCAGCCTGCTTGCCGCGCATAAAGCCGATATAGGTGTCGAAGACATTACGGTAATTTTGCGAGCGCGCTCTGAGCGCCTTCGCCGCCTGGCTTTCGCCGACATGGGCCGCCAGTTTCGATGTACACCAATCGCTGTACGCGAATTCGAGCGTGCGCGAGACGGACTCGTCCACCTTGTCGGCCGGGATATATCCCAACTGGCGGTATAACCCAAGACCATGCACATCATCGACAAAGGCGCGCTTGGCCAGGACCGCGTAACCGGCTTTGTAATCTACTCCCTTGATGCCCTTGGCGGCGGCTTCGGCCAGTACCGAGGCACAATGATAGCCGATCATCGTATCGGTCTCACGCCCTTGTAACGGCCATATTGGCACTCCATCCGGGCTTTGCTCGCCCATCCGCACCAGTCCGCCAATCATTCCCGGCAAACGCGCCTGTTGCGTTATCGTGAAAAAGGGGTGGACGGAACGGTAGGTGTCCCACAGGCTATAGGTCGAATAATTGGCCTCACCGGCTTTCAGCGTATGGACCGCATTGTCCATGCCGCGGTAACGGCCGTCGACGTCTTGGAAAATCGTTGGCGCCAGCAGAGTGTGATAGTGGGCAGTGTAGAAGATCTTCCTATCGGTCTCGCCGGCCATCTCAACACGGACCCTACTCAGTTCGTGTTCCCAAGCAGTGCGGGCCGCGCCGCGGATACGCTCAAAATCGAAATCAGGTAGTTCAGCCTCAAGGTTTTTCAGAGCGCCTTCGATATCGACCGAGGAAATCCCGACCTTTATCAGCAGCGGCGCATCGCCAGCGTCCGGAAAATGCAGGGCGGCCTTGAGATTTTTTCCCGTTAAGTTCGGGCCGGTGGCCGGCTGATCGTCACTGTAAAGATCGGCACGGGTGAATGGGCGCGACAGTTTCAGGGCGAAGAATATCCAGCGCCCTTTGGCCCACTGAAATACCTGACGGCCACCGACAACCGTATCGTTACCGACCAGTTTCAGCGACACATTGTCGAGGATCAGGTCGTGGTCGCCCCACCATTTGATCGCGCCGTGGGCCAGATCAAGCAGCACATGACCGCCCTCGCCTTTTGGGAAGGTGTAACGATGCAAACCCACGCGCGTCGTGGCGGTCAGTTCGGCCTTGACGCGGCTATCGGTCAACTCGACGCTGTAATAGCCGGGCGTCGCCGTTTCGGTTTTGCGATCATAACGCGAGCGATAACCGGCATCCGGATCGCTGAGCGAGCCCGGTGTCAGCTTTACCGCACCCGTGGCCGGAACCAGCAGGATATCGAGCATATCGGGGCAGCCTGTCCCGCTCAGGTGGGTATGGGAAAACCCCATGATGGACCCATCGGCCTGATGATAGCCGGAGCAGGAATCCCAGCCTTCATTGCTGGTGTCGGGCGACAGCTGCACCATGCCGAACGGTAAGGTGGCGCCGGGATAGAGGTGTCCGTGACCGCCCGTGCCAATAAACGGATCGACATGGTCGCAAACTGATTCCCCGGCAGAGAAACCGACCTGTGGCAGGGTCCCGAGAGCGACTGTTCCTGCCAAAACCTGACGACGCGAGATCATGTCATGTCCTTAGCTTATCAGGGCCGGCTTTTGTGCCAGCAGGGTGAGGATCAGTTCGCCATACAGACTGTTGGCCCAGGCAAACCATGACCGGGTGAAGATTGCCGCATCGTCCTTACCGACCGACTCGTTCATGAAGCCGCGTGGCGCCGCCCCCGTTTTCAGCTCGGACAGGCAGGCTTTAATCTCGCTGTCATCGGTACTGGTCAGCGCCTGCATCATCAAGGAGATCGGCCAGACGGTGTTCAGGCCGGAATGCGGACTACCGACGCCCCGGAGCACCTTGCCCTTATAATAGTAGGGATTGCGATCACTTAGGACCGCTGCACGGGTGCGCAGGTACAGCGGATCGTCCTTGGCGCAGAAACCGATATAGGGCAGGCTCAGGAGGCTTGGCACATTGGCATCGTCCATGAAAAGGGCGTTACCATAGCCATCGACCTCATAGGCCCAGATGTCGTTGCCCTGCGCATCCTTCATCTTGCCATGAGCATGCATGGCGGCCTCTATTTCGCTGGCGAGCGCAAGGCAACCGGCCTTAACGTCCGTACCCAGCCCCGTCGTCTCGGATATCTCTGCCAATTGGCGCAAGGACACCACGGCGAACGCATTGCCAGGAATGAAGTATGGATAGGTGCACGCATCGTCCGACGGCCGGAAACCTGAATGGATCATGCCCGTAACGCGGGTCGGCCAGCCATAGCCACGCGCCAGGGTCTCGGTTGGCTCGGAAGCGGTCCGATTGAACCTATAGGGGCCGTCACCGTCCTTGCGTTGCTGGTCGCGAAAGGTTTTCAGGATAGTATGCATGGCGGCCCGCCAGGTGTCATCGAACGGCGTCGTATCCTTTGTGACCGTCAGATAGCTGTGTGCCAGCCGGATTGGGTAACACAGGCTGTCGATCTCCCATTTGCGCTCGGCGACGCCCGGCTTCATATCGGTTTGGTCCGTCTGGGACCAGGACAGATCGGTCATCGCCTTCGGATCATGCATATAGGCGTTGGCGTATGGATCGATCAGGATGCAGCGGGCCTGGCGCTGGATCAGGCCATGAAACAGCGTCCGCAGGTTCTTGTCGTTCGCCGCCAACGGCAGATAGGGCGAAACCTGAGCCGAGGAATCCCGCAGCCACATCGCCTTGATATCGCCCGTTATGACAAAGCTGTCCGGCTTGCCGTCGATCACGCCGGTTTCGACCGTGGTATCGAGCGTATTGGGATAGCAGTTGGTAAACAGCTTGGCCAGATCGGGGTCTTTCAGTCGCTTGGTCGTTGTCTTGATCACGGCCTCGACGGCAGCGCTCTTGAATTTGCGCACGGCCAAAGGCGGGCGCACGCCATCGGCGACAATCGGTGACATGGCCGGTATCTCAGCCAACGCCCGCGACGCCATCAGGGCCGCCAACGCCGTGCCGCCCCATATCAATTGCCTACGCTGCATCACATACTCCTAAAGTTGGACGAGGCCCGGTCGGTCCCAGATCTGGTTCTTGCCGCCGGCCAGCGACCGCTCCGCACCTTCATGCAAATCAAGCACGATCACTTCGTTGATCCCAGTCTTAAGATACGGCGCTGGTACGAATACGGCATGTTGCGGCCCCACCGACCAGTGGCGGCCCAGATTATGGCCGTTGACCCAGACGTAGCCCTTGCCCCAGCCACGCATATCCAGGAACGTGTATCCCACCTCGGTTAACTCGATCGTACCGCGATAGAAGGCTGGACCATTGACGTGGGCTTTGCTGAATTTCAAAGCGCTCAGGTCATCGAGCGGTAAGCTGTAATGCGCCCAGCCAGCCAGCGCGGTGTCGCCGATCTTCGCGGTACCGATCAAGCCCTTCTGGTCTTTCCCGATCTGGTCGCCGTAATTTATGCGGCCCATGGTATCGACCAAAACCTCGACGATATCGCCTTTATTGACGCTGATATCGACGCTTGTCTCGTGATAGCGGCGATCCATAGTCCCTGCGGGCACACCGCCCACCGATACGAGCGCGTAGTCCCGCACCTCGCCAAAGCTGAGCGCGCCTTTCAGCGCGGCCGCCGCCTTATGGCGGTAAACGAGAATGCCGTGCGGCTGGTTCAGTTGTTCCAGCGTGTGGGGCTGGGACGCGGTCACCGGCTTGCCAAGAAGCTGGCTTAAGGTGGCCGCTTGCGTCAGTCGGAACCGTTTGATGTCGATGGCCTTTTCCGGTTCCGGCATCGCGGTAAAACGCTCAGCCGGCAGGTACTTCTGGAACAAGGCCTTGGCCGCCTCGTATTTCGGCGTCGGTCGGCCGGCCTCGTCGAGCATGGCGTCATAGTCGTAGCTCGAAATGTCCGGCTGATAGGTTTTGGTTGCCTTGTCGAAGTTGGCGCCCGCATCGAACCCGAAGGAGGTCCCGCCGTGCAGCATGTAGAAGCTGATGGAGATCTTGTTGTCGAGCATCCATTGTAGGCTCTCGATCAGCGGCGGGATGGGCATGGAGGAATGCATCTCGCCAAAATGGTCGAACCAGCCGCCCCACAGTTCGGTACACATGCGGGGCCCGCCGGTCTTGAACTTGTCATAAGCCGCAAACTCGTTTTTCGCCTTATCGTGCGTGCCGAAATTGATGCCGTTGAACAACTCCGGCAGGGCGCCGTTCTGGATGACAGCGGCGCCATCGACCGTGTAAAGCATGCCTTCGAAACCGGCAGCGCGCACCTGATCCTTAACCGCACGCATATAGGTCAGGTCATTGCCGTAGGAGCCATATTCGTTCTCGACTTGGGTCATCAGGATGGGCCCCCCCTTGTCGATTTCAAGGTGAGCGATTTCCTGACCAACACGCTTCAGCCACTCACCCGAGGGCTGCATATAGCGCGGATCGAGCGAGCGCGGGCGAATGCCGGGGTCGTTCAGCACCCAGCCAGGATAACCGCCGCTGTCCCATTCGCCACAGATATAGGGACCGGGACGCAGGAGCACCCAGAGGCCTTCTTCTTGCGCCGTCTTGATCCAGGCCGCAAGGTCGAGATTGCCGGAGAAGTCGTATTCGCCCTTGCGGCGCTCATGGGCATTCCAGAAGATATAGGTGCAGAGCGTATTGAGGCCTAATGCCTTCAGCTTCTTCAGGCGATCACGCCACAGCTCGCGCGGGATGCGCGGATAGTGCATCTCGCCGGCCATCAGATGGATCGGCTTGCCATCGAGCACGAAGTCATCGCCGACGATGCCGAAACGGGCATTGGCCGCCAACGCTGCGCCGGCGGGGATCAGGGCTCCCACAGCCGCAGTGGCGCTCATGGCCGCGAGGAAATCTCTGCGTGTAGTATTTGCACGTGTGGTCATGGGCAAGTCTCTACTTAGGTAAGGATTTATGACCGGTCACGGTCAGTGTCTGTTGGGCGTCGGTCGGCTTCGGCTGTCCGCCGCCGACGAACAGGCCATAGTCGCCGGCCATCTGAGCCCGATTACCACGTCGATCGACCATACTCAGATCACGCGGGGTAAGGTCGAACGTCACCTGACGGCTTTCGCCCGGCTTCAGATGAACCCGGGTAAAGCCAACCAGGCTATGTTGCAGGCCTTGATCATTGGCAGGTGGAGTCAGATAGACCTGGGCCACCTCGTCGCCCTCAACCTGGCCAGTATTAGTCACGGTGGCGGTAACCGTGACACCCTGCCCTGCCGATACCGACGCGTTCGACAGGCGGATATCGCTATAGCCAAACGTGGTGTAGCTTAAGCCGTAACCGAAGCCGTAAAGCGCTTCGCCCTTGAAATAGCGATAGGTACGGCCGTCCATACGGTAATCGATAAAGGGCGGAAGGTCCTGCACGGACGTGTAGAATGTAACTGGCAGGCGGCCCGACGGATTGTTCTGGCCCAGCAGGGTTTGCGCGATGGCGGTGCCACCGGCTTCGCCCGGATACCAGCCTTGCAGCAAGGCGTCGGCATTGTCCTTCGCCCAGTTGAGTGCCACTGCGCCGCCGGAGAGATTGACAACGATCAGTGGCTTGCCCGTGGCTTTCAGGGCTTTCAGGAGCGCCTCCTGACGCGCCGGCAGGGCCAGGTCGGTACGGTCACCCCGATCGAAGCCCGGGACCAGAATCGACAATTCTTCGCCTTCGATGTCTGGTGACAGGCCGACGAAGGCCACAACGGCATCGGCATTTTGCGCCGCCTTCACCGCCTCGGCCACCTGTGCCTCAGGTGGGGCCTGCCATTGCAGGCGTACGCCCCAGTCCTGGCCGGTATGTTTGAACTCAAGTCTAATCTTACGCGGTTTGGTATCGTCGAAACGCAGATCGGCGCTTAAGGTCTTACCGTCACCTTGATCGGTGATCACCGGCTTACCGTCGATAAACAGGGTTACGACATCGTGCTGGTTGTTACATTCCCAGCATCGCTCGGTATAGATTTTGAGTTGGTAGTCACCGGCAGCGGGCGGCGTCAGATATCCACTCCAGCGCACGCCATAGGCCTTTTTCTCAAGCCCCTTCATTGGCGCGACATTGTAGAGATCGAGATTGACTGTCGTGTCGATCCGCGTCAGCACCGGTTGGCCGGTAAAGTCGGGATTGTCGAAATATTCGCCGGTCAGGCCGGATTTTTGGCCTGAACCCGTCCCGGTAGACAGCGCCGTCTCCGGAATTGGAATGGCCACACCTTCGGCGATGTTGGCGCCTTGCGCATAAACGACGCGATCGTCGCCAAGCGCGGTGCGCAGGCCTTTCAGCGGTGTCACCGGGTCGATGGCGGCACCGTGGTAATTGGCTTGAAGGATCTCCAACGTATCGGCATTGGGACCGACGACGACGATCTTCGCGCTGGCTTTCAGAGGCAAGATACCGTCATTTTTTAGCAGCACGATGGATTCACGCGCCGCTTTCAGCGCCAGGCCGGCGGCTGCGGGTGTGTGAATTTGATCTGCGCCAATGCCACTATATGGACTGGCAACGCCATCGAGCCCCAGTCTGGTGCGCGCATCCCACAACCGCGCCAGGGTTGTGTCGAGTTGAGCTTGCGTGACCAACTTCTTCTCAACGGCGGTTTTCAGATGCCTATAATAGGTGCCGCAGTTGAGATCCGTGCCGGCCTTGAGCGCTTCGGCGGCGTTTTCTTCCGGCGTATCGCGGTAAAAATGGAAGGCATACATGTCCTCGACCGCGTCGCAGTCCGTCACGACATAGCCCTTGAAATTCCAGTCCTTGCGCAGACGTATGTTCAGCAGGTCATTCGACGCACAGGCGGGCACGCCGTGCAGCGAATTGTAGGCGCACATCACCGATTGCGCCTTACCTTCAGTTACGACCTGCCGGAAAGCCGGCAGATAGGTGGCCTCGCGGTCATACGGCGAGGAGTCGACATCGAAGCCATGGCGGCCGGCTTCCGGTCCCGAATGGACAGCGAAGTGCTTGACCGACGCGATGGTCTTGGGATGGACTGGATCTGGCCCTTGGAGCCCCTGGACGAAGGCGGTGCCGAGCGCGCCGGTCAGGTGCGGGTCTTCACCATAGGTTTCCTGTCCCCGGCCCCAGCGCGGGTCGCGGAAGATATTGATATTGGGTGACCAGATGGTCAGACCCAGATAGCGGCCATGGTCCTTGTCAGCACCCACGGTATTAAACTTGGCGCGGGCTTCGGTAGAAACCACATCGCCAACATTGTGCAGCAGATCGACGTCCCAGGTCGCCGCCAGCCCGATGGCCTGCGGGAATACGGTCGCCTCGCCGGCGCGGGCCACGCCGTGCAACCCCTCGTTCCACCAGTTATAGGCCGTAACACCCAGGCGTGGAATAGCCGGCGCGGCCGCTTGAGTTTGGCTGATTTTTTCGTCTAGCGTCATTTGCGCGACCACCGGCGGTAAGCCAGCCTTGGCCGCCGGTTTCGCCGCTACGACAGCGGGGATACCCGCCGTCAGCATAAGAGCTATGGAGAGCGAACGCATTAGTTCGCCACCGGACCGGCGGCGCCGTAGTAGGAACGCACTTTCAGCGTTTTCTTCAAAGTTGCCAAGGATGCATATGTCGTAACGTGAACCGTCACCGTCTCGCCGCCCGTCATATCGAAGCTGTTGTCGGACAGGTCCGCCTTAAGCTCACCGATATCGAGCCAGACGCCGCGAGCGGCCGCTTGGGACGTTACAGAGATGTCAAAGCCGCCACGGGCCGGCCTGATGACGGTCTTTAGTTTCGGATCGCTCCAGTCGAGCGCCTTGGTCGCGCCGCTATAGCCGAACACCTTCGCCACCACCTTGTCGCCATCAAGAAGTTCAAAGACGGCCTGGGTAGTCGTGGCGTTGCCGCCAGACAGAAGTTCGGCATCGGTGTAGGTGGCGACAAGCGGGCTGGAGAGCGGCTTAACCGTCGTCGAACCGGTCTTCTCGCTCAATACCTTGCCGGAGAAATCAAGCGTGCGCAGCCGCCAGGTCAGAGCCTTTTCCGTCGTCAGGTCAGAGAGGATGTGGGCCTCTGTTACCCCGTCCTTGCGCAGCAGACTTGCCGTAAGCGGCGCGTAGAAGCGTTTAGCGCGGAATTGCAACGCCTTCCAGCGGCCGTAATAATCGACGCTCGCCCATGATGCGCCCGGCCAGACATCGTTAAGCTGCCAGTACATGGACCCCATGGTTTGCGGGCGACTGGCGCGATGATGGGATGCCGCCAACTCAATGCCGTCGGCTTGCATCAACTGGCTGAGATAGACGAAGTCACCAAAGGTCTTGGGCTCACCGTAATTGTTGCGAATATAGAGCAGAAGGCGCTTGTTGCCGTTCCCCTTGTCATACTTCTGGTGGGCGCGCATGACCGGGGCTTCCGGTTCCATATCGTTGTCCGACGCGAAGGCCTTGATTGTGGCCATAACCGGGAAGGATTGCAGGCCATATTCGCTCATGAAGCGTGGCGTGACATTGAGATATTCCTCGACCGGCTTGCCGCCCCAGACCTTCCAGTAGTGACGGTCGCCATCAGTATCCTGATCGGCGAGGCCATCATAGTCGGTAGACGGCGATGACGCCCAGTAAGGCGTGCCGGGTGCATTTTGATCGACCGCGCCGCGCAGGACCTGATCGAACATTCGTACCATGCCGGTGACGATGCGGTCTCGCTCTTCGGGCGAGACGCCTTTTTTCAAATCTTCCGTGCCACCGCCCCAGTTTTCCCAGTCGGTCTGGACCTCGTTATTGCCCGCCCAGATGACCACGGAGGGATGGTTGCGCAGACGCTTGACCTGCTCCACGGCTTCAATCCGGGTGCTTTCGCGGAAATCACGATCGTAGGGGATGATGGCGCCGCCGAACATGAAGTCCTGCCAGATCATCAGGCCCAGTTCGTCGGCCTTGTCATAGACGTGGTCGTCCTGATAGGTGCCGCCGCCCCATATGCGCAGGATGTTCATATTGGCGTCGACCGCCGACTGCAGCATGCGGTCCTGTTCCGCTGCGGTGACGCGGGTCGGGATTATGTCGAACGGGATCAGGTTGGCGCCCTTGGCAAAGATCGGCACACCATTGATGACGATCTCGAAGCTTTTGCCCCACTGGTCTTTTTCGCGGCGAATTTCCGTGGTGCGCAAACCGATCTTTCGTGTCGTTTCGCCAATTACGTCGGAACCTTGCGTGACGGTCGCCTTGACCGTGTAGAGATTGGCCTTGCCATAGCCTGCTGGCCACCAGCGCTGCGGGGTCTGGATCTGCACCGGCACACTGACCGGATTGAGGCCGGCGAACAGTGCCACGTCTTGCTTGACGGTTTGGGTCGTGCCGTCCGGCGCGGTGATCTCCGCACGAACAGTCACAGTCTGAGCCTTATCGGATTGAATATCGAACGCAGCGTTGAGGGCGGCCACCTGATCGTCGAGATGGACCTGGGCGACATGGAAATCCGCCAGACGGGCGTCATCCCAAGCTTCCAGCTTGACCGGCTTCCAGATGCCGAGCGCCACGACGCGCGGGCCCCAGTCCCAACCATACTGGTAACCGGCCTTACGGACATAGGTCGAGGAATTGCGACCGAGCGGTTCATCGCCCCATAGGGAATCGTA
This sequence comes from Asticcacaulis aquihabitans, assembly GCF_032490435.1. Lineage (NCBI taxonomy): Bacteria > Pseudomonadati > Pseudomonadota > Alphaproteobacteria > Caulobacterales > Caulobacteraceae > Asticcacaulis > Asticcacaulis aquihabitans. The sequence goes on from NZ_JAVGWM010000002.1 coordinate 924,377, forward strand.
GGCGCCGGGCATGACATAGGGCATGTCCGCCACCAGCGGTTTCATCTTTTTAAGGGGCGAGGCCAGATCGACCGTGATGATATTGCTGCCGGCTTTAAGAACGCCCTTTACCGGCACGCGCCAGGTGCGGAACATGTTATTCGACGACAACAGGTTTTGACCATTTACCGACACCGTTGCAAACGTATCCAGACCTTCAAAAATAAGGTCGATATGATCGCGCTGAAGCATCTCCGGCGTGACTGTAACCGCTGCCTGATACTGCCAATCGGACAGCCCCACCCATTGCACCTTGCCTTCGTTATCTGACACGTAAGGATCGGGCAGTTTCTTCAACGCCATGAGGTCGCTCTGCGCCGTGCCGGGTACGGTCGCCTTGAGCCAGCCGGCCATGTCCGGATGGGTCTTGAGCGCCTCGTCCCCAGGCGCCAGGCGAAATGTCCAGCCGCTATCGAGCGTCTGAATCTTTGGAGGAGCGGAAAACGCACTTGTTGCGAAGCACAGGGCCGACAGGCAAAGGCCCTGGGTTATAGATTTTAGCATGGCGTGTTCCTACTTTTGGTTCAGTCGGACTGTGTCGATGGCATAGTACGGTCCATCAAGCGGTGCGGTGAAAATCAGGCACAGGGCATGGTCGCCCGTCACCGCCGGCAGCGTAGCGTTCAGTGTGGTGACGTTCGGCGTGGTAGCGGGATTGGTCAGCGGAATGCGCGCTTCCTCTTCCCCCTTACAGGTGTCGCGATAGACCACCAGTTCGCCAAACGGCGTATTGCGGGGATGCGTTAGAACCTTGCTGGCTTCATTGGCCAAACCGTAGTTGCGCGCCAGGCGGGCGATATCAATGGTAACGCTCGTAACGCCATCCCGGCGCACGTCGGGGTAGATCCAGCAGCTATCAAAAATATCGATATTATAGACTGGGGTCTTGGCCGGAGAATCTGGAGTCAGGGGCGTACGCAGACCCAGCGCGCCCTTGCCACAGGCGTTCAGTTCCTGACTTGTGCGTGTGAGCAGGCTTGCGGCTGTAAAGTCGTAGCGGTCAGGCCCGGCCAGTTTCAGGTTGTCCCGCGTAAAAGCTGTGGCGACGATCGTCTGCCCCAAGGTCAAATCAAGCGGTTCGCTATAGGCCTTCGAGCTTGCGGTCGGTTCGGACCCGTCCAGCGTGTAGCGGATCACTCCCGATGTCACCTGATTGCTCAGGGCTATTTTTGCCTTGCCCGCTGCAAGTGCTGCATTGCGGCCCCCGACCGGTGTGAAGTCGACGGCGAAGGCGGCGTCCGAAGCGCCTATGTTTTGCTGACGATAGCGTACCATCTGAACAGGCAGACGTGTCAGAAAGCTGTTCCAGTTGCGCGTCGATTTGGGTGACCACAAGGTTTCTGCCAGGGCGGCGGTACGCGGGAAGGCCGCATGCTGCACATACCAGCCCGACATCAGGTACTCGCTCCAAAGGTTTGCCTGAGCCCCCATCACGTGCTTACCCTGATCCGCTGTCAGCACCGATGGCAAGGCGTCAAACTTGTAGACATCTTCCAATGGCACAACCCAGCCACGGGCGGCGGGTTCGTCGTTGCGCCGGCTTTGCTGGTTGTCGAAATAGAGCGGATTTGTCGGTGACAGGACAACATCATGACCGGCCTGCGCCGCTTTGATCGCGCCGTCAGTGCCGCGCCACGACATGATGGCGGCCGTCTGCGGAATGCCGCCTTCCAGGATTTCATCCCAGCCGATCAGTCGCCGTCCCTTGCTGTTCAGGTAGGCGCCCAGTTGGTCAATGAACCAGGTCTGCAATTGATGCTCGTCCTTCAGGCCCAGCGTCTTGATCTGAGCCTGTATGGCCGGAGATTTTTCCCACTGGTTCTTCACGGCTTCATCGCCGCCGACATGGATATAGGTCGACGGGAAGAGCTCCATGATCTCATCCAACACATTTCGGATGAAGACCAAGCTGGTCTCGTCGGTATTGAACAGATAGGGGTTGACGCCCCAGTCGGTCGAAACGTTTGGCTGGTCGCCCCCGTTTTTCAAATCGCGGATTCCGATGTCCGGGTAGGAGGCGACTGCCGCCTGCGCATGGCCCGGCATATCGATTTCAGGCACGATGGTAATGTGGCGGGCGGCAGCATAAGCGACGAGGTCACGGATATCATTTTGGGTGTAGAAACCGCCATAGGGCTCGGTCGGGACGCCTGGTCCGCCGTTGGAAGGAGGCGTCCGCCAGGCGCCAATTCGCGTGAGATTCGGGTAGCGTTTGATCTCGATGCGCCAGCCCTGGTCATCACTCAAGTGTAGATGCAGGCTGTTCAGCTTATGCTGCGCCATCTGGTCGATCATAGTCTTAACGTCGGCCACCGGCAGAAAGTGACGGGCGCTGTCGAGCATCAAGCCGCGCCAGGCGTACTGTGGATAGTCCTTGATCGACAGGGCTTCAAGATTGACCGGCTGGCCAAAACGATCATCGGGGCTCAGAAGCTGGCCCAATGTGACAGCGCCGTAGAACAGCCCCGCTTCGGTACGCGATCGAATGATAACGCCCTTGGTCGTCACCGTAAGGCTATAGCCCTCAGCCGCTTCGACCGGGGCTGTCGGATCAAGATCGAGCGTAATCGTGGAAGCGCCACAGGCCCCAACGGTCAAATCGATACCGCGCAAGGCCTTTACCAGGCCCGTCAGGTAATCCGCAGTGCCTTGCGATGATGGGTTCGTGACGCAAACGACTGTGTGACTGCCGACTTGAAAATGCCCCCTCGCCAGCTTCATTTCAGCCGGCAAGGGTATAAGGCCGGAAGGTGCGGCCAGTGCGGGAACGGCCACGCACAGTGTGGCGATCGCGCCAAAAGTGGTAATAAGGCCTTTGGCGGTTCGCAACGTCTTCATAATTTACTCCCGTTAGTGTGGATTTGCGTCTTCTCGCCATGGGACAGGCGGTGCGCAGGAAATTGGCGGTCTCGACCGCCGTGTCAGCGGGTTTCAATCCGCCAGACATAGGCCAATTGCTCAGGCGCATCAGTCGGCAGGCTGACAGTCAAACCCGCATCTGTTTGGCGAAAGGCGATCGATGCATTGCTGCCCAGCAGCGTGACGCGTTTCACGGGATAGTCGCTGCGAACGGAGGCGATGGTCACCTCCCCCGTCGGTCGCGCCATCTCGATGGCATGCAAAACACCGTCCTTTACAGTAAAGCGAAAGTCTTTAGCTGTGTAAGGCTTTGCTTTACTTTCGGCAAAAGTGCCAGATGCGGTCTCCGTTGGCCCTTCCCCGAACACGACCCAAGGACGAGAGCCGTAGATCGCGTCACCATTGATTTTCAGCCATTCACCCATTTTGAGCAGGGTATCCCTAGCGCCATCCGGGATGCGGCCGTCGGCATGGGGCCCGACATTGAGCAGCAGGTTGCCGTTTTTCGACACAACGTCGGCGAGCAGGTGGATCAGCTGCTCCGGCGATTTATAGGTATCATTTTCAATATACCCCCACGACTTATCGCTGATCGAGGTGCAGGTCTGCCATACGTCCGGGCGAATGCCCGGCGCTTGGCCGCGTTCGATATCCAGGACGCCCGCGCCGTCAGCGAATTCGCCGAGCTTATAATTGACAATGGCTGAGCCCCCGTTTCGTGCCGCCCGGTTATAGTACCAGGCCAGAAATTTTGGCAAAGTATTGCGGAAAGACGGCTGACCAATCCACCAGTCAAAATAGATGAGGTCCGGATTATAGCGCGCGGCGAGTTCCGTCTGGCGCGCGAGCCAATCATCGAGCCAGGCTTGCGATACATAGGTATAGTCGCCAAACAGGTCTTCATCGCCCTTTCCCGCCAGACGGTCCTGCGCAGGCCCATAGAGGCCGGCATTGGCCGGATCAGAGACGTCGGAGGGAAATTTGCGGCCCTCGTCGAAGAACCAGTCATGCTCCGCCCGATGCGACGATAACGCAAAATGCAGTCCTTGATTGCGAACCGCTTGCGAAATTTCACCTAGAAGATCACGTTTTGGCCCCATCTTGACGGCGGTGTAATCAGACAGATGGCTATCGTACATGGAAAAGCCGTCATGGTGTTCAGCCACAGGCACGACATAACGCGCGCCTGCCGCGCTGAACAGCTTGGCCCACGCGGCGGCATCGAAGGCCTCAGCCTTGAACTGCGGAATGAAATCCTTGTAGCCAAACTGGGTATGCGGACCATAGGTTTTAATATGGTGCTCATAGGCGGCGCTGCCTTTGATATACATATTGCGCGAGTACCATTCACCGCCAAAGGCCGGAATGGAATATAGGCCCCAGTGAACAAAGATGCCGAATTTGGCATCAGCATACCATTTCGGCGGTTGATAGGCCTGAAGTGCCGCCCAATCCGGACGAAAGGCGCCATCGAAATCGCCTGCATCGACCTCAGCCAGCCAACGCTTTCGTTCGGCGGCATATTTCTGCGTGGCTTTTAGCCATTGCCGGTCACGCTCGACCGGCGTTGTGTTGTCATTTGAAGCGGCCTGCGTAACGCTAGGCAAACCGGCAGCCACAACGACTCCCAAAGCCCCACGCAACAGATTACGGCGCGACGTCGAATATGGGTCGAAGGGGCTCATAGGATAGTCTCCAGCTAGGCAAGGCACAGCTTACACGTTTTACCTAAGTGTCCTACAGGCACTTATCTGACCTGCAACGGATAGGGAGCGCGTCGGTCGATGTACGCACACAAAAGTAAGCGTTGTGGCCGGGCTTTGGTACGGGCGCCGGACACAACGCAAGATGTTCTCAGACGGGAAAAGCTCCGTCGCCCTCATAACTTCGACGCACACAAACACAATATCGAAACAGCGACAGGACCGGACATTCGAAAGGTCAGGGAGAAGACGGATCGCGGATCGTGCCACCGGCAGGGCGGGAGAGCCTGAGAACAAGCCAGGTGCCCTCGCCCCGCTAGCGGAACGAGGGCGACAGTCTTACTGCATCTTATAGGTTACGCCGAAGGTAATACGGGTACCATATTTTTTCCAGGCCAACGGCAGGCCGCCATTGGTGTAAGGATGTTGCAGGTCGTCAAGCAGGTTCTGGGCCGACATGTTCAAAGACAACTGATCGTTCACATTATAAGATGCGGAGGCATCAAGTTGGCCCCAGCCATCGACATAGGTCGCTGGAACCAGATCGCTACCGATCGAGGTGTTATACTTGCTGCGGTAGGTATACGAAACCCGCGCCTGGATCGGCCCCTTTTCGTAGTAGGGCGAAACAGTGTAGCTCCACCGCGACAGATAGGGCATAGGCAGCTTGCCGCCCCCCGTATTGTAGGCGTCGGTGTAGCCGCCGTATTGTTGATCCAGGAATGTCGCATTGGCCTGGATACCGAAGCCCCACCAAAGGTTCCCCTGATAGCCAACCGAGACGCCAGGGATCTTCGCGTTGCTGCCGTTGAACGGCGCGTAGATCAGCATACGTTCGGTTCGGTTACAGACACGTCCAACCGTGCCTAGGCAGTAGTTCAGCGCGGTCGATGGCAAGGTCACGTCGACGAAGGTGTACTTCTTGACGATATAAGATTCGACATCCTTGTAGATCAAATCGACATTGAACAAGCTGTTAGGCCCAAAATACCATTCATAGGACGCCGAATAGTTCGTAGCGCGGTATGGTTGAAGGTCCGGATTGCCACCCGTTCCACCGAACACTTGCGTTCCGCCGCGGCTGCCGACGGTGCTGTATCGGTCAAGACTGTATTCGACCTGACCAGACATGTCGGCGAAGGTCGGTCGTGACATCACCTTACCCGCCGAGAAGCGGATCATCATGTTGTCGGACAGATCGTAAGCCGCATTGAACGACGGCAGGATATCGTCATAGCTCTTGTCGAGCTTAATCATTTCTTCGTCCCAGGGATAATAATCCATGGTCGAACGATAGGTCTGCTCATTCTCTGTCTTGGCGTAACGAACACCGACATCACCATGCCATTTACCCGAGCGGAAGTTCGCTTGAACATAGGCGGCATTGGTGGTTTCTCTGGTGTCCCAGAAGTTGCCAGCGTCGCGATAGTCCCCTGAAGCGTTACCCGGATTTTTGTTCGCAACCGAATAGTCGATTACGGCCTGTTGGGTCATGGCGACGTAGGTCAGCAGGTCTCCACTGGCGCCTAGACCGGAGACCAAGCTCGGATCGCTTTGATAGGTCTCAAAGTCGGCCATGGTGCCGGTGACATCGAACTGGGTGTTGTAGAAGTGTGGGCGATTGACGTTCGAGTGCTTTTGATAGCGATAGCCAAACAGAATTTCGTTGACCGGTCCCCATTCGACCTCACGTTTGACATCAAACTTGCCATAATCGATGGTGTCGGTCGTGACGGCGGTTTTCACGAAACCTGCCTGATCGCCCTTCTTGCGCGTGGCGAACAACGTCGGATCGGTGGCCGGCTTGTCCAGTTTCAAACTGGCCCCATCCGGCGTCATCGACCAGGTACCAGAATCCGTGCCGTAGAAGCTCAGGTAATATTCCGGATCCGAACCGCCCGTTGCCTTGGTCGTTCCGATATTGCCTTCGATCGTCCACAGGCCCGGGGTCCAACGACCTTGCAGATTGTAGCTGGAGGTGTTGAGGTGGGACCGCTTGTAATATTCATCCATACGCACGGCAAAATTCCCCGTACCGCCCGTAACCCCGGCCTCATTTGTCGTCACCGAGGTCATCTTGGTCTGGTAGAGATTATTGCCGTTGGCCGCTTTGATAACTTCACCGACCTTATGACCTGGACTGGCCGTCTGATAGCGCGTGTAGTATGGATTGGTTTCGTTCCAGTCGACGCTCAAGTCGGTTTCAAACGTTTGGGAATAGCTGGAAAAGTCGCTTTGAATGCCAGTGCCGGTCAGGTTGAATTCAAGATCATCACTCGGCTTGAACTGCAAGGCCATCTGATAGGTCTTGCGCTCACGCGTTTCGAGGCCGGAGGACAAGGCGATATAGGTTGGCACCAGCATGTTCTTATTCAGTGCCGGCCCGCTCGTAACGGTCGGGAGAGCGGCGGTATTGGTGAAGTTGCCGTCGCTATCGCAAGCTACTTTTCCGCCGGTGGGGCCGCCCCAATTCGCTGCGTTACAAACGTTCTGATAGCCGGCGCCTATCGAACCACTACCCAGAACGGACTTGTTGTAGTCATAGCTCACCAGGAAGCCGAAACGACCACTATCGTCTTTGGTGCTATAGAAGACGGAGTAACGCGGATCTTTTTCTTTATTCCGTTCGTTGATATTGTAGCTGTAGTTTACCGTGAAGGTATTGACCGGCAGCGACAAAGGCCTGCGCGAGTTGACGATAACACTACCGCCGATACCACCTTCTTCAAGGCGTGCTTCGGTCGTCTTGTAGACCTCAACATTGCCGATCAGTTCAGGTGCCAGGTTAGCAAAGTTGAAGCTTCGCCCATTGTCATGGTCACTGGCGCCGGAATCTGCGGTGGCCAGCGGATTGCCGTTCAGCGACACATTGATAAGACGCGAATCGATGCCGTTGATGGCGATCTTTTCGCCTTCGCCACCATTAGACCGGTCAACCGTAATGCCCGGCAGGCGCGACAATGATTCGGCCACATTCACGTCGGGAAATTTGCTGACGTCTTCGGCTGTAATCACGTCGATGTGCGCCGACGCCTTACGCTTTACGCTCAGTGATTTCTGCAAACTCTTGCGCACACCGACGACAATGACCTCTTGGGCCGAATCCGCGCTCGGTGCGGTCGCAGGCGCTGCGTCTTGCGCCAAAGCCGCTCCGGACATCATCACGCCGGTCAAAGCCGTCGTGAGCAACGCATATGTTTTTCTTTTCATTCCCTATGTCCTTTTACTTCCGTTTCCGGAAATGCTTCAGTTCGTTTGCACTTATTTATCGCGAACCAAACAATACCTGTTTAATACCAAAACGCCCCTGGTTAATGACCCACTGGTGAAACAATTCTTACATATAAAATGAGAAATGCGTCAAACCCTAGTTTAGACATGATGCTGAATTTTCGGGATTGAAATACCAAAGTCCAGCGTTGTCATTATCTTTTGATCGCGCAACACCCCAATCAACAATGTGACAAATCAAAGATTTGATAAAAAAGCGGCCAGATACATGTGGTTTCCGCCATTTCACGCGCGGTGCTCCAAATTTGGAATTAAGCTGCGGGCTGTTGCTTTTGGATCACTATTGCGACCTCTCAGAGGATAAATCATAACGGGGCGCACACCCCGAATGGCAGATATCTTAGGCAATGAAAGCTGAGGTGCACGATAAAGGTCATGACACATTATTACTTTCGAAAAATTTGACGGGTTGGATGACCGATATCCTATCTACGCCTAAGGCGCGAAAAGTTGCGCCTATAACCCCTGTTGGAGCCCGAGTTGGCCCGTTTTGACAAACCGTTAGACATCGCGCACGCCGCTGTTCGCACCGGCGACATGCCACGCGCGCTGGCCGCCGCCGAGACCGCAACCCGCGCAAATCCGACATCGTCAGAGGCGTGGTGGCTTTTGGGTACGGCCGCCTGCGCACTTGACGACATGCCGCTGGCGGAGCGCGCGTTCGCTTTGGCTGCCCAAAATGCCCCCGTCGGGTCTCGGGTTGCCGCTCAGATGCTGGCCCTGCGAGGTAAGCCGCTGATCAGCGATGGCCGTATGTGGGAGGCTGTGGAAAGCGCACGCATGGCAATAAAGGCCGGCTTGAGCGACGTGTCTAGCCTTGTGCGTGTCAGCTATACCCTCACGCATGCCGGCTGCCCGCAAGAGGCATTGCCGTGTATAATCAAAGCAACCGAGATTGCCCCTGATCATGCGGAGGCCTGGTATAGCCTGGGAAGCGTTCGCCGGGCACTTGGGGATATCGCCGGTGCGGAGTACGCCTTCAATAAAGCCATCAAACTCTCCCCCACCCCGCCTGTCCCCGCCTATTTCAATCTCGCCTATCTACGACGCTGGAAGGCCGACGACAATCACATAGCGATACTCGAAGGTTTGACCTGCCAAAGCAGTCTGGAAGCGTGTCGCGTCGCCTACACGCTCTTCAAGGAGTTCGATGACATTGGCGATACCGAAGCCGCCTGGGATTGCCTTCAGGTTGGCGCCGAACTCGCCGGAAAGATAGAGCCGTGGACCGAAAGCGAAGAAGCCGAAACGGTCGCCGCCTGGAAAACCTATTTTCCTCTGGGTCGTCTCGCCGACATCGATGACCGACGGCCGCGGAGTGGTCCAAAACGCATTTTTATCTTAGGCCTCCCGCGTTCGGGCACCACCCTGATCGAGCGCGTGCTGGCAGCGCATAGTCAGGTACAGGCCATCGGAGAACTCAAGACGTTTGGAATTGCGACCCATAAATTGGCCGGCGTCCCAGGTGTCAGACGCCTGGCACCAGACGTCATTGCCGCAGCCGCGCAACTCGATCCACTCGATATTGCAGAATTCTATACCCGCGAGTCGGCCTTCCTGAATGACGGGAGCGCGTATGTGATCGACAAACTTCCTTCCAATCATGAATATGCGGGCCTTATCCGCTTAGCCTTTCCGGACGCCATCATCATTGCGCTTGATCGCAATCCGATGGACGCTTTGTTTGGCGCCTATAAGGTCCTTTTCACGGGCGCCTATGGCTGGTCGTATTCCCAGAAAGACCTGGCCGCGCACTACCATCAGTTTCGCGATCTGATGCGCTATTGGAAACAAGGCCTCGGGGACGGCATCATTGACGTGTCTTTGGAAGCCGTTATCCGCGATCCCGACACAGAGATACGCCGCCTGCTTGACGCCTGTGGCCTGCCGTTTGAAGACGCGTGCCTGCGTCCGCATGAGGCGAAAGGTGCGGTGTCGACAGCCAGTGCTGTTCAGGTCCGCAGCCCTATCAATTCTCAGGGGGTAAACGCCTGGAAACGTTACGAAACCTATTTAACGCCGCTGCAAACCTACCTGCAACAACGGGGCTATCTGGACGGAGTCGTGACGCCATGATCGTTTGTGACGCGTTCGTTTTCCCACATCTGCACAAATCCGGGGGCACGTTTGTAGGACGGATGATGATGACCTGCATTGCCTCGGCGAAGCGGGTCGGTTACCACCTGCCCTATGCTGAGGTGCCTGCCAGCTACCTGGCCGTCCCCGTCATTGGCACGGTGCGAAATCCCTGGTCCTACTATGTATCATGGTACCATTTTCAACAAGGCCAGGCCAAGCCGAATGCCTTGTTCATGATATGTAGTGAAGACCGGTCACTGGGATTCCAAGGCACGATCACCAACCTGCTTACCCTGGAAAATGACGGTGCGCGCGTGGCTCGGCTAGCTGAGGCGTTTCCCGATCATTTTGTGAATTATGGCCTCAACGTCACAAGGGCGTGCATTCAACGCATTTCCGGATCGGGGTTTGGTTTTTACAGTTTCCTCTACAACAGACTGTATGCAGGCGCGCCGACGGCACGAATCCTTAGAATGGAAGAGTTACGACAAGGCCTTTATAGTATCTTGTCGGGGCTGTCTCCTGGCGAGTTGCTGAAATGCCAGCACTTTTTGCGTTCGACACCAAACCTCAATGTCAGCGACCATGCACCCTATCACGAATACTACACTCCGGAGTTGTCCGCCCTTGTCGCAAAGATGGATTGCGGGTTGATAGAGGCGTACGACTACAAATTCGCCTGAGCCAGACCATTCCTTCCGTCAATTGTAATGATCTATCTAGACATTGGTCTGCATATGCATGTAGCCTCAAACGACCTTCCTTAACTCTGGCCGATCGTCCATGAATCTTCCCTGCGATGCCCTGAAACTTGGCAGCTTCGACATCACGGCGTTGAAAGCCATAGTGCAGCGCTTCGATGAGGCGGCATGGAATGCAGATGCCAGCCGTCAGACGGCCTTTAACGCCCACATAAGCACGCAAACGATTAAACTCATTGCGGACACGGATTTTCGGCACACCCATCCGACCTACCATGCGACCTTTACAACGCTCGAACCACATTTACAGCCCTTTATGGACCATATTCGCCGCACTTATCTCCAGACGATGCGTCAACGTCGCACAGCGCAACAACGTGGCGCGGGCTACTTTATTCGCGCTTTGTTGACGCGGCTGCCGCCGGGCGCCGAGATTAAGCCGCATATAGATGACGGTGACTCCCTGAAGCGTTGCCACAGGATTCACGTTCCCCTCATCTCAAATCCAGATAGCCTGTTTTGGGTGGGTAGCTTGAAATTTCACATGCCGGAAGGCGAAATGTGGGAAATCAATAATCGCCGCACCCACGCCGTCCGCAATAACGGCACCACTGCGCGCGTTCACCTCATACTCGACTATGTGCAGCCGGGCGAAACCGTATTTGATCTGGATGGTCCCCTGGTCGCGTAGGGCGCAGGGACTTTGAAATTTCCGCAATTGAAAGCAGAATCATGACGCAACACTTTTCCATACGGCAAATTTATTTGAAGGATTTGTCATTCCAGGCGCCGTCGGGCGCAGCTATTTTCACGCGCGAATGGGCGCCGGAAGTCAAGGTCGACATGAATGTGACGCACGAAGACATTCCCGGCGGGCTGACCGAGGTTGTCCTCGCAATTTCCACGGTTGCCATGAGTTCAGGTAATGGCGCTTACGCGATAGAGGTATTACAAGCTGGCGTCTTTCAGTTGTCAGGCTTCTCGGCGGCAGAGCGTGAGCGCGTGCTCATGACCAAATGCCCGACCATTTTGCTCCCGTATGCGCGGGAAACGATAGATACCCTTCTGATGAAGGGTAGATTCCCGGCTTTGATACTCGATCCGATCGATTTCGAAGCCAACTACCGCCCATAGGAATTATATTGCTGTAATCGCTCCGCGTTGCTCCGACGCCATCAGGTTTCAGATTGTAAACAACATCGAGTGCGGGTCTGAAAAATCTCGCGGCCAGCCGAAAGGGCTTTAGCGACGTCCGCTTGACGGTGCGTCGATTTCCTGTCGCCTATAAGCGTTTTGGAGATGGACATGCCCGATCCAACCTTGTCTCAGATGGATGCGCGTACACGAGCCGCTTGGAACGGGTCTTCCGGACAAAGCTGGCTTGATCATCAGGCGCGCTTCGATGCGATGCTAAAGGCATACCGCGATGCGGTCTTGGCGGCGGCGGCTCCCACGGCCGGTGAGAGGGCGATAGATATAGGCTGCGGCACGGGCGATACCACGATCTCCCTCGCAAAACAGTTGGGCGAAGGCGCCCATATCTTGGGAATCGATATCTCGGAGATCTTGCTTGGCCGGGCACGCGAACGGGCGAAATCTGAAGGCCTGGCCATCGATTTTGCGCTTGGCGACGCTGGGAACCACCCGTTTGACTCTCGAGCGAGCGATCTGCTGGTCTCACGGCTGGGCGTCATGTTCTTTGCCAATCCCGTCGCGGCCTTTACTCATATGCGCCGCGCCCTCTCGGCCAAGGGGCGGCTGGCCATGGTGACGTGGCGTAGCGTGCGGGAAAATGACGGCGCATGCCTGCCGCTCGAGGCCGCTAGAGCCTTTGTTAAACCGTTGCCGCAGCCAGATCCGGAAGCGCCAGGCCCCTTTTCATTCGGTGATCGCGACCGGGTCAATCGTATCCTTCGCGAGGCCGGGTATGAGAATATCAGCATCGAACCGTTCGACGCCCCGCTCCTGTTTGGTATTGGCGCAACGCCAGACGCGCAACTCGACGATGCCGTCGCCAACTCTTTCCATATAGGGCCTTTGAGCCGATTGTTGGCTGATGAACCGGGCGACGTGCGAACGGCGGTATGTGGCGCGCTACGCAAGGCCTATGAGACCCGCCTGACGCCCGAAGGTGTTGTCCTGTCTGGCTGCGCCTGGATCTTGACGGCGACGGCGTAAGGCCATTGCAAAAAATTTGAGCTAATTTTCTGATCAAAATTGGCCGGAAAATTAGCTCAAATACGCCGATACGCGTAGCAGAACCATTTTGCCCCCCTTAAACAGAGAATTGGAAAGGGAAAAACTTCGAAGTGCCGCGCGCGTGCCCGGGTGCTCCGGCCCCGAATATCGGCACCCTGACCGTTTAACGCTAGCCAAGATAAAAGATTGGCATCGCGTTAGGTAGCGACAGGCTACCATCGGGAATCTTGTTTCGGTCAGTCAGCGGCGCCGCGTTATTCAAGGGTGATCACCTTAGTCGACCCCATAATTAAGCCAATCCGCAGACAGTTGGTTTGGGGACGTTATTTGGATCGATTTGTGCGATTCTTGGGAGGTTTAAAGGTAGCACATACTGGAAGCGGACAGCGTCGTCACGCTGCGGCATTACAGCAGCCATCTGTCCCAGATCTAGAACCTCAAGTGTGACGTGAAGCGGGTTTTTTAGTAACCAGCTTCACCCGGACGGATGCCCGGGCAGCGAGCTAGAACTGTCCCGACGCTAGAGGTCAGGTTCGCAGATAAAGCCGCCCTGTCGCGGATCATGGCGGCTGTTCAATTTCTCGAAGGAGACTACTGTCACCAGAATTGACGGCACCGCAAAACTGGCCAAGGCGAGTGCAGCAGACTGTACAATGGTCGCCCCGGATCCGGCCGCAGAATTAAGTGATCTGTTCTGCCTGGACTACACATCGCGGCTGTCGCTTCCATACCAGCCGTTTACCAGCAAAGTTACTCTTGGCTTCCCAGGATCTCCGGCCACAAAAGGAGTGACGCAATGAGGCCAGTGTCCTGGAAAAATTATAACCTGACCGGAACCGAAGGGAACGAGCACACCTCAGTCTGAAAGATCTTTGCTTAAAACACTCCAGGGTGTCGGCTGAAAGAGATAGGCCCCCCCCGCGGTGTGTCATCTCACCGGTATAAAAGAATGTTCCACCACCCTCGAAAACGGCATCAGCGGTGCAGAGATGCATGACAGAACCGAACGACCGGGACTGTACTTCACCCGTCCGTTCCCGCAAAGCCTCGTCATTGTCGACGTGAAGAAGGACTTTTTCGCCGTGTTAATCGCAACAGTCGGCCACACTTCGAACTTGCGGGTGTTTGAGCCCGACTCCCGTTCGTATCTAGCGCAAAGAAACCTGCAGTAACGCGCTATGACTTGCGCGAGGGGCGCATTCATCCGCCCCTCGAGAGCGAGTACGGCCATATCGTCTGATTCAATTTCCTATCTGCTGAGGAAATTAAAAAATAGCATCCGCGATTTTAAAATTATTAGCTCAACGAAGTTGGCGACGGATATTAATAAGTCACTAAGCGTCTGAATATTATATGTGCTTGACGATTTGACGATCGCTCATTCACTCTTCAGATTAAGAGGAGTGGCGAAGGTTGTAAAGTTGCGAACAGATTTCGATCCCTTGGGTTTGCGGCTGCATGGACGGTAATCGCCAGTGCAAAACTACGGGTCCCAAGACTCGCAAGGTACTTCTATGTCTCATGAACTTTTGAGTCGGGCTTCTAAAGCCTAATCTAAGGTTCAAAACGGTACAAAAAAACCTATCACCTATTGTGCGTTTTCCCAACTTGGTTCAATCTGAGGTGTGGGCACATAGGCGTTACCACCTTTCGGGCGCTCGGATACAATGGGGGAAACATGACGTCTAGGAAGAATCCAGCTTGGTTGGCGCTTGGTGTGTCAGTACTTGCCGGCTTCTCAACAATACCGGCAAGAGCGGATTCGCTTGAAAGCAATCCGACTGCCTGGTTATTGCAGGATTATCTCGATGGCGCAGTATATGTATATCATACATCGTCGCCATGCATCGATGGTAAACTTTTCATACCGGCGACCGGCCCTGCCGATGCCAAAAACCGTTTTTGGAGTCTGGTGCTCTCGGCGAAAATGTCTAATAAGATTGTCGGCATTTATTACAATCCAACAACTTGCGAGATCAATAGCTTCTATCTTGTGCCTGGATAGATCTCGCCCTTTTATACTTGCAAGCATAAGCCCCGATCCCTGGGGATATTTTCAGATCTTTGATCCAAAATGGAGTTGAAAATGCGTAAAATCGTTAGAATAGCCGTAGCCCTACTCCTCGGGGGGCTGGCGGTCGCAAATGTGGCGGCGGCGGACTCGACCACATCCTACCAATATGACGCCTTGGGCCGTTTGACCCTGGTCACTTATCCCGATGGAGGCAGTGTGGCCTACAGCTACGACGCAGCCGGCAATCGAGTCGCGGTTCAACGCGTAGCTGGAACAGCTCCGGCCAGCAAAAAGGTCGTAGTCTTGCCGTTGCTGGGTGGCGTGGTCATACCTGTGCCTTGACGCCCCTTGCTGTCGGCAAGGCGGCTTCATCGCTCTATATGCGCAATGATTGTTCACTATTTCGGAGCTATCTTATGAAACGTTCTTTGATACCGTGTGTAGCAGCAATTTTGGCTTTGTCTTCCAGTTCAACCACTGCAACGCCCGCAAGCTCACCAAGTTTTAGTCGAATTAAAATGTTGGACAGCGGTTGGTACGAGCCAAATCTTAGAATTTACGTTGATGGTACAGTCTACAATCCGGAAAATTGTCCAGACGCAACGAGTTATATAATTCCATCCAATCTTCCGGCAAATCAGCAGTTAACTGCGATGGCGTTAACCGCCTATAGCCTTAAACATCAAGTGAGCTTTGTGTTAGATGGATGCACCTAAAACTCACCTACAGTGATCTCTTTAAGAGTTAAGGAATAGATATAATGTCTATATGTTGACGTCATCGACTTGGTCATAGTCGCGATTTGCGCTCTGCCTAGCAACGGTTGTTGGTGCACGCCTCGAGTATGACGGCAATCATCATCCCTAGTATATTTTAATTCGTCAGGAATTCAGATGTCAGGAAGGAGAACTACTACTCCCGACTGTCAAGGGGCCCACTAGCGATAGACTTTCAGCGCATACCATCGCCAGTTAATCGTGCTAACGGCCACGATGTCGACATAAGGCCGGGAAAGCAGATTTCGATTACGGATAATGGTACCTACTGGCCTAGGCCCGACATAGAGTGCGTAGGTTGTATCCCTATCGTCGCGGGATTGTCCAAATCGTCGCGGGATTGTCCAACAGTCTGCGTAAAAATGTGACCAAGCCCTGGGATCGTAGCTGTAGCTCGAGTTTCCCGCAATCGGAGGCTTGTCTGTAAAAGTAACAGCACAGTAACCTGACAGGTCGGGCCGCCGTCTGCACATCCTGCCCCCCTTTGCTGAGCTCGGACATAAGCTTCAATCAGAAGCTACCAGCTCGTAAACTTAGACATGGGAATAATTCGATGAAAAAAACCGTTGCAACGCTATTGCTTCTGGCGCTTGGCATGACCTTCGCGGGGAACGCGATGGCAGAAACTTATACTGGTCGCCTCGCCAGCTATTTCCTCTCTGGACCCTCTAACCTGCCATTCCGTGTGTATCTTGACACATCAACGCCCAACTGCCCTGGCAATTTGTTCTACGTCGACATTAATAACGCGAACTATCAGGCTTATGTATCGGGCCTTCTAACCGCCTTTTCGATGCAAAAATCGGTTATTATTACCTATACGGTCGGTACAGGTGGATACTGCGCAATTTCTGAGTATCAGGTTCTGGCCTGAGGTCGCAAAATTGAATGGCTAATCGCTCAGGCTTGCCTGCCTCAATTGGTGAGAATGAAGCGTGATCGTCTGACTCCACTGTCTATACAACGGCAGCTACTTTTTTTAAGCCGCGCTTTTAACTGGCCGACGCGCTGTTGGCGTACACCTAACTAGCGCGGAAAATCTGCGGAGCGAAAGCAACGTCGCGGCGTGTATTTAGCGGGGTCAACGCCTCCTCGCGAAGTCGGGAAAAGTTAACAAACTAGGAGAGATACTTTGAAACAAAGCTTACGTTTAGCCACCTGGCTGTTACTAATTGCGGCGTTTCCTGCCGGAGCCAGTTCTGTTACGGGCGTGCATGTAAAGAATATCATCCCCAACAACGCCGGTGTCGTTCAGATTTACTTAGAACAACCTCGGTCGGGTATGCCCAGCTGCGCTACCAATACGCCCATTCAGTTGGATTTTTCTGTTTCCACACCCGCCGGGCAAGCTATTTTGGCGGGCCTTTACCTAGCTTTTGCATCTGATTTACCCATCGATATTTCGGGTACAGGTCAATGCGATGTGGAAAGCGGTATTGAATCTATCGGATATGTCTCCGTTCATCGGTAAGATTGTCGACAAAAAGCAAATTTTGCAGCTAACGGCCTCTGGCAAAATAAATTCAGAAAGAGAGGAAGTAAAATTGAAAAGAGTATTTTCAAATTTGCTGGTCACTGGAATTCTCGTTGGAGCGTTTACAAGTAACAATACGCTTGCGGCAAATGTTCTAGCCTCGAGCGTTAAGGTCACCATGATCGAGGCGAGTTTTATGCCAATCGAGTTTGGTTTCAAGATCGACAAACCTGCTGGTGCCTGTGCGGCAGGAACGTTTTTGAAGTGGACAGGACAGGGTGCGGACGTCACGGCGAAAAGTAATAATGCGATGGCAGTCTATTCGATGGTACTGGCTGCGTTCACGACGGGTAAGAATTTGGAACTGGGAGTTGATGACGCCACCTGCACGGTACACGTTATTCAAATTTGGTAACATCAGCAGTATTTGACATAGGCCGTTGCTTCCGATTGTTGAATTCTAATTCTGGGCGGGATTATGGTTGGGAAATCGAGATGCGATTAGGAAATGAAATACCGGCAATATTGATAATGGCGGGTCTCTGCTCGAATGCTCAGGCTGGGCAGCAGGCATTCAATTATGATGCGCTCGGGCGACTTGTTTTTGCGGGTTCGTCGGAAGGCAATTACACGCGATATGGATACGATAGCGCGGGAAACCGAGTGCTCAAGAATAGCTATATCCCATCACAGGCGATGAGGTCATGGGAAGCGGATGCTCTTCCGCACGCCATCGGAGCACTGGATAACGACGGCTGGGCCGTTACTATAGCGGACACCCCAAACTACGTTTCGTTTGGCCCCTATGTCTCCGATATTCCGACGGGCGATCATGTCGGCATATGGAAAATGATGGTTGACGATAATACAAACGACAATTTCGATATCGTCCGGATCGACGTGAATGATGCCACTGTAGGCCAAATACTCGCGACACGGACCGTGAAACGAAGCTAGTGGACAGCCGTTCACGCTTATGAGTACTTCTATTTGCCTTGGACGCTCGATACCGCTCGGTTGGGCCATTCAATCGAGCTTCGCACCTATTACCTCGGATATTCATATCTGCGAGTGGGGAGGGTAGGTCTGGACACAACCGTTTCTCATGACCCGTCACTGGCTTCCATGTCACAATCCTGGGAAGCGGAGAGTCTAAATCATCAGGTTGGATTTGCCGATGGGGACGGATGGGCGGCAAATATTTACACTGATCGACAAATCCTGCTTTACGGCCCTTATACTACTTCTATTCCTCAAGGGGCGCACACGGCTGTGTGGAAGATGCTGGTCGATAATAACACCGCCGACCAACGACCAATTGTCACACTCGATGTATGGGATTCGACTGCAAGCAAGCAACTTGCTATCACGACGTTGTTCCGCAATGCCTGGTCCGCTTCAAATGTCTATGAGTACTTCGGAATTCCCTTCTCGATTGACGCCAGTGAAGTCGGTCACGCAATTGAGATAAGGGTAACCTATGACGGCTATTCATACGTTCGCGTGGACAAGGTCGGCTATCGGTAGACTTCAATGCAGTGCGTGAATGTTTGCACGCAAATCGTCGACCTTCCGGATTTAAGCGTTACGTTACATGCCGCATCCTAGGGCCGTGAACGTCGACTGCAAATCAAATTATCATTATACTATTGCGGGGTAACGAGCCAGAAGCATCAGGTGAGGACTGCGTCACATCACTCTTCTTTCAAGTAGAAGCTGGTCACAAAGCATGAAGATCCATCATATATATAGTATATACCCATGGTCTTTGATGTTGCTTTCGCGGTCATTACGGTGGAGTAGAATCGATTCAATTCTTCTGCCGTTGAAGAGGCTGGCATGGTTATATTACCATAATCACATGTAGATCCGGTGAAATAAACTCTTACGTTGCCACCGATATAATTCTGTAGGCGCCATTTCGAGGGAACAGCTTCAACAAGTGAAGTGGTTTGCGCAACTGCCGAGGTTTCCAAAGAAACGCCCGATACCAATAAGGCGGCAGCCACAAATGCTGGCGTAAGCCGGCTATGCGTCCTCTTCATACTATCTCTCCTATTCAATCTGTCAAATTTAAGCACGCTTAATAATGCATCGACGTTCTACGACGCTGCTAGCATGAGATTCTACTTTTACTAGCACCCTGCCCAAGCATGCCTCTGTATCGGCACAAACATTGTTAGAATTAACGCAAGACCACACCAAGTAAGCGCATATATTCATGTTTTCATAGCATGTGTACTGAATAACCCGCCTCTGAACGCGCGTCAATAAGATTTTAAATAGATGAGAAATTTTAGTTGAGTGGCGAATGTTGTTTATAAGCGACAATTTCTGTCCAACATATACTTTATATGAGATAAAACGCATTATAGTTATAGTGTATATTTATGAAAAAATGTAGGCGCTCGCTTTAATAATAGCAAATGACAGGTTCTTCCGATGGTTTTTGCGCTTCATGAAACATTTCTAATTATATCTGCAATATTAACACGCACTATAAATATTATTTGAGATTTGATTTTTAGTGATAGTGAGCGATGGAGAAATGGCCCTCAGGGCAGGAATACGTTGAATGCGGAGCAAAGCGCAGCCCATTTTATTTCCAAGAAACTGCGAATCGTTGTTCAAATTAATTCAACCCTAAATTTATAAAAGGTGTAATATGATACCGCCTCATTCCGCTACTAGGCGTTGCCGGTCCGCATCAATAGCAGGTAGGGCACTGCTTCTGCTTTTGGCATCTTATTTTGTTACGTCTTCAGCGAACGCATCGAGTACGGGGGCTGGAAACGTGGAGAAAGTTTTAGTTCTTTCTTCCGGGATAGTCACGTTCAACCACACGGGTCAAAGGACAACCTTGCCCAATTGCCAAGGCGCGACAGTTCCCACCCGGTGGGCTTTTAATTCCAATACAACTGCTGGCCAATCAATGCTCTCATTGATATTAACCGCCTATGCCACCGGCAAACAAATTTCCATTGTAGGAACCGGAACATGCGCGGACTGGTCAGATTCCGAGTCGATTAATCTGATTGTCACTGAAAGTTAGTGCTATAGCGTGTTAGAGAAACGCCCCATTACTTCACATTGGCCGTCCACTTGTCCGCCTAGAGCGGCCCTAACGCCCGTTCAAGTAGGCCTTAAGGTGGCATAGATGTTCCAAGGGCGTCACACCAGAGGGCGATAGCGGCTCCGCCACTCTGGCCCTCGTCCGAAACATAGCATCACGTCTGAAAAAGTTTATGCCACTTTGATTATTGTTACCGGCTGCAACGTGGATGTTGGAGCTACGCGCAGTCCGGAAACCGGATGGCTGGGTAATCTTGTTGCGTAATCACGGCGAACATATGAGCGCTGTCGCCAGTATAGCGAATATACCACTCCTGCACGCGACCGATAGCCTTGGCCCGCAATCGCCATACCTGCCCATCGTGCCCTCCGGAAACATAAATTGCACTTGTGCCTGTTGGCAACGCCTTCTCCGGATCTGCGTTACCGTACGATGAAAACAAGCTGCGTACACAATCCGTACCACGTTTTGGTGTTGCGGCCAGGTTCAATAGTTCAGAAATCTGATCCTTCGACATTTCAGTAACGCGGCCCAAAACGACGTCGTTGACGTCCGTCGACTTCGTAGCATTCCATTTCCGGCCTTCGAACTCTGCGCGTACAGAAACCTGCACAGACCCGCCAGGCACCTTTACTATTTCAGTGGTTGATACCGTATGATCGCCCTGTTCGCGCGCAACGGCAAGTCCCGTCCGCATGATCGCGATATTGATAGCTTCATCTACTTGCACCTTGGCAAATTCGCGCTGAGCGAGCCGCTTCTGTGCCGAGGCTAGTGTAAAGCCTGCCGCGCACACGAGCGAAATTGCCGCGCACAGGATGACAGCGGTCACACTGGCGTATCCTGCATTGGCGGGCTCAGGGGCGGACTGGCGCAAGAGCGGATGTCTCGGCTGAATCACGGGGCGTGAGAATGCCTTGTTGAACCAGGTCCTGAAGGTCGTCGCTGAAGCTGGCAAATAAGGCGGAATAATCCGCTGGCGTCCGTAATATTCGGGCCTGCAGAAGAATGACCAGTTCGGTGCTGCCGCGCGAATGAGTCTGCCCCTTAAACGCGCCGCCAATAAGAGGAATATTCTTAAGCCCAGGGATACCGTTGTCACTTAAGCTGTCACTCGCGCTGATCATCCCGCCCAGGGCCACAACCACTCCCTCCGGCACAATCAGATTGCTGTCGATTTTTCGCTGATTGATGGTGGGCGAGTCTATGCCGGACGTCACCGTCTTGACCACGGAACTGACTTCCTGGCTGACCTCCAGCATAATGCGCTTTTCGCCGGTGATCCGGGGGGTCACTTTGAGCATGACGCCGGTATCGCGATAATCGACCGAGTTCACGACGGGCGCGTTGCTTGTGCTTGTGGACTGAGCAGACTGTACCACGATTGGTACTTGGTCGCCGACCTGCAGAATAGCCGGCGAGTTCTCCACGGTCGTGATCTTCGGTGCAGAAACAATCTTGACCTTTGATTGAGAACTTAGGGCGTTGATCGCCGCCGAGATATCGTTGCCCACGTAATTGATGCTGAAACCGGGAGCTATAGGTGCGAAGCTAGTGGACTTGGTGGTGAAATTGCTGATTTTCAAATCGCCATGCGAAGCAATTTTTGACCAGTCGACGCCGTAGCTCAGGTCCTTATTCAGGCTGACCTCTAAAATAGAGGCTTCGATGAATATCTGCGCCGGTTCATGATCGATCTCGGCCAATACATCGCGCAACCTTGCGCGGACGGCATCCGGTGCGTAGATTATGAGGGAGTTGGTGTCCTTGTCCGCAGAAATACGCACTCCGTTCTCGCCGGTAACTGATCCCGAACCTGGCGTTGCCGCCACCTCTTCCGCTGCGGCTCCCGTAGTCCGTGCGGTCGTGGAGCTTTGTGGCACCGGTTGTGTCATGTCTGTCGTCATATTGCCCATAACACTATTCAGCGTTCGAGCCAGTTTCTCCGCCGACGCACCTTGTGGATGATAAACCCAAACCTTTATCGTCGGATCCTGAGATGGAACATCAAGTCTGGCGACCCACTGCCCGACCTGGTCTAGGACTTGGGTCGACTGCGAGAAGGCAAAAATACCATTGAGGCGCTTCATTGGCGCCAAGGTCGCACTTGACGTTCCGGAGGCTTTGAGAAGGCTATTCAGCTCATCCGTGACAGTGCTGGCATTGGCGTTAGCCAGCGAATAAAAGCGAATGCGAGCATCGCTCAACGTACTTTGATCGAAGAGCGCCACCGTCTTCAGCGCATTGTCGAGCTCTTCGGCCCGCCCGCCCAGCAATATCAAACCCATCTTATCTGAAGAGTATAAGACCATGTCGGACTTGGCGACGGTGCTGAGCGCCTTGGCGATTTCGGTTGCGGAGCCATAATTGATTGGGACGGCTCTGATCTGAAATCCGATGCCAGCGCCACGGGTGTTATCTGTCGTAATGGCGCCACCAATCGATGCGGTCTTCCTCGATTTCAGGACGATACTGTCGCCTTCCTGCATCATGACAACGTCATACTGGCTGAGCGCAGATTCAAAAGCGACAAGCAGCTGTGCCTTGGTTAGACGTTGTTCAATGGCAAAATTCATCTTGCCAGACACGCCAGGCTCAACGCGGTACGCCACCCCTAGTGTGTTGCCGAGGATCTCTTCGGCCACCTGGGTGATGTCCGCATCCTTGAAAACGAAGGTATAGGTCTTGGCACTCGACGCCGCGGGCGCGCTCAAGGCGATCGTCGGGAAAATAGGCGCAAGCACCAAAGCGCCGGCTAAAAGAACAGATTTAAGTCGCATACAAGTCCTCATCCCGCGGGAGCCGCGGCCGACGCAGACGGCGCCGGATCATTCAGGGTCACAGACCGTTCGCCGATCGGGGTATCGAAGCGCGCGGTCGACGCACTCACGTCGATGAGTTGCACATCGCCGCGCAATTCCCCAACCTTAACCCAAGTGGCGGGTGCCCCATCTATTGATACCAGGGCGGCGCGCCGGTCTGAGGAAATCGATACACCGAAAAGTTGGAACGCCTTCTCTGTATAGGCATTGGCGCCTGTGCTCATGACGAAAATAGGCCGCTCTGTAAGGGCTGCCAGGTTGGTCGAAAAAGACGCGTTTTTCGCGACGGGACCAACACGTGGAGCGCTGGCGAGGGATTGCGCCGCCGTGTCGAGACGTCCCCTATCCGAATGGGTTGGATCGATGACTATCGACAGCAATAGGAGCGCTACAGACGTCACGGCGCCTGCTCCCAGGACGTGTTTTAGGCTTTCGATCTGCAAAACAGGCGCCCCTCTACATTCAGGTCAACCGAGTCCGTTTGGTTGCGCAGGCTCAGCGCATCCAGGAACAGTTGGGGGCGATACTGCGCCAGGCGCGCCATCGCCGTAAGCGCCTGTTCATAACTGCCTTTGGCCTTCAGCGAGACCGTATAGGCCTGCAACGCAGGCGCATTCCCTATCCGGGACGCGGCCTCAAGGTCGAACGCCTCGATCACCAGACCACTTGCCATGAGCGATTTACCCAACTGGCCTTTCAAGGCATCTCCGGTCATCCCTGTGCAAACAGTTCCAACCGGGAACGCTACGAGGTCTCCCCTCGCCTGTGACGCCGCCTCGATCAAGGCAGCTTGTCGCTCCAGTTCCGCCAGTCTGGCCTTGGCGCGGCCAGGCTGAGACAGAAACAAGGACAGCGCAAACATGGCAATGACTGCCGCTACCACGAAATAAGCGGCGATCGGCAGGCGGGTCAGTGAGAATCTGGATGAACGCGCGGCCATCATTGCGCGCCATCCTTTTGGGCGGCCACCCAAAGCCAAACATCCTTGCGGACCGGTTTGGATGACCGCTCCAACGGAACCGTTGCGTCCGTAACCGGTGATGCCTTGCCACGCGCTTCAACCGCCCAGTAGCCATTTTTCCAGTAAAACGCGTCGAGCCATACGGCCGGATCGCGTTTCAAACTCAAATGTTTCAAATCCAATAAGGCGTTATCTATCGTGTGCCCCTGTATATCGAGTTTGGACAAAGCAACAGCATCCGCCTTCGCGCGGGTTACGCCAACCGCCTGCCGCGCCTTACGGGCCATTTGTGCTTCCAACTCGGACAGTCGCGCGTCTTCCACGCCGCGACGCTGGAGAGCAAGCGCCCCCATTGCAAAGACAGACAGAGTAAGCGCAACCAGCCAGCCAGCCGTCCAAAGGCGTTGACTGGCTACCGCAGCGCGTTGTTGCGGCGATGGAAGTTCGACAATGAGTTTTCGTCCCTGGACATCAACCTCGAACTTGATGCCCTGAGAAGACTGCGCATCGCGAATATAGATCGCCACAAATTTGGCAGGCTGACCTGGCCGCCACGCCTCCAGACGACGAACAATGACACTGACATCCGCCCCGGAGACCGGCGAGGTGTGCTGCGCCTCAAGGCTTGCTACGCGCGATTGATCCCATGGCCATCCGGGTGGGGCATTGACAATACGGGTAAACGGCTTGTTGGCCTTACGTTCTGACAAGGAAAGATCATTCATCGGCGGGTACCACTTCCCGGCAGGCTCTTGATATCATATCGAACTGACAATCAGCAGGGTGCTCCACGGGCAATGTGACGACGATAAGGTTTTTCTCGGCCGTATTACGGACAATGAGTGCCTGGAGACGCGGCTTCTGACCAGGCGTCTCTGCACTCGCTAACGGCGGCCAATCGGAAAACACCTGTCCATTAGACACATAAGCAAAGGTACCAGAGGGCGGTGACAGTGCACAGTTGGGTGTCGCCTCGCCGGCCTGGCAGGCGAACCGAAGGGCGCGCGAAGAGCCGATAACCGCGTCGCCCAAAATCGGTTGCAGCGGCTCAAGTTTGGCTCTCAACTCTGCCTCATACTCCCGTAACTTCAGGGTTGACGTGCGGTCTGCTTCAACCTTCATATTCAAGCGGCTGACAATACGGCTCCCTTGCCAAATTCCCGCCAACGCCAGACTGATGACAACAAGCGCGACCAGCATTTCAGCGAGGGTGAACCCGGCTTCAGACGGTTTGGTCATACGGTACCGCCTGCGCACCAGCGCATACCGGTCAAACGATAGACTTTGTTAGTTTTAGCAGAATGAACAGCCGCATCAATCCGGCAAACATGAAACTCGCTAACGGTTTCGGCCGCAACCTGTACGTCGTAACGCATACCTGCGTTTTGTCCACGGTACACGCCAGGTACGCGTGGCGATGTCTCCAGAAGTGCGGTAAGCAGAACCCGCGCATCGTTTGTTTCAGTCGTGGTTCGGGTGTATTTTTGAATGATATTCGCAGACCCAATGCAAATGCCGATGAGCAAGGAAATAATGGCAACGGCGACCATGGCGTCAACCATGGCAAAGCCAGAATTGCCCTTTCCCCTACCTCGCAAGTCCACTGAACGCCCCCATACGCACTGCGCGCAAAAATCCCAACAAAAACATATCAGATCCCTTCCCAGCGGGCAACCGGACGTAGTATGGAGTTGTGTATGAAAGTCGGGGTGAAAAAGGGGGTCGGAGCCCGCAGAAAACTCATTGCTGTTGCGATTTCCCTTTTTTTGCATGCCGCCTTGATCAGCGCCTTTCTCGTGTCCACAAGCGATAAATTTGCGGACATGACGGTAATAGGCGAAGGCCAAACGGAAACCGATGCGCCGGGCGAAAGTGTCGAGGTCGATCTGATGGGGCATGATGAGAGTGTGAAGGCTATAGCCCAGGCCTACCAGCCCCCCTCTCCCGAGACATCGCGTTTCAGTTCCTTCATGGAAATGGCTGCAACCGATCAAAAGGTATCAGACTTCAGCGTCTCAAAGCCCAATCCGGCGCAGTCCATTTCGGATGCATTGGGTGAAAATCCGTTTCAGCCACAATCAGACCCCGCGTCAGCGCCAAAATCCCAAGAGGAAGCGCACGTACAAACAGATGAGACGCCAAATAAAACGCAGAATGATCTTTGGAAAGCGATCGCCCCCTGCTGGAACCGCATAGCCGACAAATCCTCTCTGCCTGTTACTCTACAAGTTAGCTTTTCGCCGATGGGAAATCTGGCGAAGCCACCGACGATCATCAGGGAGCCAGGTGTCAATATTAATGACGCCAGTCTTCGCTCCGAAGGTCAGGCAATCTCAGCCCTGTCGCAATGCGGTCCCTACCTGATGGCGTTCGGCCAGGAGAACGTGCAGATCAATTTCCCGAAGAAACATTAATTGATACACAATCGGGTAACAAGTTCAACTGATGCCAAAGCTTGCAGAACCCTGATCGCATCGCCGCAGTGGAGAACATAAGCAACGATCCGTTTTCTCACACAGCCCGAAGGTGCGGGCGGATTGACGTGCTCCGATCGCTCCCACAGTCATAGCGAGAGTCTGGGGTTATAGTATTCATGGTTTTGTTGATGTGCAAGCGCGCCGAAGCGCATAGCTATTCAATAGCTCGGGCACTCGGCGTGCGGCGGCGGGAGTTTTGTTCCCTGGAGAAGGATGCGGCCTGACGTTGTTGTAGTCGTACCTCCACAAGGCCAACTTACGGCGTGCATCGGCTATGCCGTCGAAGATTTCCTCGTTGAGACGTTCATCACGCAGGCTTCCGTTGAAGATCTCGATGTATGCGTTCTGTTGGGGTTTGCCGGGATCGATATAGCGCCAGGCGACACCATTGGGGTTGGCCCAGTCCAGGATGGCCCGACTGGTAAACTCGGTGCCATTATTTGAGACGATTGCCCCAGGTTTGCCATGTAGGCGCACCAGCGCATCAAGTTCACGCGCACCCCTTGCGCCAGACAGGCTTGTGTCGGCGACTAGGCACAGGTTCTCACGGCAGCAGTCGTCGTTGACCGCGAGGATGCGGAACCGACGGGCGGCGCCGAAGGTGTCAGACAAAAAATCCAACGACCAGCGATCATTCGGGCGAAGCAAGATCGGGACCGGCGTGCGCGAGCACTGGGTGCGTTTACGCCCGCGGCGGCGACGTACGGACAAGCCTTCTTCACGATAAAGCCGGTAGAGTTTCTTATGGTTCGTTCTGAAGCCCTTTCGTTCCAACAAGACGCCGACCCGGCGATAACCGAAGCGTCGACGCTCCGTGGCGATCTTCTGCATCCTTGGCGAATGTCCGGACAATCCGGTGGCGCTTCGCGGCGAACGGTTTTGGTATTGACACCGACTAGCCGGCAGGCCTGGCTCTGCGAGATATCATGATCCCGTAGAACTCTGAGCGCTGCCTCGCACCGTTGCTGCGGTGTCGTCAGGGCTTTCCCAAGAGATCTTTCAGCACGACATTGTCCAGCATGGCGTCAGCCAAAAGCCGCTTCAACTTGGCGTTTCATCCTCCAGCGACTTCAGCCGACGGGCTTCAAAAACCTCCAGACTGCCATATCTAGCTTTTAGAACTAGGCCATGCTTGCGACAGGCGTCCACAGTCGGCACCCCTGCCTCCACTCCTTGATTATCTCGATGATTTGCAACTCGGTGAAACGGCTCTTTCTTATTTGTCTGCTCCTTTGGTGGGCAGACTCTACATTATGATGAGGGCGTCAACGGGCGGCACGTCAAATACACTTGCAGTAAGAAGCAATCCTACTGTGAGTGAAAAATTTAATGGCAAGCTCGGTCCGGGAAACGATTACTTGATATACTTGGAACCGCGGGGACGGAGAAAAGCTGTATATCCGCCCCCTCTTCGATCACGCCAAATTCATAGTCTCGGCCGAGTGTTACTGTCTAAAGAAAATACCAATATTCGGAATATATGGTATTAAAGTGAAAATTCCGACAAGAAATGCAGAAAAGGCACAAAGAAGAACCGCTCCAGCCGCAATATCTTTCGCACGTTTTACGTTTTCGGAGTATTCAGGCGAGACAATGTCACAAATATACTCAACTGCCGTATTAAAGGTCTCAGCCGCCCAGACCATCGCCATAGCAACAATCAGCCAGCGCCAATCTGAGATTGTAATATGTAAGGCAAACCCTGTCAACAAAACGATTAACGACGCTATAGCATGCAGCCAGGCATTATGCTGAGTACGGAGCATGAAGCCAAGCCCTGAAAAGGCGAAAGTAAAGCTTTTCAGTCGTATTGAGAGTTTGAAGCCAGTCAATTTATGTCCTCTCCACCAAAGCCCTTCACGGGCGCAACTCTGACTTCGCAATCCAATCCACGTCCTGTTAAATCCTGTTTCCAAATCAACTGAGACTCGCAACAGGAATATAATACGATCCATTTTCTGCATCCGGATCGTTAAAATCCGTTCAGAACAGCCGAAACTCCCGCAATTATAAAGGATACGAACATAAGAACGGACAACATAATTATCTGGCTCCGCCTTCCCTCGTTAAACATAACTGCAATCACAGACGGAATAAAAAATATCCAAACAGCATTAAATGCCGATTTAAAATTTATTAACATAGAAATGGAAGAAAAAAGTGCTGAAATTATGCAAACTACTGCGACTTGTATGAGTATTTTTTTTATTTTAATCAGCATTTTCAACCTCACATTTCCCAGCAGATTTTAGATAACCGACACCAATTTTATAATTTCGGGAATCATCGCCATCAAGACCAGAGACAACCGAAGCAGCATCAATCACATGATCTAACACTCCAGATCTGACAATTGCCGCCGTATTAAGCTGATTGTGATGATTATCGTTGAGATATAATTTTATAGAGTATCCGTTACCAAGATCGTGCTGCCAAGATATAGTATTCCCACCATGACTATTAGGAACCTTTTTCCAGCCAACTGAATTAAAATTTGGATTCTTATTAAGCAGAGAAAATCCAGTTGAATATTTTGCCGTCCCCCCCCCGCTTCCGACCTGCTGAAGCGCAGAGTTTGTAATATTTTGCATTGTGGCGCTTGAAGCCGCCGGACATGCGGGTTCTACGGGCGTCCGGGCAGGAGTTGGCGTGGAATTGTAAGGCCATCCATAATTCATAGGACCATAGAACGTTGGACCGTTCTGCATTTGCCATAGCCAATCTCGGGCAGCGCTTCCTGTCATACACCGTGCACCAGTCGGGCATTTACAACCAGTAACGACGATAGCCCCTTTGTCGGCATTTTGATTGCCACTAATCGGCGCGCAATCTAACCCGCTCGAATCTGTCCCATTGACTGGGTCGTTGCCCACATAAGCGTACCAGTTCATTCCGTCGCCGTAACCGATGGGGTCGGTCTGCATGAAACGCCCGAGCGCAGGATTGTAGAGGCGGGCCTTGTAATTATACATGCCGATTTCAGGGAGCCAAACCTGGCCTGTATATTGGAACCGCCCTACGTTGCCGGCACCCGGCACGCCATAATCGTCGTAGGTGTTCTTGGCGATATTGACGCCGGAGCCATTAGTTAGACCGATAACCGAGCCGAGTTCGTCGGCGTGCAGCCAGAATTTGGCCCCCGCTTGCGTGTAGTCGTATATCACCAGCGGCTCGTCTTCGCCCGGGCCATGCACATAACGCCGCAGCAGGTTGCCTGAGCCATCGTACTCGGCGATCAGATCGACACCATCGTATAAGAAGCGCGTCGTCGCGCTCTTTGCTACACTCGCCAGACGGTTTTCCGCATCGTAGGTCAAGGTCGCAGCTATGCCCGACTGATTTGTCTGCGTGAGGAGACTGTTGGCGTTGTAGCTGTAGGTGTTCGCGCCCCCATCCCCAGTCAGGTTACCCCGCGTGTCGTAAGCCAATGCCGTGCCGTTGATCGATGTGATCTGGTTCAGTCCGTTCGAAACCACGCCGATGTTCAGGGAGCCCGGCAGCGTGTAAGCGAAACCGGCGCTGGAGTGCGTCTTCGTCTTGATCTGGTCTGCGGAGTTATAAGTGTACGAAAGGGCATCTGTCGGGTACGACACGCCCACCAAACGCGACGCGTTGTTGTCATAACTGTAGGTCGTCGTCTGGCCGTTACCGCGAAAAAGGTGTGACCTGCGACCGTATGTGTCGTAGTCGAAACTGAACAGACTGCTTGCACCGCTTTCAAAGACGCCGGTTAGTTCGTCGCCATTGTCATAACCGTAAGTGACGTAGAAGCCCCCTGGATAGGTCATCTTCGTGCGCTTGCCGAGCGCGTCATACTCGTATTTGACGTCCCCCAAGCGCTGGCTATCCGTCGTGAGCCAGCCCATAGCATTATAGCTGTAGGCTTCGGTCGCCGCCGTGTCGTTCGTCGTATTATTGGTGTGGCTCGTCAACTGACCTAGGTTGTCATAGACAAAGCTTTCAGATACCGCTCCCGTCTTGCTGGCCAGCCGGCCGACGCCATCGTAGGCGAAAGTGATCGTGCTCGTCCCGTCGCGCAGCACGATATGGTCGACCCGGCCGTTGGCAGCATAAACACTCTGTTCACAGTCCGACGCATTGGCGACTGCGCCGTTGGACGCTGTTGGATAGCAGGTCTTCACCAGACGGTTAAAAGTATCATAGCTGTACGACGTCTTGTTGCCTTTTGCGTCGGTAACAAAGTCCGCTAGACCGTTTATACCGACATAGCTAGTCGTCATCACGGTACTGGCTGCGGAGGTACCGTAACCGTCAATCTGACTCAGCATCGCGCCGGTAGCATCATAAGAAAAGCGGGTAATGCGGTCACTGCCATCAGGGCCAGTCGCGCCTAGGCTGCAAGCAGAAGTCGAGGCAATTGTCGTAAACACCGCCGGGTTCAGACGCTGCGCTACGCAGTCGACCCTGAAGCGATTGTCATACGACCGCTGCGTCAGGTGTGTCAGGTTGCCGTTATCGTAGTGGCGCGCCACAACCGCGAGGCCGGTTGCGGGGGCGAAGGTGTTGCTATCAGACGTGTATACCGCCATGGTGTCCAACGCCGTCTTGTCCGTGCCTATCGCCGAACCCACATCGACCTGACTGACGCGACCATCGCTGTCGTAGGTTATCCGGCTTGCCGGCCGCGGTCTTGCTTCCGTCCCGTCCGGATCAAGCCCGATGGTGCCGATCACACGGCCGAGCGGATCGTAAAAGCTATGGACGCCGTCACTCTTGCCCGGTGCCTGCACGTAGGTGATACCGCCATTTGCGTTATAGGTAAAGGTGGTCGTTTGGCTGAGAGACCCGTCGCCCCGGCTGAAAGTACTCGAAACCGGCAGGACGTTATTGTAGGGGCTTACGGTTGAAGCTGAAGTCGCGTAAGACATCGCTACCTTCCTCGCGTCGGCCGTCGTCGAGCATGGCGGCGCAACCCCGTCCGTACCAGCACTTCCGGTCATGCAACGGGTCACCGCCGTCAGCCGCCAGACCGGTACACCGGGCTTCAATACACCTGAAGCATCCTGATAATAATACGGTGTGATCTGCGAGTACTGGTAGTTTGTCTGGATGTTTGTGCCCCTCTTGGTTTCGCTTCGCACACCACCATGTCCGGCATCGTAAACATAGTCTGTCCGCACTCCAGCTGCATCGATCGTGTAATCCGGCTTGTCGCATAATTTAACGTTCGTACAATTCGTTGGATAAGTTGCCGTGACAATCATAGCTTGTCCGGCTATTGCCACCCCATTGATCGCCCCACCTTTTGCAACCTTCGTAACAGTGAGAACATTTCCATAGCCGTCGTAAGTGTAGCTGGTGAAACCTCCAGTAAGCGGATCACCGTCCGGACTCACAACCTTTGTAAGGTGGAAGTCCTTGTCATAAAAATATCGCTCTAATCGATTGGCGGCATCTGCTCTCGATACAACCTTGTAGTCATAGGAAACCGTTAGCTTAGTTGACGTACCGTCAGGCTGTCCGACTGTCGTAGTTACATTGCCGGCAGAATCTTTAGTGTAATTGTATGTCCAAGTGGAACCGCCAAACACAACGCTCGAAACACGGCCGAGATAGCTTCCTGTGGTGTTGGTAGTGATTAATTTGCTCGCCCCGCTGGGAAGCGTAATCGTAGTTGTATTACCGCTAACGGCGTATGCAACAATATTTGTACCATTTCTCGAAATAGTCTTTGTTGCACCGCTGGTAGTGAGTAACACAGAAGGATAGCTTGCACTAACTCCGGAACAATTTACGGTCGTTGGATCGCAATAGTCAAACGCAGAATTGATAGCAGTTACCTTTGTGACTTCATAATTTGCATTTACTTCATATTTCAGCATCCAGCCAAGACTGCTATTCACGGACTTGATTGCATTAATCTTAGTGTACCCGAACGCAGGAACTTCGTAATAAGTGAGTGTAATAATTTCTCCGTCTGGGCGCGTAATGGTCTGGACCGCTCCTAATGCATCACCACTTGGCTTTGAATAGTCGTAGACCGCCACCGTCCCATCTCGCGTGGTGAAGGTGCAGGTCCCACTTCTGACACCAGGGGCCAAGCTGAAATCGCTCGAACAGCTCAACTTGCCCGGGCTTCCTACTTCGGAATATGGCCCAGGATTGAAATGCTGACCTGTTGAGTTATAAGACCCAATTGGAAACCGATGGACTACCCCATCCAGGCTGACATTCATAAAAAGATCAAGCGTGCTGATGTTATTGCTGGCGTCGTAAGATGTTGGAACGCCATGTATCTTAAGGGTATCTGAAAAATTATCACTAGCAGACAATGCGGTTCTTTGAACGCCGCTACCCTGCCGCCCAACACCAACATTAGCTCCCGGCAATATGAACGAGCCGTCTGTAAGATTGATGCCGTTTTCATCAACAACCTGCAGAATCGGAGGCTGCACCAAGCTTTGCGCGTTCACTTCGACAGAGGTGATAGCTATGGTGGAGAAGAAGAGGAAAATAATTACACGCAATGCCTTTGTATTTAAGCTATTCAATTGAAGGACCCCCGAACCAATATTCAGATATTAAATTTTACAACCGCTTAAACGACGCCATTATCTAGAATGATAGTCGCGACAAGAAGTGCTGGCTGAACGACCGTTGTGCAATACGCTTGCAGCCGACTATATAGATAGCAAATAATACCGCGAAATTTGCCCAAAATATAGGCCTGACAAAAATTCTTTTCACCACACTCTGGTATCATGTGGATAAGGCTTGGCGGTACAGAGAAAATGTGAAAAGACGCTCATAAACAGCGATTTAGCTTGTCAAAGTAAAAGTATTGCCGCAGTGACCAGCTCCGCATAGCTGTGTTCGATTAGCTTAACGAAACCTTCCACGACGATTAATTTGTTACACCAAGCTTTGCTAGTGACACGGCAAGACACTTCAGCTTATTCTATCATTTAGTGGTAAAGGGGTTTGCGGGCTGTGCGTAAATTAGAATCCAATCCAAACGAAGCCGGTTACACATTGACTGAAATGCTGGTGGTCATATTGATCATCACACTGATCGCCGCCGTGCTGACCCCAACGATTTTGTCCCAGCTTAGCCGGGCAAAAGCGAAGACAGCTGCGCTTCAATTAGACTCAACGGCCGCCACCCTGACGATGTTCAAGGAAGACATTGGACGTTTTCCAACGGAAGCCGAAGGACTGAAGGCTTTGGTGGAAGATCCAGGCCTACCTGGGTGGGTTGGGCCGTACCTTAAAACGGATAAATCGATCAATGATCCCTGGAACCACAAGCTCGTCTATAAGGTAGACGACAACGATCAGGCAACGCTGACAAGCCTCGGCGCCGATGGCAAAGCCGGCGGCAAAGGGGTCGACCAGGACATAACGGTTACGGCGAAATAAGGTGGATCTGGTATTCGGAGCAGCGGGGCTTGTCCTAGGTGCCGTCATGGCTTCCTTTGGAGCGACATGGGCTTTGCGTCGCGCTCAAGGCGAGCAATCGGTCAGTGGCCGTTCGCGTTGCGACCGTTGCGCTCATGCGCTCGGTTATTTGGAAACCGTCCCCCTTTTAAGCTACGCCGTGCAACACGGGCGATGCCGGCACTGCGCCGCGCCGATTTCTCCTTTTCACCCTATTGCGGAAATCGGTGGCGCTTTACTGGTAGCCTCCATTTTTGCGCTACGCCCATGGCCATTAGCAGCCTTAGAGGGCGGTTTAGGTATTACCCTATGGGCCCTGCTCCTTGTTGATATTCGCACATTTACGCTGCCGGATGTAGCTGTCGTTCTGGCAGGCGCCCTAAGCGCTCTACTCGGTGCCCTCCAAAATAGCCTGCTTCTCAATCTCGCCTTCTCGATCCTGATTACAGCCGTATTGCTTGTTGCCACTCTGGTCCTGAAAAATAGGCGCGGCCACGCGGTTATGGGGTATGGAGATCTCAAGTTGATTGCCGGGCTGACACTCTGGCTTGGCCCCGACATGACGCTTGCCTTGGCGCTTGCGAGTACTATCGGCTTGATTCAATTTGCTGTTCATAAAAACCGCCCGGAACGGATCGCCTTCGGGCCGGCCCTCATCGCTGGCACACTCACAATCGGTCTCATTGTCCGTCCCTTTTTCAGTCTGGCTTCTCAATGATGAACACCCGTGACGACGTCATAGACTTTCTATTGGCAGAGAAAAGCATCAGTGCCGAAGCGGTCGAACGCGCGCAGGCGGTGGCGGCGAGGTCCAGCCAAACGGTTGAAGCGGTGCTCAATCAACTCGGACAACTGTCGGACACGGACATGGCCCGCGCCTACGCACATGTCAGTGGTGCAAGCCTGTGGGAGCCTGTATCCGAACCGGCCGAGCTCGAAGCAGAAGACATTGGTGTGGGCGCAGAGTTCCTGCGAAAGGTCAAGGTCGTCCCCCTACGACTGGAGGCGGACACTTTGGTCATTGCCGCTTGTGATCCGTTCGACCAGGAGATGCTCGAAGGACTAAGTTTCGCAACCGGTCGGCAGTTGGACTTACGCGTCGCACGGTTGATGGATTTCCGATCAGCCTTCGATGTCCGTACGACGGCACTCGCTTCGACTGAAATAGATGAGCGGCGTGTAGAGCGAGACCTGGCGCTGGTGGAAGACCATTCGGTCGACGGCCTGGCGGTCGAACTTGTCTCACAAGCCTTCGCTACGGCGGTTGAGCGCGGCGCTTCGGATATCCATTTCGAGCCCAGGCGCCACGATCTCTTGGTACGCCTGCGTATTGATGGGCGTCTGGTGGACTACAGAAGCGCACCTGCCGATGTCATCGGCCCTTGTGTTTCTCGCATCAAGGTTCTCTCTAACCTGAATGTAGGCGAACGCCGGTTGCCGCAGGACGGACGGGCGTCGTTCGTCAATGCGGGGCGCGCGATAGACGTGCGGGTCGCTACGGCGCCCACCGTGTTCGGCGAGGCGGCCGTGCTGCGCCTGCTTGACCGCACCCAAGCCCCCCAAGACCTGGAGTCCCTCGCCCTCCCGGCTCCGATCACCCATTTGCTGAAGCGCGCTACACATACCCCACACGGTTTGTTCCTTGTGACGGGCCCCACGGGGTCCGGAAAGACGACGACGCTATATGCCCTACTCGACGCCTTCAAAGGGTCTGCAAAAAAGATCCTAAGCGTAGAAGATCCCGTAGAGCGGCATTTTGAACATGTATCGCAAACCCAGGTGCACGCTCAGATCGGCCTGGATTTTGCGTCGTGTTTAAGGTCGTTCCTAAGACACGATCCGGACGTTATCCTGGTCGGTGAAATACGCGACAAGGAAACGGCCGCTGTTGCGGTTCAGGCCGCCATGACCGGCCATTTGGTGCTCGCCTCCATTCACGCCAACACGGCTCTAGCTGTTGCGCCACGTCTTTTGGATATGGGAATTGAACCCTATCAACTGGCGGCTTCCTTGAAGGGGAGCATGGCACAAAGGCTGGTTCGCCGACTCTGCCCCCACTGCAAGATTGAAGGAAAGCCCGACGAAGCCTTGATCGCCTTTGCCGATCGTTTCCAAGCCACCATCCCTACGCGAGTGTACATTCCTGTCGGGTGCTCGCGTTGCCGTGGCCTGGGTTTCAAGGGCCGCCTTGCCTTGGCGGAAGGCATTTGGGCCGACGATGCGCTTCTGGGCTTGTTCAGCACAGGCGCCAGTCTTGAGACGTTGAAAGCGTTCGGCGCAAAAGCGGGTCTGATGACGATGGCGCAGGACGGTCTGCGCCAGATTGCGCTGGGCGAGACGACACTCGACGAAGTGCTGGCTGCGGCGGAAGACTAAGCATGCCGACCTTTACCTACAAAGCCATTCAAACTGATGGAAAGACCCGCAAGGGCCAGATCCTGGCCTCGGATGAGGCCGATGCGTTTGCGAAGCTGCGTGTAGAAAACCTCTCTCCGATAAGCTTGAAAGCGCAACCTGCGACATTCGCGGCTGACCAAGCGAAAAAATCGTTTGGGACGGATCGCACCGAAATGAGTGAAGCCGAGACTGAAGCGTTGCTGACCTCACTGGCTGTCTTGTTGCGTGCCGGCGCCGACATTCGCACGGCCTTAGGCGTGCTTTCAACGGACGATCCGGCCTTAAAGGCCGTAACCCAAAAAATGCTTGGCGGTTCGAGCGTAGAGGCGGGCTTAAGTCCACTCTTTGGGTCTCAAAACGCTCATCTCGGCGCTTTGATTGCTGCCGGCGAAGCCCGTGGCGATCTGCCTTCGGGTCTAGAGGCCGCGGCAAATGTTATTGCCACGCGCCGCAAAATCCGCGAGCAGCTATTTGAAGCGCTCAGCTATCCGGTGTTTGTCTTCATAACCGCCATAGCGGCTATCGGTATTATTTTGCTTGTGGTGGTGCCGGCTATCGCGCCGCTGCTTCAGGACACGGGTCAGGCTATGCCGGTTTATTTCCGGATTATCGTCTGGCTGAGTGATGCCTTCCGAGCCACATGGGCCTGGCTGCTTATCGCCCTTATGGCGGCGACCGGCGCGTCCATTCTCGGCTATCTATACGGCGGCCTGAAAAGACATATCGAAACCTGGTTACTCGATGGCCCGGTCAACGGCATAGTTCGCGGACTCATTTTTGGCGGTTACGCCAAGACGCTCGGCGACACTTTAAGCCGCGGCGCCAGTCTGACGGACGGGCTTCGCCTGTGCCAGAAGAGTATCAGCAATAGCGTAGCCCGTGATCGACTTGAAACAGTCCTAATGTCGATCCGGCAAGGCCGGAGCCTGAGCGAGAGCCTTTTGGGGGTCAAAGGCTTCCCGCGCGCCGCAATCAAACTGGCAGAAGTTGGGGAAGCCTCCAGTGCTTTGGGTGTTATGCTTGCCCGCGCCGGAGAGCGGGAAGAGACGACGGCACTTGCCAAGATTTCAAAGCTATCAAAGCTATTAGGGCCGATCCTAATTATGATCCTGGGCGCGATGATCGGTTTAATTATGGGCGGTGTGCTCACCGCACTGACAGACATCGGATCGATTGCGGGGACTTAGAAACGGCTTGGGTAGAATCTCTAAGGTGGTCGTTTCCACGGCCTTCAGGGGAGTGAATTTTCGCTTATTTGGTGTCACGGCTACACTAGTTGGTCCCGCCCTTTACCAAGATTCAGGCCACCAACTTCTTCAAACGATTAGGTCGTTTTAACAACCTGAGTGCGATTCCCTGCTGCATCATATGTGTAAGTCACTTTCGCGCCATTCGGGTAATCGACTTCGACTACCCTTCCCTGGGCGTCGTACTTATAGATTGTATCGCCTGCATATGCATGACCGGCGCAAAGGGACGCCATAGCGGCAGTAATAATAAAGATTTTTCTCATGGAAGGCCTTATTTAAAAGGCGCCAGCAGTGTCGAACCTGCAGGCGTGTGCATCAGATAATTCTAACTAGTGTGAAGCGAAAAACACAAATTTAGCAAGAAAATTTTTTTGAATTTTTTTCCTCAATTCTCGCAATGAGTTACTATGCTTTTAGTTTTGATGTCGAAAAAATGCGCTTGAGAGTTGACTGGAAGCGTGCTTCCCATGCGGTATTAATTGCCGGCATAGGTGCCCGGCCACTGGGGGATTACATGATCAAGCGGCGTCTTCTGGGTTGTTCTTCCGCGTGCGTCTTGGGCGTTATTGTTGGCGGTCTATTATTTTCTAGCGAGGCAAGTGCCTATGCCCCTGTGCCGGCAGACGCGGCAACAGCCAAAAATATTCTTTCGCGATCTGGGACAGACGCAAACGGCGTCGATTTGTTCTCGGGGAAGCTCGCTTTTGACGTACCACCGATTACCATCGGGAGCGCCTCAAGTGGATTGACAAAATCCGGTGGGTCAACGGCATTCGCGTATACGGATGAATATTACGGCGTGCTGAACACGTCGTCGTCGGGCGGTTCCGCCTATCTAACCGTTACCATTGGATCAGATTCGCAAAAATTCCTGAATACGTCCGGGACGTACACGCCGACATCTGGAGCCGTAGGATCGTTGACTTGTTCAGGTACAACTTGCACCTACACGGCGCCTGACGGAACGCTCGCCTTATTCGATACGACCTTAAAGTCGAGCGTTGGCTTAAGTGCAAATGCCGGTTCTGTGACCCAGTTCACCAAGCCGGATGGCGAGGTCATTCAGGTGAAGTATCGATCAGCCGACTACGATAATGGAGCTACCGTACGTTCGTTGAAAACCGTATCGAGTTCCCTGGGTTGGTTGATAAAATACAAAGCCGCGAGCGATAACCTGAATGGCCTCCCCCAAAGAGTGGATGCCATAAATTCGTCTGTTGATTATTGCGATCCTAACGCAGAGGAATGTGCCTCGCTCAGCCAGACATGGATTGGTGAAAGCTTCAGCGCTTATACCGGTAATGTAGGTATTACGAATTCCGCAGGAGATGTTTTAACGGTTAATTATACCTCTCCTTCCTGGGACAAGATCACTTCAATCACGACGGATGAAGGGGTGGCGCGGACTTATACTTACGACACGCCAATATTGAGTAACACCAAGATTAATAAGATTACTGCAGGTGCTTCGATCTGGAAATACGCTTTCGCTCAAAGTGGCAATACACTCACTGCCACGGTAACCAACCCAGATACGTCAACCCATGTCGTCACTCTGGATACGTCTTTGAACCAGCTTTTATCAGATACGAATGAATTAGGCCGTAAGATAAGCTACACCTATAATTCCAACGGTTATCTCTACCGCGTCATAAATCCGGACGCGACTTACAGCGGCACGACACCAACGGGTGGCTATACGGAATATGCTTATGACAGCCGTGGCAATGTGACGACGACGACGGTCGTGCCAAAGGCCGGTTCGAGCCTGACCAATCTGGTGACAACCGCAGTTTTTCCGACAAGTTGCAGCAATGTGAAGACATGCAATAAGCCAACTTCGGTGACCGACCCAAATGGCGTGACCACGAGCTACACCTACGACACCAATAGCGGCAATGTGGCCAGTATTACCCGGCCGGCTGTCGGTGGCGTGGCGCCGCAGGTGCGTTACACCTACGCCCAGCAGACGCCGTATGTGAAGAACAGCGCGGGCACGCTAGTGGCCTCGTCGCCGGTCTGGCGTTTGACAGAGGTATCGAGCTGCATGAGTGGCACAGCGCCTTCGTGCGTCGGTACAACTGATGAAGTGAAGACGGTCATCACCTATGGTACTAACAATGTTCAGCCGCTGACGGTGACGCGCAAGCTCGGCGACAATAGCCTGGCCCAGACGACGACCTACACCTACGATAATTTCGGCAATGTCACTTCGGTCGATGGCCCCATCCCCGGCAGCGATGACACCAGGTATTATTTTTATGATGCGGTCCGGCGCAAGATTGGCGAAATCGGCCCGGATCCCGATGGAGCGGGCTCGCTGCAGCGGAGTGCCATCCGCACGACCTACAACGGGGACGGTCAAGTCATAGCTATTGAAAGCGGCACGGTCACCGGCACAGCCTTGGCCAATCTGACATCGATGACCGTGCTGGACAAGTCAACAGCCGAGTTCAGTACAACGACCGGGTTACCGACAGCGGCCAAGTACTTCGTTGGCACCTCCACCACGCCTAGCCAAGTGGTTCAGACAACTTATGACAATATGTTGCGGGTCAGTTGCACGGCCGAGCGCCTCAATCCGGCCGTCTTCGCGTCACTGCCGACAGATGCCTGCACATTGGGCACGGCTGGTGCAGATGGACCGGACAAGATCACCAAATATACCTATGATCTGACCAGTGCGGTTCTCACGCAGACCAGCGCTTATGGCACGACCGTCCAGGCCGATGACGTGGTCAACACCTACAATACCAACAACGGTACCCTGGCAACGTCTGCTGACGGCAAGGGTAACAAGACCAGCTTCACCTACGACAACCTCAACCGCCTGAGCAAGGCCTGCTTCCCGACAGCCTCAAACGGAATGGTGCCAAATACCGCCGACTGTGAGACAATTGCCTATTCCGGGGCGCGCCAGTTGTCCCTGACACTGCGCACCGGTGAGACGGCGACCTATGGCTATGACGCGGATGGACGGATCAGCGGCAAAACCGGAACAATTGCCGAATCGTTCACCTACGACAATTTCGATCAGTTGAAGACGCACACCAACAATGGCCTGACCGAAACCTACACCTACAATGCCATGGGGCAGTTGCTGTCCGACGCGCAATCGATGGGTACGGTGAGTTACGAGTACGATGCCTATGGCCGTCGTAGCAAGTTGATCTATCCATCGTCGGGCGGTGTTCCCTTCTATGTCAGCTATAGCTACTATAACGACGGTCATTTACTAAGTCAGGGCGTGTCCTACAATAGTGCGACGCCGGTCACTCAGTTGCAGTTCCCGATCGACAATTACGGTCGCCTGACCCAAATCTATCGCGGTGCGAGTTCGTACCCGGTCCAGACTTCGTACGGCTTTGATGCGTCGTCCCGTATCAACTCGTTGGTCAACAATATAGGCGGGACCGCCTACGATAATACGGCGGCCTACACATACACGACCGACAGCAAGATCAACAAGCGCACGAACAGCAACACTGTCTTCGATTATGTCGTGCCGGCCGCCTCGACTACCAATTACACGCTGAATGGCCTGAACCGTATCAGTGCGGCGGGACCTGCAACGCCTGTTTATGATAACCGTGGCAATATGACCTCGGACGGGGCGTACACCTACGGCTATAACCTCAACAATATGCTGACAAGCCTGACGGGCGGCGTTACGCTCGGCTATGACGCCGCGAACCGATTACTCAGCGTCGCGAACTCAACAACGACGACGAAGTTCTTGTATGATGGAACCGACGCGATCGCCGAATACAATGCCTCCGGTACTCTCCAGCGGCGGTATGTCCACGGTCCCGGTCAAGACCAGCCGCTGCTTTGGTATGAGGGGGCTACGGATACGGGGTTGCGTTATCTGACTTCTGATATTCAGGGATCGATCACAAGTGTTACGGACAGTTCGGGAACGTCTCTAGCGAACAATACCTACGATGAGTATGGGCTGCCTGCGGCTGGTAATCTGGGCCGCTTCCAGTATACGGGTCAGATGTATCTTCCCGAGGTTGGCCTGTATTACTATAAGGCCCGTATGTACTCGCCGACGCTCGGGCGCTTCATACAGACCGATCCGATAGGTTACGGCGATGGAATGAATGTCTATAGCTACGTTCACAACGATCCTATCAACTACACAGATCCATGGGGGCTGCAAACAAACGAGAACTGCCCTGCGGATACAACATGCGTAACTGTGGACGGACCGCCCCGCGGTTCTTTGGCCCCCCCAATGCAGACTGCCCATTACTACGGCCCCAATGACCCTCCAGTTATCGTAGTTGTAACAGGACCCAAGCGGCGTAGTAAAAAAACTCCCGCTTGGGGAGCGACTGGTAAATGTATGGCAACGTCGTTTGATGACCCGGCCTACTATGATCATGAAGCCAAAGCCTCGGCAGGCGGGGCTTCTTTCTGGCAAGAGTATGAAAATTTGGTCG
The DNA here is from genome assembly GCF_032490435.1 of Asticcacaulis aquihabitans. Taxonomy (NCBI): domain Bacteria; kingdom Pseudomonadati; phylum Pseudomonadota; class Alphaproteobacteria; order Caulobacterales; family Caulobacteraceae; genus Asticcacaulis; species Asticcacaulis aquihabitans. The sequence goes on from NZ_JAVGWM010000002.1 coordinate 966,338, forward strand.
ATATGAGTTTCGATCTAAAAGAAGGAACTGAATATACTAACGATGCTACTGAGGCTCTAAAAGGAACTTTTAAGTTCGGCAAATGGCTTAAGGGAAACATAATTTCCGCTATGGTCCAGAAAGGGATGAAGTCCGGCGCGCAGCAGATGAGGGATAGCGAACTCAGGCGGGCTGCGAAGATGAAAGCTCAAGCCGACGCGATGCGTGCGCAATGCGGGTAATGATTTATTTTCCTATTATTGAAGGGTTGGCAATGAATATATTAAAAAGGCTTTTGACGGTATTAACCGTTTTAGTGTTGGGTTCTTTTGTGTTCTATTTTAAAAGGGCGTATATTTTAAATTTCGGCAATGAAGAAATTTTTTATCATTATAAAATATTTATTATTTCTTCTTCTATAGTTGCGGCATCCTTTTTATTGTATTACATAATTAAAGGATTTCCAAAGTAAAGTAATTTTTTGTAGCAATTTCGTGGTCATGTTTTGTTTTCGGATCGTTTAAATTTGATCTGACCCTGTAATATAAATATAACTGTGACGGGAATATCGCGGAGAGTCGATCCTGGAGATTTGGACGAGTGGAGGGTTCTAAAAACCCTGGCGGATTGTGCAGACGCCTCTACCAACCCCATCGATACTCCGCGTTATCGTAAAAACTAATCTGTGCGTTGTACTCTTGAACTCGCTGAGACTTATGTTTCTTAAGGCTCACCATTAGTGAACTTGGACTGGATGGATTGGCAAAATACATCCGCGTAATCTGTCCCGAAGGAGTAAGATCCCAGGCATGAGCAGAAAGCGCAATAAGACATAATGAAAACCTAGCGATAACCATCAAACCGCGAATACATGCAACAGTCCGAATTTGGTTCAGCGTGTCCCCCTCAAAGGGTATGAACACGAAGCTCATCGCATAACGATTCCTGGCGTCAACAAATGGAAAGCCGGCAACCGAGGTGAAAATCGTCGCCAATACAATTTTGCCGCGGGACTTTTCGCGAAAATGGGTATCTCCGTCTCATCTATGAAATGCGCGCTGCCAGTGTTTTTTTCTGAATTAATTCGCGCTGGAAGTGCGCAAAATCTTGCTGTCATGCCGCGGTCGCCGGTGGCGGGATAATGATGCACTCAAAACATTCAAGAGGGAAAATAGGTAACAATCGTACGATCGAAAACGAGCAAAACGGCTTCTGCATGTCAGTTTTAGGCCAACGAGTAAGTCATCCAGTCTTGAGGGGCAGGTCCTCAAGGGGGCCATAGGTCACATTTTACTCCGCCAGCACCTTCGAATCTCTTGCTATTCGTCAAGGTGGCAGCTAAATCAACCTAGGGCAGCAAGCCGTTTGGGGGATATGATGCGAGCACAACTGGCCAAAAGCCTATCTTCTGTCGTTTATCTGGCTTTGGTCCCCATATTGTGTGGCTGCCACGATGACGGTTCTAAGCCGCCGAAAAGCAGTTCCATTTCCCCACGGATCTCGACAACGCCGTCCACGACGACTTCGGGTGCCTCTGCGTGCCTGCTTGCAGACGCTTATGGTGCGGATCCCACCGGAGGTATCGATTCTAAACCCGCAGTGACATCAGCTCTAGCGGCCCTTGGAGGAAATGGTGGCTGTATACAGTTTGGTGCCGGCAAATACAGGTTCGACTCGCCTTTACCTTACACCTTTCCCGCCAGCGCTCCGTTTTCTGTGAGCATGTTCGGCGCGGGACAAGACGCAACAATTCTGTATTGGCCGTCCGGCTCAGGGATTGTGTACAACATGAGCAATTCACGGCATTCATTTCATTTTTCATCGCTGACGTTTTCGACGGGCGGAAGGGGCGGAACGACGGCTGTATTCGCTCAGAACTCAGTACAAGAGGGAAATTTCGGGCAAAACGACTTTAGTCGTGTGACGTTTCGCGGTGACGACGGGGGGCAGGCTTCCCAATATTGGGGGTTTGGCGTCTATCTAAGCGGTGTGTCAAACGCGTTGTTCGACGGCAACCTTTTCTATGGAGAGGCGACAGGGAACCTCGGAGTCGGCCTGTCTGTGAATGGCGTCGCATCTGGTGGTAACAAGTATGGGATCGTTTATAACGTTTCGAATACTGGGTTCTTCAATGAAGGAGTTGGATTCCAGTATGGCCCGTACATTCAGGGCGTTCAAATCAGCAATACGAATTTCACAAACGGTAACACGGGCATATACAGCCCACCCGGCCAAGCCGGCGTTCTATCACAATTGTCGGTAACTAATTCACAGTTCAACACTTCCGCGAACCAGATAAATTTGGGAACGGAGATAGATCAGGTTTCGCTGAGTAACAATTATTTCTACGTGTCAGCAGGCAACACAGGCGTCCTTTGTACACGTTGTGCCGGCTTAACCGCTTTAGGTAATAATTTCACGTATGACAATCCGATGAAATCTGGCCAGAATGCAATTATAATTGGAACCGTTGTGAACAACCAGCCGTCGGTAATTTCAGGGAATACCTTCCAAGGGCAGACAACCGCTATCTGGTTGCAAACCGCCTCGACAAACGTGACCGTTCTCGGCAACGCCTATGTTAACAACATTACAAACGTCACCAATAATGGAACGGGAAATTCCATAGGTGTCGCGACACCTTGAGAACGGGCAACGCGCCCTGCCATAGTGCTGCCTATAGACCTTTAGCGAGTATGGATCGCGCGGAATGGGCGCGGCCGTGGCTCAGGGGCAATGAAGATTGTTCATCAAGGTTACCCCTCACAGTACTCGCACCAGCTCTCCTGACTTGGGGAAATGTTTGCGCCAATCGCGGCCGCTCAGCGCAAGACGCCGGTCAACGCGAGATCGCCAGCACTCTGGTTTGCCATCGGCTCGCCGAGAAGATGTGACTGGAATAGTGCATCAGATTATCTGGGCATACGAATGCTGGGCACATCTGCCACGAAGTTTTACGATCTGCATGTATCGCCTTAGGCCTGATGCTCGCCCGCGCCGTGGCGCGCGAAGAAGTCGAGGCTGTAAAAAACTACTAGGCTATCCAGCCTCCTGCGGCGACTAGTCATAATGGTCCTGGGTGCCATGATTGGCTTGATCATTGGGGGGTGCCGACAACGCCTACTGATATCGGGAAGCTAGACTGGCAATAGTACCTAACCCGGCGCGAAACGCTTGTAAGCTACACGTCCACGAGCGGACTTTGAGGTCTGCGCAACCAAATTAGCAGCAGCTAGATACCGTTTACGGAAAATGATACAGCTCATTTTCGCGGAAAAACACAAGTCATCAGTCGCCATCATATTTTGAAACACTTTAAGCCGCCGCTCAAGAACGGGAACCCAATGAAAAAATTACACCTTACCGCAGCGTTTCTTATACTCGCTGGCAATGCGAGCCCCGTTATGGCCTACACAACGACTCCGGCAGGAAAAATAACGTCTTATAGTATTGGTTGGGATAACCCTAACCTCTCCGTCCAGATGAACATTCCTGTAAGCAATCCCGATAATTGCTCAGATGCCTCGTCCTATATGATGAGCTATACCTCAACATCTATTCAAGCGGTCACGTCAGTTGTTATAACGGCACATGCTACAGGCTCAGATGTAAAGCTGGTCCTGAATGGCTGCGTACAGAACCGCCCGCAAATTGTGGGTATTAACGTCGTCTGAACCTCTTTTGATATATCGCAAGGTGCTTGAAGTTATAGGCTATAAACTTAAATGGCGATGGCTGCATGGAACGTTCCCGGGCGGTGTCGATGACCCAACGCTTAGGCGTGGCACAGCCCGGGCGCGCATCTTGGGTACCGCCTTGTTCGAAAAAAGCGCGCCCATCGGTTGTGGCAAGAAATTGCGACATATAGCCTCTCGCTGAGGAATTTGTTTTGACTGGATTGGATAACGCGGTTGCCCCGGCAATGGCGCCGGCCCTGCAATCCAGATCAAAAACCTGCCCATTCCTAAATGCCTATATTCACTGCAATCTTAGAATTGTCTTCATTAAGAAGGGTTTTTAGAATTGGGATTCAAAAACGAAGTGTGGTGGCTTAAATTCGGATTGCAAAAGACTGATTTAGATCGTTGGCGCTGGATGAATTTTCGTAGTAAAAAGCCGAACACATACAATATGAGCTAGATGATCGGAAACGGCGATGAACAATCGTTTTTAGGCAACTCAACATCTACAGCTTTCACTACTGTAGTTGTTCTATCACTCCCCTAAAGATGCCCCGTGAAAGCACCGGTTTACTGCTTCCTGATAGAGATGTATGAGATCGACTCGACTGCGCCGCCGCCCGCATCACACGTACCCGACCCCGTAACATCTATCAGGTGACCTGCCGTGTAGGCTACCAGGAATGATGCCAGTAAGGCCTGCCCCTCGGTCGTTGTCGCATCGAACCGGAAAACCGTGGTGTTAGACCCTGCACAAGCTGGCAAATTCGTTCGCGCAACATCCAGGTACACATCCACGATGCCTGTGCGAGTTTGCGAGATCGTCGTAACATGGGCGTTGGCCGCAACAGTTGCATGGGCGGACAACGACGCCATCGACAGCAAGATTGTCGAAAGCACAAATAGCTTCAATTTCATTTTTATTCCCCTGAGTTGCAGCCGGCAGGCGTCACGGATATTTGCGTCGGGCGTGCATGACGTGCAACTTAACAGCGTGGGAGATCAATGAACAGTAGGCAAATGGTACCCTCTCATCATAAAAGTAGGGGGCTGTTAGCCCGAAGATTTATCGTGTCTCATTTGCTTTCGAGGGCAGCGCGTTACCTGATTTTTATAACTGTTCATGACGCCAATGCCGCTGCTTGGGTGCCAAGGTTCTCTTCATGGTTGGATGCGCGGAATGTGCTGCCTTCCACAGCGTTCGCGCAAACTCTGCTAGGCTCGCCAGCCTCAGACATGGATTAATGGCGTAACGGAGGCGCAATAACAGCCACATCACTGTCCCAGGGAAGCTTACGCCTGCAGATGCTCGTCTTAACTGTAGATACTAAAGCCTGGACGACACAATCGTCATCAATGGAGTGAGAAATGATACAACGGCGAAGAGGCTGTTGTCGCCAAGAGCGGGCGGGTCACAATTTACCGCTTAAGCGGTAACTGCATAGAGATAATAGGGGTGTTTTTTTTAATTTCACTTGCCAAAATCCTGTCCCGCAAGCTCTATTGTCTTATCGGTTTTTATTGCTTTGGGGGGGGCAAAAAATTCGAAACTCCCATAATAATACAATATTTTCCCCGAAACCTCATGTCGCGATACGTCCCTTGCCCGGGCAGAACCTATGTGGAATTGTCCCTATTGTGTCTATTGGCACAAAAGCACGAACAAAGGGGTGCCATCGCTGGATAGTTGGTATTGACTGAAACATACATCATCCGTCAGGATTGGAGAAAAAGTGCGGGCCTTCAAAATCAGTAGCCGAATTGTTCTGGCAATGACGATTGTGTTGAACGTTGTAGCTTTGTCGGCGAATGCGACGCCGACGGATACCCCTGCGGGCAATATTACCATGCTGGCGGGAGGATGGACCACGCCAGATCTGCGTATAGCGCTCGATATTCCATTCCAGAACCCTGCAGGCTGTTCCCTTACCGACGGATATATTGTTCCCTCGACATTGGCTGGTAACCAATTGCTATCGTCACTAGCGATCACCGCCTATTCGATGCATAAACAGGTGAAGCTGACGATCGATGGCTGTTATCTCAACCGTCCCCAGGTCATCTCGGTAATCGTAGATCCTTAGAAACCGAATCGAAAGAATTTTGAAAGATAACAATGCCTTCCAGCCGCCCTCTGTATGTTCTGGTGCTTGCGACGATGGGCATTTCGTGCTTCCGACAGGTACTTGGTGCGTGCTCGCCAATGAACCTTTGGAACGCCATCATCAGCAGATAGCCCCCCCTAAGTTGACCGTGCTGTTTCGTCTTTACACAATCTCGAGTAGTAAAAGGCGGTTGGAAGCGGTTGAGCAAATGTGTTACGCCGTTCTCGGCGCCGAAGAGGTAGTAACGAAACTTCTACAAATCGGTCCTCAACAAATCTGGCGCGGTTTATATCTAATTGCCCATCCAATATTAGAAAGATAAGATCTACATGAGGTACCTTTTACTGCTGGGGATATTTTTTTCTTTCTCAATCTCAACGGCCACTGCTGCCGAAGTGAGAGGACAAGTTGTCGCGACAGAAGGACATATATCGCCATCATGCCGAACCATGCTGTTGAAGAGAAAAGACAATGGCCAAATTCAAGCCTTCCGAATTCCTGATACCGGTGCTGACCAAAGCATATTGTCTGTCACGCTGACCGCTTTAACCGCGGGCGTCGATGTTATCATCAACTACGATCCCGGTGTGACAACAGGGTGTGGCACCGAGCCACGAATAACGATTATCCAGATTTTCGCGCAAGGCAACTGATGCACAATGGTATAGAAACCGCTTTTATATAGACAGGACAGATAGTCAAAGGCACATATCGCCCAGGCCAAATCAAGCCCGACGTTTAATCAGTATCGTCAGGCATCGAGGTCGAGGTCCTCTTTTGATCATGAGCGGTTTTGTATGCCTTTCTCGCCGTACTTGAACGTACCCGCGGTGATTTTTCGTTGAACAGTCTGTGGTTTAAAGCATGCAATGCCGAAGGATCAGTGCGCGGGTGAAAATCGCGTTGAAGTGCAAACACTTTGAAGCGATAATCCGTGATGCCGGATATATTGCTTGTGCGCACCCACACGCTCCACTTGGGCGGGACGCGGCCTTGGTCAAGAATGGCGACATATTCGCGCCTTTCCGGATCTGAACTTAGACAGAAAAAGCTCCGGGCATCTGTCCGGAGCTTCAATGCAATACTATCTTTTCAGTGCAGGATCAGTCAAAATCCCCGGCAATGTCAATGGGGCCAGGCGTACTGGGATCTATCTTCCAGAAATTCAGTCTCTTCCCGGACAATTTGCTAGCCAGGAGAGCTGAAAACTGAGCTTTGCCGCTGTCAGTCGACAGGTCTATCCAATAATTGTAGCAGCACGGTAGCCAACTAGCATCGAACGATTGAAGGTTTCTCAAGTAAACCTTACCGTCTTGCACCGCATATTGAAGGGTCGACGCGTCGTTAATCATGATGCGGGAGCCTGCCAATGCAGGCTGGTTGACGCAACACGCCAACAACCCGACGGCCGCTATCAAACTACGAACGCGTACACTGGCGACAGTCTTAACTCTCATACCTTCCCCCAAATAGTCGTTACCATTTCACCTGAATTTCCCATGAGCGATGTATCGAGTCAACACGCAAAACGGAAATTTGGCACAGCCTAGAATGGCCATTCCAGATTTCAGTGACAGGGTATCAAATGTCGAATTTGCGCCGGGGTTATATCCTTTTCATCTATGGCGACCGAGGCGAAATGCGACTGAAACAGGCGTCCTGTCCATCGGCCGCGCGCGCAGACGAAGACCTATAGCTGCGGTGCGCCTCGCCGATAGCCCCTATCTGGAGGTGAAGTCACGCTAAAAGAGAAGGCCACGATATATCAGTGAATATTCGCAAAACTGACAGAACGATTGGCAAAACGAACTATCGCAATGATTTTGGTCTATTGTGGCTTTTACATAGATTCAAAGAAGGTACATGCCAAGAAAATCAGTCCGGGTGACATTGCAGTCTGCATTGTCAGCTTGATAACGCAAGATGACGTCGCGACCCGAAACTAATGCCGTCACGGCCAAAGACATCATGGCCTCCCGCCCTGAATTATTGGCGCCTATGCCAACGCCAGTGTTATTAGCGAAATCGAACCAAACGACACCGTTACTATCCGCCCATACACGCAACATCTTGACTTGACATTGTGTCATTGCATTTGCTGGCGCCGGCGCCAAACTCAAAAACAAGACCGCAAATAAAGACAATACAATTTTGCACATGGGATCTAGCCTCACTTTATTTGGTTAAAACACTAAAAGCGAGAACTTGTTAACAAATAACGTTAATGAGAACAAGTGCTACATTGCAATTTTTACCATAATATTGGACGCCTTTTGTGCTGCTATCAATATACCTGTAGGGCAAAAAGCTTCAAGCGGCGGGTGAATGGCAATTTGAAGTAAGTATTTTGCGCGCCCACAAGAATCAGCGTCCGCCTAAAGTCGGCGTTCTTTGCAGTTTATTTTGTAAATACAGCTACACACTGGTTCCTCATCTCATATGTGTGGATGCGCGCTTCCCGCTTCTGCGCTAAAGCCTGTTATGTGGGGGGCTAGCCCCCTATCGCCTTTGCCTTTATCGTGATCGTGCCTTAACCGTCGCTCCTGCTTGCCCAAGCGCTCAGATGAGATTCGTGCACTTCAACCGCGACCCCATCGTCAAATTCTACCGTGTAAATTACCCCGGGCGGGAATTCAGGAAATACCCACCTCTTCCTATCTTCAAAAACCCCAACCACCGACGCCAGTGTTTTAGCGCGCTCCGGAAACACTGAGTTAGGCTTTATAAAAACAGAATCGTCGTAGTCAAATTTGCTCATCTAGCCCTCCTAGTATATAGGCAAATGTGGATTTCCATCAGGCTGTGTAACCTTATCGACATGACCATGCGGTTGTTGAGCTGCCGGGTCTGACTGGTTCTTATGGCCACCTCTATCCATTCGGGTTCCTGTAGGACCTCCAGGCCCCACAACCTGCTGATAGTCTCCATTTGGACTACCTTTTATTTGCTCTCCTGTTTTTACTGGGATCGCATTCGAGTTTTTGTCTACCACTACGACCGGCTGATCAATTGGGCCCTTATAAGGGTTTGTGTTTGTTGGCGTTACAGGAACCGCTGTGCCGAGCTCACCGCTAGTATTTTTTACGAAATTTCCAACTGCTGCGGTTTTGTTTCCCAGACCAGCCAGCGCAGGATCTACCGTGAGTACACCAGCGCCTTGAACAATATTTCCGATAAGCTCGATGGTTTGCCCAGGATGAGAAGCAATGTAATCGCCGATGGCCTTAAATCCCCCCATAATCGACAAATAATTTCGGTCGGACATTCCAGTTTGACCTAACGGCACAGTCTGTTGGCCGTCTGGATCAACTTGGTTAACAGGGTCCCCTTTTACGTATGCGTATAGGTCCAGGTCATCTTTTGATCCTACGGGATCCGTCTGGAGAAACCGTCCGGCGATGGGATCGTAGACGCGGGCCTTGTAGTAGTAGAGCTTGGCCTCGGGGATCATGATCTGGCCGGTGTAGCGGAAGCGCTCACCCGACCAGCTATCGACATTGTTGCCGTCCTTGGGCTCGCCATAGGGGCCGTATTTGTAGAGATTGGTGAGGTTACCGCTACCGTCGGCCGTGGCGATGATGCTGCCCTGGTAATTGGCATAGAGATAGGTGGCATTACTTAGACCGACCGCCGAGCCGCTGAACTCCACCCAGGGCTGGTCTGTGCCCAGGGTATGCATATAGCGCTTGGTCATATTGCCGGCGCCGTCATATTCGCCGATCAGGTTGACGCCGTCATAGAGGAAGCTTGTCACCGCCCCGGAAGAGGTCAGCTTGGACAAGCGGCCTTCGGGATCGTAGTCGAGTTGCAGGCTGATGCCGGGCGCCGAAACGGTCTTCAGGCGGTTTTCCAGATCATAGGTCATGGTCCGCACGCCATCGAAGGTCATATTGCCGCGCGCATCATAGCCGCCCGACAGGGCAGCGATACCGGCATCGCGATTCAGGCCGTCATAGGTTTTGTTGGTCGTGGCGCTAGCTGCTTCCTTGTAATCATAAACTGTGCTCGATGCGTCCCATTTGGTAATCTGGTTTGCCGGGTTGCGACCGCTAAACGACCAAGTGATGTCGTTGCCTGTTCCCGCGAAATCCTGCGTCATGCTGGTTAGGCGGTTAACAGCATCGTAGGTAAACCCGGTGCCAGTGGGGTTAGCCCGAGTTACACCTAGCAACCTG